>CAYFNC010000004.1:0-143615 GCA_964344345.1 uncultured Hyphomicrobiales bacterium | reverse complement strand
CACCCATCTCTTGCCCTAATCCCTACAATCCCGGACCATTCCGCAACAAGCTCTACGTCGGTCCTTAACGGTCGGCCCGACGCCAATATCCGGTCAAGACGATCGAGCGCGCCCTGCAGTTCGCTGGACTCGTTGCGGGGCGCGACGTTGGCCAGCGCGCGAACCTCGCCCGCCGCCGCGTATCCCTTGGGCTTTCCCTGGTGGGTTATCGGCCCGGGGGACGGCCCTGTTATCCTCGAAGCGTCCGTCATGGCCCCTATTCTTACACCGGACAGGTTTCGCCTATCTTAACCTTTACGCTTGTTTGGATAAAGTCCCCCAGGCGCCGGGCGGGAACCTCCGGTCCCCTTGGCTGCGGCGAAACGGTTCGCCGGGGCCTCAACGGCCCAGTTGGGGTAATCCTCCGTCCGACGCCCTACTACTCGGCGGCCACCGGGGGCAGGCCCGCGATGGCGCGGGCGAGGGCGTCCTCGTCGTGGGCTTCGTCGCGGAGCTTGTCGGCGAAGTAATCCGTATAGGCCTGCATGTCGAAATGCCCGTGCCCGGACAGCCCGAACAGGATGGTCTCGGCCTTGCCCTCCTCCTTGCAGCGCAGCGCCTCCGCGATGGCGGAGCGCACGGCGTGGGTGGATTCCGGGGCGGGAACGATTCCTTCGGCGCGCGCGAACTGGACGCCCGCGTCGAAGCAGCCGGTCTGATGGAAGGCGTGGGCCTCGATCAGGCCGAGGTCGAGCGCGTGGCTGACCAGCGGTCCCATGCCGTGGTAGCGCAGGCCGCCCGCGTGGATGCCGTCGGGCACGAAGGTGGACCCGAGCGTGTGCATCTTCACCAAAGGCGTCAGGTGCGCGGTGTCGCCGAAGTCATAAGCGAAGGTCCCGCGCGTCAGCGTCGGACACGCCGCGGGCTCCACCGCGATCACGCGGACGTCCTTGCCGCCGCGAAGCTTCTCGCCAATGAAGGGGAAGGCGAGGCCCGCGAAGTTGCTGCCCCCGCCCGCGCAGCCGATGACCACGTCCGGGTAGTCCCCGGCCATGTCCATCTGCTCAATGGCCTCTTGCCCGATCACGGTCTGGTGCAAAAGCACATGATTGAGCACGCTGCCGAGCGCGTAGTGGGTGTCGTCGCGCTTGGCCGCGACCTCCACCGCCTCGGAAATGGCGATGCCGAGAGAGCCGTTGGAATCCGGGCTCTCGGCCAGGATGGCGCGTCCGGCCTCGGTCTCGTCGGACGGGCTCGCCACGCAGCGCGCGCCATAGGTCTCCATCAGCGCGCGGCGATAGGGCTTCTGGTTGAAGCTGATCTTGACCATGTAGACGTCCACCGGAAGCCCGAACATCTGTCCGGCGAAGGCGAGCGACGAGCCCCATTGGCCGGCGCCGGTTTCGGTGGACAGCCGCTTGGTGCCGTCCTCGGCGTTGTAGAACGCCTGGGCCACGGCGGTGTTGGGCTTGTGCGAGCCCGACGGGCTGACGCCTTCGTACTTGTAATAGATGCGCGCGGGCGTATCGAGCGCCTTTTCCAGTCGATGCGCCCGGTACAATGGCGATGGGCGCCAGAGCTTCAGCGCGTCCCGAACCGGTTCGGGAATCTCGATCTCGCGTTCGGTCGAGACCTCCTGGGCGATGAGCGCCATGGGGAACAGGGGGGCGAGGTCCTCTGGCCCGATGGGCTGGCCGGTGCCGGGGTGAAGCACCGGGGCCAGGGGCTCCGGCAAATCGGCGGCGATGTTGTACCAGGACCGGGGAATCCGATCCTCGGGCAAAAGGTATTTGGTGGTGTCGGCCATGGTCCCGTCTCCCCTTGGCGAATGCGGCTTGCGCCGTCTCGTCATATTGTTTTATACCCCAACGAATAAATTTTCCAGCGCCCGCCGCATACGGCCTCGGTTTTGGAAAGGATTTTTTTACCTATTTTAATAATTCTTAAATACATGGTCCGTAAGGTCCGCCATAACAGGGTTTGAAAAACCCGAAAAACCGACGCAAGGCCACAGGAGAAGACAATGAGCCGCCGCGAAAATCGTTGGGAGAACATCTGGGACGAAGGCTTCGAATCCCAACGCAAGGGCCGCGGGCGCCACGACAACCCCCATCCCGAGGGAACGCACCATCGCGACATTTGGGATTGCGGTTGGGCCGACGCCGCCTATGGGATCAGTTCCCCGTCCTGGGACTGACCTGCTAACCGCGAGCCCGCTCGCGGTTTCGTGATTTCCCTTTCCGGATCGGGCGGGGTATGGCTTTCGCCATGAAACGCCTCGCCGCCATATTCCTTCTTTTCGTTTTCGCGACCGACGCGCGCGCCGCGCCGTCGGCGGAGCTTTGGGCGCGATGGACAGCCCACGATCCGGAATCCAAGATCAAGGTCGATCATTCAGGCTGGGCCGCGTTCCTCGCCCGCCACGTTTCGCCGGGCGCGGACGGGATCAACCGCGTATCCTACGCCAAGGCGGACCGGGGCGGCCTCGACGCCTATGTCCGGTCTTTGGAAGCCGTGGCCGTCTCCGCCCTGGCACGGCCCGAGCAACTGGCGTTCTGGATCAACCTCTACAACGCGCTGACGGTCGGGGTGGTTCTCGACCACTTTCCGGTGGAGGGCGTCCGCGACATCGACATCTCGCCCGGCCTATTCTCGGACGGACCCTGGGGCGCGAAGCTCGCGACCGTGGAGGGCGAGGCCGTCAGCCTCGACGACATCGAACACCGCATCCTGCGCCCGATCTGGAAGGACCCCCGAATTCATTACGCCGTCAACTGCGCCTCGCTCGGCTGCCCCAACCTGCGGCCCGAACCCTTCAGCGGGGAAAATATCGACGCCATGCTGGAAAGCGCCGCGCGCGCATACGTCAACCACCCGCGCGGCGCCCGGTTCGACGAAGACGGCGGGCTCGTCGTCTCCAGCATCTATCATTGGTTCGCGGAGGATTTCGGAGGCGAGAAGGGCGTGATCGCGCACCTGAAACGTTTCGCCGCGCCGGGCCTTTTGGAGAGGCTCTCCGGCGCGCACGAAATCGCGGACCACGAATACGACTGGTCGCTGAACGGGCGGTAGCTTTATTCCGCGGCGACCGGGTGATGCGTCCCTTTGTCCTTGGCGGGCTTCGCCTCGTCCTCCTCGTATTCGTCCCAGCCGGTGATCATGGCCTTGATGTGGGACAGCAGCGTGTGGCCCGCGAACGCCATGTAGACGTGCCCGACCAGGAAGATCGCCATCAGGAAGGCCGCGCCGGTATGCACCAGGGCCACGGTCTGAAGATCCATCGCCGCCAGCCCCCAGGCGGCCCACTGGTTGTAGTAAAGGTACAGGATGCCGCTGACCCAGATCATCGGCGCGATCGCCAGCTTGAAGCCCAGGTAGGCCAGCCGCTGCAACGGATTGTGCTTGCGTCGCTCGGTCGGCCTGAACGGCCGGGGCTCGCCCAGGAAAATCCCCTTGGAGTAATAGCGCGCCATGGCCGCCAGCTTGTGCGTGGTGGGGATGTAGTGGCGCCACTCCCCGGTGGTCGCGTGCCAGAAGATGGCGAACACCCAAAGCCCGATCAGGACCCACGCGGCGGTAATGTGGACGGCGATGGCCTGCTCGAAGCCCCAGATGGCGTAGGTTCCGTGGATTTCGAACCCGCTGATCAGCATCAGGATGATCAGCGCCGCCTGGCTCCAGTGCCAGAACCTCTCGAACCGCTTGAAAACATAGACCCGTTTCATGACCGATCGCCCTTGCGAAGGAAGTGGAAGACCATGCGGAGCAGCCCGTGGCCGAGCGTGCCGGTGACGGTGAGCCCAAGAAGCCCGAACCCGGCGATGTCCAGAAGCGGGCTTTTGTCGCGGCCGGGGATGTAGACGCCCTCGACCGCCTCCAACGCGCCGCCGTCCGTGTGGCACGCGGGACAGCCGAGCGCCTCGGTCTTGGGCGCGACCATGTGGGCGAGGGGCCAGCTCATCTCGGTGTCGACGAAGCCCATCTTGCCCGAATATTCGCGCCCGGTGGCGGCCATGCCGACGGCGAGGCTCTTGTCCCAGTCATAGTGGGTCCAGAACGCCGCCTCGTCCTCGCCCCAAAGGTGGGCCACGGCCAGCGTGTTGCGCTCGGCGTCGTAGACCTGGCGGCCGCGCATGACCTTGAAAGGCCAAATGCGCGAGTCGGGGTCGTCGGGGCTTCCGGCGAGCTGGTTGATGGGGACCACCTTGGTCGGGTCGATCTCGTCGTCCGGAGTGGTGTAGCGGACCACGCCGTTGAACCAGCGGTATTCCGGCTTGGCGTATTCGTCCCAGCGGAAATCGCCCTTCATGCCGTTATAGGTTTCCAGGCCCGTCGGGTCGTACTCCATGTAGGGCTTGCCGTCGTCCCGGCGCTTGCCCGCCGTCGACCAGTCCCACCAGACCTTGGTCGGATAGCCGCCGCGCGCGTATTCGGGGATGTGGCAGGTCTGGCACGCGATGCGGTCGATGTGGTCCAGAAGCTTCTGATTCTTCATCGGGCGCTCGCCGTGGCACGACCGGCACGAGGTGCGCGCCCCATGGTCGCCGGGCATGGCGACGCCGCGCTTGTCCGACGCGTTGACGGCGTAGCGGCTTCCGTTGATGGAATGCTCCTGGGTGCGGTGGCAGGTGGAGCACGAGAAGTTCAGGCCCTCGTAGTCCATGTGCACGTCGATGTCGCGGTCCGGGTCGATCAGCGACTTGTCCAGGTCGCCGTGCTTGACCGCGTGGCCGCCGCCGCCGCTGAAATGGCAGGCGCCGCAGTTCTGGCGCGAGGTGCGCCCGACGCCGCCCGCGATTTCGGCCAGGGCGGCGCCGTCGGGAGCGTGCTTTTTCGAATACGCGCCCGTGGTGTCGTGGCACACCAGGCAATCGACCACGCGCTCCTCCTTGGACTGGGCCGCCTTGTCGGAATAGCTGATGTGGCACTCGTTGCACTTCTCCTCGTTCGTGGTGACCGCGGTGCAGAAGTTGTTGACCACGTGCTTCTTGCCGAGCGTCTGGCCGGTCTCGGCGTTCTCGTACTCCCAGGTCCAATGCACGGTCTTGTGCAATTGCTTGTCCGCCTCGGTGTGGCAGGACAGGCAGGCCCGTGTCACGTCGGGGCCGCTTCCGAACGGGCCCTGGAGCGCCTGGAACTTCCCGTGATCCGCCGTGCTGTGGGACGTTGCGGCCAGGGGCGCCGGCCAACAGAGCGCGACCACGAGGGCCGCGAGCAATATTACGAATGCTTCATTGATGATCTTGGGGCTCGGCATCTTGGGCCTCCTGGCGCGCGAACCCATGGCGCGCCGCCTATCGCAATTCCGCCTGGCTGGAAGGCGTTTCGGGAAAAAGCGCGTTTAACGCATCAAACATTCAAGATCGCGCTTGTATGCCCACGATGGAGGCAAGAAAGGCAGAGAGAACTTCGCCGGATCGGCGTGGTAACGGAAAAGGTTTCATCGTTTTTATTATCCGTTTCCTTTCGACGTCTTCTGACGCCGACGCGTGAGTCCTGCTCCTTGAACTCGGGAAAGACCCTAGCATATCTTTATTTCCACATTATTTCTGCGGTGCGAAAAAATATGTCGCGGCGCAACATTCCAGAGACATTCCGGTCATATCCTCGAACTCCCGCGTCCAGGGCGCGGGGCTGGAAAATTTAACATTGCCGTCGTTGTAAAAAACCGGTCCCGACCGCTATTATGTTATGGAAACCATCAGAAAATGAACGCGCGGTCGAAAGGATCCTCAAGCTTGGAAGGCGTCCTCCCAGGGATACGTAATGGCGTCCGCGCCGTCGTGGTTCGCGACGGACGGGTCCTTTTCCTGCGCAAGAAAAGCCCCGAATACGGCGAGCGGTTCGTGCTCCCCGGCGGCTCCCAGGACCTGGGCGAGACGCTGGAGGCCGCGCTGCAACGCGAATGCCGGGAGGAAATCGGCGTCGCCGTCGAAATCATCGACCTGATCCGGGTCGCCGATTTCCGCAAACCCCGCGGGACGAGGCCGCAAACGTACCGCCATCAGGTGGAGTTTCTGTTTTCCTGCGCCGTTCCGGACGATTACGTCCCGGTCATGGGCTCCAAGCCCGACCGCCACCAGATCGACGTGGTTTGGCTCGCCATCGACGAGTTGAAGGCGCGGCCGGTGTTCCCGGCCGGGCTCGCGGACACGCTCGCCGCCTTTTCGGATGGGACGCGGCCGGTCTACATGGGCGAGATGGAGTAGGCATGCGCGTCCCCCTCGCCGTCCGCGAAAATCTGACCTTCCTTTTGGTCGAGGTCGGCTCCCAGGTTTCGGGGCTCCGCGCCCTGTTCGAGACCGCGTCCCTGGGCGACGCGCGCCAGATCCTGGACCGCAGCGGCTACGCCTATAACCTGAAGATGCGCATTCACGAAGAATGCATTGATGAATTACGTAAAAAGAAAAGCAACGGCGCTGGCACCCTGGCGCTCCGGGCCATGGAGTCCATCGCCACCGACCTGGAGCGCATTGCCGAGCTCTGCCGCCATTGCCTCCGCCAAGCCGAAAACATCCGCATCGCCAACCGGCGCAAGCAGCGGGACTACGCCGCCCTTCTCGCCCGCGTGGAAAAAGGCGTCTCCCTGATCGGCCCGGCGGTGGACGCGGGCGACGCCGCCCTCGCGCTCGAGATCGGCCGGATCGAGGTCCGCCTGGACCGGGAGTTCAAGAAACTGGTCGCCCGCTTCGAAAAGGAGCTGAAGACCCGCAAGAACGCCGAGGACGCGCTGTCCCACCTCTTCATCGCGCACCGCATCGAGGAAATGGGCGACAGCCTGCTCGACATCGGCGAGGCCATCCTGTCCGTCTCCATGGGCCGCCCGCTCAGCATCGACCGCTACCACACGTTCCAGGATTCGGTGAAAACGCTGGACGACGGCAAAGCCTTCTCGACCCTCGGCGTCGAGCCCATCGCCGAGACCAAGTCCGGCGGCGGCGTTTCGGGGATAACCTGCGAAGACGACCAGGACGGCTACATCGCGGTGTTCAAGGACGGCAAGAAGCGCAAGCTGAAAGAAGAGCGCGAGCGGGTCGAAGCCTGGAACCGCATCCAGCCGGGTCTGGCCCCGAAAATCCTGTCTTACCGGAAACGCGGCGAACGCGCGGCCCTGCTCATCGAGCACCTGCCCGGCCTCACCTTCGAGCAAATTTTGCTCGACCGCCGTCCGAAGCTGCTGGACGCGGCGCTGAAGCGCCTAAAGCGGACGCTACGGGACGTCTGGTCGGACACCCAGGTGAAGAAGCCCGTCGCCGGCGACTACACCGGCCAACTCGCCCGGCGCATCGACGAGGTCTACGCCGTGCATTCCGACTTCCGGTCCGGCGGAGCGCGCATCAACGGGCTCGCCATCCCCCATTTCGACGCACTGCTGGAAAAGGCCCGCGCGTTCGAGGACGGCGTCGCCGCCCCGTTCTCGGTCTTCATTCACGGGGACTTCAACCTGGACAACATCATCTACGACGAAACGGAGAAGGACATCCGCTTCATCGACCTGCACCGGTCTAGAAATATGGATTACGTACAGGATATTTCCGTGTTCATGGTCTCCCTCTACCGTCTTCAGACCCTCGACGCCCCCATGCGGCGGCGCGCGCGGGCGGCGGCAGTGGATTTCAGCGCCTTCGCCCGGACCTTCGCGCGCCGGTCGGGGGACAAGACCTTCGAGGCCAGGCTCGCCCTCGCCCTCGCCCGCTCCTTCGCCACCTCGACCCGGTTCATCCTGGACCCGTCGCTGGCCGGGGCCATGTTCATGCGGGCGCGCTATCTATTGGAGCGCGCGTTGGAAGCCGACCCGAAATCCCTGAAGTCGTTCAAGGCGCCGGTGGAGGACCTGTTCGTTGGCTACTAGACGGATCGGCGTGATCGGCATCCCCGGCAAATGGTCGACCGAGACCCTGGCCGACGCGATCGAGGAGCGGACCGGGTTCCGGCTGGTCGTCGACATGGGCGGCGTGGCGCTCGATATGGATAATTTACGCCTTACGTATTCTAATATGGACCTTTGCGGCCTCGACGCGCTCGCGGTCAAGAAAGTCAGCGCGGTCTATGGCCCCGACACCCTGGACCGGCTGGAAATGCTTCGCGTGGCCGAGGCGCGGGGCGTCCGCGTGTTCAGCCCGGCCGAGACCATGCTCCGCATGATCGACCGGCTGAGCTGCACCGTGACGCTCAGAACCGGAGGCATCCCCATGCCCGACACCCGCGTGACCGAGGACGCGGACGCCGCCGTCCAGGCCGTCGAGGATTTCGGCGCCGCCGTGTTCAAGCCGCTCTACTCCACCAAGGCCCGGGGCATGGCGGTGATCGAGTCCGGCCGCCCGAAAGACGACATCCGCCGCGACGTCGAAGCCTTCAAGGCCGAAAACCCGGTGATGTACATCCAACGCAAGCTCGACCTTCCCGGCCGCGACCTCGGCATGGTGTTCCTCGGCGGGAAATACCTTGGGACCTACGCCCGGGTGTCCGGCGGCGACGCCTGGAACACCACGATCCACGGCGGCGGGCGCTACGAGGCCCATGAGCCGCCGAAAGAGACCATCCGCCTCGCCGCACGCGCCGAGGCCCTGTTCGGCATGGATTTCACCACCGTGGACGTGGCCGAAAGCGCGGACGGGCCGGTCGTGTTCGAGGTCTCCGCCTTCGGCGGTTTCCGCGGGGCCAAGGAAGGGATCGGCATCGACGCCGCCGCGCTGTACGCCGAGCATATCCTGAAGACCCTGGAGGACCGGTCATGATGGACGCCGAGGCCGCCGCTCGCGAGCTCGGCGCCGGGCTCGCCCCTTGCGGCAACGAACTCGCGCTCGACTTTGGGGGGTTCGCGATCAGGCTCCGCACCAACGCCCCCGAACTGATCGCGCGTCTTAAGGACTATTTCCGCCACGCCGTCGCGCCGGTCGCGGAGCCCCATGTGGACATCCTGGCCTGGGAGCGCGCCGCCCCGGAGTTCGACGAGAATTTCGTCGATTGGAAACGAGATGGAGGCAAGACCGGACGCAAGGACGCCTACGCCGACCTGCCGGACGCGCGGCTTGTTCGAAAGGTCCGAACCGGAATGATGTTCCTGCAATCAGAAAACAAGGCCGTCGCCGCCGGCCCCTGCCTCGCCAACGACAACCAGGTGATCAACTTCGTCAACGCCCAGTACATGAATTGGCTGCAACGGCGGGGCTGGATGATCTGCCACGCGGCGGGCGTGGCCCGGGGCGGCCGCGCCTTGGGGCTGGCCGGGTTCTCCGGTGGCGGGAAATCGACATTGATGCTCAATTTAATGGAAAAAGACGCGACAGCGTTCCTGAGCAACGACCGCCTGTTCGTCCATAACGTCGATGGAGGGGCGGCGGCGCGCGGAGTTCCCAAGCTCCCCCGGATCAACCCCGGCACGGCGATCCACAATCCCCGGCTGGAAGGCCTGATCCCCAAAGCGCGGCGCGACGCGCTCCTGGCCCTCCCCCCGGACGAACTCTGGGAGATCGAGGAGAAATACGACGTGGACGTCGAACGCCTGTACGGCCCCGGGCGAATTGCTTCCGAGGCGCCGCTCACCGCCTTCCTGATCCTCAACTGGTCGCGCGCGTCCGAGGACGAATTCGCGATCCGGCCGGTGGCCCCTTCCGAGCGCCGCGACCTGCTGCCCGCGGTGATGAAGTCGCCGGGCCCGTTCTATCAGTACGCCGACGGGTCGTTCTTCGCCGATAACACGCCCCTGGACCAAGAGGCTTACCTGAAGACCTTCGAAGGCGTATCATTTTATGAAGCCACCGGTCGCGTGGATTTCGAGGGCGCTGCGCGCCATTGCACGGAGCTATTGATGGGGGACGAGACATGACGCGGGAGCTGTTGATCCTGCGGCACGGCAAGGCCGACGCCTGGACCGGAGGGAAGGACTTCGACCGGCCATTGACCAACGGCGGCAAACGCGACGTCCAGCGCGTCGGCGTCTGGCTGCAGGGACGGGACGCGCTCCCGGACGCGACGGTGACGTCCCCGGCCGAGCGCGCCCAGACCACGGCGGAAAAATGCTTGAAGGCGGGCGGCGGAAACACGAACGGCATGACCACCGACGGCCGCGTCTACGAGGCGTCGAGGGACACGCTTCTCGACGTGCTCGCCGGATTTCCGGACGGACCCGGCCGCCTCATGCTGGTCGGGCACAACCCGGGCGTAGAGGCGCTGGCGTCCCATCTTTCCGGCATCCCGGCGGGCATGGCCCCGGGGTTTCTGGTGAGGCTCGAAATGCCGGACGACTGGAGCGACCTGAAACGGAACGCGGCCACGCTCATGGAAATCGTCAATCCGGACGACTTGCCGATACAATTCCCCTATCCCGCCCCCGGAGCCGAGGACCTGCGCCCCAGGCCCGCCTATTACTACAAGCAGTCGTCGGTGATCCCCTATCGCTGGCACGAGGGCCAGCTGCAAATCCTGGTGATCTCGTCCAGCAAGCAGAAGCATTGGGTGATTCCCAAGGGCATCAAGGACCCCGGCATGTCGCCCCAGGACTCGGCGGCCAAGGAGGCGTTCGAGGAGGCTGGCGTCGAGGGGCGGGTCTGGAACGACGCCATCGGCGGCTACACCTACGACAAATGGGGCGCGACCTGCAAATGCACGGTCTATCCCATGGAGGTGACCCGCACCATCCCCGAAGCCGAGTGGGAGGAAAGCCATCGCGAACGCCTCTGGGTGACGCCGGAGCAGGCGGCGGGACGGCTCAAGCAAAGCGCGCTTCGATGCTTCGTCATCGATCTCGCGGCGCTGCTCAACGATTCATGAGCCGCTCGCCGCCATCCTTTTGCGCCATGGCGAATACGAACAGCTCGAGGGCCGGGTCGTCGGCGTCAGCTCCGACGTCCCCTACGCCAAGGTCTTCGATCCCTTCCTCACGTTGGAGGCCTTGAAGGACGCGACGGCATGAAGCAGGACGCCAAGAACTTCCGCCACGAATCCCTACAGGACCAGAAGTCCATCAAGGAGATCCTGACCGCGCTGACCAACGGCGTCGCCAAGGGCAAGGTGACGCTTTCGGACGACCGGGGCGAGGTGGTGCTCCAGCCCGAGGGCCTGCTGCACCTGAAGATCACCGCGGGCCAGGACGAGGACGCCAACAGCCTGACGCTCCGGTTGCGCTGGCGCTCCGGCGACCAGGGGCCGAAGAAGAAGGCGTTGACCGTTTCCGATAAATAGATACTTGATACGTATGAGATAATAACTGCTCGGCGCATTGATCTATAGTTTTCGATGAACGCGGCGACGGCGGGGCCGAAAAAAGACCGGCGCATCCTTCGCATCCAATAAGAGGCGCGCCCCGAAAGGCCGTTCGTTACTTATGGGCCAGCACCCTATAAAATGCCTTACCTCGTCGAGGTCTGGAAAGGCGCATTGGGGAGAATCCGTTTCATGAACGACTCGCGCAGAAGGGAAAGGGTGGGATTCTCACTGGCGACCCAGATTTTTGAGCCGGACGGCGCCGTCCGGGACACGGTCTCGATGAACCTGTCCGAGGGAGGGCTTTTCATCGCCACCAAAGACCCTCCCGCCGAGGGGGAGCGCCGGAAGATTAAGGTCACGTCGCTTTATGGCGTGGGGCTGTTGTCCGGCTCTGTCGAGGTCCGATGGCGGTCGATGGAAACGAGAGGCGACCACCCCGCCGGATTCGGCGCGGAGTGGGTCGCGCTCGAACTTCAGGATACGCGCGACATCAAGACGGTGGTGCGCTCGGCCTTTGACCGGGATGCGATTCTGGAGGAGCTGAAATGCCGAACCGCCCCAGCGCGGTTGAAGGAAAAGATAGAGGGGATCCATGGCCGTGATCTCTCCAGCGAACTCCAAGAGTTCGTGGACGAATACGGGAAATGGGGCGAACGTCACGCCTTCCTCTGGAGGTGGGTCTGCAAGGGCCTGGAATTGACGGCCTTGAGCTCCGTCGATCCGCAACTGTCGAGCGAGGTCCTGGGCATCAAGTTCCTCGGGGTAATGTTCGACGTAATGCTGGACGACGCGGCCGATCAGATCCAGGACCGGGCGCTGGTGGACCAGATGCTGCTGATTTCTTTCGAATCGTCCTTCGTGGACAGAGAGCGAATTCCGCCCCAATTTCGCGATTATTTCGACTTCACCGCCCGGGTCTGGAAGGAAATCGAACACCGGACCCGGCGCCTGCCCCGCCATGCGGAATTCGAGGATCTTCTGGAATTCGATTACCGGCAATTACTGAACTGCATGCGCTACGCCTTGATCGTCAACATTGATCCCGCCCGCCTGAACAATGCCGAGCACGATTTATACCAACCCCACAACATGCACATGATGATTAACGCCCTGATCGACATCATGGCGTCCCCCGCCTTTGAAAAACGTGAAATTGGCCTGTTGAGGGAGGCCATCTGGAACGCCCAGGTGATGGGCCGCATAGGAAACGCCGTCAGCACGTGGCAACGGGAAATCAAGGACAGGGATTTCACGAGCGGCGTTTTCTCCCTGGCCTTAAGCGATGGGGTTCTGGATCCGGGGGATTTGCTGTCGGAAGATCTGGAGGCCGTCGAAGGAAGGCTCGTGAATTCAGGTATCGAAGAGCGACTCCTTGTCCACTGGGGCCGCCGCCGCGATCGCCTGGAAGCGCTTTCCGCAAGGATCCGGAGCGTCGATCTCGGAAGGTTGATCAATGGCCTGGAAGAATTGATCTCGCTGCATTTGGGCAGTCGGGGGCTGAAGTAGTTCCGCGTTGCCAAAATCACCGTTGGGCGGGACATTCACGCCTTGCGTCATGAAGCGACCATGATAACTCGGGCCTTTGTCATCGGGGTCAATGGCGGCTCGGGCCTTGCGCTGATGATTCCCCCCCGCCGTTGACATCATTTCCCGCTTCTGTCATCCCAATCGACAAGAATATTCGCGAAGGAGGAGGACGGGAGATGAAAAAAGCGATCGCCTTGATCGGCGCCATGGCCGCAGCGGCGGTTCTCGGAGCGCCCGCGACGACGCAGGCCGAGGACGAGTTCCAGGTCGGCATGCTGCAATGCGAGCAGGACCCCGAGCGCATGACCAACTGGGTTCTGTACTCCAATAAAGGCCTCAACTGCGAATTCGTCGCCTCCGACGGGCGTGAGCGCTACAAGGGGACCATGGGCGTCATGCTCGGCGTGGACTTGGAATGGACCCAGTCCAAGATGGTCCATTACGCGGTGTTCAGCGCGGGCGGCGTCGGGCTCGGCCGCCACGCCCTCGCGGGACAGTACGTGGGGCCCAAGGCCTCCGCGACCGCGGGCGTCGGCGTCGGCGCCCAGGTTCTCATCGGAGGCAACGACGACCGCTTCACCCTTCAGCCCCTGGCGCTGGAAGGCAACATCGGGTTCGGCGCGGCCGCCGGTCTGGGATACCTGACCCTTACCCCCGCGCCCTGATCCCATGGCCGTGAAATCCTTTAATCCGCCACAGCGCGTCCTGATGGGCCCGGGCCCGTCGGACGTGCATCCGCGGGTGCTCGCCGCAATGGCCCGGCCCACCATCGGCCACCTGGACCCCGCGTTCCAGGAGATGATGGAGGAGCTGAAGTCCCTGCTGCGCCAGGCGTTCCGGACCGAAAACGCGCTCACCATCCCCGTGTCCGCTCCGGGCTCGGCGGGGATGGAGACCTGCTTCGTCAACCTGATCGAGCCTGGCGACACCGTGGTGGTGTGCCGCAACGGCGTGTTCGGCGCGCGGATGAAGGAAAACGTGGAGCGCTGCGGCGCCAAGGCGGTGATGGTCGAGGACGACTGGGGCCGGCCGGTCAGCCTGGACAAGGCCGCAGACGCCTTGAAGGCCAACCCGGACGCCAAGGCGCTGGCCTTCGTCCACGCCGAGACCTCGACCGGCGTGGAGTCCGACGCGGGCGCCTTATGCGCGCTGGCCCGCGAGAACGGCGCGCTTTCCATCGTCGACGCCGTGACGTCGCTTGGCGGAATTCCGGTGCTGGTGGACGAATGGGGCGCGGACGCGGCCTATTCCGGAACGCAGAAATGCCTGTCCTGCGCGCCCGGGATTTCCCCGGTCACGTTTTCGGAGCGGGCTGCGGCCATGGTCCGGGGCCGCAACCACCAGGTCCAGAGTTGGTTTCTGGACCTGAACCTGGTCATGGATTACTGGAGCCCCGAGGGCGCGGCGCGCACCTATCACCACACCGCGCCGGTCAATCCCCTGTACGGGCTGCACGAGTCGCTGGTCATGCTGATGGAGGAGGGGCTGGAGGCCGCCTGGGCCCGCCACGCGCTCCACCACCGCGCGCTTCGCGACGGGCTGGACGCCATGGGCCTCGGCATCCTGGTCGCCGAGGACTGCCGCCTGCCCCAACTCAACGCCGTCACCGTCCCCGACGGCGTGGACGAGGCCGCTGTCCGCAAACGCCTGATCGGCGAATACGGGCTCGAGATCGGCGCCGGGCTCGGCGCGCTCGCGGGCAAGGTGTGGCGCATCGGGCTGATGGGCCAAAGCTGCAACGCCCGAAACGTCCTGTTGTGCCTGACCGCGCTCGAAGCCGTGCTCGCCGACATGGGCGCGCCCGTGAAAACCGGCGTCGCCGCGGCCAAGGCGCGAAAGGTTCTCTTTTCTTAAACGATTCTTAAGCGCTTTTGATTTCCGCGCGGAATTGTGCTATGATCTTCGATGTTGAAATGCGCGTCGAATGCGCGCATGCCCCAACTCGGGCGTCACGGCAGAAGGCTTTCGTTGATGGCGATATCGGTCGCGTCAGCATCCACGGGCATGATCACGCCCGCCAGTTTCTCGACTGGGCTCACCAATCTGGAAAACCGGACGGTGGAGCGCAAGGTCGCCGATTTTTCGGCGCTTGCGTATGAAAGCGGCCAGGGCGCGACCCTGAAGGCCGTCAGCGCCGGAGAGCAAATCCTCAACAAGCTGGACAAGTTGGAAAGCCTCTTGCTGCACGCGGACATGGACGCGACCGTCCGCGGCACCGATCAGGCCCGCTTCGTCAAGCAGTCCGAAATCGCCGTGGTGCTCCGCGAGATCGACCAGATCGTAAGCCAGGCCGGGTTCGACGACATCAACCTGATTTCCAGCGAGTCGCCCATCTATCAGCTGCAGACGTCCCGGACCGGCGGCTCGCTCCGGTTCACGCCGAGGCCCATGGACACCAAGGGGCTCGCGCTTCAGGACGTCAGCATCCGCGCCTTGGACCGGCGTGGCCTGGGCCTGGAAAACCTGGGCATGATCTCCGACACCGACCACGCCAAGGCGACGGAATTGGTGAACACCGCGATCAAGGTCGCCTCCAACCATGTCGACGACCTGAAGCAGCTTCAGGAGTTGTTCACCGACGAATCCCTGCTGACCAAGATCAATACGGTCATCCAGGCCCGGGATTCCGGACAGGGGCAGGACTCGTCCGGCAGGCTCAGCATCGGACCGGGCCTGTTCTTCGACATCACCGCCTGATCGCCCCTCTTCAATATAAACGACGTAATCGGCTCCAGAGGTTTGGCCGGTTGAAAAACCGTCGCCGACGTGGGATTGTGCGTATCACGAACAAATGCGAATGCGACTCACCGACATGAGGGCGCCGCCATGGGCCAACTGATCGCCATTTTCTCCGCCGTGTTCCTGGCCGAGCTGGGGGACAAGACCCAGCTCGCCACCGTTCTGTTCGCCGCCGACTCGAAACACAGCCCCATCATGGTGTTTTTCGCGGCGGCGGGGGCCTTGTGCCTTTCGACCGCCCTGGCCGTCTTCGTCGGAAGCCTCGCCAGCCAATACCTGGACCGGTTTCCGTTGAAGCTCGTCGCCGGGATCGGTTTTCTCGCCATCGGCGGCTGGACCATTTTCGACCATTTCAAGGGCGTGGCCGGCTAGAATAACCGTAAAGAAAGTTTCACAGTTCCCGCGTCGCCGCCGGCGCCATGCTGACCATGATCGCCGAGACCATGATTCCCGAGGCCTACCTCAAGGGCGACTCGGTGGTCGAGCTGTCCGCCTTGATGGGCTTTCTGGTCGCGATTTTCTTCTCCACGCCGGAATGAAGCGTGATCAAGGTGATTTCCGACGGCGCCCCGAAACGCTTGGGCGGTCCCCAATACCCGGTTCCCCGGCTGGTGTAGACCCATAGACGCCCCAACCGCGCAAGCCCCGCCGTAAACGGCTGCTGCAGGCGCACGAAATGATTCCAGGGCCAGAACTGGCCGCCATGGGTGTGTCCGGACAGTTGCAGGTCGATCCCCGCCGCCTCCGCCGCCCACGCCGAGCGAGGCTGGTGGGCGAGCAGGATTTTTGGCGCGTCCGCGGGACTTCCCGCGACCGCGGCCGCGGGATCGCTGGCGCGGGCGGGATCGAAGCGGGCGGCGCTGAAGTCGTTCACGCCCGCGACCACCAATTTTGCGCCGTCTTTCTCGATGACCGCGTGTTCGTTTTCGAGCGGGCCTAGCCCCATATCGCCGAACGCCCGCATCCATTCATCCGCGCCGGAATAGTACTCGTGGTTCCCGGTCACCACGAACGCGCCATGGCGAGCGCGAAGATCGGCCAGCGGCGCGGTTTCCTCGAACAACTGATCCACGCGGCCGTCCACCACGTCGCCGGTGATGGCGATCATGTCGGGCTCCAGCGCGTTCACGCGCTCGACGATACCTCGCACGTAACCGGCCTTGATCGTCGGGCCCGCGTGAATGTCGGAGATCTGCGCGATGGCGAAGCCGTCAAAGGCGGCGGGCAGGCTGTCGAGCGCGACGTCGACGCGGACCACCTTGGCCACCCGCCGCGCATTGGCGAACCCGATCAGCGTCGCCCCCACGGACGCCGCAAAGACCAGGGCCGCGCTTTCCGTCGTCCACGATCCCGCCGCTGGAAACAGCAACGCGACGTCGCGGACGACCGTGAAGGCCAGCAAGGACGAGAACCAGCCCATCATGACCGCGCCGACCCAGACAAGGCGGTCGGCCACGTTCCGATCCGCGACGAAAAACGAGGCGAGCGTCCCATAGGGTATAAGGGCTGACGAAACCGCGAGGGCGAGCCAGCCAAGAACCAGCCCCGCCAAATCCATCGGCAAGTCCGCCAGCAGCCGCCACCCCACGTACGCATGCGCCGGAAAGAAAATCAGGAACGCCTTGAAGGCGAATTTATGAATGCGGCCTATCCTGCGGCGGCGCGCGGCCACGCGGGGGTCCTGGGCGGTCATCGTTTCCATGTCGAGAGACTCTCGCTTTCGTTCAAGAGGGCCAAGCCCGCGCGGCGCCGAGCGTCACGCGGTTCCGTTTGATACGGAACGAATCAAACGGGGCTCGCATCACGGCAGGACCAGAACGCGCTCGGCCTCGAACGCGTCGAGAGCTTGGGTCCAGTCCGTCGTCGGCGCGCATCCCGCGAAGGGAACGCCCATCGCCGCCGCCAACAGCAATACCGAAAACGTCTGTTGATCATGAAGGCGTCCATGGTTTTCTCCTGTCCCGGCGGATCATCCGTCCCACGATGACCCGGCAACGCGAACCCTTTCGGCCATCAGCGGAAACCGTCCACCCTTCGGCAATTGGACAAAATACGTCGATATGTCCATATTTGACATTTCGACTGATATTGTCAATATGTTTTTCATGAGCGCGCGCGAAAAAGACATTATCGAGGCGGCGGTCCGCATGTTCACCCGTTACGGCGTGAAGCGCACGACCATGAACGACATCGCGCGCGAGGCGGGCATCGCGCGCCAGACCCTGTACAACGCCTACCCCAACAAGGACGAAATCCTGCGCGCGACGATCCGCTTTTACACCGACGAGGGGATAGCGGCGGTCCGGGCGGAATGGGAGGCGTGTTCGGGGCTCGCGGACAAGCTCGACATTCTGTTCGCGCACATGGCCGTCCGGCCGTTCGAACTGATCAGCGCGTCCCCCGACGCCGACGACATCATCAGCGGTTTCAACGCGGCTGGCCGCGACGAGATCGCCGCCGCGGGCGAGCGCTATCGGCTAATGATCGAGGAGCTGTTGGCCCCCAGCGAGGCATCCATCCGAGACGCGGGCCTGGGCCTCGAGGAGCTCTCGGATTTCGTCCAACGCGCGGCTTACGGCTTCAAGCGCCACGCGAACGACGTCGAGCACCTGAAAACGCTGCTGCGCTCCCTCAACGTCATGGTGGGGAAAATGGCATCCTAATGGGCATCCGGGGCAAGCTTCTGGTTCTGTTGCTTTTGCTGGCGGTGGCGCCGCTGGCGGGAGTCGGCTGGTTCGTCCACGCAACGCAAAAGGAGCTGAGCGCCGAGGTCGGACGCCGGGGGACCCAGGCCTTGACCGATCAGGTCACCGGGCGCATCCGCCAGATGGTCGTCTCCGCCGCCGAGTTGATGAACCGCGAGAAGCTGTTCATGGAAATGGCGCTCCGGCTTCAGGTCCGGGAAGTGGAGCGCCTGCTGGCCGAGCCTCCGCCGCCGCTCGAAAGGCCCGTCTACCGCCCGCGCGACTTCGAGAGGGGCGGCGCAGCGCCACCCGACATCCGCTTGTCCGAAAAACACCGCATCCACGCGCCCGGCGGCCTGTCGGCGCCCTTGGCCATCAGCCTGCGCCATCCCGTGATCCTGCGAGCCCCGGGCGCGGACGCGGCGGCCGTCCGGGGCGACGTCGCCCGCCTGTCGGCGCTTTCGGACCTGTACCGGGACCTGTACCGGAACCAGAGCGATCTGTTCTACTGGATCTACACGGCCCTGGAATCGGGGGTCCACGCTTCCTATCCCGGCCACGGCGAGTATCCCGACGATTACGACCCCCGGATGCGCCCCTGGTACGTACTGGCCTCGGACATCGGCGCCATGGTGTGGAACCCGCCCGTCGAAGACGCCACCACGGGCCAGATCGTCGCGACCGTCTCCGCGCCCGTGCGCGGGCCAAACGGCGCGGTCGCCGGGGTGGCGGGCATGGATGTGGCGGTGTTTCCCGTTCTGGACGCGATTTCGTCCGGCCCCGGCATGCCCGCGGGCGCCAGGGCCTTTCTGGTGGCGTGGGAGATCGACGGGACCGGGCGGAAGTCCCTTCGCGTCATCGCGCGCCAGTTCGCCGACGGACGGAAATGGCGGGCCGGGCGCGAAACCCTGGCCGGAGACGATCCGGATAGGAACGCGCGCATGGTCGAGCGCATGATGATGAAGCAGCCCGGCCTTTGGCGCATGGACCACGCAAGCGTGGACTCGATCTGGAGCCATGGGCCCATGGACGAGTTTGGAAGCCAGTTGCTGGTGATCGTCCCCACCGGGGAAATCGCCGCGACGGTCAATAGCGTGCAGGCCTACGTTCGCGGCGAAAGCGACCGCCAGCTTGCCGCCGTGGGCGTTATCCTGGGCGCCACAATCCTAGTGGTCGCGGGCGCGGCGATCATGGCGTCGCGCGAAGTGACCGAGCCGGTTCGCGCCGTGGCCGCCGCCGCCCGCGATCTGGCCGAAGGCGACCTGGACGCCCGCGCCGACATCGCGCGCAACGACGAAACCGGCGACCTGGCCCGGGCCTTCAACGCCATGGTGCCGCAGCTGGCCGACCGCATGCGAGTGCGCCAGGCGCTGGGGCTGGCCCAGGACGTCCAGCAGCACCTGCTGCCCGAGACCCCGCCCGACCATCCCGACTGGGATATCGCCGGGCGCAGCGTCTATTGCGACGAGACCGGCGGAGACTATTACGACTTCATCCCCCTGCCGGGAGGCGGGCTCGCCGTCGCGGTCGGCGACGTCACCGGGCACGGGGTGGCTTCGGCCCTATTGATGACGACGGCGCGGGCCTCCCTGCGCGGCGCGGCGGAGCGGCCCGAGCCCCTGGCGAAACGCATCGGCGCCGTGAACCGGCAGTTGGCCTCGGACGTGGCGGGCGGACGCTTCATGACCCTGTTCTGTCTGGAAATCGACGGCGAAGCCCTCCGATGGGCGAGCGCCGGGCACGACCCGGCCCTGGTCCGGCGTCCCGGCGGCGGGTTCGAGGAGCTGGCGGGCGAGGACATCCCGCTCGGCGTGGACGGGAACTGGATTTTCCACGAGAACTCGGGCTCGGCCCCGCCACCGGGAAGCGTCCTCGTCATCGGCACCGACGGCGTCTGGGAGACCCGCGACCCCGACGGCGCGGAATTCGGCAAGGACGCGCTGAAGGCCGTGATCGACGCCAACGCCGACGCAAGCGCGGACGAAATCCGCCAGGCCGTGGAGCGGGCGCTCGACGACTTCCGCGCCCACGCCCCGAGGCGGGACGACGTGACATTCGTGGTCATGAAGGCGCGGAAAGGCGGCGGCGCGGGATAGCCGGCGACGTCTTTTTTCGACGAACTCAGATTTCCCGGTGCGGGTTGGTGAAAGCCATCGCTCGACGTGGCGGAGAATGGTCGGGGAGACTGGATTCGAACCAGCGACCTGATGCTCCCAAAGCACCTGCGCTACCAGGCTGCGCTACTCCCCGGCGCGAATGTCCAAGGAGTTACCACACCTGGGACCGGGCCGCAATGGAGGGGCGATCCTGGGCGTTTCGCCTACGCCAAGAGGTCCGGCATGCGCCCCGCCATTTCCTGTTGCCTGTCGGTTGCGCTTCCGGCGAGCGCGAAGCCGATCTCCTGGCCGTCCGGGGTCCGGAAGACGGCGGTGGCCCCGTCGTCCGCCCGCTCCGTCGTCCATGCGCCCTCCGCGCCCGGCTTGGGCGGGCAGACCACCAGCGGCAGCGCGGGGGTCTTGACCACCACGGGAAGCGCCGGAAGCCGAAGCGGGGTCTCCTCCCCCGCCAAGGTCGCCGCGAGCGCCCGGGTCTCGGCCATAAGGGGCGCGATGAAGGGAAGCGGCCCGGCCTCGGTCTCGGCGCAGTCGCCGATGGCGTGGATCGCCGGATCGCTGGTCCGCAACAGCCGGTCGACGACGATCCCGGCCTTGGCCTCGAGCCCGGCGTCTTTCGCCAGCCCGGTTCTGGGCGCGAGCCCCACGGCGGAGAGCGCGTGGTCGAAGGCCACTGCGGTCCCGTCGTCGAGAACCGCCTTGAACCCCGGGTCCGTTTTTTCGTAGCGCGCGACCGTGCGTCCGAAATGGAACCGGGCCCCGGCGTTCTCCAACGCGCCCGCCAGCATGGCGCCGATCTCCTCGGGCAGCAGCCGGGCCAGAGGCCATGGGGCGGGATCGACGACGGAGACCTCGAACCCGGCCCCGGCCATGTCGTTGGCGAACTCGCAGCCGATCAGGCCCGCGCCGATAAGAAGGACGCGCTTTCCCTGGTCCGTCCCGGCGCGCCAGGCGCGGTAATCGTCGAGGTCGTTGACCGTTGCGATCCCGACCGCGTTCGAGCCGTCCGCCGGAAACACCCGGGGATCGGCGCCGAGGGCCAAAACCAGTCGGCCGTAAGGAATGTCGCCGCCGTCTTCCAGAACCACCCTGCGGGCGTCGCGGTCGATGGAGGCGACCCGGGTCCGCGTCCTGATCTCCAGGTCCAGCTCCTCGGCCAGCGCGGCCGCCTCCTTCTGGACCAGGTCGTCGGGGGAATGGCCCTTGGCCAGGGCGTTGGACAGCATGGGCTTGGCGTAGACCTCGCCGCCGTCCGCGGTGACGACGACGATGGGAATCTCGGCGGAGCGCTTGCGGAGTTCGCGGGCCAGGCCGTACCCCGCCAACCCGGCGCCGACGATGAGCACGGACGGCGCGTCGGACGCGGGCTCCGCCGAGGGCTTGGCCGCCTCGATCCGCTCGAAGTCGTCTTTCCCGGCGTCGCAGACGGGACAGACCCAGCCGTCCGGCAGGTCCTCCCACTTGGTTCCCGGCGGAATTCCGGCGTCGGGGTCGCCCCGGGCCTCGTCATAGACCCATCCGCAAATCACGCATTCGTAGGTAACCACGACTCCGGACATGACGCCTCCAAACATGCTGTCGAAAATACGGCCCGGGGAGCGCGTTCCCCGGGAAACGAGGACGGGCGTTGCTCGCCGCCTATTGGATCTCGTCGTACTTTTCGCCCTTGGCGCCGCAGACCGGGCACGTGTCGGGCGCGTCGCCGACGACGGTGTGGCCGCAGACCGGGCAGACGCGAACGGCCGCCGCAGGAAGGTCGTTCCCGGACTTGACCGCCTCGGCCGCCTGCTTGAACAGCTCGTAATGGACTTTTTCCACCTCGAGCGCGTTGAACATGGACCGCTCCGCCTTCTTGTGGCCCTCGGCCTTGGCGGCCTCGAGCATGGGGGGATACATCTCGGTGAACTCGTACTCCTCCCCGGCCATGGCGTCGGCCAGGTTCTCCGCCGTGCCCTTGACCCCGTCCATGGCCCGCAAATGGCCATGGGCGTGGATGGTCTCGGCGGCGGCGACGGCGCGGAACAGCTTGGCCACCTGGGCGTGGCCGTCCTTGGCCGCCTGCTCCCCGTAGGCGAGGTACTTGCGGTTGGCCTGGCTCTCGCCGGCGAAGGCTTCCTTCAGATTGTCGTTGGTGCTCATGAAACTCCCTCCTTAACGAAGCAGGACCCGACACTAGCATATAGTTTAGAATAAATCTAAAACATATGCGGGGGCGCGGCGTGATCGGCGCAACCCTTGCCGCAACGCCTTCCGCATGCCGCTCCAGTGATTGGAGACCCGCCAAATGTAATCGCGATGGGCGTTGATGGCGGCGGGAAGTTGGGAAGGAAATGACGCCTGGGAAGAGGCGAGTCATTCCGAGGCGGGCAGCGTGAAGAAGAAAGCGCACCCCTCTCCCGGTTCGCTTTCCACCCAGATGCGGCCGCCGTGGCGTTCGATGATGCGCTTGCAGATTGACAGCCCGATCCCTGTTCCCGGGAAATCGTCTCGAACGTGAAGACGCTGGAAAATTTCGAAAATCTTTTCCCGCTCTTTCTCCGGCACTCCAATGCCGTTGTCCTTGACGGAGATTACCCACTCAACATTTTGCCGCTGGGCCGAGACATGTATGACAGGCGCTTGGCCGGGTTCGCCGAATTTGAGGGAATTGTTGATCAGATTTTGGAAGACGCGCGTAATTTGTGACCGATCCACCTTTAGCATCGGCAGGGGCTCTTTCGTCACCTGGGCCTTCGTTTCGACGATGCGCCCCTTAAGATTGGCGAGAGCCTTGTCGAGCGCGTCGTTCAGTTCCGCGCGCTCCAACTGTTTTCCCTTGCTTTCGATGCGAGAGTAGGCGAGCAGATCCTTGATCAGAACCTTCATGCGCTCCGCGGCTTCCAGCGTATGCTCGATGAATTCGTCGGCTTCTTCCGACAGCTCGCCATGATGATCGTGGGCGAGAAGGTTGAGATAGCCGTCGATCAGATTCAAAGGCTCCTGAAGGTCATGGGACGCGACGTAGGCGAACTGCCGGAGTTCGGCATTGGAGAATTCCAGTTCCCGGTTGGCCTGGGAAAGCTCCGCCGTGCGTTCTTCCACTCGGCGCTCCAACTCGGCCCTGGCTTCCTCCAACGCGCCCCAGGCTCGGCCCAACTCGGTGACCGATGCGTTGAGTTCCTGGAATTCCTTGGCTGCGTAGCTTGGGAGAGGCTTTTTATCGACGGAGCCGTTCTCCGCGGCCAATCGCTGTAGCCGCCGGTCGATGCGCGTCACCGAAACGGTCACGAGGAAATGGCCGAGCAAGGTGAGAACCGCCGTCATCACCAGCAGGGACGCCACAATGAAAAAAATCAGGTTCCGCACGTGGATGTCCGCATCCCGGTGCATGGCCTCGACATCCCACTCGACCATCACCGACCCGAAACGCTGACCCGCGAGAACGATGTCGTTCGCCGTCACGGCGGTATCGGTCTCTCCCTTTTCCGTGTCCCGGGTCCAGGCTGCGAGAATACGCCCGTCGGCGTTCGTGATCTTGAGCGCTGCGATAGCCTCGTCGATGGCCGCCGACTGATCGACGATCGTTTGGAGCACGGGAAGATCCTCGACGATCACCGCATCGATCGCCGTCGCGGAAATGAGTGTCGTGGCCCGCTCGCCGTTGCGTTGGATCAGCTCCGAAAGATAATTTTCTTCAAGGCGCCGGGCCATCCCTCCCGCCACGACCGCAACGACGACCACGCTGAGGGTCAGGGCGATGGAAACCTGGCGCCAAAGCGGCCAGCGCTTGCGCCCCTCTTTGTCGCGATCGTCGCCGTATAGGTTATTCAAAGAAGGCTGCATTGCCGCGGATGGCCTTTCGGATTCGGGTGTAGTCGCTGTCCCGGCCTTCAACGAAGCCGTCCTTGCCCAGGGCCTTCAGCGCGTTTGCGTCTTTTATTCCAAGAAGGCCCTGCTCCAGGGCGCGCCTCATCCTGTCCGGCAACCCGGCGCGCGCGACCCACGGCTTGGTGACGTTGGGAAAACGAACCAGCTCTCGGAGGGGCTGCCCGTTCGCCACCAGTTTCTTGAAAGTGCTTTCCTTGAGCGCCCCGGCCGTGAACTTGCCGGCGGCGACGGACATGCCGACGGTGTCATGGCGCCCCAGGTATTCGTAGCGCGCCAGATCGGACGCCTTGATGCCGCGCTCCGCCAAGTATAACTGCGACAGGTAACGGCCAATAGTCGAGCGTTCGTCCCCGAAAGCGAACGTCTGGCCCTTGAGGTCGGAGAGGGAACGGATGGGGCTTTCCGCGTGAACGCATATCAAACCCAGGAAACTCTTTTTTCCTTTTTTGCTCTCCATGGCGAGGATGGAAATCCCCGGCGCTCTCTCCTTGACGTCGATATAGGAGGCGGGGCCGAACCGGGCCAAGTCCACCTTGCCTTCGACCAGCCATGCGGCCCCTTCTTCATAGCTTTTGGCCACCTTGAGGCGGATTCGCACGGGTTCGCCGAGGATTGTGGAAGCGTTTGTCTCGAGAACGTCAAGGACGGGCCTGAATTGCTTAACCACGGAACTCGGCTTGTCCGTCGTGTACGCCCCGAAGGAGAGTTCGATATCGGCCTTGACGGAAAAAGAGATGGCCGAGAACGCCAAGAACGGAAGAATAAAAGCGAGAAGAGAACGCATTCGTCAATTCCTCCGATGCGCCATTTCCGGGTGGCGGCGAACAAATAACTCGACCCCAAGCCGATCTCGCGCGGCGCCTTTGGATGCTGGCATGACACTGGCGCCCACTATCATAATATTGGTTCGTCGAACCGGGATAGTATTCACTATCCTTTCCTCAAGGCCAAACCGCATTTTCGGGGCGGGAAGCACGACGGTTTCCATGGAGAGCCCGATCCTCCATCCTCCCTCTGGCCCACCGCCCCCGAACCCGGTATGTTTCGGCGAAACGTCCGCGAGCCCGCGCGAAGAAACCGGACCGCGGCGCGTTGAGGGTGGTGGGGCGGCGAATTCGGCCCGAGAAACCGATTGAAAATACAGGGGGATTTTATGGCGGCGCACCAGTACGTTTACGTGATGAAGAACCTGACCAAGGTCTTCACCGGCGGCAAGGAGGTGTTCAAGGGGATCACCCTGAGCTTCCTGCCCGACGCCAAGATCGGAATCCTGGGCGTCAACGGCGCCGGCAAGTCCACCTTGATGAAGGTGATGGCGGGGATCGACCAGGACTATGGCGGAGAGGCCTGGGCGGCGGACGGCGTGCGGGTCGGCTACCTGCCCCAGGAGCCCGAGCTGGACCCGGCCAAGACCGTGGGCGAGAACGTCACCGACGGCATGGGCGAGACCAAGGACTTGTTGGATCGCTTCAACGAGCTTTCGGCCAAGTTCGCCGAGCCCATGGACGACGACGAGATGAACGCGCTTTTGGCCGAGCAGGGCGATCTGCAGGAAAAGATCGACGCCGTCGACGGCTGGGACCTGGAGCGCACGGTGGACATCGCCATGGACGCGCTGCGCTGCCCGGCCGCCGACGCCGACGTCAACAAGCTTTCGGGCGGCGAGCGTCGCCGGGTGGCGCTCTGCCGCCTGTTGCTGCAGAAGCCGGAAATCCTGCTGTTGGACGAGCCCACCAACCACCTGGACGCGGAATCGGTGGCGTGGCTGGAGCGGCACCTTCGCGAATACCCCGGCATGGTCATGATCGTCACCCATGACCGGTACTTCCTCGACAACGTCACCGGCTGGATTCTTGAGCTCGATCGGGGCCGGGGCATTCCGTATGAGGGCAACTACTCGTCCTGGCTGGAGCAGAAGCAAAAGCGCCTGGAGCAGGAGGAGCGCGAGGAAAGCGCGCGCCAACGCACGCTGCGCCACGAGTTGGAGTGGATCCGCCAATCGCCCAAGGCCCGGCACGCCAAATCCAAGGCCCGCATCACGGCCTATGAAGAGCTGGTGGCCCAGTCCGGCCAGTCCGGCCCGACCTCGGCCCAGATCGTGATCCCGGCGGCGCCCCGCCTCGGCGACCTGGTGATCGAGGCCAAGAACCTGAACAAGGGCTTCGGCGACCAACTCCTGATCGAGGACTTGTCGTTCAAGCTGCCGCCCGGCGGCATCGTCGGCGTCATCGGCGCCAACGGCGCGGGCAAGACCACCCTGTTCCGCATGATCACGGGACAAGAGACCCCGGACGGCGGCGACATCCGCATCGGCGACACGGTCCAACTCGGCTACGTCGACCAGTCCCGCGACGCGCTCGAAGCCGACGCCACGGTGTGGCAAGAGATCTCCGGCGGCTTGGACGAAATCGAACTCGGCAAGCGGACCATGCAGTCCCGCGCCTACGTCGCCCAGTTCAACTTCAAGGGCGGCGACCAACAAAAAAAGGTCGGCCAGCTATCGGGCGGCGAACGCAACCGTGTGCACCTGGCCAAGATGCTGAAATCCGGCGCCAACGTGCTGCTGCTCGACGAACCCACCAACGACCTGGACGTGGAGACGCTCCGCGCGCTGGAGTACGCGCTCGGCGACTTCGCGGGCTGCGCGGTGGTGATCAGCCATGACCGCTGGTTCCTCGACCGCCTCGCCACCCACATCCTGGCCTTCGAGGGCGAGTCCCAGGTGGTCTGGTTCGAGGGCAACTACGAGGAATACGAAGACGACAAACGCAAGCGCCTCGGCGACGACGCGCTGGAGCCGCACCGGATCAAGTACAAGAAGCTGACGCATTAGCGGACGGCTTCCTTCCCCCAATCGCGAAACCCCTGTTGACCCCCGCCCCCTGGGATGCCAGAACACAAGACGTCGTTTCGGAGGCGCGCAATGGGTAAGACGAAAAGGTCTGGCAAGGAGCATTGGGTCGGCTTCGACCTGGGCGGCACCAAGATGCTGGCCATCGTCTTCGACGGCAAGTTCAAGCAGGTCGGCAAGGCGCGCAAGCGCTCCAAGGCCCGGGACGGCGAGGCCGCGGGCCTGGAGCGCATGGCCAAGACCATCCGCGAGGCGCTCGACGACGCCGGAATTCCCGCCTCCAAGCTCGCGGGCATCGGGGTCGGCTGCCCCGGCCCCTTGAATCTGGACCGGGGCGTGATCCTGGAGCTTCCCAACCTGCACTGGAAGAACGTCAAGGTGAAGGAGACGCTGGAGTCCGCCTTCAAGTGCCCGGTGGTCATCGCCAACGACGTGGACGCCGGGGTCTACGGCGAATACAGCTTCGGCGCGGCCCAGGGCGCGCGCTGCGTGGTCGGGGTCTTTCCCGGCACCGGGATCGGCGGCGGCGGCATCTACGAGGGCCGCATCCTGCGCGGCCAAACCGGATCGTGCATGGAAATTGGGCACATGCCCGCGGTTCCCGACGGCCCGTTTTGCGGCTGCGGTCAGCGGGGTTGCCTGGAGGCGGTGGCGGGCAGGCTCGCCATCTCGGCCGAGCTGGCCAGGGCGGCCTATCGCGGACAGGCGCCCAACCTGCAAAAAATCGCCGGAACCGACCTGGCAGAGATCCGCTCCGGCGTCATCGCCGCCTCCATCAAGGCGGGCGACGCCATGGTCGAGCGGATCGTGCGCGTCGCGGCCAGGCGCATCGGATTCACCATGGCGGGGGTGGTGAACCTGTTGGCGCCCGACACCGTCCTGCTCGGCGGCGGCATGGTCGAGGAGATGCCCGATCTGTTCAGCGAGGAGATCGAGGCGGGGATCAACGAAAGGGTCATGCCGTCGTATCGAAACTCCTTCGACGTGGTGGTGTCCAGCCTTGGCGACGACGCGGTGGTGGCCGGGGTCGCCGCCTGGGCGAGCGACGTGGCGGGAAGCTGATTTCCAGCGAAATTCATGGTTAACGCGACGCGAATTCCGGCTTAACACGGGTCGGGATATGGTGTATATTAGGAACGGTTCATATTCGTTCACGACACTCCGGTTTGATGGGGGAGAACAGTCATGAAAAAATTGCAAACCATCCTGGCCGCGGCCTTCTTCGCGGCCATTCTCTCGGTGTCCTTCTCGACCGCTTCCCAGGCCTTCTGGGGCTGGGGCGGCCCGTGGGGCGGCGGCCCCTGGGGCGGCTATCCCTATGGCGGCGGTTATCCGTACTACGGCGGCTACGGCGGTTATCCGTACGGCGGCTACGGGGGCTACCCCTACGGCGGCTACGGCTATCCCTACGGCGGCGGCTGGGGCGGCTATCCGCGCTACGGCGGCTGGTACGGCGGCGCGCCGTACGGCTACGGCCCGGGGGCGGCTCCGGCGCAGCCCGCGCAGAAGGGCGAGGCCGCGAAGTAATCGGCCCGTCCATCGGCCGAATCGAGGAAGGGGGCCTTTCGGCCCCCTTCTTTTTGTTCCAAACGTTACGTTTGGATGGCGCTCAAGCGGCGCGCTTGGTCGCCAACCCTACTTGCCCTTGAGCGAGTTGTAGAGGTCCAGCGCCTTGTCCGGCTTCTCCAGGTCGTGGACCACGGCGCGGACCGCCTGAATCATGGCGACAGGGTCGTCGGCCTGGAAGATGTTGCGGCCCATGTCCACGCCGGACGCGCCCTGGTCGATGGCCCTGTAGGCCATGTCCAGCGCGTCGGGCTCCGGGATCTTCTTGCCGCCGGCGATGACGATGGGCACCGGGCAACCGGCGGTGATCCGCTCGAACCCCTCCTCGACGAAATAGCTTTTGACGAAGTGCGCCCCGATCTCGGCGGCGATTCGGGTCGCCAAACCGAAATAGCGGGCGTCGCGCGCCATGTCCGCGCCGACGCCGGTCACGGCCAGCGTCGGGACGCCGTAACGCATGCCGGTGTCGATCAGCTTGATCACGTTGGCGATGGACTTGTGCTCGTATTCTGCGCCGATGTAGATCTGCGCCGCCATGGCGGACGCGTTGATGCGGATGGCGTCCTCGATGTCCACGCCGACGGTTTCGTTGGACAGTTCGGTGTGGATGCTCATGCCCGCGCTGCAGCGCAGCGCCACCGCCTTGGTGGTTCCGGCGGGAATGCAGGATCGCAGCGCGCCCCGGGTGCCCATCAACACGTCGGCGTAGGGTTCGAGCGGGCGGATGCTGAGGTCGATTCGCTCGATCCCCGTGGTCGGCCCCTGGAAATAGCCGTGGTCGAAGGCCAGCATGACCGTGCGGCCCGATTTCGGATTGAATATCCGGGTCAGCCGGTTCTGCATGCCCCAGTCCAACGCCCCCGATCCCTTCAGGAAAAAGGGATCGTTCTTCGCCGGAATTCCGATGCCGAAATCCTTGCCGTCCGTGATGCCGTCCAGATCCGCCATGTGTCCTCTCCCTCCGTGGAACCTTGGAAACGTCCGGCGGAGAATACCCCGTGGGAAGGGAAACGGGAATCGGTTATTGCGGGCCGTCCGAGGTTTGGCTTTGGCCGAGATGGTGATAAACTCCAGCCCAAAGTTTAGGAGGGACTATTCATGTTCGCCCGATTCCTTATCTTCGCCCTCGCCCTGGCCGTTTTCGCGGGCCTTCCCCCGGCGGCCTCGGCGCAAACGGTGACGTTCGAGGACGACGTGTTTCCCCTCCTCCAGGTCCGCTGCCTGGAATGCCACCAGCCGGGCGGGGAGGGCTTCGAGGTCAGCGGCTTCGACGTCAGCAGCTTCGAAAGCCTGATGCGGGGCACCCGTCACGGACCGGTGATCATTCCCGGCAACGCCTACCTGTCCAACCTGAACGTCCTGGTGGAGGGCCGCTCGGCGCCAAATCTGAGAATGCCGCACAACAAGAAGCCCCTGACCCGCTGCGAGATCGACATCCTGCGGCGATGGGTCAACGCGGGAGCGCGAAAGTTCTGAAAGTGATCAAAGAGGCAAGGATCGGCCTTGGGAATTCGCGCGGGGGGTGCTAGATTTCCGTTGTCATGTTCATTGCGTCGTCGGCGCCTTGCGAAATCGGCCGCGGCGTGTGGGGGAGGAAGTTTTATCATGCGCGCATACCGTTTTATCCGTTTCATGATTCCCGCGGTCTTCGCGGCCGTCGTGGCCGTGGCTTCCGGGGGGCAGGCTCAGGCGGGCGGACCCGTGAGCTTCAACGACGACGTCGGGCCGATCCTCCAGCTCCGCTGCGTCAAGTGCCACATGCCCGGCGAGGAAGGCTACGAGAACAGCGGCCTGGACCTGACCAATTACGACGGCCTGATGAAGGGCACCAAGCACGGCCCGGTGGTCATCCCCGGCAACGCGTACATGAGCAACCTGAACGTCCTGATCGAGGGCCGGGCCAAGATCCGCATGCCCCACGAGGGCCGCAAGCTCACCCGTTGCGAGATCGACATCTTCCGCCGCTGGGTCAACCACGGCGCCCTGAACAACTAGGGCGCGCCTCTATTCGTCGGGCTTCTTGAACGCCCGGTGGCAGGCGCCGCAGACCTTGCCGACCGCGTCCATCCCGGCCGCAGTCGCAGCCTTGTCGCCCATGGAACCGGACTCGGCCAAGCCTCCGGCGGCGCGCTCCAGGTCGCGGGCTAGCGCCTCGAAACGATCCCACTGCGTCCAGATTTCCGGCTTTGCCTCCGACGGCTCCCCGTCCGTGCCCTTGGGAAACTTGGCAGGGAGCTTCCCGGCGATGTCCGCCATGGTCCGAGCCCTGGATGCGACCTTGCCGCCGTCGTAGGGCGACGCCCCCTTGGCCATGGCGCCGATGGCGCGCATGGAGCGCTTCAGATCCTTCATCATCTCCATGCGCTCCTTGACCACGCCCGTGGCGTCGCTGTGGGCGGAAACGCCCGGGGCCAGGGCCAAAAGCAGCGCGGCCAAGCCGGCCGATACGGGTTTCGCGATTCTCGCCATTGCGGACTCCCTTCGAGATTCACTCGGTCTGTGATCAAGAATCGTGCGGCGGCGGCCGAATTTCAAGAGGGCGTTAAATCCCTGAACAACGCCCGTCCCCTGGCGCAGGCCCCATCGAGCAGCTTGCCGTAACGATCAAGGAAATCCTTGAACAGGGTTTTTCGATCCCCTTCGTCGGCGACGCGGACCAGATAGTACCGCGCCAATTGCGCCAAGGAGGGCGCGGAGCCCTCGATCATGGCCGAAAGCCCCAAATGCGCCTGGCGCGACCGATCGAGAAAAGCGCGGACGCGGGGATGGAACGCCTCCATGTCCGCGTCCTCCCCCTTGGCGGCGGACACCATGCCCGCGACGTCGCGGGCGAGCCCCGTCCAGGCCGCGTCGAACGCGTCTGGACCGGCGGGAAGCGGGAAACCTCCGGGTTCGAAGGGGCGATAGGCGCCGATGACCTCGGCCGCGATCGCCGCCTTGTCCAGCGGCCCGCCCTTGAACGCCACCTTGTCCGGCGGAACCGGCGCGGCTCCCTCGATGCGGATGCCGTCCGAACAGTTCGCGGCCAACATGCCCCGGCCCGCGATCACCTGTTCGAACATGCGGCGGCTCCATTGCCATTGGGGGTTGGTCCGGACCACGCCGCCGAAATTGGCGGGCCACTCCTGGTCGCGCTCCATCTGCTTGGGTGGGCGGTAATCCTTGTTGGTGGCGTAGGCGGTGTTCTCCGCGTGCAGGGGCTGGCCCACCCGATGCCCGCAATCGCAGCCGAAAAACAGCGCGTTCTTGAAGCCGAAGGTCGCCGCCGCGCTCAGCGCAGTGTTGGCGACGTAGGGACCGACCGCCTCCATCGGGACGTAATCCGGAGCGAAGATGCGACTGGAGCTGACCGAGTCGCGGAAGAACAGCAACTTCTCCCCGAACATGCCGGGCACCTGGGAATTCACGGTCGCCGAGGCCACCAGCGGAATGCTCCCCTTCGCGTCGGGGCTCTTGTCGAAAAGATGGTTCAGGCGCACCGCGCTGCATTCCAGGTTTTCCTTCTCCACGTGGAAATCGGGTCGGATTCCGTGGTGGAGCAGGAATTCAAGGGAGCTGCCGCAGGAAAACACCATCGCGTGGCCTTGCCAGCGCTTCAGGGTCTCGACCGCGCCGCTCACGGACGGACCGGAGCCGACGATGAAGACCGGCTCGGGCCTAGGCGCCAAGGCCCGCCCGTCCATGGCGCGGAAACGCTCGGCCAGGACATTGGCGAGGAAGTTCCGCACCATGACCGCCTCGTCCTCGAAATAGCCCCGGGCGATGGAATGCAGGGCGGCGCGGACGCGGAACTCCGCCTCGATCCTGTCGATCACGTCGGTGCGGTAGTGAACGAACAGCCCGCATCCGTCCACGAACGCGGGCCCGTATTTGACGACGAGTTCGTCGAGGGCCTCCACCGCCGCGTCCGGGTCCGCGTCGGCGACCAGGTCCACGGTGACGTCCCGGCGCGCCGCCGTCTCCAGCAGTCCCGGCCAGTCGAGGGCGTGGAGCGAATGCATCAGGAATTCACCGATGGGCTCGACCACCAGCACGTGTCGGGCCGACGTCCGCTCCACCAACGCCGGAAGATGGAGTCCCAACCCCACTCCGAACACGGCGAGGAATCCTCCCGGGGCCACGGGAGCCTGCGGCAGGTCCCCGCCCGCGCGCTCGGCCATGAACCGGTTCATGTCGCGCATCATGTCGGAGGCGATGTCGTCTGCTTGCGGCGGGTTGTAGCCGATGCGCGGCGGATCGGCGAGGAAACGCGCCACCTGATCGGCGGCAAAGCCGTCGGCGGGCTCCTTGTACAGGCGTCCCGCGCCGAGATCGATGTCGACGGCCCGTCCGCCTTCGAGGACGAGGCGGGAAAGGGGATCGCGGACTCCGCCGACGATGGCGGCGGCCTTGGGAACCCGCTCGGCCAGAAGGGCCAGGTTGCGCCGGGGATCGATGGGCTCGCTCATGGAACGGAGTTTAACGGCAATCCCCTAATTTTGTCTGACAAAGGGAAAGGGCGCCCCGAAACGGGACGCCCCCTTGTGTTTCCCTTGGCCGTTTGGCCGGAGTTTGGAGCCTACTCGGCCGCCTTGGAGATAACCTCGGAAGGCATCTCCATCTGGGTCAGCAACTCGAACAGCTGCCAGCGGCGCTCCAGCTCGATCGAGGCCTCTTCCAGAAGCTTGGCGTAGCGTTCCGGATCGCGGCGCGCGACCACGGCGAAGCGGTTCTCGGTCTTGTAGAACTCGGCCAGCGCCTGGCTGAGGTCCTGCTTGGGCCGCTTGCTGTCGAGCTTGAACGGCTTCTCGCCGGTGGCCAGCCTGCGCGGGTCGTACCGGTAGAGAGGCCAGTAGCCGCTGTCCACCGCCCCTTCCATCTGCACGAGCGCCTCGGTCATGTCGTAACCGTGCTCGATACAGGGCGAGTAGGCGATGATGCAGGACACGCCCGGATAGGACTCGGCCTCCTTGAAGGCGTTGACCGTCTGGGCGTCCTTGGACCCGAAGGCCACGGTCGCGGTGTAGACGCTGCCGTAGGTGATGGCGATGAGCCCCAGGTCCTTCTTGGGCAGGGCCCGGCCCGCGACCGCGAACTTGGCCGCGCCCGCGATCGGGGTCGCCTTGGACATCTGGCCGCCGGTGTTGGAGTACACCTCGGTGTCCATGACCAGCAAGTTGACGTCCTCGCCGCAACCCAGGATGTGGTCCAGGCCGCCGTAGCCGATATCGTAGGCCCAGCCGTCGCCGCCGAAGGCCCAGACGCTCTTGTGCACCAGGTAATCGGCGATTTGGCTCAGCGCCTTGGCCTCGGGCGTATCGACGCCCTCCAGCTTCTGGCGCAGCTCCACCACGCGGGTGCGCTGGGCGATAACGCCGGCCTCGTCGCGATCACCCGAATGGGCGAGAAGGTCGCTGACGATGCTGTCGCCGATCTGCCCGGACAGGTCCTTGCAGAGCAGGGTTGCCAGGTCACGGTGCTGGTTCACGGCCAGCCGCATGCCGAGCGAGAATTCCGCGGTGTCCTCGAACAGAGAGTTGTTCCAGGTCGGGCCGCGGCCGTCGGCGTTTTGGGAGTACGGCGTCGTCGGCAGGTTGCCGCCGTAGATGGAGGAGCAACCGGTGGCGTTGCCGATCAGCGCGCGATCGCCGTACATCTGCGTCATCAGCTTGATGTACGGGGTCTCGCCGCAGGCGGCGCAGGCGCCGGAGAACTCCATCAGGGGCTCGGCGAACTGGGTGCCCTTGACGTTCAGCTTGAGCTTGGTGCGGTCGATTTCCGGGATCGACAGGAAGTGATCCCAGTTCTCGCGCTCGGTCTCGCGCAACGGACGCTGCAGCTCCATCTTGAGCGACAGGCGGCTCGGGTCCTTCTTGTCCTTGCCCGGGCAAACCTTGACGCAAAGCGTGCAGCCCGTGCAGTCCTCGGGCGCGACCTGAACCGTGTACTTCTGGTTCGGGCCGAACTCCTTGCCCTTGTAGTCCATGGACTTGAAGGTCGAGGGCGCGTTTTCGGCGTACTCGGCGTCATAGGCCTTTACGCGGATGGCCGCGTGCGGGCACACCATGGCGCACTTGTTGCACTGGATGCAGAGTTCCTCGATCCACACCGGGATCTCGTGGCCGATGTTGCGCTTTTCCCACTTGGCGGTGTCGGTGGGCCAGACGCCGTCCACCGGGAAGGCGCTGACGGGCAGCAACTCGCCCATGCCGGCGTACAGCATCATCGAAACCTTCTTGACGAAGTCCGGCGCGTCGTCGGAAACGATCGGCGGCTTGTCGAAGTTGGAGGTGACCTGGTTCGGGTGATCGACCTCGAAGAGATTCTCGACCGTCATGTCCACGGCCTCGAAGTTCTTCTTGACCACCGCTTCGCCCTTGCGGCCGTAGGTCTTTTCAATCGCGCCCTTAATCTGCGCGATGGCCTCGTCCCTGGGCAGAACGCCGGAAATGGCGAAGAAGCAGGTCTGCATGATGGTGTTGATGCGGCCCGCCATGCCCGCGTCGATGGCCACCTGGGTGGCGTCGATGGTCCACAGGTTGAGCTTCTTGTCGACGATTTCCTGTTGGAGCGAGCTGGGCAGCTTGTCCCAGACCTCGTCCTTGGGATACGGCGCGTTCACCAGGAACGTGGCGCCCTCGGCCGCGTGCTTCAGCATGTCCTGTTCTTCGATGAACTGGAACTGGTGGCAGGCGACGAAATCGGCCTTGTGGATCAGGTACGAGGACTGGATCGGCTCCGGGCTGAAGCGCACGTGCGAGGTGGTCACCGCGCCGGCCTTCTTGGAATCGTACTGGAAGTAGCCCTGGGAGTAGTTGTCCGTGTTCTCGGAAATGATCTTGATCGAGTTCTTGTTGGCGCCGACGGTGCCGTCCGAACCCAGACCGAAGAACACCGCCTTCTTGACGTAGTCCTTTTCGGTCGAGAAATCGGGATCGTACTTCAGCGACAGATGCGTCACGTCGTCCATGATGCCGACGGTGAACGGATGCTGCGGCGTGTCCGCGTCAAGGTTGTCGTAGATGGCCTTGACCATCGCGGGCGTGAAGTCCTTGGACGACAGGCCGTAGCGGCCGCCGACCACCAGGGGCTCCTCCAACGCGAACATGCCCTTCTGCTTCGCCTGGTGGAAGGCGGTCAGCACGTCCATGTAGAGCGGCTCGCCCAGGCCGCCGTTTTCCTTGGTGCGGTCGCAGACGGCGATCTTCTTCACGCTGGCCGGAAGGGCCGAGATGAAGGCGTCGAGCGAGAACGGGCGATAGAGACGCACCTTGAGAAGGCCGAGCTTCTCGCCGTTGGCGTTAAGGTGGTCGATGGTCTCGTGCGCCACCTCGGCGCCGGTGCCCATGATGATGATGACCTTTTCGGCCTCCGGGTCGCCGACGTAGTCGAACAGCTTGTACTGCCGCCCGGTGAGCGCGGCGTACTTGTCCATGATTTCCTGCGTGATGTTGGGGCAGGCTTCATAGAACAGGTTGCGCCCTTCCTGCATCTGGAAATAGTGGTCCGGATTCTGGGACGTGCCGCGCAGCGTCGGAGCGTCGGGCGTCATGGCCCGGGCGCGGTGCGCCGCGATGTCTTCCGGCGGCATCATGTGGTGCAGGTCCTCGTTGGTCAGCTCCTCGAACACGTTGATTTCGTGCGAGGTGCGGAAACCGTCGAAGAAGTGCAGCACCGGAATGCGGGACTTCATGGACGCGGCCTGGCCGATGCAGGCCATGTCGTGGGCTTCCTGGACCGAGCCGGAGCAAAGAAGCGACATGCCGGTCATGCGCGTGGACATGACGTCCGAATGGTCGCCGAAGATCGACAGGCCGTGGGTGGCCACGGTGCGGGCGGAGACGTGCATGCACATGGACGTCAGTTCGCCGGCGTAGAGATAGAGGCTCGGAATGAAGAGCAAAAGCCCCTGCGAGGCGGTGAAGGTCGTTGTCAGCGAACCGGCCTGCAGCGCGCCGTGGACCGCGCCGGCGGCGCCGGCCTCCGACTGCATTTCGATGACCTCGGGCACAATGCCCCAGATGTTCTTCTGGCCTTCGGCCGACCATGCGTCCGCCATTTCACCCATGTTCGAAGACGGGGTGATGGGATAGATCGCACAGACCTCGTTGATGCGGTGGGCGACCGACGTTACAGCCTCATTGCCTTCCGCCGCTCTCATCTGCCTCTTGGTCACTTATTTTCTCCTCGCGTTCCCCGATGGTTACACGTTGTTATTAAGCCTAAAACCAATATCCGTCGCCGGCCCCTCCCGGTTCCGACGCGCGGAAATCCACAGCGCCTTTCGGCGACGTGGAAACGGGAAGCTACCAAACGTCGGGATGATGCGAAACCCGGAATTGCCCCCGAATGGTCGAATTTGGTTTTCCAATCCGACCGGCCTCGACGTCCCTCACGGGCGATGATCTCTCCTCGCCACAAACCCAACCTTTATCACCGCGCCCAGAAATCAGGCCTCCCCAGACCGTCTTCCGGACGTTGAAATCGTTCAAAAAATGCCCACAAAGAATATAAGGATATTAGAAATCTCTAACATATTATCAGCGCTATTCCCCGCCGCCAACAGGATTCTCGCCCCTTTCGGAGTAGTTTTTGGCGTTTTCCCGCGCGATCAGGATGTTGCGCAGCATCCTTTCCCATCCCGAACGTTTGATCGGCGAGCCCGCGAACACGCGGCGAAAGCCTTCCTCGCCCAGTTCGGCCAGATCGTCGAGCCTGGGCGCGGACAACTCGGCGCGGGGCCGGAAGGCCTCTTCGCCCGAGGGGCGGGCGAACTTGTTCCAGGGGCAGGCCGCGAGACAATCGTCGCATCCGTAGATCCTGTTCCCCATGGCGGCGGCGAGGTCGGGGCGAATCGGATCTCGGCGCTCGATGGTCAGGTACGAGACGCAGCGCTTGGCGTCCATGCGGTACGGCGCGTCCAAGGCGCCGGTTGGGCAGGCCTCCAGGCACCGGACGCAGCTTCCGCAGTGGTCGGGCGAGGGTGCGTCGGGGGGGATGTCCAGGGTGGTGAACACTTCTCCCAGGAACAGCCAGGACCCGAACTGGCGGGACACCAAATTCGCGTGCTTGCCGATCCAGCCCAATCCGGCGCGCCGGGCCAACGGCTTCTCCATCACCGGCGCGGTGTCGACGAAGACCTTGACCGCGCCGCCGAACCGTTCGACCACGGCGCGGGCGAGGCGCTTCAGGCGCTTTTTCATCACGTCGTGGTAGTCGCGGCCTTGGGCGTAGACGCTGATCGCCCCGCGCTCCGGCCGTTCCAGAAGCGCCCGCGGATTCCCTTTGGGCCCGTAGTTCATCCCGAGCGCGATGACCGAACGCGCCTCGGGCCAAAGAACTTGCGGGTCCGCGCGCCGGTCCTCGTTCCGGGCCATCCAGTCCATGGTCCCGTGGCGCCCCTGGTCCAGGAACGCGGCCAGGTTCGCCTTGTCCTCGGGATCGGCCTTGGCCGGCGCGAAACCGACGGCGTCGAACCCCAATTCCAGGGCGAGCGCGCGAATGGTTTCCTTGGAATCCGTCATGTCGGTCTCGTCACGTCGGGGTCCCTGTGGTATCACGGGAGGGAAGGCGAAGAAAGCCAAGGAGCGCGAAACGTGCCCAGACCCCAGGACGCCCCCGCCGTGGTTCTGCTCAGCGGCGGCCTCGATTCGGCCGCGGTTCTCGCCGTCGCGAGGGAGCGGGGCTTCGCCGCCCACGCGCTCACCGTGCGCTACGGCCAGCGCCACGCCCACGAGGTCCAGGCGGCCGAAAAGGTGGCGAATCGCCTGGGCGCGGCGGCGCACGTCGTCCTGGACATCGACCTCGCGGCCTTCGGCGGCTCGTCCCTCCTCGGCGACGGCGAGGTGCCCAAGGGACGCGCGAGCGAGGAGATGGCGACGGGAATTCCGTCCACCTACGTCCCGGCGCGCAACACCGTATTCCTGTCCCTGGCGCTGGCCTGGGCCGAGACGCTCGGCGCCGACGACATCTTTATCGGGGTCAACGCCGTGGATTACAGCGGCTATCCCGACTGCCGACCCGAATTCATCGCGGCCTACCAAGCCATGGCGCGGACGGCCACGCGCGCGGGCGTCGAGAGCGCCGCCGTCACCGTCCACGCGCCGCTGATCGACATGACCAAGGGGGAAATCATCCAGCTCGGCCTCGCCCTGGGCGTTGACTACGGCCTGACGTCCACCTGCTACGACCCGGCGGACGACGGCGCGCCCTGCGGGCGCTGCGACGCCTGCCGGCTCCGGCTCAAGGGATTCGCCGAGGCCGGAGAGGAAGACCCCCTGCCCTATCAGAACAGGGAAATCGCCCCATGACCCGATACGTCGGCATCCATCACCCGGCCTTCGTGACCGGAAACCTGGAGAAAACCATCCATTACTGGCGCGACCTTCTGGGCATGCGTCTGGTCTACACCCTGGGCCAGCCCGGGAACCGCCAGGCGTTCTTCTCCGTCGGCGGAAACGGGTTTATCGGCTTTTTCGAATGGCCCCAGGCCGAGAAAATCCCCTATTGCCGCCACGGCCAGCCCCGGGGCGGCCCCCTGGTCTTCGACCACATCGCCATCCTGGTCGAGACCGAGGAGGACCTGTGGGAAATGGTGGGGCGCCTCGACGCCGCGGAGATGCCGGTTTCCGACGTGGTGAACCACGGGTATCTGCGCTCCATCTACACCTTCGACCCCAACGGCATCCCGGTCGAGTTCGCCTGGGCGGTCCCCGGCTACGACATCGTCGCCGAGCCCAGGTTCACCGACGTGGACCAACTGGACGTCATCAAGGAGGGATCGGAGCCCAATCCCGCCCGCTGGCCCGAAATCGATCCGGTCCCCGACGACGAGCGCGAAATCGTCCCCGGCGAGGGGCGCGAGGACTTCGAGAAGGAATGAGCCGGATCAAACGGCTCTGGACATCGCGTCCGTTTCGTTGAAAAAAAACACGGACGGCGGGACGACGGAGTTTCTGGGAGAAGCGAGAGATGCGAAAACCGCTGGCGATCCTTTTCGCGATGTTCGCGGCCGGTTGCGCCGACGCCGAGGTCATGGGCGGGGACGAGCACGTGGTCTGGCTGCGCGAGCCCTATCTTGGCGAGGGCTCCCCCAACAAGGTCGCGGCGCGCTACTGCTCCCAGTTCGACAAAAGACCCAATTTCGAGCGCAAGTTCGAACTCGGCCACGGCGCGTTCAAGGAGGTCTGGGTGTTCGGCTGCCACAAGCCCGGAGAGAAGCCCCGCCCGCCGAGCGACAGCGTCCCCGCCAACGTCGAGGCCTTCGGCGCCGGAAGGTAGGCCATTCCGGGTTGAACGCCCAGGAAAGTCGATCAAGTCAAGAGTTCTCCAAAAACTTGGTTGATAACCGTTCCTTAATCCCCCTTAAATTATAGATGCGGGGGGAGACGGCTTTCCTTTGGAAGGCCGAATGGGTAAGGGAATGCAAGTCAGTCCGAACCAAATGCCGTTGAGTCTGGGGCGTCTGCTGTCGATTCGGCGCCTGCCGGGCAGCATCGCCGACCTGTTGATGACGTCGCTGTTCATCAACCTGCTGGGCCTCGCGCTTCCCGTGGTGATTCTTCAGGTCTACGACCGCATCGTGCCCAATTCGGCCACGGGGACGCTGACCCTGTTGCTGGGCGGGCTCGGGGTCGCGCTGGCGGGCGAGACCCTTCTCAGGCTGCTGCGCTCCTTCGTCAGCAGTTGGATCGGCGCCCGGTTCGAGCACGTGGTCGGCGGCAAGGCGGTGGAGCGCCTGTTCAAGTCCAACATGGCCGATTTCGAACGGGACGGCGCCGGCGTGCATCTGGAGCGCCTGGAAGGCCTCGGCGCGCTCAAGGACTTCTATTCCGGCCAGGCCCTGATCACGGTGTTCGACCTGCCGTTCACGGTGCTGTTCCTCGCGCTCATCTGGTACCTCGCGGGCAACCTTGTCCTGGTTTCGGTCGGGCTGGTCGCCATCTTCGTGGTCGGCGCCACCATCATCGGCATGCGGCTGCGCAACGCCCTGCACGAACGCGCGGTCGCCGACGAACGCCGGTTCAACTTCATCATCGAGATTCTCGGCGGCATCCACACCATCAAGTCCATGGCCATGGAGCCCCTGATGCTGCGCCGCTACGAGCGGCTTCAGGAAACCTGCGCCGAGCACGACCACACGGTGACGTCTCGAAGCGCCGCCGCCATGGGCATCGGCGCGCTGTTCTCTTACCTGTCGTTGTTCGCCACCGCGGGCGTCGGCAGCATCTTCGTGATCAACGGCGACCTGACCACGGGCGGACTCGCCGCCTGCACCATGCTGTCGGGCCGGGCCATGCAGCCCCTGCAGCGGGCCATGGGCCTGTGGTCGCGGTTCCAGACCGTGCATCTCGCGCGCGAACGCCTGAAGGAGGTGTTCAGCCTGCGCCCGGAAACGGCGATGGACCTGCCCGAAATCCCCGACGACATCGGCAACGAGCTGGAGATGCGCAACGTCACCTTCCGTTACAGCGTGGACGGCGACGACATCCTGACCGACGTAAGCGTCCACGCCAGGCACGGCGAGATCATCGGGATCAGCGGCGGCAACGCCAGCGGCAAGACCACGCTTCTGTACCTGATGGCGGGGGTTCTCCATCCGACCGAGGGGCAGGTTCTTGTCGATGGGCAGGACCTACGCCGGTTCAACCCCGCCTCGCTTCACAAAAAGATCGCCTACCTTCCCCAGGAAGGGGCGCTGTTCAACGGCACCATCATCGAGAACCTGACCATGTTCACCCCCGAGCGCATCCGCCAGTCCCTGGCGGTTGCGAAGCTTCTGGGGCTGGACGACATCGTCGCGCGCATGCCGTTCGGCTACGACACCGTGGTCGGCGAGGGGGCCCACGACTTCCTGCCTCGGGGCATCAAGCAACGCCTCGCCATCGCCCGCGCGCTGACGCCGGGGCCGAACGTCATCCTGTTCGACGAGGCCAACATGGCCATGGACGCCGAGGGCGACAACCGGCTCAAGACGGTCCTCGAGGGCTTCAAGGGCCGCACCACCATGATCCTGGTTACGCGCCGCCCCTCGCTGTTGAAGATCGCGGACAAGATCTACGACCTGGAAGGCGGCCGCCTGACCCTGCGCGAACCCGAGCCGCCCAAGACGGAGAAGGCGTCATGAGCGCCGGCGCCGCGTCCACCGCGCTGGCCACCATCGATCCGGAGGCCGCGAGGAAGATACCGACCAGCCACGCGGACTGGGTCGGGGTCGAGGACTCCGGCCACACGCTCGGCAAGATCGGCGGGTTCCGCTCGGTCACCGACTTCACCTTCTGCGTGATCCCGCTCCTGAAGGCGCTCAACTGGTTCGGCCACGCCCACCACGTGGCCGAGGCCCTGCCCCACTTCGCCGACACGCTGGACCTGACCGGTCTTCGCAACATGATGGCGAACCTGCACTATCGGTCCACGGCGGTGCGCATCTCGCTGGACCGCATCGACCGGCGCGCCCTGCCCTGCCTGTTCGTGCCCGACGACGGCCCGGCCATGGTGGTGGTGCGCGGCGACAAGGACACGCTGCATATCTTCGACAGCATGGACGAGGCCTACATCGACATCACACCCGGCGGCGTCCAGGGCACGGCGTACTTCTTCCAGACCATAGCCAACGACCCCAAGGCGAAAAAACAGCAGGAAGGCTCCTGGTTCAAGGGCGTGTCGGACAGGTTCCGGGGGCTGGTCTACCAGATGTTCGCGGTGACGTTCTTCCTGAACGTTCTCGCGCTGGCGACGCCCTTGTTCGTGATGGCGGTCTACGACCAAGTGGTGGGCGCGGGCTCGCTGACCATGCTGGCGTACCTCAGCATCGGGGTGACCATCGCGCTCGGCTGCGACCTGTTCCTGCGCCGGGTGCGCACCCACATCCTGTCCTTCATCGCGGCGCGCATCGACAACATCGTCGGCAACGCGGTGTTCAAGCGCATCATGTTCCTGCCCCCCACCTCCACCGAGCGGGCCACCATCGGCGCCCAAATCGCGCGGATCAAGGACTTCGAATCGCTGCGCGACTTCTTCACCAGCCCCGTCGTCCTGATGATGTTCGAGCTGCCGTTCGCGCTGTTCTACATCCTGATCATCGCGCTTCTGGGCGGACCGCTGGCGTTCGTGCCCATCGCGCTTTTGGCCATTTACGGCGTGGTGGGGGCGATCATGATGCCGCTGGTGCGCGATTCCATGCGCAAGGCGTCCCGCGCCCGCGCCCGGCGCCAGGAATTCCTGGTCGAGGCTCTGTCCAACCTGCGCGTCCTGAAATACACCGGCGCGGTTTCCCAATGGCTCGCCCGGTACCGCCAGCTTTCGGCCGAGACGGCCGTCACGGGCTTCAAGGTCGCGCGCCTCGCCGCCGTGGTCAACACGGTGTCCCACGGCCTGATGGTGGCGTCGGGCATCGCCACGCTGGCCTTCGGCGTGGTGCGGGTCATCGACGGAAACATGACGGTCGGCGCGCTGGTGGCGTCGATGATTTTGGTGTGGCGGGCGCTGGGGCCGCTGCAGATGGGCTTCCTGTCCGTCACCCGGCTCGCCCAGGCCAAATCGAGCGTCGAGCAACTCGACAGCCTGATGAAGTTCAAGACCGAACGGGACCCGGACGTCCAGATCACGCCGATCAACACCATCAACGGCAAGATCACCTTTTCCCGCGTCTCGATCCGCTACAGCGCCGAGGCCGACCCGGCGCTCGCGGGCGTGTCGTTCGAGGTCAAGCCGGGCGAGGTGGTGTGCATCGTCGGCGGCAACGGATCGGGCAAGTCCACCGTCATCAAGCTTTTGATGCTGCTGTACCAGCCCCAGGCGGGCAGCGTCCGCATCGACAACCAGGACATCCGCCAGATGGACCCGTTGGAGCTGCGCCACGCCGTCGGCTACTGCCCGCAGTCCAGCGAATACTTCTACGGCACCATCGCCCAGAACCTGCGCCTCGCCAGCCCCACCGCGTCGGACCTGGAGCTGGAGGAGGCCACGCGGCTGGCCGGGGTCTACGACGACATCATGGCCCTGCCCGAAGGCTTCAGGACCCGCATCGGCGACTCCAAGGCCGGGCAGATGCCGTCCAGCTTCCAGCAACGGCTCAACCTGGCCCGGTGCTACGTCAAGAACGCGCCCATCATGCTGTTCGACGAGCCCGGCAACGGCCTGGACTACGATGACGACCAGACTTTCATGCGCACCGTCGACAATTTCCGGGGGACCCGCACCATCATGATCGTGACTCACCGTCCGAGCCACCTGCGCATCGCCGACAAGGTGATCTGGATGGAGAACGGCATGCTGCGGATGATGGGGCCGCCCGACGAAGTGCGTAAACATCTACCGGCGGACTTCCTATGAGCACCGAACCCGCGAAGGAAACCGGCGGCGCGCTCGCGCCCGCCCCCCAACCGGAGGCCAAGCCCCCGGCGGAGAAGAAACAGGCCAAGCGCTTCGACGCCACGCCCGCGCGCGAAGGCACCCGACGCACGCGCTATCTGGCCCAGTCCATCCTGCTCGAGGAATACGGAACCGGCGGCCTGATCCGGTCCGCCATCGTAACCATCGTGTTCGTGGTCGCGGCCTTCGTGGTCTGGGCCAGCATCACCAAGATCGAGGAGATGGCCGTCACCTTCGGCGAGGTCATCCCCGCCGGCCACATCCAGGCCATCCAGCATTTCGAGGGCGGCATCATCCGGGAGATCCTGGTCGAGGACGGCAAGACCGTGGACAAGGGCGACGTGCTGCTTCGCCTCGACCCGTCCTCCGCCTACGCCGAACTGCGCCAGAGCCGGGTCAGGCTCGCCTCGCTGAAGCTGGAGGCCGAGCGGCTCAAGGCCTTCGCCGAGGGGCGCGAGCCCGACTTCTCCATCGTCTCCGACGAATACGCCTATCTGCGCAACGACCAGGCCTCGGTCTTCCACATCCAACGCGACGCGCTGGACAGCCGCCGCGTGGTGATCGAGAACCAGATCGAGCAGCGCCGGGCCGAGCTGGAAAGCTTCGAAAAGCAGGAGGAGAACGCTCGCGAGCGCATCCGCCTCCTTGGCGAGGAGGTCCGGATGCGGCGCGAGCTGTTCAAGAAGGGGCTGCAGCCCAAGTTGGCCTATCTCGCCGTGCAGCGGGAAATGAACGACGCCCAGGGCCAACTCGCCACCATCCAGGCCGACAAGCGCCGGGCCGGGGAAGCGCTCCAGGAATCGGAAAACCGCATCATCGAGCTGGAGGCCGGGCGGCGCGAGGAGACCCTGAACGCGCTCGCCCCCATCGTCGGCGAGATCGCCGAGCTCGAGGAATCCATCACCAAGGTCGAGGACCGGGTGGCGCGCCTGGAGATGCGCGCGCCGGTCCACGGCATCGTCAAGGGCCTGCAGGCCCACACGGTCGGCGGCGTGATCGCGCCCGGCGCCGTGGTGATGGAGATCGTGCCCATCGGCGGCGCGCTGATCGTCGAGACCCGGATCACCACCCGCGACGTCGGCCACGTCCAGATCGGCCAGCCGGTCTCGGTCAAGTTCACCTCGTTCGACTACGCCCGGTACGGCGACGTCCCGGGCACGCTGAAGGGCGTCTCGGCCACCACCTTCCTCGATGAAAAAGAGGAGCCCTACTACAAGGGCGTGGTCACGCTGGACCGCAACCACGTCGGCGAGGACCCCGCCCGCAACCACATCATCCCCGGCATGACCGCCCAGGCCGACATCCGAACCGGCGAAAAGACCCTGATCCAATACCTGCTGAAACCCATCTACGTGTACTCCAAGCAGGCGTTCCGGGAGCGGTGAGCACCCAAAAAAAAGGCCGGATGACACGCATCCGGCCCAAGTTGGGAGGGAGTAAGTTCGGGCGAACTAGAGGGTCTGGGACCCCCGCCCGAACTCGGGGTAAGCTTCCATTCCGAGTTCCGCCATGTCCAGGCCGATGGCTTCCTCCTCGGCGTCCGCGCGGATGCCGATGGTGAACTTGAGGATGCCCCAGAACAGGCTGCTGGCCAGGATGACGAAGGCGCCGATGGAGACGACTCCGATGGCCTGGGTGGCGAAGCTGGCGTCCGAGTTGGTGAAGGGCACGGCCATGGTGCCCCAGATCCCGGCGCCCAGATGGGCCGAGATCGCGCCGACAACGTCGTCGATGTGCAGCTTGTCGAGCAGCGGAACCAGGACCACTACGATCGCGCCGCCGACGGCGCCGATGACGAAGGCGCTGCCCATGGTGGGCGTGTCGGGACCCGCGGTGATGCTGACCAGGCCCGCGATGGCACCGTTGAGCACGAACGACAGATCCACCTTCTTGTAGATGATCTGGGTCAGCGCCAAGGCCGCCAACACGCCGCCCACGGCCGCGATGTTGGTGTTGATGTAGATGTTCGAAATCGCGATGGCGTCCGCCGCCGTGGCCATGGCGAGCTGCGAGCCGCCGTTGAAGCCGAACCAGCCGAGCCACAGGATGAACGTGCCGAGCGTCGCCAAGGGCAGGTTCGCGCCCGGAATCGGCATGGGCCGTCCTTCCGCGTCGTACTTGCCGCGCCTGGCGCCCAGGAACAGCGCCCCGGTCAGCGCGGCCCAGCCGCCGACGGAATGCACCAGGGTCGAGCCGGCGAAGTCGGCGAAGCCCATCTCCGAGAGCCAGCCGCCGCCCCACTGCCAGGAGCCCTGGATGGGATAGATCAGGCCGGTCAGGAACACCACGAAGATCAGGAACGGCCACAGCTTGATTCGCTCGGCCAGGGTGCCGGATACGATGGACGCCGCGGTGGCCACGAACACCATCTGGAAGAACCAGTCGGATTCAGCGGCGTAGTTGCCCGAGAAATCGCCCTTGAGCGCGGCCGCGTTGTCCGCGCTCCACGGCATCGGCGTTCCGTGGAACCCGCCGTCGACCCCGTTGTACATCAGGTTGTAGCCGACAATGAAATACATGAACCCGGCGACCGAATAGAGCGCCACGTTCTTGAGGCAGATGGTGGCGGTGTTCTTGGACCGCACCAGCCCCGATTCGAGCATGGCGAACCCGGCCGCCATCCACATGACCAGAAAGCCGTGCATCAGGAACGACAGGGTGTTGAATATGTACTGGGTTTCCGTGACCTTGTCCTCGGCGAGCGCCGGGGCGGCGGCCATGACGGCCGCGGCGCCGGCGCCGAGACCCAGAAGTGGGGTAAGGCGTCTCATGGGATCGTCTCCCTTGCTACAAAGCTTCGAGATCGGCTTCGCCCGTGCGGATGCGCACCACTTTTTCGACCTCGTATACGAAGATCTTGCCGTCGCCGATCTTGTCCGTGTGGGCGGCGGCGCGGATGGCGTCCACGGCCTGCTCCACCATTTCGTCCTTGACCGCGATCTCGATCTTGATCTTGGGCAGGAAATGCACCGTGTACTCGGCGCCGCGATAGATTTCCGCTTGCCCCTTCTGCCTGCCGAAGCCCTTGACCTCGGTAACCGTCATGCCTTCGAGGCCGAGCGAAGTCAGAGCCTCGCGCACCTCATCGAGCTTGAAGGGCTTGATGACCGCCATGATCAGCTTCATCCGCTCGATCCTCCGTGTCTGGGAGCCGCCGTGGCTCCGGTTGAACCATGCACACGGGTTCTCAAGAAGCGTGCCAGGATCGGGCGTCATTAAAATACGCGTGATTCCATGACGTTAGAAAAAAGGTCGCGGTCGGCGCCTCAAACGCGCCCAAAAAGGATGTCTAAAATTTATGCAAATATCGACATATGAATAAAATTAAGGCGATGCTTTGTCGATCTCCCCGGCCGCCTCGTCCAGCGCGTCGCGCATGGGGCCCTCGACGCCATCGGCCTCGCCCGCATCGATCCTCCGCGCCGTCTTTTCGCACGCGGCGGCGAGGCGTTCGGCGCCCGCGCCCTTGGACGCGGCTGCGGCGGCCTGGGCCTTGGCCCGGGCCTCGTCCCGGTCCCCCTCTGCCAAGGCGAGGGAAACGGCGTCGATCAGGGGCCGGACGGCGGCGAGGAAATCCTCGAGGAAGGGCCCGATCATGCCCTCGGTGACGCCAAGCTCCTCGGCCAGGTACGCGGTTTCCAGGACCGGGAGGGCGGCGATTTCCGGATCGTCCAGATGCCTGGGCGGTCCCTTTTCGGGCGGAGGGGCCGTGAACAGCTTGACCACCGGGGGGGCCTCGAACTCCCGGGCCGGCTCCTCGGACATGGACGGCGGGGGCGGCGCTTCGGGCTCGCCGGCGCCTTGCAGCTCGGCCAGGACCTCGCGCTCCTCGTCGTCGAGCCCGTCGTCGGGAATGGACTCCATCTCCGGCGCCGACGTCTCGGGCGGCTCGGGAACGGGGGGGCCGCCGCGAAGGGATTCGGCCCGGGGCAGATGCTCGCGGAGCGCGGCTTCGAGCTCCTCCATCCCCACGGGCTTTTTCAAATACCCGTCCATGCCCGCTTCGCGGCTTTTCCCCGCCGTTCCCGGTAGGGCGTCGGCGGTCAGCGCGATCACGGGAAGGCGCGCCCGCCCGAGCGATTCCGCCTCGGCGGTCCGGAGCTTGCGGGTCAGCTCGTAGCCGTCCATTTCCGGCATGTGGCAGTCGGTCAGCACCAGCCCGTATTCTCCGGCGCCGATCATGCGCCACGCCTCGGCGCCGTCCATGGCCAGCTCGCAGGCGTAGCCCAGGCGGTCGAGCATGATCCGGATCACCGAACGGTTGGTGTCGTTGTCCTCGGCCACCAGGACCAGAGCGCCGGCCGCCCGCGCCTCCTCGACGCTCGGCGGCTCGTAGGTCCATGGTCCGCCGCTGTCGTCCGCCCGGCGCCCGGCGGGCCGGTCGAGTTCGCCCAGACCGGCGGCGGCCGCGATGGCGCGGCGGAATTCCCCGCGCCGGATCGGCTTGTCCAGGACGGCGAAGGCGAATTCGGCCCCGTCCTCGGAAGGCTCGCCGCCGAAGGGCCGCAACAGAACCAGCCGGACGTCGCGCAACTGGCTGTCGGCGTGGATGGCGCGGACCAGGGCGCGGCCGTGGACGTCGGCGAGCGCGCTGTCCACCACGGCGGCCTTGTACGGCGCGCCGAGCGCCACCTGTCGGCGCATCATGTCGAGCGCGGTCTCGGCGGACGACGCCGCGTCCGTCGCCGCGCCCATGAAGGCCAGATAGCTCGCCGCCACGTCCGCCGCGCCGCTGCCGCCGGTGGCCAGCAGGACGCGCGATCCCGCCATGTCCTGGCCCTGTTCCCCGCGCCGCTCCGCCGCAGCCAGAAGCGGCAGGCGAAGCCGGAAGGCGGCTCCGCCGCCCTCGTTGTTGGCGGCCTCGATCCCGCCGCCCATCAGCGAGGCCAGAGCCCGGCAGATCGAAAGGCCGAGCCCCGCGCCGCCGAAACGCTCGATGGTCTGCTCTCCGTCCCGGGCGTAGGGCTTGAACAGGGTCTCCAAAGCATCGGGCGGGATACCCGGGCCCGTGTCGACCACCTCGACCAGGACCTCGACGGTCTCGCCGTCCGCCGCCTCCGCGCCCGGAACGGCCGGGCGGATATCGACGAACACCTGGCCCGCGTCGGTGAACTTCACGGCGTTGCCGATCAGGTTGGCCAGGATCTGGCGCATGCGCTTGGCGTCGCATTGGACGCGGTCGGGCAGGCCCGGGTCCACGTGGCAAAACAGCTCCAGCCCCTTTTCCGCCGCGAGCCCCGCCATGCGCTCCACCGCGTCCTCCACCACCCGGGACAGGGAGGCGTCGACGGGCTCCAGCTCCATGGCTCCGGCCTCGATGCGGGCGAAATCCATGATCTCCTCGAGCGTGGCCACGAGGGCGGTGGTGGATTCCCGCGCCACCGCGTTCATGTGCCGCTGCTCCGGCGTGAGCGGGGTCCGGTCCAGAAGCTCGGCCATGGAGGACACGCCGATCATTGCGGTGCGGATCTCGTGGCTCATGGTGGCCAGGTATTCGGATTTTCTGCGGCTTTCGCCCTCGGCGGCCTCGCGGGCCTCGTCGAGCGCGTCCTGCTGCTCTTTCATGCGCGTGATGTCGTAGACCCAGGTCAGCGCCGACATCTGGCCCTCGAACATCATCCGGCGCATGGAGATAAGGGTCCAGGCGGTGGTCCCGTCGTCGAGCGCGATCTCGCACAAGCGATTCTCCACCCGCTCGTCCCGGTCCAGGTCGGCGTAAAGCCGCTCGCGCTGGGCGGGATCGACGAAGGCGAGGCGGAAATCGATGTTGCCGGACTCGTTGGGCAGTTGCTGGCCGAGCCGGAAGAACAGCGGGTTCCAATACAGGAACCGGCCGGTCTCGTCTGCGATGCCGACGGCGACGGGGCTGGCCTCGATCACGTCGAGAAGGTTCTGCTCGCCCTCCTCGCGCTCCCTTTGCTCCTTCTTTTCGGCGGTGATGTCGCGGGCCCAGACGGCGACGGCGGGCGCGGCCTCGTATTCCGCGGTTTCAAGCGACAGCTCGATCCAGCGGGCGGGCTCCTCGCCTTGAATGCGCGCCTCGACCGGATAGGCGGCCTGCCCGTCCTTGATCCGGGCCAGCATGCGATCGAAAGCGGTCGCGTCCTCCAGCAAGTCCCGGATCGGCCCCTCGCCGCCCAGCATGGCCCGCATGGGCGGGTTGTCGGCCAAAACGGCGCCGTCCGGATCGAGAACGGCGAAACCGAAGGGCGCGCCGTCCAAAAGGGCGCGGAGGCGTTGTTCGCCGTCGTCGGACCGCTCCGGCGTTTCGACGGCCGGGCTCGATCCCGCCTCCACCCGGCGCACCAGCAACGCGACCAGAAGGTAGAAGGCCAAGAGCATGCCGCCGAGAATCGCGCCGCGCCGCAACGTTCTTTCGTCCAGGCGCTTCATCTGGGGACTGACGTCGGTGTAGATCTCGAACACGCCAAGCAGTTCGCCGTCGGGACCGGCCACCGGGGCGTAGGTCTCCACCACCGGCCAGGGGAAGACCTCGCCGTCCTCCTGGCCCTTGGCGTTGGCGGGGATCAGGAAGCTGACCGGCCCGCCCTTGTCCAGGGCCTTGCGGAACCCGTCGCCGGGAAGCGCCGGGGCCAGGCGGCTGGGATGGGGGTGGGACAGCACCACGTCGCCGCCGATGTTGTAGATCTTCATCCGCACCACCGGCAGGCCCGAGGTGAGCTTTTCGAGCACCGCGTGCAACTCCTGATGGATTTGCGGCTCTGTCTCGTGGCTGCCGTCGGGGATGGATTCGGAGGTTATGTATTCGGAAAACCGCGACCACAGGACGTTGGCCAGGGTCTGGACCATTTGGAAGTTCTGCTCCTCCTGGCCGTCGATCAGGGCGCGTTTGTCGTCTCCGCGCTGCACGGCGAGCGCGACCACGAGGATCAGCACGATGGCGGCCATGCCGAGGACGTAGACGTTTTTCGCAGCCTTGGACACCTGGCGGGCCCCCTCACTCAATTTTTCGCGCCCAGCCGCACTATCACCGACATGAAGGCGATTGTCGAGGCTACCTTCTCTGCAAGAGGATTTCCATCATGGCGATTTCAAGGGGTTAGGGCGCTCTTGCGCTGACGGAAAGGACGCCCGAGACGTTGCAAAACATTCTCATCTTTTCTTGTGCGCGCCCGCAAAGAAGGCTAGTCTTTGGGCGAATGGGGGACCGTCCCGTGGGCGATTCGATGCGACACTCCTTTTGGACACGGTCCATGCTACTGAAGAGACGTGGTTTTTTCCGCATTGACGCGCTGCTCGGGATGGTGAACCGTCCGTCCCGAACAGGGGGTGAATAATGAATTTGCTTCTTCCCGCTCTTATGATTCTTGGCGCGGCGGCGACCGGGTACGGTCTCGGCGGCGTGGATGAGCGCTCGCTCAAGGATCTGACCAACAAACTGGCGGCCAAGCTAAAAAGCAAACCCGCCAAGAAGAGCAAGAAGAAGGCCTCCAAGAAAAAGGCGCGGCCCGCGGCCCAGGCGAAGCCCGCGGCCAAGACCGTCGCCCGCGTCCCCCGTCCCGATTTCTCCGCCCAGATCAAGGACGCGCTTTCCGAGGCCGCGGTCCTGCGAGAGAAATTCGCGCCCGAATCGCACATGGAAAAGGACATCGTCCAGGAATTCCGGGAAATGGAGGCCAAGGGCACCCAACCCGCGCAGAAGTTGGACCCGAAACGGGTCAAGGAAAAGCGCCATTCCATGCACGTGGTCCCCAGGGCGGACGAGATGACCGTCTACTGGACCAGCCGCACCGGCGCCGTGCGCTACGCCTCGATCAACAAGCTGTTCCTGACCGGGTTCGAATTCACCATCCGCGGGTTCGACGGCGAGACCGTCACCCGAATCGACGTCCCCGGCCGGAATGCGTCTTTCGACATTGCGAAGGCCGACGTCATGCGACGCAACGCGTCGACCATCGCGGTCAACTTGATCAGCTTCAAGGACAACCAGCACGACTGGCCCCTGTGGCTGGAAACCTTGAGTCATGTGGGATATATTGACTCGAAGGTGTGGGAGAGCGTGTAAACCGCCTGTTTTGGGGTCACTCGGGTGGGCGTCACGTTTTGATTTGAACTTCGGAGCGCGGGGATGGGACGCGCCGCCGGACGGAACGAGCAGGTGAATGGGGATCATATGAGCGCCTCCGAACAAGCCAATGCAGGGGCTGAGCCCCAGACCATTCTCATCATCGATGACGAGCCGGTTAACGCCCATCTCATCTCCCAGCTTCTGGAAGGGCACGAGGTCATCGTCGCCTTGAACGGAACGGATGGGCTCAACATGGCGGTGGACCAGGAGCCCGACCTGATCCTTCTCGACGTGAACATGCCGGACATGCTGGGCTACGAGGTCTGCGAGAAGCTGAAGGCCAACCCGGTGACCCAGGACATCCCGGTCCTGTTCAACACCACCATGGACGCCACCGAGGACAAGATCCGGGGCTTCGAGGTCGGCGGCGTCGACTACATCGTCAAGCCCTACTCCAAGGAGGAAGTGGTCGCGCGCATCCACGCCCATCTCGGGCTCCGCGCAATGCAGAAGAAGATGGAGTCCCGCAACCGCCAGCTTCTCCGCTACAAGGGCTTCATGGAGCTTCTGCTGGTTGAGCGCATGTCCGCGACCCACGTGGGCGAGGGCGACGAGTTCCGCGCGCTCATGGCGCTTCTGGAAACCGTCGCGGAACTGAGCGAGGCCCACGGCGATTCTCCCCCGACCGACGGCATCGCCAACGAGTTGAACCAGGTCCGGGGCGACGTAGGGACCATCATCACCGAACTCGGCCCCAAGCTGCGCAAGCTCCGCAAGGCCTTCGAATCCTACGCGTCGCAGTAACGCCGAATCCCATTCCGCTTTCGCGCGGGTTTCCGCGCGTTTCGCTTGTTTAGCAATCCTACGTTGATTCTTGTGCTGAGGGGTGCATGTCGGAAATTGCGTCCGGGAGGGAGCAAGACGTCTTCGACGCCTTCGACGACCTGCGCACGGCATACGCCGTGTTCGACGCGGACGACGTCCTGATCTACCACAACGCCCAGCTTCGTTATGTGTTCACGTCGCTTCGCGACCGCCGCGTCCTGTTGGGCATGCGCTACGAGGAACTGATCCGCTTCGCCATGGAGGGCGGCGAGTTCGCCGTGGAAGCGCGCGATCCCGACGCCTGGGTCGCGGACATGATGGAGCGCCACAGCCGTCAGCGCCACCAGATGGAACTGAACCTGGTCGACGGCCGCTGGCTCGAGGTCAAGGAGCGCCGCTCGGCCAAGGACGCGACCATCGTCCAGTGGATCGACATCACCGCCCACAAGGACGTGAAGCTGCGCTTCGACGCCATCGTGGACACCATCGAGTCCGGCCCGATCGCGGCGGGCGTCATCGATTTCCACGGCCGCGTGGTGCGCGGCAACCGCCTGTTGACCGACATGGCCCATGCGATCCGGAACAAGGACGGATCGGTGCGCCGCGAACTGCGCTTCTCCAACGCGGCGTTCTACCGCGCCCTGATCAGCCGGGTGAAGCGGGGCGAGGAGGTCCGCAACGCGGGCGCGCGACTGGAGCTTCCGGGCAAGCGCGTCGCCTGGGTGTCCATCTCCATGCAGGCCGGCGACTACGACGACAAGCCCGCGGTGCTGACCTGGATCTTCGACATGACGGACCTGAAGCGCAAGGCCATGGCGCTGAAGCGCGCCACCCGCGAGGCCGAAGAGGCCAACCAGACCAAGTCCGCCTTCCTCGCCAACATGAGCCACGAAATCCGCACGCCCATGAACGCGGTCATCGGCATGCATTTTCTGATGGAGAAGACCGAGCTCAGCCGCACCCAGCGCGAATATCTGGAAAAGGCCAACAACTCCGCCCATTCCCTTCTGACCATCATCAACGACATCTTGGATTTCTCCAAGATCGAGGCGGGCAAGCTGGAGCTGGAGGAAACCGAATTCCACCTGGGCGAGGTTCTGAACAAGCTCGCCGACGTCATCGGCGGCGTGGTCCGCAAGAAGGATATCGAGTTCGCCATCCGCATCCCGCCCGACTGCCCCGACCATCTGCGGGGCGACCCCACCCGACTGGGGCAAATCCTGATCAACCTCGCCAACAACGCGGTCAAGTTCACCGAGGAGGGCTCGGTCGTGCTGTCGATTTCCGTGGAGGAGACCGGGCCCAAGCGCGCCGTCCTCGGCTTTTCCGTCATCGACACCGGCATCGGCATGACGCCGGAGCAATGCCGGGGCCTGTTCCAGGCCTTCAACCAGGCCGACGCGTCCACCACCCGGAAATTCGGCGGCACCGGGCTCGGGCTCAGCATCTCCAAGCAGTTGGCCGAGAAGATGGGCGGCGAGATCGGCGTCGAGAGCGAGAAGGGAAAGGGTAGCGAATTCCGCGTCGTCCTGCCCTTCGCCGTCGTCCCCGACGCCCAGCCCGTTGCCGCGCCCGTGGACGAGCTTGCGGGCAAGCGCGCGCTGCTGGCCGACGGCTTCCCCATCTCCCGCGTCGCGCTCGGCGAGTTGATGGCCGCCTGGGGCATGGAGATTGAGAAAGTGGACGGGGTGGACGCGGCGCTTCGCGAAATCGAAAGCGCGGGCCAAAACGGGAAACCATCCTTCGATTTGATCCTGCACGATTGGCGCATGGACGGGATCAGCGGGGTCGAGCTGTTCCGAAGCTTCCGCCGCGCGGGCCCGCCGGTCCCCACCATCCCCCTGGTCCGGGCCTTCGACGAAGAGGACGTCCGCCACAAGACCGAGTTCCTGGACCTCTCGGGCCTTTTGGTCAAGCCGGTGGCTCCGGCGCAATTGAAATCCGCCGTCATGGTGGCGCTGGGCCTGGAAAAGTCGGAAACCTTGGCCGCCGCGGGATCCGACAACCGGCTCGCGGGCCGGACCCTGCTGCTGGTCGAGGACACCGAGGTCAACCAGGAAGTCGCGGTCGCCATCCTGTCGGGCGAGGGCGCTTCCGTGCTCGTCGCCGAAAACGGCCAAGAGGCCGTGGACATGCTGGACAAGAACCCCAAGGCCTTCGACGCCGTGCTCATGGATCTGCACATGCCGGTGATGGACGGATACGCCGCGACCGAGGCCATCCGCGGACGCCCCGCCTTCGCGGACCTGCCCATCATCGCCATGAGCGCTAGCGCCATGGACCACGAACGCCAGCAATGTTTCGACGTGGGCATGAACGACCACATCCCCAAGCCCATCGACGTGGACCAGGCGATGGAGACCCTGGAGAAATGGCTGGGGCCGTCCGAAGCCGGGGAAACGGCGGAAACGCCGGCCCCGCCGCCATCGCCCACGCGGAAAAAGAAAAAGAAGAAGGCGGCGCCCTCGTCATTCAGCCTGCCTGGCTTCGACATTCCGGAAGCCCTGCGCCGGGTCAACGGGGACGAGACGCTGCTGCGCAAGCTGATGGCGTCCTTCGCGCAATCCAACGCCGACGCGTCGAAACGGATCGCCGCCGCCTTGAAGAACGGCGACGCGGACGCCGCGTTCTCCGTCGTCCACGCGGTCAAGGGCGCGGCGGGCAACCTGGGCGCAGTCGGTCTGTTCGAGGCCGCGCGCGACTTCCAAACCATCCTGCAAGACCGCGAGAAGGACAAGTACAAGGCGGCGTTCACCGCCTTCTCCGATGGCATGAAGAACGCGATCGCCGCCATCGAAGGGAAGCAGCCCAAGCCAGCCGCGACCGGCGCGGCCTGGGACGACGGGAAAAAATCGGAAGTCCTCGCCCAGTGCCAAGAGTTGATCGAGCTGATGGAGGGCCGGAACATGCGCTCGGTCGGCATGGCGTCCAGCATCAAGGACGCCGTCATGGGAAGCGGGCTCGAGAGCGAGGCGGAGGCGCTCGAAACCGCCTTGATGACGCTGGACTTCCAGGCCGGTTGCGACGCCGCCCGGGCCCTTGTCGGCGGGATCGAGGGCATGGGATCGTAACGCTTGGCGTATCCTATGGATAACGTTGGAATATCGTGGTACTTTCCATCAGGGACACATAGAGGCCCGATGGTTGCGGAGCCTCGTCACGCAGGGAGGACCACATGCTTCCACTCGCACCGCTCGCCGTCACCGCCGCGCTTGTGGGGATCGGCTTCAGCATCGGCCGCGAAATCGCGGAAAAGGCCGTAATACCCGCGGGCAAGAAATTTCTCGCCGACCTGGAAGGCGGAGGCGGCGGCGAAGTCGACGCCGGCATGCTTCTGGACGACGAACCCATGGTCGAGGTGACCTTCGACGACGATCCCGCCCCCAAGGCGGAAAAGGACGAGTTGTCCGACGCGGACATGTTGGACGACGGCGACGAAGACGCTTCCTGGGCCGAAGAGGACTGATCGCCGCGGGCGCCACGCGTCGGCCTCGCGGCGACAAACGCGATTTTATTGGCTGCGCCCAAGCGGGCGCGCCTTGCGCTTGAGCCGCGGGCCCTCATATGGTCGGATACGGTCGATGGGCGGCCGCCCGAAGGGATAAGGCATGCGGAAGATACGCAAGATCACGGTGTCCGACGGGATCCATTGGGTCGAGGTCGCGGAAGCCGGGGTCTATGTTCTGTGCGGCTGTCCTGCGGACAGCATCAAGCACCTTCTGAAACGCGGCTTGGTCGCGCCGACCGAGGCGGACGGCGTTCCGTTCGAGACCGGCCCCAACGCCATCCTGCTTTCCGACGTCATGCTGCAAAACGGGCAGTTCGCCAACATGGCGGAGTTTCCCGTGCTCCAGATGCTCTACCGCCAGGGCATGATCCTCCCCGATCATCCCAACAACACCGGCCAGAAGCCCCTTTTGATGGGCCTCCGCGAACAGGTCAACTCCCAGATGGAGTACATCCACCGGGGCAACTACGGCTTGGCCTCCATCGACGAGATGGTCCAGGCGGGCGCATCTCCCGATGAAGCGGACGAACTGATGCGGCTCAAGCTCAAGTTCGCCTTCGGCAGCATCCGCGACAGCCGGGACTTCATCGACCCCCTGTTCATCGAGGACGAACGCGAGGAAATCCTGAACGGCGTCGGCGTCAAGCGCCTAGGCTTCAACAAGTTCGCGTTCGACTATCAAGACGAGACCGTGGTGGTGGACCTGACACTGGAGCCCCTGGAGTCCTATTGCGCCCCCTACCCGCTCGGCCACCACAACGTCATCCGGGAATACTTCGCCGTCCTGCACACGGGCGAGGGCGACGGGTGGGACATCGACCGGCCCTGCATGTCGAGCATCCTGATGTACCACGGCCGCATGTTCCTGATCGACGCGGGCCCCAACATCATCCAGACCCTTTCCTCGCTCGGCATCGGCGTCAACGAGATCGAGGGCATCTTCCACACCCATTCCCACGACGATCATTTCGCCGGGTTGCCCGCGCTTTTGCGCTCCGACCACCGCATCAAGTATTACGCGACTCCACTGGTCCGGGCGTCCGTCACCCGCAAGCTGTCCGCGCTCCTGTCCATCGGCGAGGAGGACTTCGCCCACTACTTCGACATCCACGACCTGGAGATCGACGCCTGGAACGATATCGAGGGGCTGGAGGTCAAGCCGCTACTGTCGCCCCACCCGGTGGAGAATTCCGTGTTCGTGTTCCGCACCATGTGGGAGGACGGGTACCGCAGTTACGCGCACTTCGCCGACACGGTCGGGCTAGAGGTGCTCGACGCCATGGTCGGCGACGGGCCCGGCGACGTTTCGCCCGCCTTCGCCGACAAGGTCCGGGCCGACTACATGGTCGAGGCCGACGTGAAGAAGCTGGACATCGGCGGCGGCATGATCCACGGCCGGGCCGAGGATTTCCGCAAGGACCCGTCGGACAAGATCGTGCTGTCCCACACCTCAAAGACCTTCACCGACGAGGAGAAGGAGATCGGATCGGGCGCCCCGTTCGGCACCGTGGACACGCTGATCCCGTCCCATCAACGGTTCGAGCACCGCCAAGCGTTCGAGTTCCTGAACGCCTACTTCCCCAACGCGCCGATGCACCACCTGCGCATCCTGCTCAACCACAACGTGGTGACCTTCAACCCCGAGACCATCGTATTGAAGGAAGGGGAGCGGAACGAGGACATGTACCTGTTGCTCTCCGGCATCGTCGACGCCATCCGCGCCGACCATGGCATCCGCCACACGCTTTACGCCGGGACCCTGATCGGGGAGATGGCGGGCCTGAAGGGCGAGCCCCTGCCCCACACCTTCCGCGCCGAGAGCTTCGCCAAGGCGCTCCGGATTCCGAGCGCGCTTTACCGCCGCTTCGTCAAGCTCAACGACCTGTGGGACGAGATCGAGCGGCTGAGAGCGCGGCGCGAGTTCCTCGACACCACCTGGCTGTTCGGCGAGGCCATGTCCCAGGCGGTGCAGAACCGCATCGCCCAAAAGCTGGTCCCCGTTGCCTATCCCTCGGGATACGAGTTCGCGCCGGACGAGGACATCGGGCTCAACATGATCCGCAAGGGGACGCTGGCCAGGCTCGCGGGCGACGACGTGCTGGAGACCCTGGCCAAGGGCGACTTCTTCGGCGAGGAGACGGCCGTGTTCGGAACCCCCGGCGCGCTCACCGTCCGCGCGCTCGAACCCGTCGAGATCTACCGCATCCCCGGCGACATCCTCCGCAACATCCCCATCGCCCGCTGGAAGATGTTCGAAACGCATGAGCGGCGGAAACGGCTGGTGGCGGGGGCGGAGCGGTGACGCAAGCATAACGACGCGTAAGGCGCGCCAGCGTAAAACCCTTCCACAAACCCAGAGAATCCCGTACATTTCCCCCCATGGCGGAGACCGTGAACAGCGCGAGCGATATTCCCGTCGTCCATTGGATCGACCGGCTGCCGTCGGGGATCAGGCCTTATTTGCGCCTGGCCCGGATCGATCGGCCGATCGGGACGTGGCTGTTGCTGTTCCCGTGCTGGTGGGGCGCGGCGCTGGCCCAGCCGTCCTCGCCCGAGCTTGGGCTGATGGCGCTGTTCGCCGTCGGGGCCATCGTGATGCGGGCTGCGGGCTGCACCGTCAACGACATCGCGGACCGGGACTTCGACGGCCGGGTCGCGCGCACCGCCGACCGACCGATCCCCAGCGGCGACGTTTCCGTAACCCAAGCCTTGGCGTTTTTGGCGCTGCTGCTCGCCATCGGGCTGATGGTTCTGGCACAGCTTTCGCCCTTCGCCATCGCCGTCGGCGCGGCGTCCTTGGGGCTCGTCGCGATCTATCCCTTCGCCAAGCGCGTGACCTACTGGCCCCAGGCGGTTCTGGGGCTCGCCATCAATTGGGGGGCGCTTTTGGGCTGGGCGGCGGTCCGGGGCGATCTCGGCTGGGCGCCCCTGGCGCTTTATCTCGCGGGTTTCTTCTGGACGCTCGGCTACGACACCATCTACGCCCACCAGGACAAGGACGACGACGTCCAGGTCGGGGTGAAGTCCTTGGCGCTTCGGCTCGGAACCGCCACCCGGCCCTTCGTCGGCGCGTTCTACGCCGCCATGGTCGCCTTGGTCGCGACGGCTGGCTGGCTGGCCGGAATGGGATCGGGGTTTTACGCCGTCCTGGCCGTCGCCGCCGGGCACCTGGCCTGGCAGGTCCTGAGCGTGGACATCGACGACCCCCGGGACTGCCTGGCGAAGTTCAAGTCCAACCGGCATTTCGGCTGGATCGTGCTGGCGGCCATTCTGGCGGGGGGCTTGTGATGGTCGGGCGTTGGGGGGCGATCTTCGTTCTGGCGCTGGCCTTGGCGGGCCCGGCGGCCGCCTCGCCCACGTTCGAGGCCGCGCCCGAGGTCGATCGCGAGATGACGCGGCTTTCGGCCAACGTGAACCGGCTGGAGGACAAGCTGAAGGCGCTGCACGGCCGCCTGGTCCACCTGCGCGCCGTCATGGCCCTGCCGTCGCGCATGGCGGGGGAGCTGGGCCAGCTTTCGCGCCAGTTCCAGCGCAACAAGCGCCTTCTGGAGACCGCGCGCCAGGTCCCCCGGCTCGAAGACGACGCCGAGCGCCTGATCGAGGCCATCCGCATCCTTTCCAACCCGTCCAAGCAGGCCAGGAAGGACCTGTCCCGCCTGAACGACAAGGTGGCCAAGGCCGAGGCGGCGTTGAAGATCTTCCACGAGGACGTCTGGGCGGCGCGTGACAAGCTCGAGGAATTCCAGTTCTCCTTCATGTCCGCCTACGCCCCCACCGTCGGCGGGGCCCAAGCCTGCGTCGACGGCGTGCCCAAGCGGCTCGACGGGGTGCGCGTCTGCCTGCAGTCCAAGTTGAACGCCTTCGCCAGAAGCTCGTCCGGTCGGCTGAAGCGGCTGAACCGGGCGCTGGGCAAAGCGATCGGGACCGTGGACGCCATCGGCGACTACATCGACGGGACCGCCGCGCCCGCCTTCGCCACCCTGGCTCCGGTGGCCGATGGGATCGAGGCGGCGGACAACCGGCTCGCCGGGCTGAACGACCCGCTGCGCCGGGTGGGATCGGCCATGAACGCCACCTTCACCGTCTATTTTCCCTACGCCAAGGCCGTCACGTTGCGCGAGTCTTCGGCCTTCGGCGATCTGACGACGGCCACGGTCGCGCCCGCCCACTATCCGCTGCGCATGGATTCGGGAACCATCGTCAAGGGACGGCGGGCCGTCGAGGCGGAGATCGAAAAGACCCTGGACGGCGCCATGCTGGAGGCGGCCCGGGATTACGGACTCGGCGTTCTGGCCGGGGAGTTGGAGAACCGGGCGAGAAACGAACTGGACGGCGCCGTCGCCGGTCTGGACCTGGACGTGGAGGTCGCCATCGACGGCCTGAAATCGGTCGGCGGCCGCGCCAAGCGCATCGGCAAGGTGGCGGCCGAGCTTCGCAAGCGGCTCGCTTTCCCCTCGCTCAAGCTGGAATCCCGGACCAACGCGCTGTATTCAGACATGGACCGGGTCGCCCCGCTGGTGTGCGGCGACGCCGCGGTCAACGCATGCAGGCCCTGAACGGAGACGTTTTATGAGTGACAAAAAGGACTCGATTCTGATCGTCGACGACGACGCGACGAACCTGTCGGTCTTGAACGAGATCCTCAAGGACGACTACATGGTTCTTCTCGCCAAGAACGGCGAAAAGGCGCTCGAAATCGCCAAGGAGAACCATCCCGAATTGATCCTGCTCGACGTGATGATGCCGGAAATGGACGGGTTCGAGGTCTGCCGCCGCCTGAAGGCGGACCACGCGACCCACAATATCCCCGTGGTCTTCGTCACCGCCATGTCGGAAATCAGCGACGAAACCCACGGTTTCGAGGTCGGCGCGGCCGACTACATCGCCAAGCCGATCAAGCCCGTCATCGTCAAGGCCCGGGTGGAGACACAGATCGCCTTCAGCCGCCTACGCAACAACCTGACCGAAGCGGTTCGGGTCCAAGTGCAGAAGAACGAAAAGCTGGTGCGCGACTCGATCCAGATGCTGGGCGTCGCGGGCCACTTCAACGATACCGACACCGGCGTGCACATCTGGCGCATGGCGTCCTACGCCCGCGCCCTGGCCGTGGCGGCGGGGTGGAGCGAGGAGGACGCCGAGCAGATCGAGATGGCGGCCCCCCTGCACGACATGGGCAAGATCGCCATCCCCGACTCCATCCTGAAAAAGCCCGGCAAGCTGGACGCCGAGGAATGGGAGATCATGAAAACCCATTCCAAGGTCGGGGCGGAGATTCTGATGGCCAGCGAAATGCCCATGTTCGTCCTCGCCACCGAGATCGCCATGAGCCACCACGAAAAATGGGACGGCAACGGCTATCCCGAAGGCCTGAAGGGCGAGGACATCCCAGAATCCGCCCGCATCGTCGCCATCGCCGACGTCTTCGACGCGCTCACCATGCGCCGCCCCTACAAGGAGGCCTGGCCGGTCGAAAAGGCGGCCGCGACCATCCAGGAGGACAGCGGAACCCATTTCGACCCCAAACTGGCCGAACTGTTCCAACAGATCCTGCCCAAGATCCTGGAGCTCAAGGAGGAATGGGACGGCTGGGAGGACGAGGACGAGTGGTCTTGAGGGGCAGGATCCTGCCAACGTCGGCTTAAAGGTGGTTGCCAGCCAACGTTTCAATAGATTTGTTAACCATAGTGTTTGTGTCTGACATCCTTTTTTGTCACTATATCTTGCGCAAAACATTGAGAACATAAAAAGAACATTTGCGATTTTATTCAGAATCGCATTATAATGCGTTTCTACCCACCGTAAGTACGTTTACTAACGCGGGTAAACGAGGGGGAGCTTAATGGGTTTCTTTTATGAGTTTTTCGCTGGGGGCGGAATGGCTCGGATGGGGCTTGGGCCGGAATGGACGTGTCTCTTCTCCAACGATTTTGATTACAAAAAATGCCGTGTTTATACGGAGAACTGGGAAAGTGGCGTCCTCAAACCCGGCGATGTCAGAACTCTTTCGACCCGCGACTTACCAGACGTGGGCGATTTGGTTTGGGCCTCCTTCCCCTGCCAAGATTTGTCCCTTGCCGGAGGTGGCGCAGGTCTAAAGGGTGATAGGTCCGGGACCTTCTGGCCGTTTTGGGATTTGATGAAGGCCCTCGTCGCAGAAGGAAGGCCCCCCCGACTTATTGTCCTGGAAAATGTCTGTGGAACGCTGACCTCGCATGGCGGCAAGGATTTCGCGGCCATTTGCACGGCTTTGAATTCTGGTGGATACCGTTGTGGCGCACTTGTGATCGACGCTGCGAAATTTATACCACAGTCCCGTCCTCGATTGTTCATTATAGCGGTACATGCTGATGTTGAATTGCCTGAACAATTGATCGATTCACAGCTTTGCAGTTCCTGGAAAACCCGTGCGCTTGAGACTGCATACGAAAATTTGCCTAACGCGGCGAAACAAATGTGGATTTGGTGGGCCTTGCCAGAACCGTTGAAGCGTAACGCGCGTTTCGCAGACATAATCGAAGATGATCCCAGAAGCGTCGATTGGCATTCGGCCGAAGAAACCAAACGTTTGTTGGATATGATGAGCGAAGTGAACCACGCAAAGGTTCAGCAAGCCAAAAAGGCGAGGACGAGAATGGTTGGGGCCATCTACAAGCGAACTCGCCGCGACCAAGACGGTTTCAAAGTCCAACGCGCGGAAATCCGCTTTGATGATGTGGCGGGTTGTTTGCGCACGCCTGCTGGCGGATCCAGTCGACAACTGATTCTTGTCGTCGATGGCGAGAACGTCAGGTCTAGATTGATCTCAACAAGAGAAACGGCGCGTTTGATGGGGTTGCCGGACGAATACCGCCTTCCCGAAAACTATAATGAGGCCTATCACCTGACGGGAGATGGCGTTGTGGTTCCAGTGGTCCGGCATCTGGCTGAGCACATCTTCGAACCGATCCTTGCGCATCAGAACCGCTTAGGGCGGGTGGCGACATGAGCGTCATACCTTGCAAGCAGAATCAAGACCTTCGGGAGGAGATCGAGCGTTTTGCAGAGATTTTGAGGACGCAAGCTCATACCCTTGGAAATCATGGGTTATCTGAGCGGGAATTTTATGAAAGTGGCTTATTTCGGGGGGCCATTGAACGAATTGGCGGCCAATTTAAAGCAAAAATGGGTCCTAAAAGGGAATTTGTTCAACATGTCCTCAATCATATGCAGGATAGAAATTTTATTGACGACTGGGAATTTGCTGGAGCAAAGAATCGTCATGATTATGTGGTTCAGCTAAAGAGCGGCAAGACGGCAGTTATTGAACTAAAGGGTTGTCTTGATGGTAACAATTCTACAATTTTCGAACGCCCTCCTAATGCGGAGGAGTTTTTAGTTTGGGGTGTTTGCACCAATCAGGGTTCTGACCCAAGGAGAAATGCTTGGTCTGGAATTCATACTCGACTTGGCGCTGAAATAATTTCCATGGAAAAGCAAGTTGATGGGTTAGTTATTTGGGACATGGTCTGCGGAACAATTGGGCGACCATGCCCAAAGGCCGATTATAATAATATGCGAATGAGAGAAGTTGGGCCATTTTTTCTGCCACCGCCATGTATTTATGTTTTTCCCGGCACGATCCCAAGCCCACGCAACAATGCAAGCCCTTCCTCACAGAAGATTGAGGACGTGGAGCTACTTTCGGCATTCGTTTCTTGCTTTGGTGGTCATGATGACGAAATAAGCTATGTCGAATATGAGGTTTCACATCACGGGGTAGATACAGTTCGAATTACAAGAATCCTTAGAAACGGGGAAACCATACGGGAATCAAAACCAACAACCATAAAAAGGAAATAACCCCCGAAGCCCGAAGCCGCGTCATGCGCGCGGTGAAAAGCCGGGACACGGCGCCGGAGATGATCGTCCGGCGCCTGGTGACGGCGCTCGGCCATCGTTACCGCCTGCATCGCAAGGACCTGCCGGGCAAGCCCGACCTGGCCTTCATCGGGCGGAGGAAGGCGATTTTCGTGCACGGATGCTTCTGGCACCAGCACGACTGCCCGCGCGGCGCGCGCACGCCGAAATCGCGCCGGGACTACTGGGCCCCCAAGCTCGCCCGCAACAAGGCCCGCGACGCCGAGCACCTGGCCAAGCTCCAAGACATGGGCTGGGAGGCGCTGGTGGTCTGGGAATGCGAGATGAAGGATCGCGACGCGCTCCGGGACCGGCTCGCGGCGTTTCTTGGGACATGAGGCCGTTTGGATTTCTTGACGCTTCTCACCATCCTCGCCACCCCCGGGCTTGAAGGAATTCGTTTCGCGAGGAAATAGAGAGCGGAAGGGCGCGCCAAAGCCGGGTTAGGACCGCTTCTCCTTCAGCATCGAACGCGCCCGCTTCGCGTCGGCCTCGATCTGCGCCTTCAGGGCGTCGAGGCCGTCGAACTTGCGCTCGGGCCGGATGAAGTCGACGAGTTGGACGCGGAGGTGGCGGCCGTAGAGGTCGTCGTCGAAGTCGAACAGGTGGACCTCCAACACCACGTCGTCCTTGTCGAAGGTCGGGCGCGCGCCCCAGTTGGCGACGCCGTCGATCCAGGCCGTCTCCGCCCCCTGGTCCACCCCGGCCCGCACCGCGTAGACGCCCTGCGCCGGGCGGACGTATTCGCCGAGATGCAGGTTGGCGGTGGGAAAGCCGATGGTGCGGCCCCGCTCGTCCCCCCGCTCCACCCGGGCCTCGATCTCGAACGGGCGGCCCAGAACGGCGGCGGCGGCGGCCGGGTTTCCCGCCCTCAGGAAATCGCGCACCCGGGTCGAGGAATAGGGCTCGCCGTCCGCGTCGGTCACCGGCTTCATGCAGGTGAAGCCGTAACGGTCCTTGCCGCCCATCTCCAACAACAGGCGGCAGTCCCCCTTGCGCCCCTTGCCGAAATAGAAGTCGTAGCCGCACACCACGTGGCGCGCGTCCATGCCGTCCAGCAGCACGCGGCGGATGAAGCTCTCGGGCTCCATTCCGGCGAAATCCCTGTCGAAATGGACGACAACCATGTGATCGACGCCGAGCGCCTCGATGTGGTGGGCCTTGGTGCGCATGGGGGTCAGGCGGAAGGGCTCCACGTCCGGCTTGAACACGGAAACCGGATGGGGCTCGAAGGTCAGCACGGCCCAGGGCGCGCCCGCCTTGCGCGCGATCTCCCCGGCCTCGCCGATCACGGCCTGGTGGCCGAGATGCACGCCGTCGAAGTTGCCGATGGCCACCGCGCATCCCCGATCGTCGGCGGCCAAGTCCTCGTAATGCCTATATATCCGCATGGCGCGAAAAATGCGCCCGCCCAAGGGCTTGGTCAAGGGGAAAGAAAAGCGGCGTCAAGGATAGCGAAAATGCGCGGGCTCCACCCATTCAATTCGCCTTTCGCCCCCGGCGCCCCCGCGCGCGGCGGACGCTTGGACGGTGGTCGGGCTCGGAAGAATGGTCCTTCCGGAAGGCCCAAATGTCTCCCCGACGTTTCGAAAGGAATCGCTGGAGTGATCGCCGCCGCATCGGCCGGCATTTCCGGCGGCGGAAGTCGCGCCGTCGTGAAATTTCCGGGGCGGATGGGCCGTTTGCGCCCCAAAGGCCGCATGTCCAAACGCCGCCATCAAAAATAGGGGCGCCAATACCGCTCATGGGCGTCGAAGCGATCGTCGCAACCGATTCAGCCCGGGAATTGCCTTTATTGTTTCGCGCCTGATGTGTTCTCACCATTGCCCTCGAACATCAAACGACTTAATCTGTGGTTAAGGCTCGGGGGGATTCCGGGAAATTGGCTTTGGATAACGATATCCGCGGCCTTCCATTGCGTGTCCTCTTGGCGCCAAGGTTTCTTGACGTGGAAGGTTAGGTGGAAATGACGAACACCCAAGTGCTAACGGAAGGCCTTAACCTTCTTGTTATCGGCATGGGCACGGTTTTCGTGTTCCTGTCCGTGTTGGTGGCGTGTGTCACCCTGATGTCGAAGATGGCGCAGAAGATCGAGGCTCGGTTCCCAAAACCGGTCGAGGTCCACAAGGCGCCGCAAGCGGCGGTGGCAGGCGTTCAGAACGAGCACATCGCGGCAATCGGCGCCGCGGTGCGACGGTATCGCTCTTCACGTTTATCCTGAATCCAATCACAACAGTGTTCATGATCGAGGGACATCGACCGCTATGACAACGACTCCTCTTGGAATTACGGAACTGGTTCTGCGTGACGCCCACCAGTCCCTTCTCGCCACCCGCATGCGCATCGAAGACATGCTGCCCATTTGCTCCAAGCTCGATGCCGTGGGGTATTGGTCCCTCGAAGTGTGGGGCGGAGCCACCTTTGACGCGTGCATCCGTTTCCTCGGCGAGGATCCGTGGGAGCGCCTCAGGAAACTCAAGGAAGCGCTCCCCAATACGCCGTTGCAAATGCTGTTCCGGGGACAGAACATCCTCGGTTACCGGCACTACGCCGACGATGTGGTGGAAAAATTCGTCGAGCGTTGCGCCGTGAACGGCATGGACGTCTTCCGGATTTTCGACGCCATGAACGACGTCCGCAACATGGAGGAGGCCGTCAAGGCCACCCTGGCCAACGGCAAGCACGCCCAAGGCTGCATCTCCTACACCCTCAGCCCGGTCCATAACCTCCAATACTGGCTGGACATGGCCAAGAAGCTTGAGGACCTGGGGGTCAATTCCATCTGCATCAAGGACATGGCCGGTTTGATCACGCCCTACGCGGCCGAGGAACTGGTCTCCAAGCTGAAGGAAACCGTGGCGCCCCCGATCGCGCTGCACAGCCACGCCACCACGGGCCTGAGCACGGCCGCCATCACCAAGGCCGCTGAGGCCGGAATCGACATGGTCGACGCCGCGATTTCGTCGATGAGCATGACCACCGGCCATTCCGCCACCGAGTCCGTGGTTTCGATCATGGATGGCACCGACCGGGAGACCGGGCTGAACTTGGAGAAGCTGGAAGAGATCGCCGAATACTTCCGGCCCGTGCGAAAGAAATACGCCAAGTTCGAGGGTTCGTCCCGCGGCGTGGATGCGCGCATTCTGCTGGCCCAGGTGCCCGGCGGCATGCTCACCAACATGGAAAGCCAGCTCAAGGAGCAGGGCGCCCTCGACAAGATGGACGCGGTCCTGCAAGAGATTCCCAGGGTGCGCGAAGACCTGGGCTTTATCCCGCTGGTGACGCCGACCTCGCAGATCGTCGGGACCCAGGCGGTCTTCAACGTAATGATGGGCGAGCGTTACAAGAACATCACCAAGGAGACCCGGGGCGTCCTGCGCGGCGAATACGGCGCCACGCCCGCGCCGATGAACAAGGAACTGCAGGCGCGCGTCCTCGAGGAAGGCGAGGAGCCCACGGTCTGCCGTCCGGCCGATCTGCTGGATCCCGAGGTGACCCGTCTCTCCGAGGAACTCGCGAAAATCGCCGACGAGAAGAAAATCACGCTCGCCGAGCCTGAAATCGACGACGTTCTGATCTACGCCCTGTTCCCGCAGATCGGGCTCAAGTTCCTGGAAAACAGGAACAACCCGTCCGCGTTCGAACCGGCTCCCACGGGCGAGGAAGAGAAGCCCGCCGCGGCTCCGGCCGCCGCCGCTCCCGCGGCGCCCGGCGGCGTCGAGCATTACCACGTCGTGGTCAATGGCTTGCCCTACGATGTCGAGGTGGGTCCCGGCGGCGGCGTGAAATCCGCGCAGCCCGCAGCGGCCGCGGCGGCTCCCGCGGCGGCGGCTCCCGCTCCGGCGGCCGGCGGCGGCGAGCCGTTGCCTTCGCCCTTGGCCGGCAACGTCTGGAAGATCCAGGTCAAGGTCGGCGATCAGGTCGCCGAGGGCGATGTCGTCATCATCATGGAAGCCATGAAGATGGAAACCGAAGTCCGGGCGCCGAAGGCTGGCGCAGTCGCCTCCGTCGACGTCAACGAGGGCGACGCCGTTCAGTCGGGCGACACCCTTATCACGCTGAGCTAGGAAGGCGGCCCCATGGACTTTTCACATCTTTCCACCCTATGGGGAAGCACCGGCTTGGCCGGGTTCACCTGGGGCCAGGTGGTGATGATGGGCGTCGGCGCTTTGCTGATCTATCTCGCCATCGCCAAAAACTTCGAGCCGCTTCTGCTCGTTCCCATTGGCTTCGGCTCCATCCTCAGCAACATCCCCGGCGCGGGAATCGCCATGGCGGCCGCCGACCCCACGCAACCGGCTGGATTCCTCTATTACGTCTACGACATCGGCATCAACTCGGGCGTCTTCCCGTTGCTCATTTTCATGGGCGTGGGCGCGCTTACCGACTTCGGGCCTTTGTTGGCCCGGCCCAGCACCATATTCCTTGGCGCCGCGGCGCAGTTCGGTATTTTCGTCTCGCTTATCGGGGCGTTGGCCATGAACGCCGTCCCGGGGATCGAGTTCAGTCTCCAGGACGCCGCCGCCATCGGCATCATCGGCGGCGCCGACGGCCCGACGGCGATCTTCCTGTCCAGCCGATTGGCCCCGGATTTGATGGGAGCCATTGCCGTCTCGGCGTATTCCTACATGGCGCTGGTGCCCATCATCCAGCCGCCGATCATGAGGGCGCTCACCACCAAGGAAGAGCGCGCCGTGGTGATGAGGCAGCTTCGTCCGGTTTCCAAGCTGGAGAAGATATTGTTCCCGCTCGCGGTGCTCTTGTTGTGCGCCCTGTTCCTGCCATCGGCGGCTCCGCTGATCGGTAGCCTCACCTTCGGCAACCTGTTGCGGGAATGCGGCGTCGTCGAGCGGTTGTCCAAGACCGCGCAGAACGAGCTGATCAACATCGTCACCATCTTTCTCGGCCTTGGCGTCGGCACCAAGTTGTCGGCGGACAAGTTCCTCAACGCCGAGACCTTGGGCATTCTTGTCCTTGGTCTGGCGGCGTTCGCCATAGGCACGGCGACCGGGGTTCTGATGGGCAAGCTGATGAACCGCATGACGAACGGCGAGGTCAATCCCTTGATCGGGGCGGCCGGCGTGTCGGCGGTGCCCATGGCGGCCCGGGTCGTCAACAAGGTGGGCTTGGAGGCGGACCACCACAACTTCCTGCTGATGCACGCCATGGGGCCCAACGTGGCCGGCGTGATCGGCTCGGCGGTTGCGGCTGGCGTGCTTCTGGCGATTCTGGGCGGCTGATCGATCGGTTTTTGCGACAAGACAGCCGCTGTCGCGTGGAAAACGAACTCCGAGAGGGCGATATTTCGCCCTCTCGCTTTCCACCGACCAATACCGGGAGAATAACGGCGCTGCCGCGCCGTTCACCATCAATATTGTTTTCCTACTAAATTTATCACCGCCTTGGCCGTCGAAGTGGCGGCCTTTTCTTTTGCCCCCTCACCCCATTTGGGGCATTCCAAGACAGAAAATTAGACACCCTTTCTTGGGCGGGAGGAAAAATGTCGTGGAAGGGGGATTCGAGGGATGCAGGTTGCGACTTGTCGAAACCCAAATGGAACAGGATGACGTTTCGGTCTTCCGTATTGAAGCCTGAATTCGGCTATGAAGGCCCCCGCCGCTCCCGATGGATTATCGTAAGGAGCCCGAGGCGGGTCGAATATTCCAAGTGGGGTTGATATCGTCCTCGAATCCACTCGAAACGTCGAGGAGCCGAAATAGAGAGACCATTCCTCCAAGCCGACCGGATTGCCCGACGGCTCGCGGCTGGGGCGGGCCAAAAGGAAACGGGCGGAAGCGCCTAGCGCCTCCGCCCGTCCGCAACATGAAAGGCTCCCCGCGAAGGGTTACTTCTTCACGTTGGCCTTGACCGGCACCATGATGATGGCCTCGCCGTCCAGGATGACCTTGTCGCCCACCGAGCAGGTGGTCTTCCACTTGGTCATGCCCTTCTTGTCGTGGGTCTTTTCCAGCAGCTCGACCTTTGCCACCACGGTGTCGCCGACGTAGACCGGCGCCTTGAAGTTCATGATCTGCTGCACGTAGATGCAGCCCACGCCCGGCATCCGCGTGCCGAAAGCCGCCGAGATGAAGCCGCCCGACAGCATGCCGTGGGCGATCCGGTGCTTGAACATGGTCGTCGCCGCGTACTCCTCGTTCAGGTGCACCGGGTTGGTGTCGCCCGAAAGGCCAGCGAAGATCACGATGTCGGTGTGGGTGATGGTCTTGGTGTAGTACCCGCTCATTCCGGGCTCGAGTTCCTCGTAGTACAGACCGTTCAGTTCGCTCCAGTCCATTTACCGGCTCCTTCGTCTCTCTCGTGTCTCCCTGATGCGTCGCCTGTTTTTGCGACGCAACATCAAATTCGCAGGCGCAATATAACGGCAACCGATGGCCTAGGCAAGACTGTGTATTAGAATCTTTTCAACAAGCGCTCGATGTAATCCCGCTCCTCCTGGGAGCGCCGAGAATCCCCGGCGCGGCGGCGCAGCTCGCGCAGGATTTCGCGCACGCGCTTGCGCTCGGCCCGGCTCGGCAGGTCCAGGTTTCCGGTGGGGTCGCGCCCGAACGGCCCGGCGCGCGAGCCCGGCGACGCCCCGGCGACGCCGCCCAAGGACTTGGCGAGCTGTTCGGCGATGGTCTCGAGCGCTTTGCGCAGGTGATCGAGCGCCCGGCCCTGGGCGGCGATCCCGCCCTTGGCGTTGGAGCGCATGAGCGCTTTTGAGGCGTAGCTCATGGCCCGCTCCGCCTTGCCCAGTTCGTCGGGGATCGTCTTCATCAGGTCGTAGAAATCCACCATCAGCCCGCCCAGTTCGCGCCGCAGCGCCTCCTGCTCTTGGGCCTTGGGGGCCAGGTCGGGAAAACGAGTCTCGCGGGTCCGGGCGTGGGTCCGGTCCAAAAGGCCGCGCTGCTCGGCGATCAACTTTTTCAGCGTCGCCAGAGCGGCGCGGAACTTGGCCACCTCCTCGCGGCTGGCGCCGCCACGCATGGCTTCGCCGACGCGGTCCATGCCTTGCGCCATTCTTTCCAGCAGCCGCTCGGCGGCCTCGGCGTCGCCCATGCGGATCATGTCGCGGATCGCCTCCATCAGGTCCCCGAACAGGTCTTGGACCGGTCCTTGGGATTGGGTGGTCATTCCCTTGCGGGCGAGCTGGTCGGAAAGGGCGCGGAGGTAGTTTTGCATTCGCGCCTCGAGATCGGCCATCAGGCGCTCCAGTTCGGGCCCGTCCGCGCCGCGCTCAAGCGCCTCGGCGAGCTTCCTGCGGGCGTCGCGAAGCGCCTGCTCGGCGATGCCGAGTCCTCCGTCCTCGAGCCGAAGCGCAACGCGCCACAACAACGCCATCACCGATCCGACCTGCTCGGGCTCGTAGATCAGCCGCGCCCGCGCCGCGCGAAGGGTCAGGTAGACCACGACGTCGTCGTCGAAGCTTTCCGGGACCGCCGCGATGTCGGCCAGATTGTCCACGACAGCGCTCCTTTCCTCGAGCGACGTGGACAGAAGCCGCTTGCGCTCCGTGATGATCATGCGCGCCACGGGATGGCGGAAGGTCCGCTCCGGCAGCTTCAGCGGTCGCGCCTCGGTGATGGCGGTCTGGCCCGCGTGGTCCTCGACCTCGATCTGCGCCAGCACCGGCGCGCCCGCCCAGGGATGGGCGGTCAGATCGTGGGTCCCGGCGCGCTCGGGCTTTTTTTCGGTCGGGCGCGGCATCTTCAGGGACAAGCGGGCGGCGCCGTCGGGGGCTGGCTCGCCGTCGGGCCGCGCGATAATGGCCCGAACCTCGGCGATCCCATAGTCGTCCCGAGCCGCGTAGCGCAGGCGGAAACGGGTCTCGCCCACGGCTTCGGGGTCGGCGGCGAAGGACGCCTCGGGCGGGCGGTCTGGGATGACGCGGACGGGCCAGGCGGCGAGGACGTCCCCCGCCGCGTTCGTCACCGCGATCCGCTCGCCCGCATCGATGGTCGTCTCCTTGCGCCAAGCGCCGTCCGCGACGGCGTCGAAAGCGCCTCCGTCGCGTTCGCCGACGGCGAGGCGCGGACGCTCGTCCAGACCGGAAACCTGGGCGAGGACCTTGCTCGATTCGGGAACCTCGACCGCTTGCGCCGACGTCTCGCCGCCATGCAGGTGGACGGGCGGTCGCGAGACGTAACGGGGCGGCGTGATCCAAAGGTCCACCGTCGCCCCGATCCCCTCCGCGCCCCAGGCCGGGCTGACGGCGCGGGCGAATCGGGGGCCCATGTCCCCATGCCCGACGGCGAGCGCGACGGCCAAGGCCAGGACGGGAACGAATCGGACGGCGTAAGGATCGCGCCTGGCCATCCCCGGTGCGGGAAGCGCCACGTCGAGCGCGCGGACCTGCTTCGCCATGCGGGCGCGATGGGCGGCCCAAAGGGCTTCGTCGCCCGTCGATAGCGTATCGTCGACGGCTGTGAGCGGCCGGTGCGCGAGCCCGCTGTCGCGCTCCAGCCGGCGGCGAATGGTTGATTCGTCAACCCTCCAATCGATTCCCCCGATCGGCAGCGCGCTGAACAAGAGCGCGACGATGAACCCGACGAGGACCAGCGCGTGCCCCCAATAGGACAACAGGGGCAGAACGTCGAGAAGCGCGACGGCTGCGAAAAGTCCCGCGACGGCGAGGGACGGCCAGAGACGCGGCCAGACGCGCTCCCACAGCGCGCTCGCGCCCGCCAAGGCGTTCGCCAGACGGCGCGAGGCGATCACGGGCCCTCCAGCCAGTTGGGCAGGCGCTCGCGGGACATCATGTCCTCGACGGTGATCGGTTCGCGGACCAGGGCGAATCTGCTCCCGTTGACCAGGACCTCGGGAACCAGGGTCCGGGCGTTGTAGGTGGACGCCATGGACGCCCCGTAGGCGCCGGCGGTGCGGAATGCGATCAAGTCCCCGGGCGCCAGCGGCGGAAGCGGCCTTTGAACCGCGAAGGTGTCCCCGGTCTCGCACACGGGCCCGACCACGTCGGCTTTGCTCAACTCCGCGCCCGGGGCGGGCTCCTTGACCGGGATGATGTCGTGGTGGGCGTCGTAAAGGCTTGGGCGCATCAGGTCGTTCATGGCCGCGTCCACGATGACGAAGCGCCTCGTCGCGCCTTCCTTGACGTGGACGACGCGCGAGACCAGCACGCCCGCGTTGCCCGCGATCATGCGGCCGGGCTCGAAAATCAGCTTGCAGCCGAGGTCGCCCACGGTCTCCTTGACCACTTGGCCGTAGTCCTCGGGGTTGGGCGAACCGCCGCCGTCGTAGGGGATCCCAAGCCCGCCGCCGAGGTCGAGGCGCTCCATCGCCAGGCCGTCGGCGCGGAGCATGGCCACCAGGTCTCGCGCGCGGAGGAACGCGTCGCGGAACGGCTGCAGGTCCAGAAGCTGCGATCCGATATGCACCGCGATCCCGACCAGCCGGATGCCCGGCATGACGGCGGCGCGGGCGCAGACCTGATGGGCGCGGGTCCATTCGACCCCGAACTTGTTCTCCTTGCGCCCGGTGGCGATCTTTTCGTGGGTGTCCGCGTCCACGTCCGGGTTGATGCGGATGGCGACCGCAGCCTCCCCCCCCTTGGAGGAGGCGATTTCGGAAAGCGCCTCGAGCTCGGGTTCGGACTCCACGTTGATCTGCATCACCCCGACCTCGAGCGCCAGGGCCAGCTCCCCAGGCGTCTTGCCCACGCCGGAAAAGACGATGCGCTCGCTTGGCACGCCCGCGCGCAGCGCGCGCTTGACCTCGCCGCCCGACACCACGTCCGCGCCCGCGCCGAGCCCCGCCAGCGTCCGGATCACGGCGATGTTGGGATTGGCCTTGACCGCGAAGCATATGGTGGCGTCAAGCCCGTCCAGCGCGTCGGCGAAGACCTGGTAATGCCGCGTCAGCGTCGCGGTGGAATAGGCGTAGAACGGCGTCCCCGCCTCGTGGGCGATGGCGTCCAGGGAAACGTCCTCGGCCATGAGGACGCCGTCTTGATATCGAAAATGGTCCATGGCCCTACTTCGACGGATATTTCCTGGGATAGGTCGTGTCCGGCGGGTTCTTGACCGAACCCTTCTTTCCGCAGGCCCCGAGCGGCGCGGCCACCACGAGTATCGCCAGGATCAAAACGATCTTTCGAAACATGCCCAGTCTCCGTCAATCGAGAAAGCGCCTGCGCGCCTCGGCCGCGGCCTCGGCCACCTTGTCCGGGGCGGTTCCGCCGAAGCTGGTCCGGCTGCGGACCGAATTGTCCACGCCGAGGACCGAGAAGACCTCACCGGTGATGCCGGGCTCGACCTCCTGCATGGCCTCCAGGCTCAGGCCCGCGAGATCGACGCCCGCGTCCTCCGCCGCCTTGACCAGCTTGCCCGTGACGTGATGGGCGTCGCGGAACGGCACGCCGAGCGCGCGGACCAACCAGTCGGCGAGATCCGTGGCGGTGGTGAAGCCCTGGCCCGCGGCGGCCTTCATCTTGTCGGCGTCGAAGGACGCGTCGCGAATCATGCCCGACGTGGCGGCGACGCAAAGCGCCAGGGTGTCGGCGGCGTCGAACACGGGCTCCTTGTCCTCTTGCATGTCCTTGCCGTAGGCCAAGGGCAGGCCCTTCATGGCCGCCAGCAATCCCTGCAGCGCGCCGAACACGCGCCCCGCCTTGGCCCGAACCAGTTCGGCCGCGTCCGGGTTCTTTTTCTGGGGCATGATCGAGCTGCCGGTGGAAAACGCGTCGGACAAGGTCATGAAGCCGAACTGGGCCGAACTCCAGATCACGATCTCCTCGGCCAGGCGGCTGAGGTGGACGGCGAGGATGGAGCCCACGGAAAGATACTCCAGCGCGAAGTCCCGGTCCGAGACCGCGTCCAACGAATTGGCCATGGGCCGGTCGAAGCCGAGCGCGGTGGCGGTCATGGATCGGTCGATGGGAAAGGACGTCCCGGCGAGCGCGGCGGCGCCCAGGGGGCTTTCGTTCAACCGGGCCCGGCAATCGGCGACGCGGCCCCGGTCGCGTCCGAACATCTCCACATAGGCCAAAAGGTGATGGCCCAGGGTCACCGGCTGGGCGGTCTGCAGGTGGGTGAAGCCGGGCATGACCGCGTCCGCGTTCTCCGCGGCGCGCGCGATCAGGGCGTCTTGCAAGTCCCGGAGCCCCGCGTCCAGGTCGTCGAGGGCGTCGCGCACCCAAAGCCGGAGATCGGTCGCGACCTGGTCGTTGCGAGACCGGGCCGTGTGCAGCCGCCCGGCCCGCGCGCCGATCATTTCCGCCAAGCGCGATTCCACGTTCATGTGGATGTCCTCGAGCGCTCGCTGGAACCGGAAGTCGCCGCTTTCGATTTCGGCCAGCACCGCGTCCAGGCCCTGGTCGATGGCCTGGGCGTCGCCGTCGGAAATGATCCCCTTGGCCGCCAGCATGGCGGCGTGGGCCTTGGAGCCTTGGATGTCCTGGGCGTAGAGCCGCTTGTCGAAATCGATGGAAGCGTTGATGGCTTCCATGATATCCGAGGGGCCGGCGGCGAAACGCCCGCCCCACATGGCGCTGGACTTCTTGGATTTGGATTCCGACATGGCTCGAATGTTGCTCGTTTTGATCTTTGCTATGGCGATTGTGGCCATATCCCCGCCGCTTGCAAGCGCCAAGGCCGCCCGATGCGTCCCGGCCGAGGGCGTGCTGGCCGGTTTCAGGGCGGCGACGTCCGCGAAACCCGCGCCCAAGACCCCGTTCCTGGCCTTGAACCCAAAAACGAAGATCGGCGGATCCAAGGGCGAAAGCCGCGCCGTGGGCAAGAAGCGCCGTCTCGCCGATTACAAGGGCAAGGGCGTTGTCCTGAACTTCTGGGCCACCTGGTGCGCGCCCTGCGTTCGGGAAATGCCCGCGCTCGACAACCTCCGCGCCTTGCTGGCCGAGGACGGGATCGAGGTGCTGGCGCTGTCCGAGGACCGGCGCGCGCTCGACAAGGTCCCGCCTTTCTTCAAAACCCACGAGATCAAGAACCTGGAGACCCTGATGGACGAAAAGGGCCGCGTGTCCAGGGCTATGGGCGTCCAGGGCCTGCCCACCACCATCCTGGTCGGGCGCGACGGAAAAACCGTCGGACGGCTGGTCGGCGTCGCCGAATGGGACGACGAAAAGGTGGTCTCCTTCCTGCGCGAGTGTTTGGGACGCGAGCAGTAGCTTTGTTGATCGGCGCTGGAAAACACTGATACACTGAGCCCCGGAGGACATTTTAGCGGTTGGCGATCCATGCGCCGAAAAAACGGTGACGCGGAAGGTGCGGATTCTGTCCGCGCCGACGTATCGCGCTCTTCTGTTGACCGGGACGACGCCCCGTCAAAACGCGACGATTCTGCCGACGTCCCGGGCGAAACGCTGGAATCGGCGCTGAAGGAAAGCGCCCAGAAATTCCACGCCATCGTCGACGCCGTCAGCGACTGGGTGTGGGAGACCGATGAGCGCCTAGTCGTGACCTACGTGTCCGAGCGCTTCACCGAAACCACCGGCCTTCCTCCCGAAGCCATCTTGGGCAAGACCCTGCCTCAACTCGCGCTGTCCGACGAGGCGGCCGAGCGCGGTGAAGGGCGCACCTTCAACCGCCATCACCGCGAACCCTTCCGCGAACAGGCCTGGACGCTGATGGCCGCCGACGGGCGCTTGTTGCATTTTTCCGTCAGCGGCAAGCCCTTCTACAAGGATAGCGGCCTGTTCCAGGGCTTCCTCGGCGCCGCCCGCGACATCACGCCCGACATCGAAAGCAAGCGGCGCTTCAACGAGGTCCGGCTCCAGGTCGACCGCACCATGGAGGCCTTGAACGACGGCGTCGTGGTCTACGACTCCGACGGCAAGATCGTCTATTGCAACGAGGCCTATCGCAACAGCTACCCCGACGTTGCCGACGAAATCCAGGTCGGGGCCAAGCTCGAGGACGTGCTCCGCACCGCGGCCGAACGGCGCGGCATCGGCGACGAGGAGAAGAAGCAGGAGCTCTGGGTCGCAAGGCGGGTCCGCGAGCGCCTGAACCCCCGCGACCGCATCGAGGAGCATTTCATCAACGGCCGCTGGTGGCGGATCCACGAATACAAGCGCGCCGACGGCACCGTGGTCAGCCAGCGCCACGACATCACCGCCCAGAAGAATGAAGAGTTCCGACGCGCCAAGGGTGTGCGCGACGGCGACATCTCCGAAGCCCTCGCCATCTACGACGACCAGGGCCACATCGTCTCCGTCAGCCCCAACTACGAATGCCTGTATCCCGGGGTCGACGACCTGATCCAGGCGGGCGCCAATCTTGAAGAGGTGCTGCGCGCGGCGGCGGAGCGCGGCCACATCCCCGAAGCCGTCGGCCGCGAGGAGGAATGGGTCAAGGAAACCCTCGACGCCCGTCTCCATCCCCAGGGGCGCCCGGAGGAGAAGTTCATTGACGGCCGCTGGTGGCGGATGACCGAGCACCGTCTCGAGGACGGGCGCATCGTCAGCGTGCGCACGGACATCACCGCGCTGAAGGAAAGCGCGGAGCAGAAGACCGCCCTGCAGGCCCTCTTGGCCGAGGTGGTGGAGGGGCTGCAGGAAGGGTTCGCGCTGTTCGACGCCGAGGACCGCTTGTTGCTGTGCAACTCCCGCTACCGGGAGATGACCGGCGTGCCGTCCGAGGTGCTGGAGCCCGGCGCCAGCTTCGAATCCATTCTGCGCGCGACGGCCGACCTGTTGTTCGAGAACCGAAGCCCCCTGGACAAGGATCGCTGGATGCGGACGCGGTTCGGCCATCACCTCAATCCGGGCGACCCGGTCGAGGTGGACGCGGGCGACGGGCGCTGGTTGCAGATCCAGGCGCAGAAGACCGACGACGGCCACACGGTCCGGGTGCTCTACGACATCTCGGATCTCAGGAACCGAGAGGAGCAAGTCCGCCAGAGCGAACTTCGCGCCACCACCGCCCAACGCCAGCTTCTGACCGCCATCGAGAGCATCTCGGACGGCTTCGTGCTGTTCGATTCCGACGACCGGCTGATTCTCTGCAACCACCGCTACCGCGAATTCGCCCGGGAGGCTTTGGACGTCCTGGTGCCAGGAGAGCGTTACGAGACCATCCTGCGCGCCATCGCCAAGCGCCGCATGGGCGACTGGTCCGAGGAGGAGCGCGACGGTTGGATCACGCGCCGCCTCGCCATCCACAACAACCCCGGAAAGCCCGAGGAGCATCGGCGCGCCGACGGCCGCTGGCTCCGGTTCTCCGACTTCCGCTCCGCCGACGGCGGCTACGTCGGGCTGCGCACCGAGATCACGGATCTGAAGGAGGCCGAGGCCAAGGTCCGCAACCGCGAGGCCCGGCTGGCCAGCATCATGGACACGGCGCTCGACGGCATCGTGGTCATCGACGAGGAGGGAATCGTCGAAGCCTTCAACACCGCCGCCGAGGACATCTTCGGCTACGACCACACCGAAGTGGTCCGGCGCAACATCTCCATGCTGATGCCCGAGCCTTTCGCCGGCGAGCACGACGAATACCTGCGCCGCTACAAGCTGACCGGCGTGGCCAAGGTTGTCGGCTTCGGGCGCGAGGTCGAGGGCAAGCGCAAGGACGGGTCCGTCTTCCCGCTCGAGATCGCGGTCAGTGAACTGAAATGGGAAGGCAAGTCGCTGTTCATCGGCGTCTGCCGCGACATCACCAAATGGAAGGACGCCCAGGCCGAGATCCTCGCCCGCGAGCAGCGGCTGCGCAGCATCATGGACACGGTGGTGGACGGCATCATCACCACCGATTCCAGGGGCGTCATCGACACCATCAACCCGGCCGCCGAAATGATTTTCGGCTTCGCCGCCGACGAGGTCCTGGGCCAAAACGTCAACATGCTGATGCCCGAGCCCTATCACGGCGAGCACGACGAATACATCCGGAACTACCTGGAAAGCGGCAAGCCGAAAATCATCGGCTATGGCCGCGAGGTCGAAGGCAGGCGCAAGGACGGCGGCGTCTTCCCGCTGGAGCTGGCGGTCAGCGAGCTGAAGCGCGACGGCGTATCCATGTTCATCGGCGTGGTTCGCGACATCACCACCCGCAAGAAGGCCGAACAGGCGCTGCGCGAAAGCGAGGAACGCTACGCGCTGGCCATGAAGGGCACCAACGAGGGCATCTGGGACTGGCGCATCGCGGCCGACGAACTCTACGTCTCGCCCCGGCTGCAGGAGCTTTTGGGGGTCGAGGGCAAGGACGTGATGCGCGAACGGGAATGGCTGCGCTTCATCCATCCCGACGACGCGCCGCTGTTTCTCGAACGCATCACCGCCCATCTCAGGGGCCAGACGGATTTCTTCATCTGCGAATTCCGCCTCGCGGGCGGCTACGAGAAGAACCCGCGCTGGCTGCGCGCCCGCGGCGTCGCCATCCGGGACGCGCACGAACGGGCCTATCGCATGGCCGGATCCATCGCCGACATCACGGTGCGCAAGAGCGCCCAGGAAGCGCTCCGCGTCAGCCAGGAGCGCTACGCGCTGGCGATGAAGGGCACCAACGAGGGCATCTGGGATTGGGACATCAAGGCGGACATGATCTCCGTCTCGTCACGCCTGCAGCACCTGTTGGGGCTGGAGGGGCGGTCGTCCATGCCCAGCAAGGAATGGCTGCGCTATATCCATCCCGACGACCGCCATCCCTTCGTCGAAAAGGTCACCGCCCACCTGAAGGGCGACATCGACCATTTCTTCTTCGAGTTCCGGCTGGCGGAAAAGACCGACGGCCAGACCCGGTGGCTGGGCGACCGCGGAGTCGCCGTTCGCGATTCCCGGGGCATCGCCTACCGGATGGTGGGCTCCATCGGCGACATCACCGAGCCCAAGATGGCCGAGACCAAGCTCCGCGCCGCCAAGGACCAGGCCGAACTCGCCAACCGGGCCAAGACCGAGTTCCTCGCCAACATGTCCCACGAACTGCGCACGCCCCTGAACGCCATCATCGGCTTTTCCGACATCATGCGCATGAATGTGTTCGGGGAGCTGGGCGCGCCCCAGTACGACGAGTACGTCAACAACATCCGCGATTCCGGCCAACACCTGCTCGACATCATCAACGACATCCTGGACGTGTCCCGGATCGAGGTGGGCCAGTTGGAGTTGGAGCCCGAACTGGTGGACGTGGCCCGCGCGGTCGAATCCTGCATGCGCCTGATCCGGGAGCGGGCCGAGGCGGCCGAGGTCGACCTCTCCAGCACGGTGGCCGACAAGCTGCCGCCGCTCTGGGCCGAGCTTCGGCGCTTCAAGCAAATCATGCTCAACCTGCTGTCCAACGCGGTCAAGTTCACGCCCGAGGGCGGAAAGGTCTGCATCTGCGCCGAAATGGAGAACAACAGGAACCTCCTCATCACCGTGTCCGACACCGGCATCGGCATGAACCCGGACGATATCGAGCAAGCCATGAACCCCTTCGGCCAGGTGGACAGCTCGCTCGCCCGGAAATACGAAGGCGCCGGACTCGGCCTGCCCTTGACCAAGGCGTTCGTCGAGATGCACGGCGGAACCATGGAAATGCAAAGCGAACGAGACGTCGGCACCACCGTGTACGTGCGCTTCCCGGAATACCGCGCGCCCGACTGATGACGCCGACCAGGGACCAATTCGCCGGATGCCTGGTGGGCAAGGCGCTGGGCGACGCGCTGGGCTTCCTGGTCGAGGGAGAACCGCCCCGTGTCTGCGCAACCTTCATCAATTCGGTCGTGGAAGGCGGCGACTTGTCCCGCGCCCGCAAGGGGCCGTTCCTTTTCGGCCAGTATTCCGACGACACCCAACTCGCCCGCGAGCTTCTGACGAGTTGGGTGGTGTGCGAGGGGTTCGACGGCGCGGACTTCGGGGCCCGCGTCGCCGCCATCTTCGCCGAGGGCCGCATCGTCGGACGCGGCCGCGCCACCGAGGAGGCGGCGATGCGCATCGCAAGGGGCGTTCCCTGGGACCAGGCGGGAACGCCCGCGCCATCGGCGGGCAACGGGTCGGCCATGCGCGCGGCGCCGGTGGGGCTGATGCGCTGGGACGACCTGGACGCGCTGGCCCGCGACGCCCACGACCAGGGCCGCGCCACCCACGCCGACCCGCGCTGCTCGGCGGGGGCGGCCGCCATCGCGGGCGCGGTGGCGCTCGCCATGACCGAGGACGCCGTCGAGCCGGGCGCCTTTCTGAAGACGCTCGCGGAACTGGCGGGAAGCCTGGACGAGGACGTGGCCGACGCCGTCGCGAGGCTTGAGGAATGGTTGGAGCTTCCGCCGGACAAGGCGGTGGAGTTCATCGCCCGCGCCGGGCTTCCGCCGGACCACCGGGACATGTGGCTCGGGATTTCGCCCTTCGTGGTCGGCAGCGTCCTTTGGAGTCTCTACGCTTTCCTGCGAACGCCGGACCGATATCTCGAAACCGTCCGGGTCGCCATCGCCGTCGGTGGCGACGTGGACACCACGGCGGCCATGGCCGGGGCAATTTCCGGGGCGCGGAACGGCCGCGCCGCCCTGGCCGACGGGCCGGTTTCCAGGCTGAACGACCAGGGAACCTGGGACGCGGACGCCCTGGCCGCCTTGGCGGGGCGCGCCTGGGACTTGGCGGTTGGCGGCAAGTAAAATCGTTCTTTTGCGACCTTGTTTATGTCAGATTTATGATGCTAAAATAATAGTCATTACCGCTGCGGCAGCCGGCGAGATAAAGACCGCGCGCCAGGCGGAGGGAGGCGTTTACGGTTGGGACGGACCGGGGGGTTTGTCCCGAGGGAACGTCATGGAAGAGCGCGGCGGAATCGAAATCCTGTATTTGGAGGACGACAGAGCCCTGGCGCGTCTGATGCAGATGCGCCTGCAGCGCGATGGATTCCAGGTCGACGTCGCCCAGACCGGCGAGGACGGCCTCGCCATGCTGGACCAGAAGCCTTACGAAGCGGTCATCGTCGATTATCGCCTTCCCGGCATGACCGGGCTGGACGTCCTTAGGAAATTCCCCGCCCAGGGCGCGCCGCCCGCGGTGATGGTCACCGGCGCCGGCGACGAGAACATCGCGGTCGAGGCCATGAAGCTCGGCTGCGGCGACTACGTGGTCAAGGACGTCCATAACCACTATCTCGATCTCATGCCCTCGGTGCTGGCGCGAATCATCCGCACCGACCGCATCCTGGAGGAAAAGCGCCGCGCCGAGCGGGAGCTGGAGGTCAAAACCATCATCCTGTCCGCCACCCTCGCCAACATCGACCAGGGCGTCAGCTTCTTCGACGAGAACCTGAAGCTCGTCGCCTGGAACGAACGCTGGGTGCGCTTTTTCGAATACCCGGACCACATGGTCCGCGAAGGCGCGCCGCTCGAGGATTTCGTCCGCTTCAACGCCGAGCGTTGGGAATACGGCGAAGGCGACGTGGAGGCCCTGGTGGCGGAGCGCCTGGCCCGGGCCAACAACCCCACCGGATCGCGCCACCTGCACGCAAGGCCCGGCGGCCACGTCCTGGAAATCCGCAGCGGGCCCATGCCGGGCGGGGGCGTGGTCACCACCTACATCGACGTAACCGAACAAAAGCAGCAAGAAGAGCAGTTGCGCAGCAACCACGAGCTTCTGGACCACGTCAGCCGGTTCCAATCCCGCTATATCGGCGAATCGGACCCGGAGATCTTTTTCGAATCCATGCTGATGGACCTGTTGCGGTTGACCGGCGCCGAGCAAGGCTTCATCGCCGACGCGGTGGACATCGGCGGTGACGACGGCCTTCGCCTGCTGGCCCGCACGGACGCGGTGCTGGACAGCCTGCCCTGCGAAAGCGTCACCAACGATCCCGAGGTGGGGGACGTCATCCACTGCAAGGACAGCCTCGCCAGCCGCCCCTTCCTCGAAAAACGCCCGGTGTTCGCCGACGGCGAGGACGCGGGCGAGGGGACGGAGAACTTCGTCGGCGTGCCGCTTTGGCGCGGCCGCGGCGTGGTCGGGGTCATCGGCCTCGCCGACCGGCGAGGCGGATTCGACGACGAGCTCGTGTCCTTCCTGCGCCCCGTGTTCTCCGCCTGCGCCCAGATCATCGAGGGCTACCGCAACCAGCGCCAACGCGAGGAGGCCGAGGAGCGCATCCGCCACCTCGCCACCCACGACACCCTGACCGACCTTCCCAACCGAGCCATGGTGCTCGACCACCTGCAGCTGGCCCTGGCCGGCGCCCGGCGGCGCGACGGCATGGCGGCGGTGCTGTTCGTCGATCTCGACGGGTTCAAGGAGGTCAACGACACCATGGGCCACGAAGTGGGCGACGGCCTGTTGAAGGAAGTCGCGCGCAGGCTGGCCAAAAGCGTCCGCGAAACCGACACCGTCGGCCGTTACGGCGGCGACGAGTTCATCATCGTCATGACCGACCTGACCGAGCCCGGCGCGGTCAACCGGGTCGCGGCGGCGGTGGTCTCGGCCATCGCCCGGCGCTTTGTCATCGGCGAGGCCAAGATCTCGATCAGCTGCTCCATCGGCATCGCGCTGTATCCCGAGGACGGCGAAATGCCCGACGACCTGATCAAAAAGGCGGACGCCGCCATGTATCGGGTCAAGCAGGAAGGCAAGAACGCCTTCCGACGCGCCTCGGTGGCCGCATGAGGCTTGTCCTGGCGGCCTTGATCGCCCTGGCGCTTGCCGGTTGCGGGTCGAAATACCGCTGGGAGAACCCCGACCTTCCCCGCGAACAATGGTCCCAGGACCGCGCCTGGTGCAAGGCCCAAGCGCGCAAGCGCGCCGAAGAGGAGTTCGTGGACGACGGCTACCACGGCGCCGACGCGGACCTCGGCCGCGCCACCACCCTGGAAACGCAGATGCGCCGCCACCGCGCCTCAAAAAGCGGCGGCGACCATTATGCGCGCTGCCTCGCCCGCATGGGCTATCGCAAGGTCAAGGTCGAAGAGAAAAAGGCGGATTGACGCCGCCCCCTTTCCCCCTACGCGGCCTTTATCAACCCCGAGGCCTTCCCCTCGAAGACGGTCGGACCGATCAGCTCGGAGAAACGGAACAGGCGGAAGGCCCTTTCCCCGTTGTAGTCCAGGATCCGAAGGTCGTCGGTTTCGTGCAGGTCGCCCATGACGACGGAGAAGTGCCCGCCATAGCGCTCCTTCGCGAGCTCCATGGGAATCTCATAGGCGAGGAACTTGTCGATTCCCTTCGCCATCAGCTTTTCCATCATGGGCGGTTCGGTGAGGGACTCGGCGCTGGTCAGGATCACCAGCGGGCCGCTGCCCGTGTAGAGCATCATCGCCTTCATGACCATTCTCCTTTTCCCTGACAGACGGAGACGGAAACATCAACGCCATCCCCCCAAAATCACGGCGCTCGGAAACAAACAGTCATGTCGTAAAACCGGGAAATTATAGCATAAAACCCGCATTCAGGCGAGTTCGGCGTCAAAACCGCTTCGTCTTGCGCGGCAGGCTGCGGGAGAACTCCTCGGGCGCGGCGGGCTTGCCGAAATAGAACCCCTGCATCATCTCGCAGCCGTGGGCGCGCAGGAACTCCATCTGCTCCTTGGTCTCGCCGCCCTCGCCGACCACGGTCATCTTCAGGCTGTGGGTCATGGCGATGATGGCGTCCACCAGCGCGGCGTCTTCCGGGTCCTCGGTGATGTCCTGGACGAAGGACTTGTCGATCTTGACCGTGTCCACCGGGAACCGCTTCAGGTAGCTGAGCGACGAATAGCCGGTGCCGAAATCGTCGATGGAGATCCTGAAACCCATGTCCTTGATCGCCTTCAGCCATTCGATGGAGGTTTCCGAATCGTCCATCAAAAGGCTTTCGGTGATCTCGAAGGTGATCTGCCTGGGATCGACCTTGGTTTCGCCGATCGCGCGCTCGATGGTGTCGAGATCGAGCCCAAGCTTCAACTGCCGGGTCGAGAGGTTGATGGAGATCCCCAATTCCTCGTACCCCTTGTCGGACCAGGACTTGGCCTGCGCCAGCGCGGTCCAAATCACCCATTCTCCGATGGGCGCGATCAGCCCGGTCTCCTCGGCCAGCGGAATGAACTCGTCGGGCGGCACCATGCCCCGGTCGGGATGGCTCCAGCGGAGCAAGGCCTCGGCCGCCTTGATCTCGTTGGTCTCCAGATCGACGATGGGCTGGTAGTGGAGCGACAGCTGGCCGCGCTCCAACGCCCGGCGCAAGTCCCGCTCCAGCCGCATGCGCTCCAGGGCGTGGGTGTTCATCTCCTGGGTGAAGAAACGGTAGCCGTTCCGCCCCGCCTCCTTGGCCCGGTACATGGCGATGTCGGCGTTGCGCAGCATGGTGGACGCGTCGTGGGCGTCCTCGGGAAAGACGGTGATGCCGATGGACGCGCCGATGAACAGGTCGTGGCCCTCGACGATGAAGGTGGACGACATCTGCTCGATAACCTTTTCCGCCACGGTGGCGGCGTCTCCGCCCCGGGTGATGTCGGGCAGGATGATGGTGAACTCATCCCCGCCGAGGCGGGCGACCGTGTCGGCCTCGCGCACGCAGCCGGTGAGTCGCGTCGCCACCTGCTCCAACAACCGGTCGCCGTAAAGATGCCCCATGGTGTCGTTGACGGCCTTGAACCGGTCCAGGTCCACGAACAGGAGCGCCACCAGCCTTTCCTCGCGCCGCGACGAGGCGATGGCGCGGGACAGGCGGTCCAGGAACAGGCTGCGGTTGGGCAGGCCGGTCAGGGCGTCGAAGCTGGCCTGGCGGCGGATCTGCTCCTCGTCCTTCTTGCGCTTGGTGATGTCGGTGAAGACGGCGACCCGCTCCACCACCTCGCCGTCCTCGTCATAGATGGTGGCGATGGACAGCCATTCGGGATAGACCTCGCCGCTCTTGCGCCGGTTCCAGATTTCGCCCTGCCAGTGCCCGGTCTCGCTCAGGCTGCTCCACATCTCCTCGTAGAACGCCTCGTCGTGGCGGCCGGACTTCAAGATGTTCGGAGTCTTGCCCAGGATCTCCACCACCGAATAGCCGGTGATCCGGGTGAACGCCGGGTTCACCGCCTTCACCTTGTTGTCCGCGTCGGACACCATGATGGCCTCGGTGGTGGTTTCGAACACCGTGGCGGCGAGGCGGAGGATGTCCTCGGCCCGCTTGCGCTCCGTCACGTCACGGGCGAGCGCGATGATCAGGCGCTCGTCCTCGGCGCCGAACTGGTCCACGTGCACCTCGACCGGGAAGCAGGACCCGTCCTTGCACTGGTGCACGCCGTCGATCTGAAGCGACTCGCCGGAATGGCCGGACCAGATCTCGTGGGCCTCGGACGGGGTGAGGGACTGTTCGATGTCGCACATGTTGCGGGACAGAAGCTCGTCGCGGGTGAAGCCCAAGACCTCGCAGGCGCGGGCGTTGACGTCCAGGATGCGGCCGTTCAGGTCGTGGATGAAGATGGCGTCCTGGGCGTTCTGCAGGGCGGTGCGGAAGCGCTCCTCGCTTTCGCGGGCGGCCTTTTCGGCCTTTTTGCGCTCGGTCACGTCGCGGGCGACCAGCATCACGGCGTCGCCGCGCTCGTCGTCGAAGGGCAGGGCCGAGACCTCGGTGTCGATTGCGACCCCGTCCACGCGCCGGAAACGGATGGGCACGCGCTTGTGCTCCGAGATCAGGTTTTTCAGGTTGCCGCCGAGAAGCGTCTGGGAATCGGGGTGGGCCAGATCGGTGATGGGCCGCCCGGTCAACTCGTCCGACGCGTCCGCGCCGAACATGGCGGCGCCGGCGGAATTGACCAGGGTGATGTCGCCCTCGTAGACCACGCAGATGCAATCCGGGGCCAGCTCCACCAGCTGGCGGTAGCTGCGCTCGCCCTTCTGCAGCGCCGCCTCCAGGCGGGACAGGTCGAGAAGGTCGTTGATGATCTCCAGCAACCTTCGTCCGGACGAAGCGATGTCGTCGATGTACTCCCGGTACTGGGGATGCTCCAAGGGCCCGAAGGTCTCGCCCGCGATCAAATCGGTGAAGCCGATGATGTCGTTCAAGGGCGTGCGCAGGTCGTAGCTCATGGCGGCGAGGAAGTCGTTCTTGGCCCGGTTGGCCGCCTCGGCCTCGTCCTTGGCCTTCTGCAGGGCGCTTTCGGTCAGCTTGCGCTTGGTGATGTCCCGGAACGTGACCACCGCGCCGACGATGCGCCCCTCGCGGCGCACCGGATAGGCGTGGTACTCGACCGGGAAGCTGGTCCCGTCCTTGCGCCAATACACCTCGTCGTCCACCACCACCGAACGCCCGGACTCCGCCACGCCGCGCATGCGGCATTCCGACGCCGGATAATGGGATCCGTCCGGACGGGTGTGGTGCATCAGTTCGTGAATCGGCCTGCCGATCAGGTCTTCCGGGTCGTCGTAGCCGAGCATCGCGACGCAGGCCGGGTTGCAGATGGTGCAAAGACCGTCGACGTCGACGCCGTAAATCCCGACGCCGGTGGATTCGAGAAGAAGCCGGACCTGTTCATCGCTTTCGCGGACCAGATCTCCCTTCGCCCCACCCTCGGACGGTCGATCGTCGTGCATGGCGTCGCCTACCCTGCTCTCCCGCTTGTTGTTCGTTTTGGCCGCGCGCGGGTTATTCCTGGAGCCAACATACTAGCATCGCGACCGGCGATGGCAAATGCGGCGCGCCGGGATTGCGGCCGTCATGGAGAGATTGTCCTGGAACTGGAATCCTTCGAGCCGTATTCTTACGGAAAAAATAATCTTCCCGAATCGATTTCCGGAGGGGGGCGACGCGATGAAGAGCGTCAAGATTTCCATCAAACTGCCGGCGGTGTTGATCCTGATGGCGCTGCTGTCCGCGATCATGGTCGGCGTGATCTCGTTCGTCGCCTCCGAGGAGGCCTTGGAGCAGGCGGCCCTCGACAAGCTCGAGGCGGTCCAGAAAAGCCGCGTTTCGGAATTCCGGAACTACCTTTCGTTCATCAAGGACGACGTCTCGGCGCTCGCGGACAACCACATGGTGATCGACGGGCTCGAGGCGTTCGAGGCCGGTTGGGACGAATTCGGCGGCAGCGCGACCCGGGAGCTCCAGCGCCTCTACATCGAGGAAAACCCCCACCCGCAAGGCGGCAAGCACAAGTACGACGCCGCGCCGGACGGCGGAACCTACAGCGCCGCCCACGCCAAGTTTCATCCCTGGTTCCGCGATCTGTTGGAGAAACGGGGCTATTACGACATCTTCATGGTCAGCCACGAAGGCAAGGTGGTCTACTCCGTCCACAAGGAAAAGGACTTCGGCACCGACCTCGCGACCGGCAAGTGGCGGGATACGGACTTGGCCAAGGTTTACGGCCGGATCGACAAGGCGTTTTCAAGGGGCAACGTCGCCTTTTCGGATTTCGCGCCCTACGCCCCGTCCGGCGGCGCGCCCGCGAGCTTCATCGCCGCGCCGATCTTCGACCACGAGGGCGGCAAGCACGGCGCGCTGGTCTTCCAGATGCCCATGGACAAGATCAACGCCATCATGAACAACACCGCCGGCATGGGCGAAAGCGGCGACGCCTACATCGTCGGTCGCGACCTGCTGCTGCGCAGCGACATGCGCACCACCAAGGAGGACGACGTCCTGAAGGCCAAGGCCGACGAAGAATCGGTTCGTCGCGCGCTCCGGGGCGAGGACGGCGTCTTGATCGGAAACGACCATCACGGCCACGAGGTGCTGTCCGCCTACGGCCCCCTGGACTTCCTCGGCGCGCGTTGGGCCATCGTCGCGGACGTGGAGATGGAGGAAGTGGACCAGCCCGTGATCGAGCTGCGCAACTTCCTGATCGTCGCCATCCTGATCACCATGGCGGTTTTGGGCCTCGTCGGCTTCCTGTTCGCCGCGAGCCTGTCCAGCCCCATCGCCCGGATGACCGAATCCATGACCGGGCTGGCCGAGGGCGACATGGAGGTGGACATCCCCGGGCGGGATCGCGGCGACGAGATCGGCGACATGTCCCAGGCGGTGCAGGTCTTCAAGGACAACGCCATCCGCAACAAGCAGATGGAGGCCGAGGCCGAGGAGCGCGAGAAGCGCCTGGCCGAGCAGCGGCGCGAGATCATGATGAACACCGCCGACGACTTCGAAAGCAGCGTCGGCGCCGTGGTGGAGGGCGTGTCTTCGGCATCGACCCAGATGCAGTCCTCGGCCCAGTCCATGGCCGCCATCGCCGAGCAGACCAGCAACCAGGCCACCACGGTCGCGGCGGCGGCCGAGCAGGCGGCGGCCAACGTGCAGACCGTGGCGTCGGCGGCCGAGGAGCTGTCGGGCTCCATCAGCGAGATCGGACGCCAGGTGCACCATTCCACCGACATCGCCATCGGCGCCGTGCACGAGGCCCACGCCACCCGCGACACGGTCCAAGGCTTGGTGGCCTCGGCCCAGAAGATCGGGGAAGTGGTCGCGCTGATCACCGACATCGCCGAACAGACCAACCTGTTGGCGCTCAACGCCACCATCGAGGCCGCGCGGGCGGGCGACGCGGGCAAGGGCTTCGCCGTCGTTGCGTCCGAGGTCAAGAACTTGGCCAACCAGACCGCCAAGGCGACCGAGGACATCGACAGCCAGATCAGCAGCATTCAGTCCGCCACCAAGGAGGCCGCGTCCGCCATCGACGGCATCGGCAAGACCATCGAGGAAATCAGCGAGGTCGCCTCCACCATCGCGGCGGCGGTTGAGGAGCAGAACGCCGCCACCCAGGAAATCGCCCGCAACGTGGAGCAGGCGTCCTCGGGCGCCAACGAGGTGACGGCCAACATCTCGGCCGTGACCCAGGCCGCCGGGGAATCGGGCAACGCCGCCGGACAGGTCCTGTCCGCCACCAACGAGCTGTCCCATCAGTCGGAAACGCTCAAGTCCTCGGTGGGGACCTTCCTGGCCCAGGTGCGGAGCGGTTAGAGCAGGTCTGATTAGAGCATGTCGCGGCTAATGGGATTCATTCTTTCTTTCGTCATGGCCGGGCTTGACCCGGCCATCCACGTCATTTCCGTGGACCCCCGGGTCAAGCCCGGGGGTGACGCTGAGGGCTGGGCGAAACTCATTGGCCGCGACACGCTCTAGGCGCGGAGCGCTCAAGCAGCCGGCTATAGCGACGCTTCCGGCGACGCCATCCGGTAGCCGCCGCGCCCCGCGTGCTTGGCTTCGTACATGGCGGCGTCGGACTGCTTGATCAGGGATTCCGGCGAGCCCCCGTGCTCGGGGAAGACGGCGACGCCGATGCTGCAGCCGATGCCGACCGTGTGGTACTCCACCGAAAACGGCTCGGACAGGGATTGCAGGATCTTCTCCGCCACCACCTCCGCGTCCTTGCGGTCGTCCAGGTCGCCGAGCAGCACGGTAAACTCGTCGCCGCCGTAGCGCCCGACCGTGTCGCTTTCGCGCACGCATTCGTTCAGCCGCGTCGCCACTTGGCGCAGCAACTCGTCGCCCGCGTCGTGGCCCAGGGTGTCGTTGATGGGCTTGAACCCGTCGAGGTCGACGAACAGCAGCGCCACGCCGTTGTCGTGGCGGCGCGCGTTGGCGAGCGCGACTCGGAGCCGGTCCATGAACAGCGACCGGTTCGGCAGGTTGGTCAGGATGTCGTGGCTGGCCAAGTGCCGGATTTTTTCAAGGGCCTTGCGGCGTTCGGTGATGTCGTGGGCCATGGACACGATCAGCGGCTTCTCGCCGGTCAGATAGTAGCCCATGGTGATTTCGACCGGAAAGGACCTGCCCGCCTTGCGCTTGTACTGGCCCTCCATGACCAGCGGCTTGTCCGGCGACATGCTCATCCAGCGCTCGGTGTAGGCGCCGACGTCGAAGTCCGCGTCGATGTCGGCGATGTAAAGGTTCTCGAAGTCGTCTTTCTCGTAGCCCAGCATCTTGCACGCCGCCCGGTTGGCGCTGAGGATGCGGCCGTCGAAGTCGTGGACGAAGATGGCGTCGCCCGCGTTCTCGACCAGGTTCCTCAGATGCTCCTCGCGCTCGCGGAGCGAGTCTTCCGCCCGGCGCCGCCGGATGACCTCGGCCAGCGTGCCGGTGACGGTCGAGATGAAGCTCTCGTCGATGGCGTTGCGCACGTGCCCGTGGGGAACATAGAGGTTCAGGACGCCCAAAAGCTCGTCCTCGTGAATGATGGGGGTGCAGTAATGGCCGTGGGGCTCCATGCCCTCGTACGTGATGTCGTGGTTTTCGTCGATGCGGTCGCTGAACACCATGGTCCGAGTTTCCGCCGCCCGCCCGCACATGCAATGGCCGAACTCTACCCGCTTGCAGGTGGCCAACAACCCCGGCTGGAGGCCTTGACCCACTTCCATGTTCAGGCTGCGCCCGTCCGGGTTGACCAAGAAGATGCTGCCCTTGGCCAAAAGGTCGAGCCCGTGGCTGGTCAGGACCACGGACAGAATCTTCCGCAGCATCTCGTGCTGTTCCTCGGTCTCCTCGGCGATCTGCAGGATGGCGGAAATGATGGCCTGGTTGATCAGGTTGCGGCGAAGCTCCTCCTCGACCTCTTTCTGCTCGGCGATGGCCTGCTCCAGGGTCGCGGTCTTGTTCGTCCCGCGCCATGTCGAATTCCGCGTTCTGGCGGGCGACGTTGCGGTCCGCGCGCCGGACGACGAAGACGAGCGCCGCGTACATGGCGGCGAACACCAGCAACATGAGGCCGGCGAATATTCCCGTCTGGCGCCGGGTCCGGGCCAGTTCGGCTCCGACGTCGGCGTAGACCTCCAACACGCCGTTCGCCCGGCCCTCGCCCATGATGGGGACGTAGCTGGAAACGATGTCGCGATCGACGATGACGCCTTCGAAGGCGTCGACCTTGCCCTTGAAGGTGAGCTTGCTGACGGCCTCGCCCAGAAGCGCCCGAACGAAGGCGGGGTTGTCCCGCTTGTCCGCGCCGATCTGGTCGGCGTCGGTGGCGTAGACCACCACCCCGTCGCGGTTGTAGGCCTTGACCGCGACGATCATGAGGCCCTTCGCCAGCTCCTTGACGGCGGCGTCGATGTCGCGGGTCGCGGGATGGGCGCGCAAGGCTTCGGCGTCCACGGCGGCGACGCCCGACAGATGATCGGCGAAACGGGGCCAAAGGCTGTTGGCCACGGCGCGGGTCAGGACCACGTTGCCGGATTCCGCCTTGGCGACCAGGGACTCGACGTCGCGCAGGTACAAGGCGGCCACGACGACGATCATGGCCACGCCGATGACCGCGCCCCCTGTCAGACAGAAATAACGCCACACACGGAACATATCCAAACCCCTTCGGAGCCGGGGGCCGTTCTTGTTGTTCTGTTCCTTCCCCAATGAAAACGATTACATGTTTCGTAACAGAATTGAAGCAATTTCCCCGAAATGTCCGGATGTTCCCCCATATGGAGCAGGCATGTCGATTGTTCTCAATTATTGAGATGTCGCATTGACAAGCATTTGCGACAACTGGTCCTCCGAGGTTGCGATTCTTCGCCAAGGCGGTCGGATAGGAGCGATTCGTCCTTAGGGTTTGTCCCGGGCCGCCTTGGCGAGCGCCCGGGCCGCGCGCGCGGCGACTTCGGACCAATCGCCCCGCTCCTTCTGGCGGAACAGGCGCATGGTGGGATACCAGGGGCTGTCGTCGCGTCCGGTCATCCAGCGCCAATCGGCCACATGGGACAGCAGGAGCCAGACCGGGCGCCCCAGCGCGCCCGCCAGGTGCGCCATGGCCGTGTCCACGGTGATCACCAGGTCCAGGGACTCCAAAACCGCCGCGTCCTCCACGAACGCGCCTGCGGACGGGTCGTAGGCGCGGGTCGGGTCGGTGAAGGGGATCGTCGGGGGCAGGGTTTTTTCCGCTTCCTCCCCGCCGCCGATCTGCAGGCCGAGGAAGTCCACGCCGGGAACGTCGAGGATCGGCGCCAGATCCTCTAGCCGCATGGACCGCTTCCAGTCCTCGCGATGGTTCGGATTCCCCCGCCAGCACAGCCCGACGCGAAACCGCCCGCCCTCGCCAAGCCGCGCGCGCCAGCGCTCCGCGCGCTCCGGCTCCGCGCTCAGATACGGGACCGGGGCCGGAATCGCCCCATGAACGGCGCCGAAGACCCTGGGCAGGTCCATGAGGGGAAGGTGCGCCCGAACCTCGCCCGGGTCCTCGTCCGGACCAATGGCGTCCACCGCGCCCGCCAGCGTGGACAGCAGCGGGACCAGACGACGGTCGCACTGCAACGCGGCCCGCCCGCCCCTTTCGGCCGCCATGGGCGCGAAGCGGGCGAACTGGATGGCGTCGCCCATGCCCTGTTCGGCCCATATCAGGACGGTCCCGCCCTCCAAGTCGCCGCCGTCCCATTCCGGAACGTCGAAGGACCGGTAGGCGGCCGGGAAATCCGGGTCGCGCCACCGCCAGGCGTATTCCCGCCAGCCTTCCGTGAACGCGCCGAGGGCCAGCAGGGTCATGGCGAGCGCGTGATGGGCCTGGGCCAGGTCCGGGTCGAGGGCGATGGCGGCGCGGTTCATCTCGACCGATTCCTCTAGCCGGCCCAGTTCCTTGAGGGACACGGCGAGGTTGGCGCGGATCGGGGCAGCGTTCGGGGAATGGGCGACGGCGAGACGGTAGTGCCGCTCCGCCTCCTCGTAGCGGTTCATGGCCGTCAGCATGTTCCCGAAGTTGGAGCGCACGGTGGCGTTTTCCGGCTCGACGGCGAGCGCCTTGCGGTAGGACTCCTCGGCCTCCTCGTAACGCTTCATCCCCGCGAGGACGATCCCGTGGTTCCCCAGCGCGTCCGCGTATTCGGGGTCCTCGTCCAGGCATCTCTCGATCAGGACCAGGCCGGTCTCGGAATGCCCCCCCTGGCAGGCGAGCACGCCCAGGAAATGCAGCGCCCGGGCGTGGCGGGGATTTGCGGCCAGGACCCGCTTGTAAAGCTCCTGGGCCTCGGCCAGACGGCCGGCGGCGTGCAACGCCCTGGCGTTTTGGAACAGGTCGTCGGTCATGGCGGCGCGACGGTCCTTGAGAGACAATGATTCTGGGCGCATAGTATCGGTCCCGACCGCGCGCGCGGTCAACAACGCTTGGGACGCGCGAATGGCCTCGAACGACCCCCAATCGCCCCTGGACCTCAAAAGCAAGATCTTCCAGAAGGGCGACGTCATTTTCAGCGAGGGCGAAAGCGGCGACGTGGCCTACATCGTCCAAAGCGGCTGCGTCGGCATTTTCAAGACCGTGGAGGGGGAGCGCATCCGGCTCAACCTGCTGACCGGCGGCGAGCTGTTCGGGGAGATGGCCATCATCGACGGTTCGCGCCGCATGGCGGAGGCGGTGGCGCTGGACCGCAGCGTGGTGCGGATGATCCCCGCCGACATCCTCGAGGAGAAGATCGAGCAATACGACGCCTTTCTCAAGGCCCTGATCAAGATCCTGGTCGGCAACCTGCGCGCCGCCCACAAGACCTACATGCGCCGTCCACGCGACGCCGGGGACTACCTGGACGCCATCGCGTTCCACTCCGAGGGGCTGCGAGACGTGGTGGAGATGATGCGCGGCGGCGAGCGCTACGATAGATCGAACCAAAACCTCGACAACCTGGAAGCCGCGGCGGCCGAGCTCAGGAAGCTGCTGGTGGACGGTTAGGGGCCTTGGTCGCCTCTTCGGCCGCGCGACCGCCTCGCAGATGGCCACGGCGGCGGCGTTCTTGGAGCAGCCGAAAGTAAGGCTTGACGTGGAATGGCGGCATCATCTTGACCTCGCGGGCGTATTTCGCGAGTTCCCGCGCCCAGCAGTGGGCCGTCCCGCAGGCCTCGACGTCAACCAGGCATGGCGCGAGCCCGGCGAAGAACGAACGGACCTTGGCGCGGCTCAAACGCTTGCGGACGACAGGATCGTCGATGTCACCGACTCCATGGACCCGCAACACGTTCTTGGCCAGATCAAGGCCCACCAATTATCATCTCGGACGGCTCCTCTCGATTGTGGCGTTCATCACGACCACCATATGGCTCTTCGACGCCAAGAAGCAGGGGCCGCCCACCCCATCAGATTTGGATCCGATCCGCAGATCACCATTCCGGCCAGCAGCTTCTGGAATCGCCGCATTCAAAAGCCTGACAGAAGACCGCAATCGATCACTCGTCCGGACAATCTAATTCTTCTTGCATCAACGGCGGCAACCACAGAAGTCTAAACCGGCGCGGGAATGGAATGGCGCTCGAGCGCGTGGGCTTGGCGTTGTTCGAGGGCGGCTTCCTCGAAGCCCTCGACCAGGGCGTGGAACATTTCGCGCCAGTTGATTTCCGCCTTCAGGCGCATGAACACGCCGCCGAGCCCGATGGCGGCGCGGTCCATCAGCACGAATTCGCGGGGCGGGGTCACGCCGCCGACGCGGCGAAGCTCGCGGTGGACCTTGGCCGCCACCTTGGCGCCGTAGGTGGTGGAGCCCATTTCCGAGATCGGCTGGACCTTGTCGGTCATCAAGGGTCCGTAGATGAACCGGGCCCAATGATTCAGGATGTCGATCACCTCGCGGTCCAGGCCGTTGAAGCCCCAGGTTTCGTACGCGTGAACCTCCAATTCCTTATCGTCGTTCAGCAATGCGTGGTAGAGATCGATCACGGCGCGGACGAACGGCGCCCGGAACACCCGAATGCAGCCGAAATCCAACAGGTTCACGTCGCCCTCGGGCCGGACGGTGTAGTTCCCCAAATGGGGATCGCCGTGGATGACCCCGTAATTGTAGAGCGGCGAATACCACGCCCGGAACATGTTGCGCGCCACCGTGTTGCGAAGCTCCGCGTGTTCGTCCACGAACGACACCAACGGCTCCCCGTCGAGCCAGGTCATGGTCAGCAATCGCCCCGTGGACAGATCGCCCTGGACCTCGGGAACGTGGACGGACGCCTCGCCGGACAGCATGTCGGCGTAAAGCCGCATGTGCGCGGCTTCGCGCGCGTAATCCAACTCCTCGCGCATGCGGGCGGACAGTTCGGCGTGGATCTGGGACGGGTCGATGGCGCGGTCGTAGCGGTGGTGTATGGCGAACGCCAGCTTCAACTGCTTCAGGTCCGCCTCCACCGCCGACGCCATGTCCGGGTATTGGAGCTTGCAGGCGAGCCTCACCCCGTCCTTGCCCCGGGCGCGGTGAACCTGGCCCAGCGACGCGGCGGCGGCGGCTTGGCGTTCGAAGTCCTCGAACCGGTCTCGCCAGCCCGAGCCCAGCTCCGACGTCATGCGGCGCTTCACGAACGGCCAGCCCATGGACGGCGCGTTGGTCTGAAGCTCCGCCAACTGCTCGGCGTATTCGTCCGGAAGGGCGTCGGGAACGGTGGAAAGGATCTGGGCCACCTTCATCAGAGGCCCCTTGAGCCCTCCAAGCGCGGCCTTCAGCTCCTCGGCGTAGCGGGAATCGTCGATCTCGACCCCGAGATAGCGCCGCCCCGCGTACTTGGCCGCCACGCCCCCCATGGCGCGGCCCACCCTGGCGTAGCGCTTGACGCGTCCCGAAACCGTGTTCTGGTCCGTTCGATCCGGCATGGCAAATCCTCTCCGCCGTCCAGGTAGTCGGTCGCGCCCCCGATTACAAGGCGAAAACCGCGCGGCTTTTCCGTCCGGGGGGAATGGGGTATAGGTCGAACCATGGTTGAACGGGTGGCGCTCGGCTGGGACGACATCACGCGGGACGCGGAGCGGCTCGCCGAAACGGCGCGCGCGGACGGCCCTTGGAAGGGGATCGTCGCCGTCGCCCGGGGCGGGCTGGTCCCGGCGGGGCTGTTGTCGCGGTTTCTCGAAATCCACCTGGTCGAAACCGTCTGCATGTCCAGCTACGACGGGAACGAACGCGGGCCGCTGCGCCTGATCAGGCCCCCCGCCCCGGACATCGGCGACGGCGCGGACTGGCTTCTGGTCGACGATCTGGTGGACACGGGCGCGACCATGGCCGAGGCGCGCCGCCTGCTGCCCAAGGCCCGGGCCTGCGTCCTCTACGCCAAGCCGCCGGGCCAAAAACACGCCGACCATTTCGTTCGGGCGTTCCCGGCCGAAACCTGGCTCGATTTTCCGTGGGAGGTCCGATGAGCGGGGTCTTGTTCACCATCGGCTATGAAAAGGCGTCCCTCGGCGACGTTCTGCTGACGCTGAGCCGGGAAGGGACGCGGACTCTGATCGACGCGCGCGGCGCGCCGGTTTCGCGCAAGCCCGGGTTCTCCAAAAACATGCTGAAGGCGGCGGTGGAGGAGGCGGGTATGGCCTATGTCCATCTGGGGGCGATCGGAACCCCCGCCGACGGCCGCAAGGCGGCCAAGGCCGGACGGATGGAGGAATTCCTGGAAATCTACCAGGCCCAACTCGCGACGCCCGAGGCCCAGTCGGCCCTCGGCGCGGCGACGCTGATCGCGGCGGGCGACGGCCCGGCCTGCCTCTTGTGTTTCGAGCGCGAGCCCGACCGCTGCCACCGGTCCATCGTCGCCGACCTGATCGCCGCCGACACAGGGCTCGAGGTCAGGCACCTGTTCGTCGCGCCAACGTTGCTCTGATTTCGCGCCCTGCCCCCTTCATACCCCTTGCGCGCGGGGCTCGTGAATGGAACCCTGTGTCCGGGTCCAAGAAGGAGTTCGAACCATGCGAATGTTCTATGTCCTGACCGTCACCCTGTTCGCCATGACCGCCGCCGCCCAGGCGGACGATTCCCGCTACGGCCGCTGGGGCGAGGACGACAAGCGGATGCAGGAAATGGTCGACGAGCTGCGCGTCATGGTCGACAAGGCGATCAAGGCCCGCGCGGCCGACCCGGAATTTCTGTCCGACCTGCGCCGCCTGATCCGGCGCTACGACCATCCCTGGACGGTCCGGATCGTGGACGAGGACTTCTCGGACGGCGACTTTACCCGCAATCCCGAGTGGCGGGTGATGCGGGGCTATTTCGACGTCACCTGGATCGGGCTCGAAAGCCGCGTCGCCCAGCACCGGGCCAAGCGCCGCCGCGACGAGGTGAAGCAGACCGCCGAGGACCACGTCGCCCAAATTATCGGACAGATCCTGCAAGAGGCCATGAACCGCCGCCGGGGCGCCGAGCCCCAGCCGGTGGACCCGCCCGAGATGCGACGCTCCGGCCATCGCGCCAAGATCGTTCTGGATCGCAAGATTCCCAACGCCTTCGCCCTGAAGGCGGTGATCTCGGGCAAGGCCAAGTCGGGCGGGATCGATCTCGCGCTCTATCAGGGCGAGCGGCGGCGCGAAGGCTATCGCCTGTCGTGGCTGCCCGACGAGGGCCTCGCGCTGGTGCGCGTCTCCAGAAGCGGCGCCGTGATCGTCGAACGCGCCGAGGTCAACATCGCCGACGGCCGCAAGCACGAAATCTCCTGGACGCGCCGGGGCAAGGGCCGCATGGCCGTGACCCTCGACGGCAAGCCTTTGTTCACGGTCAAGGACCGGGGCTTCAAGGACCGGTTCGACGGCTTCGCCCTGATCAACCGGGGCGGCAGCTTCGCCCTGCACCGGCTGACCATCGACGGCAAGCCTTGATTTTCTTGCCGCTTGAACGCCATCCGGGGGGCGAACAACGCCCTCCGTGTTATCGAAGCGCGGCGGCGATGTTGCCGCCGTCCACGGTGACGACGCAGGCGGTGGTCTTGCGCTCCAGCGCCAGGTGCAGGAAGGACTGCGCCACGTCCTCCGCCGTGACTTCTAGGCCCAGCAGGTTTCCGGACATGTAGTCCTTCTCGGACAAGCCCCGCGCCTTGGACCGGGATTTCACCATGTCGTCGGTCAGAAGACCCGATCGGATGCGGTCGGCGTTGACCGCGTTGGCGCGCACCCCGTCGCGGCCGTGGTCGATGGCGTACTGGCGCACCAGGAACAGCGTCGCCGCCTTGGGCAGCCCGTAGGGGCCGAAGTCGGGCCCCGGGTTCACCGCCTGCTTGGAGGTGTTGTAGAGCAGGCATCCCCCGGTTCCCTGCGCCCGCATGATCCGCACCGCGTTTTGCGAGACGCACTGATGGGACCAGAAATTCAGCTCGAAGCTCTTGCGCAAGGTTTCGTCGTCCACGTCGCCGATACGCCCCTGCCAGGCCGCGCCCGCGTTGGACACCACGAAATCCACCCCGCCCCAGGTGCGGCACACCAAGTCGTAGGCCTCGCGAATCTGGTCCGGGTTGGTGACGTCGCAGCCGATCCCGATCCCATCCAGCGGAAACGCCGCCATGGCCGCGGCCCCCGCGTCCAGGTCCAGAACGGCGACCTCGCAGCCCGCGTCGCGGAACGCCTGGGCGCAGGCGAGACCGATGCCCGACGCGCCGCCGGTGACCATGCAGACGTGGCCTTCCAGCGGCTTGGTCCCGGTCTGGGGCAGCTTGGCCTGCTCCGGCGCCCAGTATTCGATGTCGAACACGTCGTCCTCGGGGATGGAGGCGAAGGAACCGACGCTTTCGGCCGCCTGGGTGACCGCGATGTTGGTCATGGCGAGGTCGGCGGCGGTGGCCGCGTCCTTGGCCGTCGCTCCCAGCCCGAACAGGCCGACGCCCGGGACCAGGATGATGCGCGGCATGGAATCCGTCGCGGTCTTGGACCCGCCGTGGCGGGCGTTGTGGCGTTCGAAATAGGCCTTGTATTCGGCTTGAAAGGCCTCGATCGCCGCCCGGGCCTCGTCCTTGAACGCGTCCAGAGCGTCCGACTTCGGGGCCGGGACCACCACGGGACAGGGCTTGGTGCGGATGACGTAGTCGGGCGTCGCAGTGCCCCGCCGGGCCAACTCGGCGCAGTCGGGGCCGTCGACGAAGGCGCGGATTTCGGGGCTGGAGCGGAAATCCAGAATGAAAGGCTTGTAATGCTTGTCGGCGACGTCGATGGGCAGCGCCGTCAGGCCGCGAAGAATCGGCGCCACGTCCGGCGCGGGCGCGGCCGCTGGGGATTGGGGTAGGGCCTTGGGCGGGCCGATGCGGCCTTCGGCGAGGCTCACCAGTTCGATCATGCGGGCGTAGGCCTGTTCCGCCGTCTCGCCCATGGTGAAAATCCCGTGCTTGAGCAGAACCAGGCCCTCGACCCCGGGATTGGCCGCGAACGTCTCGGCCGCCGCCTTGGCCAGCCCGAAGCCGGACCGGACGTAGGGGACGACGCCGATCCGGTCCCCGAACGCCTCCTTCAACAGCGGACCCGGATCGTCCTGGTTGGTGAGCGCCAGCACCGCGTCCGAATGGGTGTGCAGCAGGACCTTGGCGGGAAGGAAGGCGTGAAGCAGGAACTCCACCGAAGGAAGGGGTTGCGAAGCGTCCAGCATGTGGGCGCGCCGAAGGTTCTCCATGGCCCCGTCGTCGAGCCCGTCCAGCCCTTGAACCGCCCGCAAGGGCGCCAGGCGGACGGCGGTCAGGTCCCCCGGCGCCAACCGGTCCATGTCCCGCCCGGACCCCTTGACGCAGAGAACCTCGACATCGGTCCCGTCCAGGTCGGCCATGGCGGTCTTGACCGAGCTGTTTCCGCCGCCGTGAAGAACCAGCGTCCGCTCCCGCCCCAGAAGCTGGGAGGCGTGAGCGCAAAGCGCGACGTCGCGGGACGCGTCGGAATATTGCCGGGCGAAGGCGTCGGCGGCGGTGTCGTTCCAGTGGTTTTCCATCGGGGCCTCGAACGGTGTGAAAGGGACGCGGGCGGGAATTATGAAAGACCGATGGGAAAAGACAAGGGATCAGGCGGGGAGCACGGTGAAAGGCGCGTCAATCATCACGTAACGAACCCCAATAACCCTATGAAAATTGCGGGTTCCGTGGTATAATTCCCTCCATCCCGAAACCAGTGGCCCAAGGGGCCGAGGAGCCCGATTTTCATGACAGAGAACCTGATCGCTTTGCGGGCGCGGTTGAGGGGAGACAAGGGAAACATCTACGAACGATTGGGCGACATCCGCGAAGGAAAAGGCGGAATCCGCCCCGTCGACATCGCCCAAACCGCCCTTGCGACCGGAATGCCCGCCCAGCACGTTCGCGCCGTCGCCGAGTTCTATGACGAACTGAATCCGGCCGACGATCCCCAACCCGCCCTTCGTGTCTGCAACGGCGAGGCCTGCCGCGCGGCGGGCGCCGACGCGCTCGCGGCCGACATCGAGGGTCGCCTAGAAGGCGACGTGGGCGCCGTAACGTGCCTCGGGCTTTGCAGCCACGGACCCAACCTCGCCGTCAACGGACATGTGGTCCACGCCGACGGCCCCGCCGCCGTGAACGAGGCGATGATCGCGGCGAAGACGGGAAAGGCCCTGGCCCGCGCCGAACCGGAAAACCCCATCCATTATCCCGAGAACGGCCAGCCGTGCATCCTGCTGGCCCGCATCCGCGACGCGGGCGGGAACCGGGCGTGCGAATACCCCGAACGGGGCTACGCCGCGCTCGACCAGGCGCTGTCCATGGACCCGGGCGCGCTTCGCGCCGAAATTCTGGCGAGCGGGCTGCGCGGGCGCGGCGGGGCCGGATTCCCCATCGGCCGCAAGCTGGAGACGGTGGCCAAGGCGAAAAGCGAGGACGGCAGGCGCTTCGTCGTCGCCAACCTGGACGAGGGCGACGCCGGGTCCTACATCGACAAGGAGCTGGCCGAACGCGACCCCCACGCCCTGATCGAGGGCCTGATGATTTCCGCCCGGGCCTGCGGCGCGCGAGAGGCCTTCATCTATGTCCGCCACGAATACCCCCACGCTTACGAGATCCTGGAAGCCGCCATCGCCCAGGCCCGGGCCATGGGCCACGACGAGTGCGCGGTGTCGCTGGTCCGAGGCCAGGGATCGTACGTCTGCGGCGAGGAGACCGCGCTGCTGCGCTCCATCGAGGGACTGCCGGGCCAGTCGTCCATCCGCCCGCCCTACCCCGCCGAAAGCGGGCTTTGGGGCCGTCCCACGGCGGTCAACAACGTGGAGACGCTCTGCAACCTGCCCTGGATCGCCAGTCACGGCGGCGCGGCCTACGCCGCCATCGGCATGGAGGGCTCGACCGGGACCAAGCTGGTCAGCCTGAACAACCGGGTGGAGTGGCCGGGCCTCTATGAAATCGAGATGGGCGTCCCGGTGCGCGAGATCCTGTTCGAGCGCGCGGGCGGCATGGCCGACGGCCACGCCTTCCAGGCGGTGCAGATCGGCGGGCCGCTGGGCGCCATTTTGCCCGAATCCGCCCTGGACGCGCCCTTGGGCTTCGAATCGCTCGACGCCGCCGGGGGGACCTTGGGGCACGCGGGCATGGTGGTGTTCTCCGACCAGGACGACCTGTTGTCCATCGGCCGGGGGCTGATGGCTTTTTGCGCGCGGGAAAGCTGCGGCAAGTGCTTCCCGTGCCGGATCGGGACCGCCCGGGGGGTGGAGCTTCTGGACCATGTCATCGAGGACGCCTTGACGCCCGAGCGCGAGGAATTGATGCGCGACCTGTTCGAGACCATGAAGGTGGGATCGCTTTGCGGCCTCGGCGGCATGGCGCCGGTTCCCATCGAATCGTTGCTGCGATTCTTCCCCGAAATCTGGACCAGGGGAGGCGACGATGACTGACCTGATCCGCGCCGCCATCGACGGCGATACCGTCGAGGTCGAATCCGGGACCACCATCCTGGACGCGCTCCGCGCCATGGGCGGGAGCCTGCCGACGCTCTGCCATTCGCCGGATCTGAAACCCTTCGGCGCCTGCCGCCTATGCCTGGTGGAGGTGGAGGGCGGGAAGCCCGTCGCCGCCTGCCACACCCCGGTCCTGGAAGGAGCGTCCTACACGACCCATTCCGACCGACTGACCCGCATCCGGCGGGGAATTCTCGAACTGATCGTCTCGGACCACCCACTGAACTGCATGACCTGCAAGGCGGCGGGGGCGTGCGAGCTGCAGGCCGCCTGCCGCGCGCTGGGCGTGACCGGTCACCGTTACGAGACGCCAAGGACCCACGATCCCGAGCCCGACCGGTCCCACCCCTTCGTCCATCTGAACATGACCAAGTGCATCGGCTGCGCCCGGTGCGTCAGGGCGTGCGACGAGATTCAGGGCTCCTTCGTGCTCGGCATGGCCGGGCGGGGATACGACGTCCGGGTGATCGCGGGCGACGAAACCGGGTTGGACGCGGCCGGATGCGCAAGCTGCGGCCAATGCGCCATCGAATGCCCGACCGAGGCCATCCGCGACGGCGGACGCCTGTGGGAGCCGGACACGGCCGTCAACACCACCTGCGTCTATTGCGGGGTGGGGTGCTCGTTGATCGCCTTCGCCCAGAACGGCAAGGTGGTCTCCATCCTTCCGGACCCGGACGGGCCCGCCAACCGGGGCCACGCCTGCGTCAAGGGCCGCTTCGGGCACGCCTTTGTCCACGCGCCGGACCGGCTGACCACGCCTTTGATCCGTGGCGAGGACGGCGAATTCCGCGAGGCCGACTGGAACGAGGCGGTGAACCTGGTCGCGAGCCGGTTCAAGGACATCCGCGACGAGCACGGCGGCCAGGCCTTCGGCATGATCAGCTCTTCGCGCTGCGCCAACGAGGAAAACTACCTGGCGCAGAAATTCACCCGCATGGTCATGGGGACCAACTCGGTGGACAATTGCGCCCGGGTCTGCCACTCGCCTTCGGCCTTCGCGCTCGGCCAGTCGCTGGGCACCGGGGCCAGCACCACCAGCTTCGAGGACGTGGAGCGGTCCGACGTCATCATGGTTGTCGGCGCCAACCCGACCGAGGCCCATCCGGTGCTGGGCTCTCGGATCAAGCAGGCGGTCTTCGCCGGGGCCAAGCTGATCGTCCTCGACCCCCGCAACACCGAACTGGCGCGCTTGGCCGACATACACTTGGCCCTTAGGCCCGGGTCGAACGTCGCCGTGATCAACGCCATGCAGAAGGTCCTGATCGACGAGGGCCTGATCGACCAGGCCTTCATCGACGCGCATTCCGAGGGCTTCGACGAAGTGGCCAAGACCCTGGAAAGCGTCAACCTGGACTGGGCGTCGGAAATCAGCGGCGTCGATCCCGACGCCATCCGGGCGGCGGCGAGGCTCTACGCCACGGGCCGGGCGGCGCAGATCCTCTGGGGGCTCGGCATCACCGAGGCCTGCCACGGCACCGTCGCCGCCTTCGGCCTGATCAACATGGCGGTGATGACCGGCAACGTGGGGCGCGAGGGCGCGGGCTGCGGGCCGATCCGGGGCCAGAACAACGTCCAGGGCGCCTGCGACATGGGCGCGCTGCCCAACGTGTTCTCGGATTACCGCCCGGTCGCCGACGCGGCCGCCCGGGCGGACCACGAACGGGTCTGGGGCGCCGCGCCGCCCGCCACCGTCGGGTTCAAGATCCCGGAAATGTACGACGCGGCCCGGGCCGGAAGCCTGAAGGCGCTCTACGTGCTCGCCCAGGACGTGGCCCAGTCCGACCCGGACGTGGCCAGCGTCAACGCGGCGCTCGACAATCTGGAGTTCCTGGTGGTCCAGGACCTGTTCCTGAGCGAGACCGCGAAAAAGGCCGACGTGATCCTGCCCGGCGCCAGCTTCCTGGAAAAGGACGGAACCTTCACCAACAGCGACCGCCGGGTGCAGCGCATCCGCAAGGCGATCGAGCCCGTGGCGGGCTACGCCGACGGCGACGTAATCCACCTGATCGCGCGCCGCATGGGCGTGGACATGGGACTCGACGACGGCGAGGGCATGCCGGTAAACCCGGCCCGGGTGATGAAGGAAATCGCAAGCCTGACCCCGAAATGGGGCGGCGTCGAATACGGACGGCTGGAGGAGAAGGGCTTCCTGCAGTGGCCGTGCCCGGACTCGGAGCATCCCGGCACTCCCATCGTGCACAAGGACGGCGCGTTCCTGCGCGGCCGGGCGCGCCTGACCCCGACGCCGTGGGAGCCGCCCGCGGACGAGCCCGACGCGGATTACCCCTTCCTGCTGACCACCGGGCGCATGCTGTTCCACTACAACGTCGGCACCATGACGCGGCGCACCCCGATCAAGGAGTTGTCGCGCGCCAGGAACGAACGGGTCCGCATCCATCCCGTGGACGCGTCCAGGCTCGGCGTCGGCGAGGGCGAGGACGTCGTCGTGGCCTCCAAGCACGGCCGGATCACCGCGCCCGCCGAAATCACCGACGAGACCCCGCCGGGCGTGGTGTTCATGACCTTCCATTTTCCCGAAACCCGCACCAACCTTCTGGTCGGCCCGGAATCGGACGCGCACACCCAGTGTCCGGAATACAAGGTCACGGCGGTTCGGGTCGAGGCGGCCTAAACACGCGAAAAGGGGGTGCTCCGGGGCTCCCCCTTTCCTTTACGCGGATGGAAGGGGGATCAGCCCTTCACGTCCTCTTCCGGATAGGCGCCGATGTGGTGGATCGACAGGTCCGCGCCCTGGAACTCCTGCTCCTCGTCGAGGCGGATGCCGACGATGGCCTTGAGCGCGCCGTAGACCACGAAGCCGACGATGGCGGCGTAACCCGCGCCGATCAACGATCCCACCAGTTGGGGAAGGAAGGCGACGCCGCCGAGCCCGCCCAGGGACTGCAGCCCGAAGATGCCGCAAGCGATCCCGCCCCAAAGGCCGCACATGCCGTGCAGGGGCCAGACGCCGAGCACGTCGTCGATCTTCCACTTCGCCTGGCACTGGTTGAAGCCCCAGACGAACAGGCCGCCCGCGACCGCGCCGGTCGCCAGGCCGCCCACCGGGTGCATCACGTCGGAGCCCGCGCAGACCGCGACCAGGCCCGCCAGCGCGCCGTTGTGCACGAAGCCCGGGTCGTTCTTGCCCACGATCAACGCGGCGAGGATGCCGCCAACCATGGCCATGAGCGAATTCAGCGCGACGAGGCCGCTTACGCCTTCGAGGCTTTGGGCGCTCATCACGTTGAAGCCGAACCAGCCGACCGACAGGATCCACGAGCCGAGCGCCAGGAACGGAATGTTCGACGGCGGGATGCCGACCATGGTTCCGTCCTTGCGGTAACGGCCCTGGCGCGCGCCCAGCATGACCACCGCGCCGAGCGCGATCCAGCCGCCGACGGCGTGCACCACGATGGAGCCCGCAAAGTCATGGAAGCCCATGCCGAAGGTCCCCTCCATGAAGGCCTGGAACCCGAGGCGGTCGCCCCACACCATGCCCTCGAACAGGGGATAGAACACGCCGGTCAGGACCGCGGTCGCCATCAGCTGGGGCCAGAACTTGGCCCGCTCCGCGATGCCGCCGGAAATGATCGCCGGGATGGCGGCGGCGAAGGTCAGCAGGAAGAAGAACTTCACCAGATCATAGCCGCTGGACGCGAATTGATACGCGCCCTCGGCCGCTTGCCCGCCGGTCAACGCCTCGGCGCTAACCAGGAAGCCGACGCCGTAGGCCACCATGTAGCCGACGAAAAAGTAACAAACCGTCGAGGCGGCGAAATCCACCAGGATCTTGATCAGGGCGTTGACCTGATTCTTCCGTTGGACCGTGCCCACCTCGAGAAAGGCGAACCCCGAATGCATGGCGAGCACCATGATGGCGCCCATGAGGACGAAAAAGACATCCGCCCCCGACTTGATCGCGTCCATAACTGTCTCCCTCCGCGATGCGACGGAACGTGAATTCGTTTTGTGCGCGGATTATCAAGAAGCGTGCCACATGGAAAAGTGGGAGAGTCCCGCAGGAGGGAATGAATGATTAAACACAAATTTGCCTAAATATTAACCATGCGATCAATGTTTAAGCAATTCAAATGGTCTGCATTGTACGTATTTGACAGAACGCCTATTGCGCCCCATGGTTATCTGCAATTTGAAAAGGTTCAAGGTTTCATATGTTGCGATTGCCTGAACGCGCCTCCAAACGATGCCGCCATGCTCATGGGCAATCAATGAGAACTAACAACTTGTAAAACTCAAGCAAAAGAGAAACGCAAAAGGGGGCAGACAATGGAGGAAGAAAAATCCTTTCCAAGCTACGAATCAATAAGCGCAAGGTTGCGCTTAAAAGCAAAAATTTTAAGATCACAAGCAGCTTTTGTTTTAGTTTTGATGATCGCGATTCTTTCTGCAGGCGTATACGTTTTTGTGATGGCCGACGAAATTATTGATGCGAAGTATATCTCTAATGATTCACTAAGGGATGCAATAATAAGATATGAACTCAATAATTCATTACTTTCCGAAAGACTCAGCAAACTTAACGATACTGTTGAGAAAAGCGCAGAAAAAATTGAAATTGCTTCTGAAAAAAACAAGGACGCCATAAGAAATTACATTCTAAGCACAACGAGTCACTTCGAAAAATTAAAAGATCACATGTTTTCCAAAAACAAGCCAGAGTATGAAGAAAGAGAACTATTAGGAATATTAAATAAATATCGTGACGCCGTAAAGCATTCGCTTACTGAAGCGGAAAATCTTGACGGCAAGCATCGGATGTTAATTGAAACTCTGAGAAAATACACCGAAGAACACCGCAACAGAAATAGAATCAACACTCAGACAATCAAAGACTTTCAAGATTCTTTGTCGAAAAGTGGCGACAATGCGCCGCTTAGAGACGCGCCCGTTTCGTTTTTTAAATCTTCGATCACACGAATCGGCGCGCTTATCATTCTGTTATACGCCGTGCAAATCCTGGGCAGGAAATATGAGTACATGATGCGCCTTGCGTCTGATTGCGACTCCATGGCGGACGGGCTTGAATTCATCATTTCCTCCGGCCGCAACCCAAAGACCATCGATCCGGAAGCGATGGCGCTGATCATCTCTAATTTCAGGCCGAAAGTGGTCCTGAAGGACGTCAAGGCGCCCATGGAAATTCTCAAGGACGCCGGAATCGCCGCTACGGACAAGATGGGGGACGTCGCTTCGAGCGTCTCTCCCGGCAATTGGCGCAAAAAAAGGCGCGACGACGAGCCATCCGACGAGGGAAAAGACGCGGCTGAAAAAAAGAAGGATGGGGAAGATTAGGGTCGTTTTGTTTTTGTTATGCGAACTTGCGCAGATCCATCCCTCCGGACGGGCCTTTCCTCGGCATTGCGCGCGGCGTCCGTGATGGGTTTTCAGCAGCCAGGATTCTATGCGACCGACGAGTTCCGCGATTTCATTTCCGACCAATCGGGGGTGGAGGGTTCGTCCGGGTCCACGTAGGGTCCTTGGTCGGCGGGCCTGGTGCTGTCCACCGCGAGCCTGGGGCGCATGGGGGCCGAGGCGGGGGCCGAGGCGATGGGGAAGCCCTCGGAGGCCTCCTGCACCCTTTGGCGGATCTGTTGCTGCTGTTGCTGGGCGACCGCCCGCTCCAGGGCCTCGATCCGTTGCTGCCAATGCGCGTTGCTTCTTTCGGCGGCCATCATCCGGCTGTCGCGGTCGTTCAGGACGCGCTTGACGTTGTCGATCACGTCGCGCTGCTGATTGACGGCGGCGCCCATCTCGTTCAGCGCGTTGAGCGCCTTGATGGCGTCCTCGCTCACCAGGTTGAAAGCGCGCTTCAGATCGGCGACGTCGGCGTTCTCGCCCATCTTGGACTCGATGATCCCGGTCAGGTGGTTCAGGCGCTGCTCGATCTCGCCCTGCCAGGCGATCAACTGCTCGCTCTGCTCGTCGATGCGTTCATAGAGCCCATCGATTTCGGCCCGGGAGTCGGCCTCCGAAATAGCCGGCTTGTCCTCCTTCTCGGAGAACTGGTTCATCATCAGGGTCACCGACAGGGCGAGCATGACCTCCTTCATGCTGTCCGGCGCCCCCCGCTGGGCTTTTTTCGCGCCGGAGCCCGCCTTCTTGGCCTTTTTCTGTTTTTCCAACTCGTGGAGCAAACGGAGCAGAAGGGGCTTGAGGACGGCGTTCATGTCGCCGCTCGCCGGACCCGTCATGGCGTCGTTCCTTTCGCGCTTATTGTTCTTCGTCGTTCGCGGCGCTGTCTCGCGGACGCTCGGGTCCGCGAAGCCGCCCGTCCGGGCGTTGGCGAAAGGTCTGGTCCCGGGACGCAAATGGCCCTGGATCGTTGCCCCCGACGTCGACGCCTTCAATTGGGCAAGCGATTTATTATACATTTTTTTCATGGAAACGGCAAATCGCAGCCGAAACCCTGAATTCATGGTCCGTCCGCGCCAATCAACCTGAAGAAATAGTTTCGCCACACGACTCCGGCTATGTGGAAATATATTTTATTTCAAATGCGTTACGGACCTTGATTCACAAGATTGTATGTGAACAATACATTCCTTGAATGACTTCAATTGTTCTCCGACGCAGCAACCCCGTAGGAGCGGCATCACAATGGGCCACACGATCCGTGAAACAGACGCCCTGTTGAAACCGCTTCTTTTCAGCCTTCTCAAGGAACTCGAACAGCGCGCCAGGGCCAAGCGCAAAGGCGAGCCGCCTTCGCGTCGGCATGTGGAAAGCCTGAGGGAAATCGTCCTGGCCCTGTCCACGAGCATGATGCTCGATGATTCCGGAGCCATGGCGGAAAGCGCCCCGACCGCCGCGCCGGTCCGGAAAACCGAAGGAATAGAGGATCAGGCGCAGGCGTGGCGCGACGGAATCGAGCAACGTCTGGAGCGCCTGACGGCGATCATCGAGGCGCAATCCCGCGACATCGCCGCCCTGGCGGACTTGCGGCATTCCTTCAACCTGGCGGGCGACGCCGCGATCGAGGCCATGAAGGCCGTCAACGGCCTGGACGCCGCAGTCGTCCAGCAACGCGACGCCCTCGAACACGTCAAGCGGGCCTTGCGCGACAAGGACGACCGGATCATGCACGCCGAAAGAAGCAGTTCCCATTGGCGCCATCGGATCGAGACCCTTGAAAAGGCCGTCGCCAAACAGCACCAGTCCAGCCATGCGCACCCGCACCCGCATCCGCAACCTCAACATCGCCACCACCATCACCACGCCCCCGCGTCCGCGCCCATGCGGCCGCCTCCGCAAGCGCCCGATTACGGCAACGTCACCCCGATCGGCCCCAAAATACAGGACGCCGAAAAGGGTCGCCCGCGCGCCTCTTCCCAAGACATTTCCGTCGCGTGAACGCGGCAAGCGGCCGCGCTATTCCGATATGACATCAAACCCAAGACAACACTCGCAATGCGTCACACGTCCACAAAAGAGATGTAACAATTACTTGCAAATCCGCAAGTACCGCAGTATGATTAATATGAGCCATGGTTCGGCAACCGGAAGCTGAGCCGCTGGCTGGCGGACACCCTGATCAAGAGGCGGCATGCGACAGCCGTTGATCGATTTTCTGGACAGGCTTCAATACGTCTCCACGACGGAGGATCTGGAGTCTCTGATTTCGCGCTGGGCGCTGGAACTCGGATTCCAGCGCGCCGTGTTTGCCAACTTCAAGGCCGACTCGGACACGCCCCGCCTGTTCATCGGCTCCTATCCCGACAGTTGGATCGAACGGTATCTCGAGGTCAACTACATCGCCGTCGATCCGGTCGCCAGGATCAGCGCCAACGGCGTCGTGCCCTTCAAGTGGGGCCACAAGGACCAGCGCCAGCGCTTCAACCCCATCCAGTCCCAGCTGTTCAACGAAGCCGACGACTTCGGCCTCAGCCGGGGCTTCGCCGTTCCCGTGCACGGGCCGGGCGGCGAGCTTTCGGTTCTCAGCGTCGCCACCGACGAGTTGGACTCGGGCTTTCACAAGCTGGTGGACCTGAGCGAGGACGTCTTGCACCTCGGCTGCTGCTACATCCACCAGCACCTGGAAACCATCCTCGAGAACGAAGAGCCCGAATTGGCGCCGGTGAAGCTATCCGGACGCGAGGCCGAATGCCTGCTGTGGACGTCCTCGGGCCGCACCGCGTCCCAGGTGGGCGACATCCTGAAGATCGCCGACAGCACCGTGATCTACCATCTTGAGAACGCCAAGAAGAAGCTCGGCGTGCGCACCAAGTCCCACGCCGTGGCCAAGGCGCTCGCCATGGGACTCCTGCCCCGGGCCTGATAGACTGACGCCGTTCTTAACGCGACTGGACGGCTCCCTTGAAAATCCTCGTTTGCCAGGTGGATGTTCCCGAAACCCCCGACGCGGACGCGCGCGACGCCCATGCGGCGCGCGTCGCGGCCCGCGCCGGGGAAGCGGCCCGCGCCGCCGGGAACATCGACCTGATCGCGTTCCCGGAGCTCGCGACCATCGAGTACTCCCCAGCCGCCTTCGCCCGCCTGGACGTGCTGGCCGAGGATCCGACCGGCCCCTCGAGCGCCCGGTTCGCCGAGCTCGCGCGCGCGTCGGGCGCCGTGGTCTGCTGGGGTTTTCCCAGGCGGGACGAGGACGGCGGCTATCGGATATCCCAGGCGGCGATCGATCCCGAGGGGCGCATCCTCTGCGTCTACGACAAGCTCCATCTGGCCCAGTTCGGGGACTCGCCGGAAAAGGACTTTTTTTCGCCGGGCGCGACGCTCGGGACATTCGAGGCCGGAGGCGCGCGTGTGGGGCTCGAAATCTGCTACGACTTCCGCTTCCCGGAGCTATCGCGAACCCTGGCCCTGGACCACGGCTGCGATGTCATCCTGCATCCCTCCGCCTTCTCGGACGACGGAACCATGGAGAGCTGGCATTGGTTCGCCCGAACCCGCGCCATGGAGAACCAGGTCTATTTCCCGAGTCTCAACCGCGCGGGGCCGGGCCGGGGCCGCTCCATCCTTTGCCCACCATGGATGGACGGCGAGACCAAGGCCACGGTGCTGGGCGAGGGCGAGGAATTCCGCGTCTTCGAGACAGACGCGGCCGAACCCGCCCGCGCGCGGGCGCGGTTTTCGCTCCGCCGCGACAGGCGGAAGGGTTACGAGACGCTCCCCGTCACTCGAAGCTGACCAAGCGCCGGGCCTCGTCGTTCATTTTCTCCGGCCAAGGCTTGGGCTTGGTCGGGGAGGCGTCCTTGGCGGCGACGGTGGTCCCGTGTCCCCGGGTCGCGATCTCGACCTGTCCCGCCCGGTTTCCTATGGTCACCGCGCCCTCGCTCCACAGTCCCACGTGGAAGCTGTGGTCGTGCATGTAGCCCGCCCAGAACCGGGTGCCGCGCACGCCGATGGTGGCCACCGGGGTTTCCATGCGGAACTTCGCCGGGTCCATGCGCGCGATCTTGCCGCTGACCGCCTTGACCGCGCCGGAAATCAGCTCCACCGCCGCGCCGCCCGCCTGCCCGAAGCTGTAGTCGATGACGAAGAACGAGGATTTCTCGCCAAGCGTGAACGTCCCGTCGTCGATCATCCGGATTTCCAGACGAGAGTCCTTCCCCGTGGATAGAACGTCGCCCACCAGCACCAGGGCGCCGGGCTCCAGCGTCCGGGCCTCGGCGTCGCGAACCGCCACGGCCTTGCCCTGAACCCGAACCACGGTCCCGGCCGAATCTTCGGCAATCGCCGGAAACGCGGAGGCCAGGCAGGCAATCAAGACATAAACGGCGAAAAAGAAGCGCATCATCCCTCTCCCACGGGCTGGGCGAACCCGAGGACATAGCCGTCGGGGTCGCGCACGTAGATTTCGCGCATGCCATAGAAGGTGTCGTGCAAGTCGCGAACCAGGGGGCAGACTTTTTTCACGCGCTCCGCCATTAGGTCGACATCCTCCACTTCGAAATAGAACGTGAGCGTACCGCCCGTGCTCTCCACGCCGTCGAAGGCGGGTACGTTTTCCTTCAGGCTTTCCGTTTCCTGGAACATCATTTCCACGTCGCCGTGCTTCAACATTGCATATGCCAGAGGACGTTCCGGGTCATGGTTGAAAAGGATATCCCGGCTGTTTTTCGGCACGGACATGACGTGCTCGAAATCCAGCGTTTCGCAATAGAACGCAATGGTCCGATGCAGGTCTGACACCATCATATTCGTCCATAAGCGCTTCAACATGACAAGAGCCGCCTTGTGTCCGTTCGCCGCCCGAACACGGTATCCCAATCGAGCGGCGGAGCCAATCCGGTTGTCCCGGATGGAGAAAAGAATGTTTTTTCTTTGTTCCCCCCGCCTTGACACCGCCCTCCAACCCTCTACGATGCGCGCGATTCTGGGATTTTGAACGGAGCGCGGCCATGGTCGCCATTTCCTTGCCGGACGGAAGCGTCCGCGAATTCGACGGGGCCGTCACCGGGGCGGACATCGCCGCCGACATCGGTCCGGGCCTGGCCAAGGCCGCTCTGGCGGTGAAGGTTGACGGGGCGCTTCGCGACCTCGCCCATTCCATCGACGCCGACGCCCAGGTCGCCATCGTCACCGCCAAGGACGACGACGCGCTGGACCTGATGCGCCACGACGCGGCGCACGTGATGGCCGAGGCGGTCAAGGAGCTCTATCCCGAAACCCAGGTCACCATCGGCCCCGCGATCGAGAACGGCTTCTATTACGATTTTTCGCGCCCGACGCCGTTCACCCCCGAGGATCTCGACGCGATCGAAAAGCGCATGCACGAGATCGTCAAAAGGGACGAAGCGGTGAGCCGCGAGGTCTGGGACCGGAACGAGGCGATCAACTTCTTCAAGACCGCGGGCGAGCACTACAAGGCCCAGATCATCGAGGAACTGCCGGAAAGCGAGGAAATCTCGCTCTACCGCCAGGGCGACTTCATCGATCTCTGCCGCGGCCCCCACCTGCCGTCCACCGGAAAGCTCGGCAAGGCGTTCAAGCTGATGAAGCTGGCGGGCGCGTACTGGCGGGGTGATTCCAGAAACGAGATGCTCCAGCGCATCTACGGCACCGCCTGGGCCGACGCCAAGCAGTTGAAGGCCTACCTGCACATGCTCGAAGAGGCGGAAAAGCGCGACCACCGCCGCCTGGGGCGCGAGATGGACCTGTTTCATTTCCAGGAAGAGGCGCCGGGCGCCGTGTTCTGGCATCCCAAGGGTTGGCGGCTGTTCCGCTCCCTGATCGGATACATGCGGACCCGGCAGGAGCGCGCGGGCTACGTGGAGATCAACACGCCGGGCGTCATGGACCGCAGCCTGTGGGAGGCGTCGGGCCACTGGGAGACCTTCCGCGAAAACATGTACACCACCCAGACCGAGGACGAACGGGTCTTCGCGCTCAAGCCCATGAACTGCCCCGGCGGCATCCAGGTCTACAAGCAGGGCATCAAAAGCTACCGCGACCTGCCGCTCCGCATGGCCGAGTTCGGCAAGGTGAACCGGTACGAACCGTCCGGCGCTCTCCACGGCTTGATGCGGGTGCGCGAGTTCACCCAGGACGACGCGCACATATTCTGCGACTTCGACCAGATGGAGGACGAGTGCCGCACGGTGGTGGAGCTGATCCTCGACATCTACCGCGATTTCGGCTTCGAGGACGTGCGCATCAAGTTCGCCGATCGCCCGCCCAAGCGCATCGGATCGAACGAGGACTGGGATCGGCTCGAAGGCGCGCTTAGAAGCGCGTTGGAGCACATGGGCCATGAATACAGCTACAACCCGGGCGAGGGCGCGTTCTATGGCCCCAAGCTGGAATTCGTGCTGCGCGACGCCATCGGCCGCGACTGGCAATGCGGCACCTTGCAGGTGGACATGAACATGCCGCGCAGGCTCGGCGCCACCTATGTGGACCCCCACGGCGAGAAGCAATTCCCGATCATGCTGCACCGGGCGCTGTTCGGATCGCTGGAGCGCTTCGCCGGCATCCTGGTGGAGCACTACGCCGGGCGCCTGCCGCTGTGGCTCGCGCCGCTGCAGGCCGTGGTCGCCACCATCACCAACGACGCCGACGACTACGCCCGGACGGTCCTGGACGCGCTGCGCCAAGCCGGGATCGCGGCCGAACTGGACGTCCGCAACGAAAAGATCAACTACAAGGTCCGGGAGCACAGCCACGCCAAGGTTCCGGCGATCCTGGTCGTCGGCAAGCGCGAGGCCGAGGAAGGCGCGGTCGCCGTGCGCCGCCTCGGCGGAAAGAACCAAGAAGTGCTTGCGCTCGATGAAGCGGTGAATAGACTGAAGGAAGAAGCGGCGGGCCCAGCGGCCGTACGCTGATTTTGACGATGACATATTCGGCCTAAAACCTACATAGGAGACCACCATAGCCAGGCCAAACATGAATCAGCCGCCGACCCGCGAGGGTCCGCGGGTGAACGAACAGATCGATATTCCCTCTGTTCGCCTTATCGACGCCGAAGGAAATCAGGTCGGCGTCGTCTCCACCGAAGACGCGCGTGAAATCGCTTTCGAAGCGGGCCTCGACCTGGTCGAGATCGCCCCCAATTCCGACCCGCCCGTCTGCAAGGTCCTCGATTACGGCAAGTACAAGTACGAAGCCCAGAAAAAGAAGAACGAGGCCCGCAAAAAGCAGAAGGTCATCGAGGTCAAGGAAATCAAGATGCGTCCCGGCATCGACGAGCACGACTATCAGGTCAAGATGCGCAACGTCCGCCGGTTCCTCGATTCCGGCGACAAGGTGAAAATGACCATCCGCTTCCGCGGCCGGGAAATGGCGCACCAGGAACTGGGGCTCAAGGTCCTGCACCGCGTCCGCGACGAGGTGGAGGAACTGGCCAAGGTCGAACTCCACCCCCGCCTGGAAGGCCGCCAGATGATCATGGTGATCGCGCCGCGATAGGACCTTTCGGTTTAGCTTTCCAACGGCTTCGAAAACGCGCCGCGCGCTTCGGGCGATCGCTCTTTGTTGCGTTAGGCGCTGGCTTGGCTATAGGAATGCAAGATCCATAGGCCTAATGCGGGAACTTGTGACCGCAAAACCGGCAGATCCTCGCAGCAATCTTGACGGTTTCGGCGCAATGAGGACAGCTTTGGGTGTCCTCGGGGTCTGGAAAGTCTCTTACTGCCGTAAATGCCCAAATCAGCGCCGCAGCCCAACCAAAGACAGTCCAACCCAACAGCAGATTCAGAACAAATATGGCGTAGGCTTGGTGATGGCCACGTACAATCGTGACAACCGTAGGGACGAAATATACTGCTGTCGCAAAGACATATAAGGACACGCCATCCATCAAACCGCATCGCCCCGGCGTCGCGCCGACGCCAGCGCCCACAACAGCACCGCTCCCCAGCCGATGAAGGTCGCGCCGAACCCGAGATTGCAGCCCAGGATTGGCCATCGATGCGGATGCTCGCGAACGAAAGCGAGGATAGCGGGCAGGAAGTAGGCCGCCATGGCAAGGATTAGAATAATAACGGAATAATCCTTCATACCACCACCATAACACACCCCTGTGGAAATGCACGTCGAAACGAATATATTAAAAATACATGATTTTGGCGATACACGCATTAATGCATGTTATCGAAATAGCATATTATCACTGAGGAGACGGCGACCGTGGCCAATAGGGACCTGCCGCCCATCCATCCCGAGGAGCAACTCCGCGAGGAGTTCATGAAACCGCTCGGGCTGGCGGCCTGCCGGCTGGCCAAGGACATCGACGCGTCAGTGAGCCGGGTCCAGGACCTTGGCGGCCGGACACCGCGCTCCGGGACTGAACATCTAGGCCGTAGGCTCATAACGCCCTCAACCAAATCCGTACCGAGGCGAGCTTGATGGCGGCGAGGAAGTTGTCCGGCCTTTTGTCGTATCGGGTGGCAATGCCCCGGAACTGTTTGAGCTTGTTGAAGAAGCGCTCGACCAGGTTCCGGTATCGATAGAGCCATTTGGAAAAGGCGAAGGTTTGCTTCCGATTGCTCTTCGCCGGGATATTGGCCCAGCCACCTTGCTCTTCCACTTGCTTGCGGATGGCGTCGGTGTCGTAGGCCTTGTCCGCCAGGACGATGGTTTCCTCCTCCAATTCGCCCAGAAGGTCCGGCGCCGGTTGACTGTCGTGGGTCTGGCCTGGCGTGAGCGCAAAATCGACCGGCCGACCTTCGCCATCGACCAGGGCATGGATCTTGGTGGTCAGGCCGCCGCGGGAACGTCCCATGCAACCATCGTCATCATCTTTTTTTTCGCCGTCGCCCCATGTTGGTGGACACGGACACAGGAGCTGTCGATCATCACGATATCTCCCTCATAGGCCTTGGAAATCTCTTCCAGAAGATGATCCCAGACCCCGGCCTTGCGCCAGCGCACAAAGCGGTTGTAGCAAGTCGTGTGAGGGCCGTAGCGCTTGGGGACATCCGCCCACGGCGACCCCGTCCGGAACCGCCACAGGATGCCGTTCAGCACCCGACGGTCATCGACACGTGGAACCCCGCGCGGCTTGATCGGCAACAAGGGGTGGATCACGGACCATTCGAAATCGGTCAATTCATAACGGCGACGGCTCATCGTTCCTCCTTTCGGCTGAGGAGAAACGTGAATCACAAATGCGCTGTGAAGGGAATCCCTTTTATGAGTTTACGGCCTAATACAGGTCTTGCTTAACGGGGGGCACTCTTTCATTCCTCTTGGCCGGGCTTGACCCGGCCATCCACGCCATGTCTCGTGGCCCCCCGGGTCAAGCCCGGGGGTGACGCGCAAGGGCGTGATAAATCTCTTTGGACGCGACGCCGCCCGCCTAGAGTATCCGTGTTGATCAAGGGGAAAGCGCCCCCTACCCCCCGCACAGCTCTCCGACGAAGCCGTGCAGGCCGACCTGCCTGTCGCGGCGGAGGCGCTCGGCGGCCAGGATGGCCTGGACCTTGGCGACGCTGTCCTCGACCACGTCGTTGACCACGATGTAGTCGTATTCGGCCCAGTGGCTCATTTCCGACGCGGCCTTGGCCATGCGCTTTTTCACCACGTCTTCGGGGTCCTGGGCGCGGGCGTAGAGGCGGCGCTCCAGCTCCCCGTGGCTCGGCGGCAGAATGAAGATGCTGACCAGGTCGTCGCGCGCGGTCTGCTTGAGCTGTTGCGTGCCCTGCCAGTCCACGTCGAACAGGACGTCGCGGCCGGACGACAGCGCCTCCTCCACCGGCGGCCTCGGCGTGCCGTAGTAGTTGTCGAACACCTGGGCGTGCTCCAGGAACTCGCCCTGGGCGACCATGCGGTGGTATTCGTCCACCTTGATGAAATAGTAGTCCTTCCCATGCTGCTCGCCGGGTCGAGGCGGTCGGGTGGTGGCGGAGACCGACATGGCGAGGTCCTGGTCCTCGGCCAGGATCGCGCGCGAAATGGTGGACTTGCCCGCGCCGGACGGCGAGGACAGCACCAGCATCAACCCCCTGCGGTTGATGGTCACTTTCCCTTGGTCATTCAATGTTTTGCACCTGTTCCCGAAGTTGATCGATGACGGCTTTCAGGTCGAGGCCGACCCGGGTCAACTCCACGTCCTGGGACTTGGAGCAGAGCGTGTTGGCCTCGCGGTTGAACTCCTGGCAAAGGAAATCCAGCTTGCGCCCGACCGCGCCGTCGCCCGAAAGCAAATCGCGCGCGGCCTCCACGTGGGCGGCGAGCCGGTCCAGCTCCTCGCGCAGGTCCGCCTTGACCATTAAGACGGCGGCCTCCTGCGCCAGGCGCTCCTCGGACAGCGCCGGGACGTCGGCCAGCAGGGCCTCCACCTGCTCGCGGAGCCTCCGGGCGATGGCGTCCGGCTGCGCGGCGGCGAGCGACGCGGCCTTGCTCGTCAGCTCGCCGATCAGGTCCACCTGGCCCGAGACCACGTCCAGAAGGCGCGCGCCCTCGGCCCGGCGGTTCTCCTCCAGCCCGTCCAGGGCCCGGTCCAGCCCGCCCATGGCGGCGGCGCGGATTTCGGCCATGGTCTCTTCGGGCAGTTCGTCCTCGGCCTGCTCGACCACGCCCCGGATGGTGAGCAGGGTCTCGGCCTGGGGCGGCGTGGATCCCGGAAGGCGGTCGTGGAGCGACGGCAGCAGGGCCAAAATCTGCTCCAGCATGTCGTGGTTGACGCGATATCCGGCCCCGGCCTGGGCCCACGCGGCGGAAAGCTGGACGGAGACGTTGCCGCGCTTGAGCCTTTGCCCCACCCGCTTGCGCACCTGGGGGTCGAGCGCCTCGAACCCGGGCGCGAGCCGGAGGCGCGTGTCGAGCCCCTTGCCGTTGACGCTCCGCGCCTCCCACGCCCAGGCGCAGCCCTTGCATTCCCCCTCGGCGCGGGCGAAACCGGTCATGGAGCTCAACGGCATGGCGTGTCCTTGCGTCTCGATGGGCGGGTCGCGGCATCATCAGTTGAAGGGTGACCGGCGTCAAGACGCAGACGAATGAAAACCCCCGTAACTCTTTCATGGCCGTGGCGGAGGTGAGGCCATGAAACATCACGAACACGCCGTCAGTCTTGTCCCGTTCGCGCCGGAGAGCGACGCCCCCCGCGATGACGTCTTACGATACGCCGGGCATTTGGCGAAGCTCCTGAACGACGACGGGCCGTTGTTGGACGCTTTGGGATTGTCGGACGATAAGGTCGCGACGCCCGAGTCGGTTCTCGAATTCACCGCGAAATGGTGCCGGAGGGAACGAGCCCAGTCCCACGCCATCGTTTTGGATGGAGAGCGGGCCATCGGGTTGATTTCCCTCAGCCACATGGACGAGGACGTTCATTTCGCCTACGCCGGATTCTGGATCGGCAGCGCGCATTGGAACCGGGGCTATGCGACGCAAGCGTTCGACCGCCTGCTGGACGTCGCCCGCGCGAAGGGATTCAAGAAAATATTCGGGCTTGTGGACCAGGACAACGCCGCCTCCCAGAAAATCTGGGAGAACCGCGAAGCCAAGGTCACGCGCGTCAACCGGAATGAAATCGCCCTGACCTGATCACCCCCCGGGCCGCCATCCCTCGTCCGCCATCTCGAATCCCGCGAATTCGAACGCGGGCGCGACGGCGCAGCCGACCAGGGTCCACTCGCCGAGGCTCGCCGCCGACTGCCAGGCGTGGGCGGGGACGATCAGGTGGGGGGATTGGCCCGACTCGGTGCCGAGGACGGCTTCGCGGACGTCCTTTCCGTCCTCCGAGACCGAGAGCCGGAGCGGCGCGCCCGCGTGGAAAAACCAGATTTCCGTCGCGTCCACCCGGTGCCAGGCGGAGACCTCCCCGGCCTTGAGCAGGAACAGTATGGTCGTGATCGCGCCCCGCCCGCCGTCCTTGGGCGCGTCGCGGTGGGTTTCGCGGTAATGGCCGCCCTCGGGATGGGGGGCGAGGTTCAAGCGCCGGATGACGTCTTCGGCGCTCTCGCTCACCACGGTTGGGGCTCGGTTTCCATCATGGAGCGCCGGGCGGAAAAGCCCGCCCACCAGTCCGCCAGCGCCGGACGGCCCGGGCGCCAGTCCTCGTCGGCGAAGCGGAAATCCAGGTATCCGAGCGCGCAGCCGATGGCGAGATGCCCGATGGTGACGGCCTCGCCCAGGCTATCGGCCTCGTCCTCGAGCGCGTCGAGGGAGCGTTGGGCCGCGTACCAGTAGCGATCCGCCCAGGCCTGGGATCGCTCCCCGTCTTCCCGCTTGTCCTCCAGGAACCGGACCACCACGGCGTCGTTGATCCCGTCGCCCAAGGCCTGGCGTCGCAGCGCGGTCCAGCGGGCGCCGCCCGCGGGCGGAAACAGCTTGATCCCGTCGTGCAGGCTGTCCAGGTATTCGCAGATCACCGGCGAGTCGTAGAGGACCTCGCCCCCCGACGTCACCAGCGCCGGAACCTTGCCGAGCGGATTGACCGCGGCGATGTCGGAGTCGGGCTCCCACGAATTGGTGTCGATACGCGTGACCTGGTCCTCGAGACCGCATTCGATCAGCATGGCCGTCACCTTGCGGACAAAGGGCGAGGTGGGGGAAAAGCGCAGCTTCATCATGGCCTGGCTCCCTTGATCTCTAGAAACGGTCCTTGCGCGCCCGGATTTCGGCGAAGGCCGCGTCCGGGGCCTTGCCCATCAGACCCGCCGCCTGCAACAGCGCGGGATCGTCGGCGCGGAGAAACGGGTTGAAGCGCTTCTCGAACGCCATGGTGGACGGCACGGTCGCCTCGCCCTTCTCGCGCTTTTCCAGGATTTCGTCGGCCGCGTCTTGAAGCGCCGCGTTGTCCGGGTCCTGGGTCAGGGCGAAGTCGGCGTTGGCGTTGGTGTATTCGTGGCCGCAATAGACCAAGGCGTCGTCGGGCAGGCGCTTGAGCTTTTGCAGCGAATCCCACATCTGCCCCGCCGTGCCCTCGAACAACCGGCCGCAGCCGAGCGAGAACAGGCAGTCGCCGGAAAACAACGCCTTCGCGTCCTCGAACCAATAGGCGACATGGCCGCTGGTGTGGCCGGGGACGTCGATGACCCGGGCCGCGCTTTCCCCGACCGACACGAGGTCGCCCTCGCCGACCATGACGTCGACGCCGGGAATGCGGGGCGCGTCGGTCCGCCCGCCGATCACGGCGCAGCCGGTGGCGGCCTTGAGCTCCCGGTTGCCGCCGGTGTGGTCATTGTGGTGATGGGTGATCAGAATATGGGAGAGCGACCAGCCCAACCGGTCCAGCGCCGCCATGACCGGCCGGGCCTCGGCCGGGTCCACCGCCGCCGTGGCGCCGGTTTTCCTGTCGTGGGCCAGGAAGACGTAATTGTCGCTGCGCACGGGAACGCGTTCGATTTCCAGCATCGCCCGGGGGCCTTTCGCGCCTGATGGTCCGTCCCGGGACTGTACCACCGACGGCTCAGAAATCCCACCGCCTGAGCATCATGCTCTGCCAGTGGATGTTCTTGTAGTCGTAGTTGCCGAGGAGGGAATTCTGCCACAGGAACTCTCCGCTATGGGTCCAGGTCCAGCCGTGCAGGATGTCCTCGACAAGATCGGGCAAGTCGGTCAAGTACGCCCAGTTGAGGAGCGTTTGGACAGGAACGCCGTAGGTCAAGCTGGTTTTGACCCGAAATTCGTGACGAGTCATGTCGGAGACCGCGCTGTCGGCCTCTCGATGGTATTTCCAGCGTGTGGCGAGCGACCCGGTCAGAAATTGCCCAGAGCCGAGAAGCCAAGCGTGGCTGAGGCTGGTTTCATAGGAGCGGTAGGCGTAATAGTTCGCACGCGCCCTTTTGACCGTGTATTTGCCGGACACGATGGTCCGGTGCGCCTGGGACCAAGCGTAGGACGCGCCTGCGAAATAGTCCCACTTCGGCCCCGAGAACAGCACCGCCGAGGTGGACTCGGTCAGCGCGTAGAATTTTTCGTTGGCGTAGCGGAAACCTCCGTTGATCTTCCAGTCGCGGCCAATGGGAATGGTGGCCGCCACTTGCGCGCCAAACGAGGTGGAGTAGCGTTCGTGGGACAGTCCGACCTTGTTGAGGATCACCATGGGCGCAAGTTCGAACCATGGATAGCGGAACGTCAGGCCGCCGGTCAGGGTGCCCGAGCGGGTGGTGAGCTGCGCCAGGTTGAACTGTTCGTCATGGTAATATGTGAACGAGCCGTTGAGTTCGTGGCGCTCCTGCAGCCCCAGGTCATGGGCGAAGCTGACGGTGCCGGACCCGATCACCGCCCAGTCCTCCTTGCGCCGGTTCTCGTCCTCGAGTCCCGTTGGCACTTCCAGGACCAAGTTGGTGCCCCATTTTGAAGCGCTGTTGCGGTTGAAGTCGTACTGGCCGCCAAAACTGGTGGAGAGCGAGAACCGCGTGGTCTTGCGCCGCTGCTCGATATCCTTGAGGTAACGATCGACCCGCGCCCGGGTTTCAGCGTCGAGCGGATATTCCTTCACGGCCTGGAACTGCTGCTCGGCCTCGTCGGAATTGTCGAGCCGGAACAGGACCGCGCCGTAATAGAGCCGGATCAACGGCTGGTCGGGATTGATCAGCAGCAACCGCTCCAGCGTCGCCACGGCGCTTCGCATGTTGCCCTTTTCGATCTGCTGGCGAGCGTAGCGGAAATTGAGCTGGACGTTGTCCGGGTCCTTCAGGATGTCGGCGTAGGAAATGGGCGGCCCCAGATCGTCGCCCAGGAACGACTCGGCTTCCTTGGCCGCCTTGGCCCGCGCGGCGCCGCGCTCCTGCTCTTCTTCGAGGACCTCGTATTCCTCCTGGGCGGCGGCGGGAGAGAGGAGAAAGACAATCAGCAGGACGAGGCCCGCCACCTTCAAGGTGGGCGGGCCAAGAATAGACCTGCTGATTTTCGAATCGACCGGAAACATCTCCCCCCCCGGCTCACACAACGAATTCAGCTCAAGCGTCATCAAGGCGGCGGAGATGGATTAAGCAACCGTTCGGACGTTCCAGAAGCGTTGGAAACCTGAGCGCCTTTGTCGTTAACGTCCAAGGTGTATTCAAGCCCACGCGCCGCAACTCCCCTTGAATTCTGCAAATCGAAGATCATCGTTGTCGCGCATGCGCCGACACCCGCAGAACAAGTAACGGCATTGTTTGTAACAGTGTAACTCGCCAATCCGTTCGTCCCGCTGCCAAAGGCTTGCGGTGGAATCTGGATAAATCCGGAGCCGCCCGTTTCGTAAGCGCCAATGTTCCCCTCATCTGACGATCCATCCAATCTAGACTCATTTCCGCCGATTTCTCTTCGATTGAAATCAAGCGTTAAAAAAAGCTGATAGTTCCCTCCTGAGTCCCAGTTACCCGAGCCCTCGAAGTGGTATACGCCGCCATTAACCCGCTCCAAGTCCGTAATGTAAGTCGCGCCATCAGGAAGACGCTCCACCGGATCTTCGTTGCCTTCCGGGCCGCCTCGGCGATCATCAATGCCCTCGAAATGGATATGATGCTCGCCGCCACCCACCACGTCGCCGCCGCTGAACCCATCCGGGTCCGCGTCTTCGACCCGACCCGGGCCACCCCGTTCGCCCGGACCCTGGCCGGGATCGCCTGGCCCTTCGCCGCCTTCGCCCGGGCCTTCGCCGCCCCGGTTCTGGCCTTCGCCCTGGCCCTGGCCCTCGCCTTGTCCTTGCCCTTCGCCCTGGCCCTCGCCTTGTCCTTGCCCCTGGTCGCCGCCGCCGGAAAGCCCCTGGCTGATCGCCGCCATCTGCACGGCGGGGACGCGGGTGGGTTGGGCGGGGGCGGCGCCCGCCGACATGGTGGTGCCGAAGCCCGCCCGGGTGATCGTCGTCGTGCCCTGGGCGTTGCTCACGTCGATGCGGCCCGCGCTTTCGGAGGTGTTGTTGTTGGCGCCCGGGCCCAACAGCACGATCTGGGAGTTGTCGCCGCCCACCCGGCCGCCGACGATGGTGCCGCGGATGCCGATGGTGCCGAAGGGCACCTTGACCTTCATGTCGTCGGAATTCTTTTGCGCCACCCGTCCGGTGATGAAGCGGAACACCCCCTTGGCCACCGTGGCCGAAACCTGACCCGAGTCGCTGGCGGGATCGAAGACGAATTTGTCGATGGTCAACTCGCTGTCGGCGCCGATGGTGAACACGGTCTCGTCCAACAGCATGATCTGCATGCCCGCGCCCGGTCCGGCGATCACCTTGTCCCGCATGTGGATGGGATCGCCGCTGGAAATCTTGACCTCCCGCGCGCCCGGCATGCGGACGACCTTGACGTCGCCCTTGACCGCCGCCGCCACCCCGGCCTGGGGCGGGCCGGCGATCGCGTCCAGGGGCTGCGCCAATAGAACGGCCGCCATCAGCGCCGTTCCCGTCACCGTTCCCTTCCAAGTCGCGGTCATCGCCTGGCTCCTTCGCCTGCGTCCACCCAATCAGCATGCTCATGATTTTGATAAAATTTTACAAAATTTTCCGTGACGGCGGTTACAAATCGTCGCTTTTAACCATGAATTTTCGGGCCCCGTTTCAGAAAAGACACGGTTATTTCCTGGCGCCGGGCGGTAGAAACGATTTTCCCTTAAGCCATCGCATAAACGTTAATTGACGCCTCCTCGAACCTGATGCAATTTGAGCACGATGAACAGCGCAAACGTCAAAACCCTTACGCGCGAGGAAAAGGTCCACTGGCTGCGCCTGATCAAGACCGAACGCATCGGCCCGGTGACCTTCTTCCGCCTGTTGGAGCGCTTCGGAACCGCCAAGGCGGCGCTTGACGCGCTGCCCGAGATGTCCCTTCGTGGCGGGGGCAAGCGGCCGGTCAAGGTCTGCCCCCTGGCGGACGCGGAAAAGCTGTTGGAGGACGCGGACGCGCTCGGCGCCCATCTGATCGCGTGGGGCGAGCCCGATTATCCCCCTCTTCTCGCCCGGATCGAGGACCCGCCGCCCCTGATCACCGCGCTCGGCCATCCCCACCTGTTGCGCAAGGCGGCGGTGGCCTTGGTCGGGGCGCGAAACGCGTCGCTGAACGGGCGGCGCTTCGCCGAGAAACTTGCGCGGGGGCTTGGCGCGGGCGGCTTTCTGGTGGTCTCCGGCCTCGCGCGGGGCATCGACGCCTCGGCGCACGCGGGCGCGCTGGATTCCGGCACGGCGGCCGTGGTCGGCGGCGGCGTCGATATTGTCTATCCCAAGGAGAACGCCGAGCTTCGGGACCAAATCGTCGAGCGCGGCGTCCTGATATCCGAGGCCGACCCCGGCACCGTGCCCCAGGCCCGCCACTTCCCCCGCCGCAACCGCTTGATTTCGGGCATGGCGCGCGGCGTGGTGGTGGTGGAGGCGACGGCGAAGTCGGGCTCGCTGATCACCGCGCGCATGGCGCTGGACCAGAACCGGGAGGTCTTCGCCGTGCCCGGTCCGCCAACCGACCCCCGCGCCGCCGGAACCAACGACCTGATCCGCCAGGGCGCGACCCTGACCGAAAGCGCCGACGACGTGATCCAGGCGCTAAGAGACATGTCTCGGCCCATGGTCGAGGAGCCGAACGCGTTGGATTTCAACGCGTCTCCGCCTTCCCAGCCGACCGAGGAGGACATCGAGCCCGCCCGGCGCGAGATCATCGAAATGTTGGGTCCCTCGCCCGTAGAGGTTGACGAAATCATCCGAGCCTGCCAAACCTCCACGCCTGCCGTGGTGTCGCTGGTCCTGCTGGAGCTTGAGCTCGCGGGCAGGCTGGAAAGGCATCCCGGCGGAAAGGTCGCGTTGCTGTTTGATTAGGGCCCCTATGAACATCGTCGTCGTCGAATCTCCCGCCAAGGCGAAAACCATCAACAAGTACCTCGGCAAGGACTTCAAGGTTCTGGCCAGCTACGGCCACGTGCGCGACCTGCCGTCCAAGGACGGATCGGTCAGGCCAGACGACGGCTTCTCCATGGATTGGGAGGTCGCCGCCCAGTCGCAAAAGCACGTCAAGGAAATCGCCGCCGCGGTCAAGGGCGCCGACGCCCTGTTCCTCGCCACCGACCCGGACCGGGAAGGCGAGGCCATTTCCTGGCACGTCCGCGAGATTCTGGAGCAAAAACGCGCGCTCAAGGGCGTGGACGTGAAGCGCGTGGTGTTCAACGAAATCACCAAGAACGCCATCCTCGACGCCTTCAACAACCCGCGCGACCTGGACTCGGAGCTGGTGGACGCCTATCTCGCGCGGCGCGCGCTGGATTACCTTGTGGGCTTCACGCTCTCGCCGGTGCTGTGGCGGAAGCTCCCGGGCAGCCGGTCGGCCGGTCGGGTGCAGTCGGTGGCGCTCCGGCTCGTGTGCGAGCGGGAATCGGAAATCGAGGCCTTCGTCCCCCGGGAGTACTGGTCGGTCAAGGGCCTGTTCGAGACCCCGAAAGGCGCGGCCGTCACCGCCCACCTGACGCACCTGGACGGCAAGAAGCTTGGCAAGTTCGACCTTCCCGACGAAGCCGCGGCCAAGGCCGCCGTCGACGCGGTCGAGGCGGGCGACTTCAAGGTCTCCTCCGTCGAAAAGAAAAAGGCCCGGCGCAACCCGGCGCCGCCCTTCACCACCTCCACGCTGCAGCAGGAAGCCGCGCGCAAGCTCTACTTCGGGGCCAAGCGCACCATGAACGTGGCCCAGCGCCTGTACGAAGGCGTGGCCATCGGCGGGGAGACCCATGGGCTCATCACCTATATGCGAACCGACGGGGTGCAGATGGCGGGCGAGGCCATCGCCGCCTGCCGCTCGCTCATCGGCTCCAAGTTCGGCGACGAGTACGTCCCGGAAAAGCCCCGGGTCTACAAGACCAAGGCCAAGAACGCCCAGGAAGCTCACGAAGCCATCCGCCCCACCGACGTGCGCCGCCGCCCCGAGGACGTCAAACAGTATTTGAACGACGAACAGTTCAAGCTCTATTCCCTGATCTGGAAGCGCACGGTGGCGAGCCAGATGGAGGCCGCCGTCCTCGACCAGGTCGCCGCCGAAATCTCGGACAACGACGGCCGCGCCGTCCTTCGCGCCACCGGGTCCACCATCGCCTTCGACGGTTTCATCAAAGTCTATCGCGAGGGCCGCGACGACGGGGACGACGAAGACGCCGAGCGCATGCTGCCGCCCCTGAACGAAGGCGAGGCCATGGCGCGCAAGGGCGTCACGCCCGAGCAGCACTTCACCCAGCCCCCGCCCCGTTTCACCGAGGCGAGCCTGGTCAAGAAGCTCGAAGAGCTTGGCATCGGGCGCCCGTCCACCTACGCCTCCATCATTTCGGTGCTCCAGGACCGCAACTACGTCCGCCTGGAAAAGCGCCAGTTCCATCCCGAGGACCGGGGCCGCCTGGTGACCGCGTTCCTGACCAGCTTCTTCACCCGTTACGTGGAGTACTCCTTCACCGCCGAGTTGGAGCAGCAACTGGACGACATTTCCGGCGGGCGCATCGACTGGAAAACCGTGCTGGACGAGTTCTGGAAGGCCTTCAACGGAGCAGTGGGCGAGACCAAGGACCTGCGCGTCTCGGAAGTTCTGGACACGCTTGACAGCCTCTTGGGCCCTCACTTCTTCCCCGCGCCCGCGGACGGCGGGCCCGACCCGCGCGTCTGCCCCAAGTGCTCCGACGGAAGGCTCAGCCTGAAGCTCGGCAAGTTTGGGGCGTTCATCGGGTGCTCCAACTATCCCGACTGCCGCCACACGCGCCCGCTGGTGGTCGCCAACGGCAACGGCGAGGACGCGGGCGACGACGGCCCGCGCGAACTGGGCCAGGACCCGGAAACCGGTAAAATCGTCACGTTGCGGCGCGGCCCCTACGGCCATTACGTCCAGCTCGGCGAGCCCGACCCCGAAGATAAAAAGTCCAAGCCCAAGCGCTCCTCGCTTTCGCGCGGCATGGACCCGGCGGACGTGACCCTGGACAAGGCCCTAGCCCTCCTCGCCCTGCCTCGCCACGTGGGCCAGCATCCGGAGACCGGCAAGGTGATCACGGCGGCCATCGGGCGCTTCGGCCCCTATATCCGCCACGAGGACACCTACGTCTCGCTCAAGGGCGACGACGACGTGCTGACCATCGGGATGAACCGGGCGGTGGAGCTTCTCGCCAACGCGCCCCGGCGCGAACCGCCCAAGGAGCTCGGCAAGCATCCCAAGGACAAGAAACCGGTCACGGTGCGCAAGGGCCGTTGGGGTCCCTACGCCCAGCACGGCAAGCTCCGCGCGACGCTTCCCAAGGGAACCGAGTTCGACGACGTCACGCTGGACGACGCCTTGAAGGCGCTGGAGGCCAAGGCCGGGGGCGGCAAGAAGAAGGCCCCGGCCAAGAAAAAAGCGCCCGCGAAAAAGAAGGCCGCCGCCAAGCCGAAAAAGACGGCGGCAAAGGCCAAGTAGTCATTTCTTCCGGCAGGCCCAGACGTCGAAATATCTCCCGGTTTCGATTTTTTCATACGTTTCCATGAACGCCTGGCGGAACGCGGGCCAATACGTGGGAACGCCGGGATAAAGGCTCTCCATCGCGAACGGAGCCTCGCCCGCCGGAATCAGCCACAGATCCGTGCGGCATTGGACGATGTATTCCTCTTTCGCAGGCGGAAGAGGATGGCCCAACAGCACGCTGTCCATGTTCGACCAAGGCGCCAGGGTGCCGGGGTGGCCCGCGAAAACCAGCTTGGCCGAAACCCATGTTCGGGAATAGTTTTCTTGGGTTTCACCGACTCCGATTTCCATGGTTTTCCCAGGGTGGCGCGCCGCATTCGCTAAGGCTTCGGCGCCCGGCTCCTCGCCTTCCATGGCCGCCAGCAGGCGGTGGGTCTCCACCTGGGGGGCGATGGCGGTCACGGCGAAGACGAACCCGAAAGCCCCGACCGCGAGCCCACGCATGCGAACCGCCGAGGACAGGCGCAGGAACGCATCGACCGTCACAGGCAGGAACGGCAGCATGTAATACCATCCCGCCCCGGGCGATAAGGACGGCCCGATCATCAGGCAAACCATGACCAGCAGAATCAAGCCGAGAGCGGCGGCGGCCTTGTCGCTCCGCAACGCGAAGGGCGCCATCAGGGCCGGGCTCGCGAACACGAAGGCGCCGTGGACCAGCACGCTTTCCAGCTTGCCCCAATCCGGTCTGCGGTCTCCCAAAAGGTCGAACACGGAGGAAAGCCAGTCGCCGAAATCGATAAGGGGATGCGCGAACGGCGCCGCGAAGGCCGCGACGGCGACAACGCCGATCAACGGCCAGTCAATCCACCAGCGCCGCCAATAGGACCATATCAGGACAGGGGCGAAATAGACCGCCGCGTGAATCTTCATGTTCATGGCGATCCCAAGACAGACCCCCGTGAGGATCAGAGGCGGCCATCGCCAGGCGCCGTCGCGCGGAATGGCGGCGAGGGTCACGGCGGCGGCGGCGAGCAGGAACAAAAAAGGCTCAGGCCGCGCCCAAATGGCGTTGGGCCCCGCCCGCATGAGCCCGGTGACGGCCAGCATGGCGGCAAGGACCGCCGCCTCCCGCCCGCCGAGCCTGAGCCCGTGCGCGAAAAGCAACGCGACGCCGCCAATCAGCGCCAGCGCGGCCCCGAGCTTGAAAACCCCGAGCGAGCCCCCGAACAGCCAAAGCAGGGGAACGTTGACCAGAAACGCCATGGGCCCATAGGCCTGCACCTGGTAGTTGGCGTCGGCGGGCGTGTTGTACATCGCCAAACCCGTGAACATCCGCCACGTCCGCGCCGCGAGCGCGGGCTCCCCATGGTCGAGGAAATTGTCGGCGAGGCCGTAACGGATGAGCGTGAACGCGAAAACGCCCCCGAAGACAAGGCCGAGGAATAGGATGAATTGGGAAACGATCCTGTCCGGGGAACCCGGCATGGGGATGATTTAACCCGCCATCGCCGCTTCGATGGCGGCGAGCGCGTCTTCGGCCTTGGAGCCATCCGGCCCGCCGGCCTGGGCCATGTCGGGGCGGCCGCCGCCGCCCTTGCCGCCAACCGCGGCCGAGCCCGCGCGGACCAGATCCACGGCGCTGACCTCGCCCGAAATGTCGTCGGTCACGCCGACCACCAAGGACGCCTTGCCCTCGTTGACGGTCACAAGGGCCACCACCCCCGAGCCCACCTGCTTCTTGAGCTCGTCCGCCATGCCCTTCAGGTCCTTGGGCGGAATACCGTCGAGGATGCGTCCGGCGAACTTGCGGCCGTTCACGTCCTTGACGTCGCCGCCAGACGATGCGCCAGCGCCGCCGGTGGCCAATTGCTTGCGGGTTTCGGCCAGTTCCTGTTCGAGCTTCTTGCGCTCCTCCAACAACGCGGCGACGCGGGCGGGAACGTCCGCGGGCGCGGTCTTCAAGAGATCCGCGGTTTGCGAGAGCGCCGCGTCCTGGCGGTCGTACCAGTCCTTGGCGACCACGCCGGTCAGCGCCTCGATCCGGCGCACGCCCGCCGCCACCGCGCTTTCGGACACCACCTTGAACACGCCGATGTCGCCGGTGCGCGAAACATGGGTGCCGCCGCAAAGCTCGACGGAATAGTCCGCGCTCCCGTCCGCGCCCATGGAGACCACGCGGACCTCGTCGCCGTATTTTTCGCCGAACAGCGCCATGGCGCCCGCCTCGACAGCGGCGTCGGGCTCCATCAGACGGGTGACGACGGCCGTGTTGGCCAGCACCTGGGCGTTGACGTCGGCCTCGACCGTTTCCAGCTCCTCCGCCGACAGCCCCTTGGGATGGCTGATGTCGAAGCGCAGGCGGTCGGGCGCGACCATGGAGCCCTTCTGCGTTACGTGATCGCCCAGGCGGCGGCGCAGCGCCTCGTGAAGAAGATGGGTCGCCGAATGGTGCCCGCGAAGCGACGCGCGGCGGTCCGCGTCCACGGCGAACGCCGCCTCGGCGCCCACGGCAATCGCGCCGCCCTCCACGCGCCCCACATGGACGTGCAGGGCGCCGAGCTTCTTTTGGGTGTCGGTCACGACCACGCGGGCGTCGCCGACAACGATAACTCCGGTGTCGCCCACCTGGCCGCCGGATTCGGCGTAGAACGGCGTCTGATTGGCCACCACATGCGCCTCCGCGCCGGGCTCCGCCTTGTCGACGGGCGCGCCGTCGACGACGATGGCCGCGATGGCGCCCTCGGCGGACTCCGTCTCGTAACCCAGAAATTCCGTGGCCCCGACCTGGTCGCGGATGGCGAACCAGACCTCCTCGGTCGCGGCCTCGCCCGACCCTGCCCAGGCCTTGCGCGCCTCGGCCCGCTGACGCTCCATGGCCGCGTCGAAGCCCGTCGTGTCCACGCCGATGTTCTTGGCTTTCAGCGCGTCCTGGGTCAGGTCCAGGGGGAAGCCGTATGTGTCGTAAAGCTTGAAAGCGGTCTCGCCGTCAAGCTCCCCGCCCGCGCCAATGCCCTCGGTGGCTTCGTCGAGCAATTTCAGCCCTCGGTCCAGGGTCTTCTTGAACCGGGTTTCCTCCAGGCGCAGGGTCTCGGTGATCAGGGGCTCGGCCCGGACCAACTCCGGATAGGCCTGGCCCATCTGGGTGGCCAGCGTCGGGACCAGCCGCCACATCAGGGGCTCGGCCTCCCCGATCAGATGGGCGTGGCGCATGGCGCGGCGCATGATGCGGCGAAGCACGTAGCCCCGGCCCTCGTTGGACGGCAGCACGCCGTCGGCGATCAGGAAAGCGCTGGCGCGAAGATGGTCCGCGATGACGCGGTGGGAAATGCGATGATCGCCGTCCGCCTCGGTCCCGGTGGCGTCGGCGGACGCCTCGATCAGGGCGCGAAGCAGGTCGATCTCGTAATTGTCGTGGGTGCCCTGCATCACGGCGGCGATGCGCTCGAGCCCCATGCCGGTGTCGATGGACGGGCGGGGAAGGTCGACGCGCTTGTCCGGCGCCACCTGCTCGTACTGCATGAACACCAGGTTCCAGATCTCGATGAATCGGTCGCCGTCCTCGTCCGGGCTTCCCGGCGGACCGCCCGGGATGTGGTCGCCGTGGTCGTAGAAGATTTCCGAGCAAGGCCCGCACGGCCCGGTCTCGCCCATGGCCCAGAAATTGTCCGACGTGGCGATGCGGATGATGCGGTCGTCCGAAAGACCCGCGACCTTCTTCCACAAATCGAAGGCCTCGTCGTCCTCGGCGTACACTGTGGCGATCAGGCGCTCGGCGGGCAGGCCGAACTCCTTGGTCACCAGCTTCCACGCCAGGTCGATGGCGTCCTCCTTGAAATAGTCTCCGAACGAGAAGTTGCCGAGCATTTCGAAGAAGGTGTGGTGCCGCGCGGTGTGGCCGACGTTTTCCAGGTCGTTGTGCTTGCCGCCGGCGCGGACGCACTTCTGCGAGGTGGCGGCGCGGACGTAGTCCCGGGTCTCGGCCCCGGTGAACACGTTCTTGAACTGGACCATGCCCGCGTTGGTGAACATCAACGTGGGATCGTTGCGCGGAACCAGGGGCGAGGAGTCCTCGACCGCGTGGCCGTTGGCGGCGAAGAAGTCCAAAAACGCCTTGCGAATATCGTTGACCGTCTGCATGGCGGGTAATTTAGGGATGCGTGGCGCAAAAGGAAATCTTTTCTGGCGCTTCGTGCGGATTTCGCCCTATCGCCGCGCCCGGGGATGCGCGTCGCGATAGACCGTCACCAGCCGCTCGGCGTCCACGTCGGTGTAGCGCTGGGTGGTGGACAGCGACGCGTGGCCCAGCAATTCCTGAATGGTTCTAAGGTCCCCTCCGCCCGCGAGCAGGTGGGTGGCGAAGCTGTGGCGGAGCGCGTGCGGCGTCACCGTGTCGGGCAGGCCCAGGAGCGCGCGGACCCGGCGCATCTGGCGCTGGGCGACCCCGGGGTTGAGCGGCCCGCCACGGGCCCCCACGAACAAGGGCTCGTCGGCGTCGATGAAATGAGGGCAGGCGTCCAGGTAATCCTTCACCGCCTCGACCACCACGGGCAGCACCGGGGCGACCCGCTGCTTGTTCCCCTTCCCGGTGATGACCATGGCTTGGCCCTTGGGAGCCTGTTCGCGGGTCAGCGCCAAGGCCTCGCCGATGCGCATGCCGCAGCCGTAGAGCATCAGTGCCAAGGCGATGTCGCGCTTGGCGATCCAGGGCTCGCTCGCCACGTCGGCGAAGCTTTCGACCGTCAAGAGGGCGTCCGCCTGGTCGAGCGCCTTGGGCACGGATTTCGGAACCTTGGGCGTGCGCAGAACGCCGATGGCCGCGTTGTGGGCGAGCCCGCGCCGGTCCAGGAACTTGAAAAACCCGCGAAGGGTGGAAAGCGCCCGCGCGGTCGAGCTTCGAGCCAGATACCGACCGGCCCGCATGGCGAGCCAGGCGCGGAAGTCGGCGGGTTTCAGGCCCTCCAGGTCCAAGAGCGACGGCGGGCCTCCCAGGTGCTCGGAGAAAAAGGACAACGCCCCCATCAAATCGCGGGTGTAGCCGTCCATTGTGTGCGGCGACATGCGGCGTTCGTGCGCCAGCCAGTCGCGCCATTCGGAAATAGCGGTCCTGAGGTCCCGGGCGACGGGATAGTCGTTCAGCTCGACCGGTCGAGCCATATGTGGACGCACCGTTCGCACACCCGGGCCATGAAGCCCAGAAGCTCGGCGCCCTGTTGGGGATGGAAGGCCTCGGCGTCGCGGGACCCCAGCGCGAACAGCCCCGCGGGCGTCCCGGCCCCGGGATAGAGCCTGGCGAAGGCGGCGGAGCGGATGGGCGCGTTGCTTCCTCCGAACACCACGCCCTCGTCCTTGAGGTTGTTGACCAGGGTCACGTCCCGGTCCGGGTCCACCAGCGCGTCCACCGTGCCCTCGGGAAGCTTGCCGATATCCGGGGAGCGCAGCATGTCGATGGGCTCGGCCGAGGGCTCGAACGCGAGCACCGACGCGTCCACGTCCAACAGCAACGGCAAGTCGTCCACCACCACGCCCAGAAGCTCGTGGAAATCGGACGCGCTGAGCAGGGCGAGGACGGCGGCGTGTGTGCGGGTCTGGACCGACATGTTGGTCCGGCTGGTCTCGATGACGTCGGAGGCGGTTTCGCGCAGATTGTCGATTTCGCCGCGAAGCTGTTGCAGCACGAACTGCTGCATGTCCACCACGCCCTCGCCCGTCCACTTGGCGGGCGGGGTCAGGTCCTTCAACAAGTCCGTGTTGTTCACCAGGAAATCGGGATTGCGCCGAAGGTAGTCTACGACCTGGCGCTCCGTTGGCGACTCCGCAGCCATGTGCCCTCCTTACTGTTCATCGCGGCCCGAATCGCGCAGAGTCTAACCCATGGCGACTCGCGGTGACAAATCCAGCCATGCCCGGGGGGGACGCGTCGGCGTGCTGCTGCCGCGTCCGTTCGCGGACGTATACGATTATCGCGTTGGGGACGGCCGGGTTCCGGCGCCCGGCGCCTTCGTCGTCGTCCCGCTGGCTCGCAGCCACGCCACCGGGGTGGTGTGGGACGCGCCGGGCGGCGATATCGACGAATCCAGGCTGAAGGACGTGGCGCAAGTCCTGGACGCGCCCCCCTTGCCCGAGGTCTCGCGCCGCTTCGTGGATTGGGTGTCGGAGTACACGCTCTATCCCAAGGGCGCGGTCCTGAAAATGGTCATGAGCGCCTCCGAAGCCCTGAACCCGCCCGCCAAGACCGTAGCCTACGCCCTTCCGCCCGAGGCGCCGGACATCAAAATGACCAAGGCGCGCGAACGGGTCCTGGCCGTGCTCGCCCAAGGCCCGCCGCTCGCGGCCGCCGACCTGGCCCGCGAAGCCGCGGTCGGACCGTCGGTGGTCAAGGGTCTGGCCCAGGCCGGGGCGCTGGCCAAGATGGAGACCGAAGCGCCGCTCCCCTTCGCCGAGCCCGACTGGCGCGCGCCCGGTCCGGCTTTGTCCGAATCCCAAGCCGAGGCCGCGGACGCGCTTCGAAAACAAGTGGCGGGCGACTATTCGGTTTCCTTGCTCGACGGCGTCCCGGGCTCGGGCAAGACCGAGGTGTATTTCGAGGCCGTGGCCAAGGCGCTGGAGTCGGGAAGGCAGGTCCTGGTCCTGCTGCCGGAAATCGCGCTCGGCGCGCAGTGGCTGAAACGCTTCGCCGCGCGGTTCGGCGTTCAGCCCGCATCCTGGCATTCGGACCTGACCAAGGCGCGCCGCCGCGTTACGTGGCGCGCGGTGGCGGAGGGGAAGGCGCGGGTGGTGGTGGGCGCGCGCTCGGCCCTGTTCCTGCCCTTTCCCGACCTCGGGCTCATCATCGTGGACGAGGAGCACGACGGCTCGTACAAGCAGGACGAGGGCGTCATCTACAGCGGTCGCGACATGGCGGTGGCGCGGGGGTGGCTCGGAGGCATTCCCGTTGTTCTGGCTTCCGCCACGCCGTCGCTGGAAACGCTGGTCAACGCCGACGGCGGGCGCTACGCGCCGCTCAGCCTCCCCGCCCGCCACGGCGGCAGCCGCATGCCCCAGGTGGAAGCCATCGACATGCGCGCGGACGCGCCCGCCAAGGGCCGGTGGTTGTCCCCCGCCCTGCTGCGCGCCATCGACGAGACCTTGAAGCGCGGCGAGCAGTCCATGCTGTTCCTGAACCGACGCGGATTCGCGCCGCTGACCCTGTGCAAGGCCTGCGGCCATCGGCTGCAGTGCCCCCGCTGCACAGCGTGGCTGGTGGAGCACCGTCGCATCGGGCGGCTGCAGTGCCACCACTGCGGCTTCAACATCCGCCTGCCCGACGAATGCCCCGAGTGCGACAAGCCGGACAGCTTCGTCGCCTGCGGCCCGGGCGTCGAGCGCATCGCCGAGGAAGTTGACGCGCTTTATCCCGGAGTCCGTTGGGCCACGGCGTCGTCGGACACCTTGCACGGTCCCGACGGGGCCGCCGAGCTGGTGCGGAAAATCGAGGACCGGGAGCTCGACCTCATCATCGGCACCCAGATTCTCGCCAAGGGATACCATTTCCCCTTCCTCACCCTGGTCGGCGTGGTGGACGCGGACCTGGGGCTCGCGGGCGGCGACCTCCGCGCGGCGGAGCGGACCTACCAGCTTCTCTATCAAGTGGCGGGTCGGGCCGGGCGGGCGGAGCGGCCGGGCCGGGTGCTGCTGCAAAGCTGGATGCCAGACCACAAGGTGATCGGGGCCCTGACGTCCGGCGACCGGGAGCGCTTCATCGTGGAAGAGACCGCCGCCCGGCGCGCGTCCGGCATGCCGCCGTTCGGGCGGCTGGCGGCGCTTATCGTCTCCAGCCGGGACGAGGACATGGCGGCGGACGCGGCGCGGGAACTCGGCCGGACCTCGCCCCGCCTGGACGGCGTCCAGGTTCTGGGCCCGGCGCCGGCGCCGCTGGCCATGCTGCGCGGGCGCCATCGCTGGCGTTTTTTGGTCAAGGCCACGCGCAGCGTCCCGATCCAACCCGTGGTCCGGGACTGGCTGGAAGCGACCGAGATTCCCGCCAAGGTCAAGGTCCAGGTGGACGTTGACCCCTTGAACTTCCTTTGATAAGCCACCGCCATGCGTAGGAGAGGCGGCAGAACCCCACCCCCGGAAGACACCGGCCCTCGCCACGACTGGGACACCATCCGCGCGCTTTTGCCCTATCTCTGGCCCAAGGGCGCGTGGAATATTCGCGTCCGCGTTGTCTCGGCGCTGGCGTTCCTGTTGGCGGGAAAGGCGACCACCGTCGCCGTGCCCCTGATTCTGAAGCACGCGGTGGACGCCCTGACCGTGCCCGCGGACATGATCGCCGTGCCGGTGGCGCTGCTGGTCGCCTATGGGGCCGCGCGGGTGACGGCGCAGATGTTCCGGGAGCTGCAGGGCGCCATCTTCGCCCGCGTGTCCGAGCGCGCCATCCGCGACGTCAGCCTGAAGACCTTCCGCCACCTGCACGACCTGGCCTTGCGGTTCCATCTCGATCGCCAGACCGGCGGGCTGTCCCGCGCCATCGAGCGGGGCAGCCGGGCCATCGATTTCCTGCTCCGCATCATGCTGTTCAACATCGTGCCGACGCTGTTGGAGCTCGGCATGGTCACGGTGATTCTTTGGACTCTGTTCGACGCCATCTTCGCCGTGGTGGCGCTGGGCACCATCGCCGCCTACGTGGTCTGGACGCTGGCCATCACCGAATGGCGGACCAAGTTCCGCCGCTTCATGAACCAGTCCGACGCCGAGGCCCACACCAAGGCCGTGGACAGCCTGCTGAACTACGAGACCGTCAAATACTTCAACAACGAGGCCCACGAGTCCGCCCGCTTCGACACCGCGCTCCGCGCCTACGAGGAGGCGGCGGTCAAAAGCAAGGTGACGCTGGCGCTGCTCAACGTCGGCCAGGGCGCGGTGATCGCGGCGGGCGTCACCGTCATCATGATCCTCGCGGGCCACGGGGTGAAGGCCGGGACCATGACCGTCGGCGACTTCGTCCTGGTGAACACCTACCTGATCCAGCTTTACCTGCCGCTGAACTTCCTGGGCTCCGCCTATAGGGAGATCAAGCATTCGCTGACCGACATGGAGGCCATGTTCTCTTTATTGAAGGCGGCCCCGGAAATCACCGACGCCCCGGACGCCCCCGCGTTGGCCTTGAACGGGGCCGAGGTGGCGTTCGAGAACGTCGCCTTCGCCTACGACCCCCGCCGCCCGGTGCTGGGCGGGGTGTCGTTCAGGGCCCGGCCCGGCGGGACCGTCGCCATCGTCGGAGCCAGCGGGGCGGGCAAGTCCACGGTGTCGCGGCTTCTGTACCGCTTCTACGACATCCAGGACGGGGCCATCAAAATCGACGGCCAGGATATTCGCAACGTGACGCAACAGTCGCTCCGCGCCGCCATCGGCGTGGTGCCCCAGGACACGGTGCTGTTCAACGACACGGTCTATTACAACATCGCCTACGGCCGCCCCGACGCGACCCCCGCCGAGGTCGAGGAGGCCGCGCGCCTCGCCGCCATCCACGATTTCATCATTGGTCTTCCCGACGGCTACCAGACCCGGGTGGGGGAGCGGGGGCTGAAGCTTTCCGGCGGCGAGAAACAGCGCGTCGCCATCGCCCGCGCCATCCTGAAGCGCCCGGCGATTATGCTGTTCGACGAGGCCACCTCCGCACTCGACACCCAGACCGAAAAGGAGATCCAGGCGGCCCTGGCCGAGGTCTCGCGCGGCCGCACCACGCTGATCATCGCGCACAGGCTCTCGACCGTGGTGGACGCGGACGAAATCCTGGTGCTCGACGCGGGCGCGCTGGTCGAGCGGGGGACCCACGCGGCGCTTCTGGCCGAAAACGGCGCCTACGCCGCCATGTGGGCGCGCCAGCAGGAAGCGGCCGAGGCCCGGAAAATCCTGGACGCGGAACGCGAAGTCATGGAAACGGACGGGAACATGGCGTAGGTTCGCCCCATCGTATGCTTGGGCGGGATGGCGATGCGTTGGCGGACAGGATGCCCCCCTACCCTTCCGACGGCCGCTGGCGGTTCTGGATCGACCGCGGCGGAACCTTCACGGACGTGGTGGCGCGCACGCCCAAGGGCAAGCTCGTCACCCACAAGCTGCTGTCGGATAATCCAACCCGCTACAAGGACGCGGCGATTCAAGGCGTCCGCGACGTCATGGGCGTGGCCCCAGACGAGCCCATTCCGGCGGCGATAATCGATTCCGTCCGCATGGGCACCACGGTGGCCACCAACGCGCTGTTGGAGCGGAGGGGCGAGAAGTCGGTCCTCGCCATCACGGCGGGCTTCGGCGACGCGCTGCGCATCGGCTACCAGAACCGGCCCGACCTGTTCGCCCGCGAGATCGTTCTTCCCGACATGCTCTATTCCTGGGTGATCGAGGTCCCCGAGCGCGTGGGCGCCCAGGGCGAGGTGATCCTGGAACCCGACTTGGCGAGCGCGAGCGCGGGCCTCGAAGCCGCGTTCAACGACGGCTGTCGATCCGCCGCCATCGCGTTCATGCACGGCTACCGCTATCCGGACCATGAAAAGCAAGTGGCGCGGCTCGCGCGCGACATCGGCTATGAGCAAATCTCGGTCTCCCACAAGGTCAGCCCGCTGATGAAGCTGGTGCCTCGCGGCGACACCACCATGGTGGACGCCTACCTGTCGCCGATCCTGAAGCGTTACGTGGATTCGGTGGCCAAAGAGTTGCAAGGGGCGCGGTTGTTCTTCATGCAATCCCACGGCGGCCTGACCGACGCCCGGCGCTTCCAGGGCAAGGACAGCATCCTGTCCGGTCCGGCGGGCGGCGTGGTCGGCATGGCGCGGACCGCCGCCATGGCCGGGTTCGACAAGGTCATCGGCTTCGACATGGGCGGCACGTCCACCGACGTCGCGCTTTTCGACGGAACCTTCGAGCGGGTGTTCGAGACCCAGGTCGCGGGCGTGCGCATCCGCTCTCCCATGATGCGCATCAACACGGTGGCGGCGGGCGGCGGCTCGATCCTGAAGTTCCAGGGCGGCCGATTCCAGGTCGGGCCGGGATCCGCCGGCGCCCAGCCGGGTCCGGCGTGCTATCGCAAGAACGGACCGCTTACGGTGACCGACTGCAACGTGATGCTGGGCCGCATCCAGCCTCGGCATTTCCCCTGGGTCTTCGGCCCCGGGGCCAACAAGCCGCTCGACCGCTCGGCGGTGCGGAGACGGTTCGGGGAGCTTGCGCGCCAGATCGGCGACGGCCGCTCGCCCGAACAGGTGGCCGAGGGCTTCCTGACCATCGCGGTCGAGAACATGGCCAACGCCATCAAGACCATCTCGGTCCAACGCGGCCACGACGTCACCGAATTCGCGCTGAACTGCTTCGGCGGCGCGGGGGGACAGCACGCCTGCCGGGTGGCGGACGCGCTCGGCGTCGCCACGGTGCTGATCCATCCTTTCGCGGGCGTGTTGTCGGCCTACGGCATGGGGCTCGCGGAAATCCGGGCCATGCGCGAACAGGCGATCGAGGCGCCGCTCTCGGCCGGGTCCGTCGCCGGGCTCGGCAAGGCGTTCGACGCATTGGAAAAACAGGCCGTCCAGGAAGTCCAAACCCAAGGCGTCCGGCCCGACGCGATCCAATCCCTCCGCCGCATGCACGTCAAATACCAAGGAACGGACACGGCGCTGCAAGTGGACTATGCGCCCCGCGCCAAGGTGACGCGAAGCTTCGAGAAACGGCACCGGGAGCGCTTCGGATTCGCCATGCCCGAGAAGTCCCTGGTGGTGGAGGCTATTTCCGTCGAAGCGGTGGGCCAAGCCCCCACGCCCGCGGAACAGGTCCGGCCCGTTTCCGACGACCCGGCGCCGCCCGAGCCCGCCGACCGGTCGCCCGTGATTCTTTTCGGCGAAATCCATCACGCCCCGGTCTACCGCCGCGCCGACCTGAACCCGGGCGACGTCATGGATGGTCCCGCTCTGATTGTCGAGGCCAACGCCACCACCGTGGTCGAGCCGGGCTGGGCGGCCCGGGTCACGGAGTTGGCCCATCTGGTTCTCACCCGCGAAGCGCCACTCACCAGTGAAGCCGAGATCGGAACCGGGGCCGATCCGGTGATGCTGGAGGTGTTCAACAACCTGTTCATGTCCATCGCCGAGCAGATGGGCGCGACCCTGGCCAACACCGCCCATTCGGTGAACATCAAGGAGCGACTGGACTTCTCCTGCGCCCTTTTCGACGCAAAGGGCGACCTCGTCGCCAACGCGCCCCACGTGCCGGTTCACCTTGGCAGCATGGGCGAAAGCGTCAAGGCGGTGCTCGCCGATTTCGGGGAGCTTCTGCGTCCCGGCGACGCCTACGTCATGAACGCGCCGTACAACGGCGGCACCCACCTGCCCGACATCACCGTGATCACCCCGGTTTTCGACGAGACGGGGAAGGAACTTCTGTTCCTGACCGCGTCCCGGGGGCACCACGCGGACGTGGGCGGGATCACGCCGGGATCCATGCCCGCGGAAAGCAAGACCGTGGACGAGGAAGGCGTCGTCATCCAGCCGACTCTGCTGGTCGAGGGCGGGCGGCTGCGCGAGGCGGACATCCGCGAAATCCTGGCCTCCGGCCCCTGGCCCGCGCGCAATCCGGACCAGAACATGGCGGACCTGGCGGCACAGGCGGCCGCCAACGAAAAGGGCGCCCGGGAGCTTGCGAAAATGGTCGCCCATTTCGGTCTGGACGCGGTGCGCGCCTACATGGGCCACGTGCAGGCCAACGCCGAGGAAAGCGTGCGCCGCGTGATCAAGAGACTATCCGACGGCGCGTTCGAGTTGGAAACCGACACGGGCGCCGTGATCAAGGCGGCGGTGAAGGTTAACAAGCGCTCCCGGACCGCCGTCATCGACTTCACCGGAACCTCGGACCAGCGCGAGGACAACTTCAACGCCCCCTTCGCCGTCTGCCAGGCGGCCGTGCTGTACGTGTTCCGAACCCTTGTCGAAGAGAACATCCCCCTGAACGCGGGCTGCCTGAAGCCGCTCAAGATCGTCGCGCCCGAAGGCTGCCTGCTCAACCCCGTCCCCCCCGCCGCCGTGGTCGCCGGAAACGTCGAGACCAGCCAGGCGGTGGTGGACGCGCTGATGGGCGCGCTGGGCGCCATGGCGTCGAGCCAGGGCACCATGAACAACCTGACCTTCGGCAACGACGAGCATCAGTATTACGAAACCATCTGCGGCGGGTCCGGGGCCGGGCCGGATTTCGACGGGACCGACGCGGTGCACACCCATATGACCAATTCGCGTCTGACCGACCCCGAAGTGCTGGAATGGCGCCATCCGGTCCGAGTCGAATCCTTTTCGATCCGGCGCGGAAGCGGCGGAAACGGACTGCGGCGCGGCGGAGACGGCGTGGTGCGCAAAATCCGTTTCCTCGAGCCCATGGAGGTCTCCATTCTTTCAAGCCGACGCAATACCAACCCCCATGGGCTAGAAGGCGGCGGCAACGGCGCGCCCGGCGTCAACGCCGTGGCGCGCGACGGCGCGAATCCGACAACGCTTTCCGGAACCGTCCGCCTGGACGTGGGCGAAAACGACGTGATCTCCATCGAAACCCCGGGAGGGGGCGGATTCGGGGATCCGGAATAGGAAAATTGCGCGGGACTTGCATTTTCGCCGCACCGTGTTGCTATTTCGCAGCAAAAATTAAGGAAATCGGAACCAACTGTCTGGCATGTTTGACCCGGGATTCTTGGGGAGATACACTTTGGGCGAGGTGGTTATCCGGTTATGAGACGGTTCCTGGGGGCTCGTTTGAGGTTTTCCCTGCCTTTTCGTCTGTGCGCATGCCTTGCGGGACTTACGGTCGCCGCCTCCGCCGCCATGGCCAACCCCCTGGACCAGGAGCTGCTTCACCTGCTGGAAACCCATCCGCAAATTAAATCACAAATAAAAGCTGTAGAATCTGCGCGCAAGGGCGTGGACGCGGTCTTGGCCGATTATATGCCCACCGTCAACGTCACCGCCGACATGGGGCCCGAGCACATCGACAACCCCACCACCCGCTCGTCCAGGGATGGCGGCAAGGATTGGAATAGGGTCCGCAACGTCGCCGGATTCACCGTCACCCAGAACTTGTTCGACGGCTTCGCCACCTCCGCCGCCGTACAGTCCGCCCGCATGAGCGTCGCCGTCGCCGACTTCACCCTCGACGGCACCGTCCAGAACACCTTGTTCGAGGGGGTCAACGCCTATATCGGCGTGCTCCGCCAGAAACGCCTGATCGAACTGGCCAGCGGCAACGAGGATAACATCTCCACGCAGCTCAACCTCGAAGACTCCCGCGTCAGCAGAGGATCGGGCGTCGCCGTTGACGTTCTTCAAGCGAAATCGCGACTCCAAATCGCAAAGGAGCGTCGCATCTCCTTCGAGGGCGCGCTGAACAAGGCCGTCGCCACCTACATCCAGGCCTTCGACCACGCGCCCAATCTCGACCTCTTGACCGACCCGCCGCCTCCGGTCGAGTTGATCCCGGAAACCCTGGACGAAGTCCTCGAAATCGCGCTGGAGGAAAACCCCGCAATCACCAACAGCCAGGCCACCATCGAGGTCGCCCGAATCGCGCGCAAGACCGTGGAGGCGGAATACTTCCCCACCATCGATCTGGTGGGCGCCATGAACTACGAAAAGCACAACAACGCGACGCTGGGCACCCGGCGCGACTACTCGCTCCTGGTCGAATTGTCCTGGGACCTGTTCACCGGTTTCTCCACCAAGGCCACCGCCGCCCAGGCCGCCTACGACTATCGCGCCGCCATGGACAACCACGAATACATCGCCCGCAAGGTCCAGGAGCAGACCCGCATCGCCTGGGAGGACCTGCTGACCGCCAGGCGTCGGCTCGAGCTTCTGGAGAACGCGGTCAACATCGCGACCGAGGTGTTCGATTCCCGCAAGAAGCTGCGCGAGGCGGGCAAGGAAACCGTCATCAACGTGCTCGACGCCGAAAACGAAATCTACAACGCCCAGATCAACTACACCTCCGCCTCCTATGACGAACGGGTGGCGATCTTCCAGCTTCTTCTGTCCATGGGGCGGTTGAACGCGGCCGCCCTGGAAGTCAACTGACCGACCCCGCAAGACCGGTTCGCTTCATGCCTGGGATGTTCAGGACTTGAGCCGCACGCCCTTCAGGGTCTTTTTCCAGTCCATGCGCATGATGAGCGCGAGCGTGCCGTCGTCCTGGGCCTGCGGAATTTTCTGCGCCTTGCGCGGAAGCGGGATTCCGATCTGCTTGCAATAGCGGATCAGCGCCGCCATCACGTGCTCCCTGGTGTCCGTCCGTTGAACCCGCCCTTGATCAGGCTTGCTCTGCGTACTTCCATG
>CAYFNC010000003.1:0-150857 GCA_964344345.1 uncultured Hyphomicrobiales bacterium | reverse complement strand
GCCCTCGCCGGGCTTGGCGCCCTGGGCCATCTTGATCTGGATGTCGTCGGCGTTGGCCAGGTATTCGGCGGTGACGCCGAAGCGGCCGGACGCCACCTGCTTGATGGACGAGCGCATGGTGTCGCCGTTGGGCTCGGGGGTGAAGCGGCTGGCCTCCTCGCCGCCCTCGCCAGTGTTGGACTTGCCGCCCAAGCGGTTCATGGCGATGGCGAGCGTGGTGTGCGCCTCCCACGAGATCGAGCCGAACGACATGGCCCCGGTTGCGAAGCGCTTGACGATTTCGGAGGCGGGCTCCACCTCGTCCAGGGGCACGGGCACCTCGGCCAGATGGAAGTCGAACAGGCCGCGCAGGTTTTTCAGTTCGGTGGTCTGCTCGTTCACCTTGTCGGCGAAGTCCTTGTACTTGCCGTAATCGTTCGCGCGGACCGAATGCTGCAGCAGGGCGATGGTCTCGGGCGTCCACATGTGGGTCTCGCCGCGAAGCCGGTAGGCGAGCTCCCCGCCCACGTCCAGCGCGTTGCGGTAGATGGGCGCGTCGCCGAAGGCGGCGCGGTGGCGGCGGAAGGCCTCCTCGGCAACCTCGCGCAGCCCGATGCCCTCGATGGTGGTCGCGGTGCCGGTGAAGTAGGACTCGACGAACCCGGTGGACAGGCCCACCGCGTCGAAGATCTGGGCGCCGCAATAGGATTGGAAGGTGGAGATGCCCATCTTGGACATGACCTTCAACATGCCCTTTTCCACCGACTTGATGTAGCGGGCGTGGGCCTCGCCCTCGTCGATGTCGTCCGGCAACTCGGGAACGATGGCGGAAAGGGTGTCGAAGGCGAGGTAGGGGTTGATCGCCTCGGCGCCGTAGCCCGCGAGCAGGCAGAAGTCGTGCACGCGTCGGGCCTCGCCGGTCTCGACCACCAAGCCGACCGAGGTGCGCAGCCCCTCGTTGATCAGGTGGAAGTGGACGGCGGCCGTGGCCAGAAGCGATGGGATCGCCACGTGGCCGGAATCCATGTTGCGGTCGGACAGGATGATCAGGTTATAGCCCTCGCGGACCGCTTCCTCCGCCGTCTGGCAGCGCATCTCCAACGCGCGCTCCAACTGCTTGGGCCCCCAATCCTTAGGCAGGCAGATATCCAGCGTGTAGGTGCGGAACGCGTCGTCGTCCACGTTGTTCTCGATGCGTCGGATGCGCTCCAGGTCCGTGTTGGACAGGATCGGCTGCTTGACCTCGAGCCGCATGTGCGCGCCGCCCGTGTCCAGGCCCAGAAGGTTGGGCCGGGGCCCGACCAGGGACAGGAGCGACATCACCAGCTCCTCGCGGATCGGGTCGATGGGCGGGTTGGTCACCTGGGCGAAGCACTGCTTGAAGTAATCGAACAGCAGCTTGGGCTTGTCGGACAGCACGGCCAGCGGAATGTCGCGCCCCATGGATCCGATGGGGTCCTGTCCATCGACCGCCATGGGCTGCAGGAAGAACTTCACGTCCTCCTGGGTGTAGCCGAAGGCCTGCTGGCGATCGAGCAGGGTCTTGCGGTCGGGGGCCATGGGCGCGACCTCGTGCGGCAGGTCGGACAACTTGATCTGGGTCTCGTCCAGCCACTGCTGATAGGGATGGGCGCCGGACAGGCGCTCCTTCAGTTCGCCGTCGTCGATGATACGGCCCTGCTCGAGGTCGATCAGGAACATCTTGCCCGGCTGCAGGCGCCACTTCTTGACGATCTTGTCTTCGGGGATCGGCAGCACGCCGACCTCGGAGCCCATGACCACCAGGTCGTCGTCGGTGATAACGTAACGCGCGGGGCGAAGGCCGTTGCGGTCCAGCGTCGCGCCGATCTGGCGGCCGTCGGTGAAGGCCACGCCCGCCGGGCCGTCCCAGGGCTCCATCACGGCGGCGTGGTATTCGTAGAACGCGCGCCGCTTCTCGTCCATCAGCGGGTTGTTGTCCCAGGCCTCGGGGATCATCAGCATCATGGCGTGGGACAGCTCGTAGCCGCCCGCGACCAGAAGCTCCAGCGCGTTGTCGAAGGTGGCCGAGTCCGAATTGCCGTCGCCGATCAGCGGCCACAGCTTGTCCAGGTCTTCGTCGCTGAGCAGATTGGACTTCATGGAGTGGCGCCGGGCCATCATCCAGTTGATGTTGCCGCGCAGCGTGTTGATCTCGCCGTTGTGGCAGAGATAGCGGAACGGCTGCGCCAGTTCCCACGACGGAAAGGTGTTGGTCGAAAAGCGCTGGTGCACGAGCGCCAGGGCCGATTCCACCCGTTCGTCCGCGAGATCCAGGTAGTACTTGCCCAGGTTCGGGGCCAGCACCATGCCCTTGTAGCAGATGGTGCGCGACGACAGGCTCGGCGCGTAATAGGGCACCGCCTGGTCGTTAAGCTGGTCGTTGATGCGATGGAACGCCTGCTTGCGCGCGATGTAGAGCCTGCGCTCGAACGCCTGCTGGTCCGCGCAGTTCGCGCCCTTCTGGATGAAGACTTGGCGGATCACCGGCTCGATCGGCTTCACGCTTTCGCCGAGGACCGAATTGTCCACCGGAACGTCGCGCCAGCCCAAAAGCTCCAACCCTTCTTCGGCGACGCTTTGCGCGAGCGCGTTCTGGCACAGCTCGCGCTGGCTCTTGTCGCGCGGCAGGAAATGCATGCCGACGGCGTATTCGCCCACCGGCGGCAGGTCGAAGCCGTTGTTGGCGGCCTCTTCCCGGAACAGGCGGTCGGGGATCTGCATCAGGATGCCGGCGCCGTCGCCGGCCAGCGGGTCCGCGCCGACCGCGCCGCGATGGTCCAGGTTCACCAGGATCTGGAGCCCCTGCTTGACGATCTCGTGGCTTTTGCGGTTCTTGATGTGGGCGACGAATCCGACGCCGCACGCGTCGTGGTCGTTCGACGGGTCGTACAGGCCGCAACGGTCGCCTTGCGCCGGAGTGTGCATGCGCATATCGATTCTTCCCTTTAAGCTTAAGCGCGCCCTAGATACCAAGGGCCAAGCCGCTTTGTGAAGCAAAAAGCACAGGCCCCCTTTTCGCGGAAACGCCTAAAATGAAATCATTTGCCAATACGCTTGGGCGGCGTACAATGAAAAGAAAAAACACGCCTCCTGAGGGGTTCTTTCGACGGTGCTCTTTCACCAGATCATAGTTCTCGCCCTGATTCAGGGCGTTACCGAGTTCCTGCCCGTCAGTTCGTCGGGCCATCTGGTCCTCGCGCCCATCGTCTTGTGCTGGGAGGACCAGGGACTCTTGATGGACGTCGCCGTCCATGTGGGAAGCCTGTTCGCGGTCATGCTGTATTTTTGGCGCGACCTCTGGTTCATGGTGGTGGGGCTCGGCCGTCTATTCAAGGGGCGTTTCGACCCGGGGGCCCGGGTCTTTCTTTATGTGGTCGTCGCGACCGTCCCGGTGGTGATCGCGGGCTATCTGGTCAACAAACACATGGGCGACGCGTTCCGGGGGATCGAGGTGGTGGCATGGGCCACCCTGGGCTTCGGTATCGTCCTGTGGATCGCCGACAGCGTCGGTATGACCATCCGCAAGATCGAGCATCTGAAGTACTCCGACGCCATCATCATAGGCCTCGCTCAGTGCCTGGCTCTGATTCCGGGGACCAGCCGGTCCGGGATCACGGTGTCCGCGGCGCGCATGCTGGCCATGGAGCGCGCTGACGCGGCGCGCTTCTCCATGCTGCTGTCGATCCCGGTCATTATCGCCGCCGGAGGGCTCAAGGGCTGGGAGCTTTGGGAGGCGGGCGACATGCCGCTGACGGTCCAGGCGGGCTGGGCGGCGGGGTTGTCCTTCGTATCCGCGCTGGTCGCCATCGCCCTGTTCATGGCCTGGATCCGCCGGGCGACGTTCACGCCGTTCGTGATCTATCGGATCGCGCTTGGCTGCGTGCTTCTGGCCATCGCATACGGCTGGATCGGGGGGGCGGGCTGCGGGACTTAAGAATCCGCGTAGCGCTCCTCCTCCTCGTAATACTCGAAGAATCCGACCACCTCGCGGAGATGCTGGAACGAGGCGAGGCCTTTGGGCGTCCGCCCTTCTCTCAGCGCTGTCAGCGCGTCCTCCATGGCGCGGACGGCGGCGAATTGCAGGGTCAGGGGGTAGGCGGCGATCTTGAAGCCCAGTTCCTCCAGCCTTTGCGGCGGCAGCACCGGGGTCTTGCCCTCCTCCAGCATATTGGCCAGGTGATGGCCCGGGACCGTTTTCGTGATCCTTTCCATCTCGGCCTCGTCGCGCGGCGCCTCCACGAACAGGATGTCGGCGCCCGCGTCCTTGAACGCCGCCGCGCGCCAAAGCGCCTCGTCCATGCCGTGGGTGTGCAGCGCGTCGGTCCGGGCCATGACCAGGACGTCCGCGCCCTCGTCCCGGGCGTCGCGGGCGGCGCGGACCCGGGCGACGGCCTCGGCCCGGTCGACCACCTGCTTGCCCCGGGTGTGGCCGCAGCGCTTGGGCGCGACCTGGTCCTCGATCATCACGCCCGCGAATCCCGCGTCCGCGTAGCCCCGGACCGTGCGCTTGACGTTCAAGGCGTTGCCGTAGCCGGTGTCGCCGTCGCCGATGACAGGGATGTCGATGGCGGCGCAGATGCTCCGCCCCTGGTCCGCCATCTCGCCGTAGGAGATCAGTCCGGTGTCGGGAGCGCCGAGGCGGGCGGCCGAGACCGCGAAGCCGCTCATGAAGGTCAAGGGAAAGCCGGCGCGCTCGATCAGCCGGGCGCTCAGCGCGTCGAAGCAGCAGGGCATGACGATCAGCCCCGGCGCGTCCAAAAGGGCGCGGAGCTTTTCGGGGGGGCTTTGGCTCATGGGGTTGTCTCCGGCAAGTCGAGGCGGAAGGTTGTTCCCGCCTCGTCGGTCTTTGCGAGCGCCATATCGCCGCCGTGGGCGCGCAGGATGTCGCGGGCGATGGCGAGGCCTAGGCCCGTGCCGCCTTTCCTGGCCGAGGCCTTGAAGGGCTGGAACAGGTTGTCGCGCGCCTTGGGCGGCAGGCCCGGGCCGTCGTCGGCCACCTCGATCCGCCAGACGGTTCCGTCACGTGACGCGTTGGCGGCGACGGTCTGCGCCCCGGCCTGCTTGGCGTTGAGCGCGATGTTGTTGATGGCGCGGAACATCTGATCGCGGTCGGCGTGGACGGTGACTTCGAAATCCACGTCGTTTCTGAATTCGAACCCGTCGTCGCGGAGCGCCGCGCCGACCTCGGCCATCAGTTCGGACAGGTGGAACGGCTCGATCTTGGGCGCGGGGGGCGCGTCGCCGGCGTAGGCCATGGTCTGGGAGCAGAGGGTCACCGCCCGGTCGATGGCGTTGTAAAGCCTGGGCGTGACCTTCTTCACGACCGGGTCGTCCAGGTCGGCCAGCCGGTCGGAGACCAGCACCGCCGTCGCCAGGCTGTTGCGAAGGTCGTGGTTGATCTTGGCCACGGCCGCGCCCAACGTCGCGAGCCGGGTCTTGTGGCCGAGCGCGGCGCGGAGATCATCCTGCATCACCGCCAACTCGCGCTGGGCCACGCCGATCTCGTCGGGGCGGCCGCTTTCGGGTAGGGGTTCGGTCGGGGCCTCGGGGTTCTCGCGGAAACGCTCCATGCTCTCGGTGATGCGGCGCATGGGCCCGACCATGAGGCGGTGCAGGCTGAGGTACACGAGGCCCGCCGTGAATATGGAGATCATCACCGAAAGCTGAAGGATGCGGGCCGAATAGTAATACATGGCGTCGCGCATGGGCTTTTCGTCCAGGATCACCTCGACGGTGACGTCCGGATCCTTGGGCGAGGCGCCCACCACGCGCATGATGCGGGGACCGGTCCGGGCCATGGCGGCGAAGGCGTCGGCGATCCAGGTGGGGAAACCGGTGGCGCGGAGGTCGTAAACGTCGTCCACGTCGGGGGGCATGTCGCCGCTGAGGGCGAGCATGCTCATGTCCTTGTCGCGCAACATCACGCCGAAGGCCTCGGCGTGGCGGAGAAGCTCTCTTTCCAGTTTTTCGTCCACCATGCCGTCTGGCGTGGACTTGAGCGCCAGCGCGGCGAGGTGCGCGCGGGCCACGTGCTCTTCCAGATAGATTTTCCGAAACCGCGACATGGACGGAACGTAGATCAGGACTTCCGCCAGCATGACGAAGGAGATGGTCAGAAGGAGGAGACGGCCGGACAGGCTGCGCATCACCATGGGCGGGGGCTGGCTTTCCTCTGATTGAAAGAACCGCTCGCGACCGGCGCCGTTCCGCCATTGGGAATGGACGCCCATCAATGCTTGCATCATGCTGACGGAGGTCGGAAAAATCAATTCCGACGAAAGGGCCGAAATGACCGTTCACGCCGACCTGCACATCCATTCGCGATACTCCCGGGCGACCTCGAAACTGTGCGACCTGGAGAACCTGGCGTTCTGGGCCGCGCGCAAGGGAATCGCCGTGGTCGGGACCGGCGATTGCACCCATCCGGCCTGGCGCGCCGAAATGCGCGAAAAGCTGGCTCCAGCCGCGCCCGGCCTGTTCCGGTTGGCCGAAATGGATCCGATCCGGGACCGCCTGCCCGCCGCCTGCAGGGCCGACGTCCAGTTCATGATCACCGGCGAGATCTCCACCATCTACAAGGCGGGCGACAAGACGCGGAAGGTCCACCACACGGTCTTCGTCCCCGACCTGGACGCCGCCGACCGGCTGGCGGAGAAGCTGGCCGCCATCGGCAACATCGTGTCCGACGGGCGGCCCATCCTGGGGCTCGATTCGCGCCATCTGCTGGAAATCGTCCTGGAATCGGACCCGGGGGCCTACCTGATCCCGGCGCACATCTGGACGCCGTGGTTCTCGGTGCTGGGGTCCAAGTCCGGGTTCGACGCGGTCGACGACTGCTATCGCGACTTGGCGGACCACATCTTCGCGGTCGAGACCGGGCTCTCGTCCGATCCGCCCATGAACTGGCGGGTGCCGGGGCTGGATAGATTTCGATTGGTGTCCAACTCCGACGCCCATTCCCCGGCGAACCTCGGGCGCGAGGCGACGCTTTTCGACCTGGAGCCCGACTATTTCGCCATCCGAACAGCGCTCGAGACCGGCGAAGGTTACGTCGGCACCGTCGAGTTCTTTCCCGAGGAGGGCAAGTACCACACGGACGGGCACCGCAAGTGCGCGCTCCGCCTCTCGCCCGAGGAAACCAGAGCCCACGGCGGGCGCTGCCCCTCTTGCGGCGGCCTGATCACGGTCGGGGTCTCGCACCGGGTGGACGAACTGGCCGAGCGGGGCGAGGGGGACTTCGCGCCCGAGACGGCGGGCGCGGTCAAAAGCCTGATCCCGCTCGCGGAGATCCTGTCGGAGATCCTTGGCGTCGGGCCCAAGTCAAAGAAGGTCGCGGCCGCCTACGACCGGCTTCTGGCCGCGCTGGGGCCGGAATTTCACGTGCTGGAGGACGCGCCCTTGGACGACGTCGCCCGGGTCTCGTCCTCCCTGATGGCCGAGGCGCTGGAGCGGCTGCGGCGCGGGCAGGTTCGGCGCGAGGCGGGCTACGACGGGGAGTACGGCGTCATCAAGGTGTTCGAGGAGGGGGAGTTGGAGCGCATGGGCGGCCTGCTGTTCGACCTGCCGGACGCGGCGCCCAAGCCCACGCCAGCCCCGGCGCCGCCGCCACCCGAAATCGCCGAGCCGGGAATCCAAAGGCCCGAGGGCCTGGACGAGGACCAACTGGCGGCGTCGGAGCCAGTGGACGGCCCGGTCCTGATCACGGCCGGTCCCGGATCGGGCAAGACCCGCACGCTGGTGGAGCGCATCCGCCGCGCGGTTTCGGAGCGAGGCGCGAAGCCCGAGTCCATCCTGGCCGTGACTTTCACCCGCCGCGCGGCGGGCGAGCTTCGCGAGCGGCTGGCGCGCGTCATGCCGAAGGATGGAGCGCGCGTCGCCGTCCACACCTTCCATTCCTTGGGGCTCGAAATCCTTCGCGGCCATCACGCCGCGGTCGGTTTGGAGCCCGATTTCCGGGTGGCGGGGGAGGGGGAGCGGGCGCGGATGCTGGCCCAGCGGTTGGAGATTTCCGAGGTTCGGGCGCGGAGCCTGCTGGCGAAATTCTCCGTATTCAAGCGGACCGACGCGTCCCCCGAGGAGGATGATTTGGCGCGGGCCATGAACGCCTACCTGGAGATGCTGATCGACGAGGACGTCCTGGATTTCGACGATCTGATCGGGCTCGCCGTGGACGTCCTGGAATCGGACGAGGCGGTTCGCGAGCGCTGGCGCGCCCGGTTCCGCTGGATCTCCATCGACGAATACCAGGACGCGGACGCCAAGCAGGCGCGGCTCGTGGGGCTATTGGCCTCCCCCGGCGCCAACGTCTGCGCCATCGGCGATCCGGACCAGGCCATTTACGGCTTTCGCGGCGCGGACGCGGCGTTGTTCGCCCGCTTCGCGGACGAACGGCCGGGAACGCGAGTGGTTCGGCTTTCGCGCAACTACCGCTCGGCCGCGGCCATCGTGGAGGCGTCGGCGGCCCTGATCGGCCGCGCGCCCGACCGGGCCATGTCCCCGGCGCGGGCGGCGCCGATTATTCTTCACGAAGCCGCCACCGAACGCGCCGAGGCCGAATTCGTGGCCGAAACCATCGAGCGCATGGTCGGCGGCCATTCGTTCTTGTCCCTGGACAGCGGCCGCGCGGACGAAGCGGCGGAGAACCTGGGCTTTTCCGATTTCGCCGTGCTGTATCGGGCCGACGCCCAGTCGGACGCGGTTGCCGAGGCGCTGGCGCGATCCGGCATGCCGTTCCTGAAACGGTCCCATCAACCGTTGGGGGAGGCGCCCGGCGTCGCGGCGCTGATGGCGCGCCTGGCCGACGCGGACGACCTGGAGGCCGCCATGCGCGCGGACGCGGAGGACGCGGACGGCGCCCTCGACCGGCTGCGCCCCATCGCGCGTCGCTGCGGCTGGGACTGGGCCCGATTCGCCGACGAAACGGCGCTGGCGAGCGACGCCGACGCGTGGGACCCCCGGGCGGACCGGATCTCGCTCTTGACCCTGCACGCCTCCAAGGGGCTGGAATTCAAGGTGGTTTTCATCGTCGGCTGTGAGGACGGGATCATTCCGCTCCGCTTCGGGACCGAGGGCGGGGAGAACGAGGAGGAAGAGCGAAGGCTGTTCTACGTGGGCGCGAGCAGGGCGGAAAGCCAGCTTGTCCTGTCCCGCGCGCGTCGCCGGGCCTGGCGCGGGCCGTTACGTGACATGGCCGCCTCGCCGTTCCTGGCCGCCTTTCCTAAATTGCTGGTTGAAAAGCGGCGCGGTCCTTCGCGGCGACCGCCCGTCAAGCAGCTTGATTTGTTTCAATAAGCCGATCTTGCATCTAAGCCCTTTTCAAACGGGCGCGAGCCTTATATTCTGCGCCCGCCCGTGGTTCTCGGGTGAGTTTGGGGGGGCGCGCGCGTTTCGCGCGGGGTCTCGCGCAAATGGTTCGCAACGAGGAGGGACGCCCCGACGTCAGGGGCGATCAAGAGGTATTTTCCATGACAGCAGCAGCATCCGGGTCGGGCGGGGGCGGCGATCGCCGTGATTTCCTGCTTCTGGCCACCAGCGGCGTCGCCGCGGCTGGCGGGGCGCTCGCGGCATGGCCGTTCATCGACACGATGAACCCTGCGGCGGACGTTCTCGCCCTTTCCACCACCGAGGTCGACCTGACCCCCATCGAGGAGGGACAGAGCATCACCGTGGTCTGGCGCGGCAAGCCCGTCTTCATCCGTCACCGCACCGCCGAGGAGATCGAGGCCGCGAAGGGGGTCACCCCCGCCGACATGCCCGACCCCCAAGGCGACGAGGAGCGCGTCAAGAAGCCGGCGTGGCTGGTGGTGACCGGGGTCTGCACCCATCTCGGCTGCATCCCGCTGGGCCAGAAAACCGGCGAGAACAAGGGCGAGTTCGGCGGTTGGTTCTGCCCGTGCCATGGATCGCACTACGACACCTCGGGCCGGATCCGCAAGGGCCCGGCGCCGAAGAACCTGCCGGTGCCGCAGTACGAATTCCTCGACGAAAACCGAATTCGGATCGGCTAGGGGGCGAACATGTCGAAACCTGAATGGAAAAATCCCATCGTCAAGTGGGTGGATGATCGCCTGCCGGTCTTCTCGATGATGCACCACGACCTGGTCGAATATCCGACGCCCAGGAACCTGAACTACTGGTGGAACTTCGGATCGCTTGCCGGAATCATCCTGATCATCATGATCGCGACCGGCATCTTCCTCGCCATCAGCTACACCCCGCACGTGGACCACGCCTTCGGCTCGGTCGAGCGCATCATGCGCGACGTGAACTACGGCTGGCTGTTGCGCTACGTGCACATGAACGGGGCCTCGATGTTCTTCATCGTGGTCTACATCCACCTGTTCCGGGGCCTCTACTACGGCTCGTACAAGGGCCCGCGCGAGATTTTGTGGTGGCTCGGCGTGTTCATCATGCTGGCCATGATGGCGACGGCGTTCATGGGCTACGTGCTTCCCTGGGGCCAGATGAGCTTCTGGGGCGCCACCGTGATCACCAACCTGTTCTCGGCCATCCCACTGGTGGGCGAGGCCATCGTGACCTGGCTGTGGGGCGGCTTCTCGGTCGACAATCCGACCCTGAACCGGTTCTTCGCCTTCCACTACCTGCTGCCGTTCGTGCTGTTCGGTTTGGTGTTCATCCACCTGTGGGCGCTGCACACGGTCAAGTCCAACAACCCGCTCGGCATCGACGTCAAGGGGCCGCAGGACACGATCCCGTTCACGCCGTACTACACCATCAAGGACGCGTTCGGACTGGCCTTTTTCCTGGCCTTCTTCATGTTCTTCGTGTTCTTCGCGCCGGACTTCTTCGGCGAGCCGGACAACTACATCGAGGCCAACCCGTTGGTGACCCCGGCGCACATCGTGCCCGAATGGTATTTCCTGCCGTACTACGCGATCCTGCGCGCGTTCACCTTCGACTTCCTGTGGATCATCCCGGCGAAGCTTTCGGGCGTGATCGCCATGTTCCTGTCGATCCTGCTGTTGCTGTTCATGCCTTGGCTCGACACCTCCAAGGTGCGCAGCTCACGGTTCCGGCCGATCTTCAAGTGGTTCTTCTGGATCTTCCTGATCGACTGCCTGGTGCTCGGCTACATCGGCGCCATGGCGGCGGAGGAGCCCTACGTCACCATCGGCCAGGTGGCCATGTGGTATTACTTCATTCACCTCCTGGTCATCGTCCCGGTGATCGGCTGGATCGAGACACCCAAGCCGCTGCCTGAAAGCATCAGTTCGGCGGTGACTAGCGGCGGGAAGGAGTAGGCCGATGAAACAGTTTGTCCGTTACGCCGCCCTCGCCGCGGCCTTGGTTCTCGGCTCCGAGGGGGCGATGGCGGCTTCGGCGCCCCCGCCTCCGTCCCAGGACTGGTCGTTCTCCGGCATCGGGGGACGCTTCGACAGGGCCGCGCTCAAGCGGGGTTACCAGGTCTACGCCGAGGTCTGCTCCAGCTGCCACTCCCTGAAGCTGGTGGCCTACCGCAACCTGGCCGAGATCGGCTTCAGCGACGCCCAGATCCGCGAGATCGCGTCGTCCGTCGATGTCGAGGACGGCCCCAACGACGAAGGCGACATGTTCACGCGTCCCGGCCTCCCGGCCGACCGCTTCGTTCCGCCCTTCGCCAACGACCAGGCCGCCCGCGTCGCCAACGGCGGCGCCCTGCCGCCCGACCTGTCCTTGATGGTCAAGGCGCGCAAGAAGGGGCCGGACTACCTGTACGCCCTGATGACCGGCTACGAAGACGAGGTCCCCGCCGACTTCGCCAAGGACTACGCCGAACATCACGAAGGGCAGGAGTTCGCGCTGAACGACGGCATGTACTTCAACCACTACTTCCCAGGCCACCAGATCGCCATGCCTCCGCCCATCATGGAGGAAGCGGTCGAGTACGAGGACGGCACCAAGGCCACCGTGGACCAGATGTCCCGCGACGTCACCGTCTTCCTGGCCTGGACCGCGTCGCCGGAGCTCGAGACCCGCAAGACCATGGGTCTTTGGGTCGTGGGCTTCCTGATCCTGCTGACGGCCATGTTGTACGCCTTGAAGCGCAAGATCTGGTCGGACCTGCACTAAGCCGGTCCCGGCCAATCAGCGCATAAGAAAAGCGCCGACGGATCGATTTCCGTCGGCGCTGTTTCTTTTGGCCCGCGAACCGTAAACACCGCATGCCCCCGGGGCCGAACGGCGCCGGTTTCCCGACGCCGAACCCATAATACCAGCGGGATGTGGCGGGAGTGTGGCCGCGCGCGGTTCATTTTCCGCTGGATTTCAACGCCCGAACCGGCTAGTCCATGGGAAAATAACAGCCGACGCGTCAGGAGGCGGCATGAACTACGAGGACATTCTGTACGAAGAGGCGGACGGCGTCGCCACCATCACCATCAACCGCCCGGACAAGTTCAACGCCTTCCGCGCCAAGACCTGCGAAGAGCTGATCGACGCGTTCCACCGCGCGGGCTGGAACCGCGACATCGGCGTGATCGTGCTGACCGGCGCGGGAAGCAAGGCGTTCTGCACCGGCGGCGACCAGTCCAACCACGACGAACAGTACGACGGCCGCGGCATCATCGGCTTGCCGCTGGAGGAAATGCAGAACGTCATCCGCGAGGTCCCCAAGCCCGTGATCGCCAAGGTGCGCGGCTACGCCATCGGCGGCGGGCACGTTCTGGCGCTGTTGTGCGACCTGACGCTGGCGTCCGATAACGCCACGTTCGGCCAAGTCGGGCCCAAGGTGGGCTCGGTCGATCCCGGTTTCGGCACCGCCTACATGGCGCGCTGCATCGGGGAGAAGCGCGCCCGCGAGGTTTGGTACCTCTGCCGCCAGTATTCCGGCGAGGACGCGGTCCGCATGGGCCTCGCCAACGCGGTGGTCCCCGACGCCGACCTGGACGCCGAGGTGGCCCAGTGGTGCTCGGAGATCATGCAGATGAGCCCCACCGCCATCGCCATGGCCAAGCGCTCCTTCAACGCCGACAGCGCGCATATCGCCGGCATCTCCGGCATGGGGCTGCAGGCGGTCAACATGTTCTACGGCACCGAGGAATCTCGCGAGGGCGTCAACGCCTTCATGGAGAAGCGCAAGCCGGAATTCCGCAAGTACGTGAAGTAATAGACTCCAAGCCATGCCGACCGTCCTGATCACCGGAAGCAACCGCGGCCTGGGACTGGAGTTCGCGCGCCAGTACGCCCGCGACGGCTGGCGGGTGGTCGCCACCTGCCGCAATCCCGACGAGGCGGATGCCCTTCGCGCCGTCCCGGGCGACGTGGACATTCGCGAGATGGACGTGGAGAAAGGCGGCTTCGCCGACGTCGAGGCCCTGGCCAGGGACCTGGAGGGGAAGGCCATCGACGTCCTGGTCAACAACGCGGGCGTCTACGGCCCGCGCTCGGTCAAGGTCGGCGCCATCGATTACGCGGCCTGGGAGCAGGCGCTTAGGGTGAACGCGCTGGCGCCGGTCAGGGTTTCCGAATGCTTCCTGCCGCACCTGGAGCGGGGGCGGGGAAAGCGGATCGCCACGATCACCAGCAAGATGGGCAGCATCGACGACAACACCTCCGGCGCCCAGTACATCTACCGCACCGCCAAGGCGGCCTTGAACATGGCGATGAAGAGCCTTTCGCTGGACCTTCGGCCCAAGGGGATCATGGTGGCCATCCTGCATCCCGGTTGGGTCCGCACCGACATGGGCGGCCCGGGCGGGCTGATCGACGCCGAGGAAAGCGTCAGCGGCATGCGCGCCGTCATCGACGCCATGGCCCCGGAAACAAGCGGGCGATTCCTGAACTATGACGGAAGGGAAATTCCCTGGTAGTATCCCAACCGTGAATTAACGAGTCCCGTCCATGTCGCAATACAATCTCGAGCTTCTGAACTTCCTGATCGTCGACGACAACAAGCACATGCGCTCCATGGTGCGGACGATTCTGCATTCGTTCGGGGTCCGCAACGTGGCCGAGGCCGTAGACGGTTCGACGGCCTTCAAGACCCTGAGCGATTTCCACGCCGACGTCATCATCTGCGATTGGCAGATGTCGCCGATGGACGGGCTCGAATTCACCCGGATGGTGCGAACGGCCGAGGACAGCCCGTGTCCCTTCGTGCCCATCATCATGCTGACCGGCCACACCGAGATCAACCGGGTGGTCGAGGCCCGCGACGCCGGGGTCAACGAATTCCTGGCCAAGCCGATTTCGGCCAAGAAGCTTTATTCCCGAATGGAGATTATCATCGAACGCCCGCGCCCCTTCGTCCGCGCGGGCGAGTATTTCGGCCCCGACCGCCGCCGCAGGAGCTCCGGCGCGTACCAGGGGACCGAGCGGCGCCAGACCGGCGGGGCGGAAGGGGACGCCGTCGACGCCGGAGACATGACGCCCGAGGAAATCCAGGCGCTCTTGAACGGCTGAGCCCCGGCGCCCAAATGAGGAAAGCCCATGACCGCCCCCCTTTCGACTTGCCATACTTATGACATCGCCTATAGTTTCTGTAACGCGGTCGCTTTGGGGGACGGCCGATTTTCGGAAAGGGACTTGACCCAATGAGCGACAACGACAAGCCTCAGGTCATCAACCCGCCGGACATGCTGAAAGGCAAGGTCTCGGTCGGCGGCCCTGGCGCCGTGGACCCCTCGGTGCTGGAACGGGCCGAGGCCGTCATCACCAATTTGGCCGACAACTATCTTGAGTGGGTCCAGGAAGACTTCGACAAGATCATCGAGGCCTTCGACCGCCTGAAGAACGAACCCGACAACCAGGAAAAGAACCTGGACGACGTGTTCCAGATCGGCCACGACATGAAGGGCCAGGGCGGAAGCTTCGGCTACGACCTGATCACCATCGTCGGCGACAAGCTCTGCCGCTTCATCGAAAAGCTTGAGGGCAAGGCCGGAGCCTCGGAAATCGCGGCGATCCAGCTTCACATCGACGCCATGCGCGTCGTCATCTCCCAGCGCATCGAAGGCGACGGCGGCAAACTGGGCGACAAGCTTCTGGGCGGCATCGACCTGGTTCACCAGAAACTGCAGAAATAATTCCCGTGGATTCCCGTTTGATCTCGGCGGCGCTCAAGGCCGCAATGTTCGTCGGCGTCTTGGCAGTCATTCCCTATTTCCTGGTGACGCAGACCGACATGTCGGGGCTGTCGGACGGGGTCGCCGAATTCAAACATGGCGAGCGCGTGAACGAGCTCGCGCCCAAGGCCCAGGCGGGCGACGCTCAGGCCCAGGTGGACTTGGCGTTCTTCCTGTTGGGGGCGAAGGGGAAAAACCGCGACCCGGAAGCGGCGCTCCGCTGGCTCATGATCGCCCGGCGCTCGCCCTCGGCCAAGGGCCACGAGGAAGAACTCGACCAATACATCAAGAAGGTGGAGTCCGAAGTGGCGGCCGACAGAATCGCCGCGATCCGGGCCGAGGCAGAGGCCTGGAAGCCAAAGCCGTAATCAGCCCTATTTCCCCGGCTCGTCCATTAATTTCATCATCGTCCCGCCGTCGGGAAGCGTCCGGTCCAGGTCGGGCCGGACCGTGTCCACCAGGTGCGAGCGCATCAGGCGCACCAGCATCTCGGACCCGCCTTCCAGCGCCAGGGCGGGCATGACCCGATAACGGCGGTGCACCTTCGTCCCGGTTCCCGCCAACTCCCGGATCAGGGCGTCCTGGGCCTGATCGACGATCTCCAGGGTCCGGCGCAGGGTTTCGGGATTGGACAGGGCTTGGCCCGAGGGCATGGCCACGTTCAGCTCCACGATCACCCGGGTGAGCGAGCGGTCCTGGGGCGTCTCGTCCGCCAGGGAGGGGGCGGCGAGGGCCAGGATCGCGGCCAGGGCGAGAAATATCGACAAGCGCATGGCGGCGCCCTCCTAGTTGGTGATGGCGCCCCAGCCGCCGTCGTCGCCCGGTTGCGGCTGCGGTTGCGGCTGGGGATATGGTTGGGGCTGCGGTTGCGGCTGCGGTTGGGGCTGCGGCTGCGGCTGCGGCTGCGGTTGCGGCTGTGGCTGCTGCGGCTGCTGTCCGCCTCCGACGCCACGCACCGCCGCGCCGACGGCGAGGCTCGGGGAGGTCTGGTTGTTGGCCTTGTCGGTGATGGCCGGGCCGACTTTTTTCAATATGGAGTAAAGCTGGGCGACCGAGGCGGACGGGTTGGCCTCGCGCAGCACCGCGATCGCGCCCGCCACGTGGGGCGCGGCCATGGACGTGCCGCTTTTGGGCTGATAGCCGCCGCCCGGCACCGCCGAGTTGATTTTCACGCCCGGGGCCAGCAGGTCCAGGAACCCGGCGCTGTTGGAGAAGCCCGCGACGGAGCGCGCCTTGCTGATTGCGCCGACACTGAAAATGGATTCGGCGCAGGCCGGTTGGGGGATGCCGTTCTTTTTCGACTCGTTGCCCGACGCGGCCACCACCGCCACCCCGGCCTGGGTCAGAAGCTGCGCAACCTTTTCGTATTTTGAGTCGCCGCAGGGCGCGCTGGCGGGCGGGCCGCCGCCGAGGCTCAGGTTGGCCGAGGCCACGGACAAACCGCGCCGCAGCTTCAGCTCAAGCACATGGTCGAGGCCCCCCAGGATGTCCTGGTCACGGGCGCCGACGGACGAGCCCTTCTTGCTGAACACATTGATGCCGATGACTTTCGCGTCCCTTGCGACGCCCGCGAACTGGGCCGAGGCGCCGGCGGCGATGCCCGCGACATGGGTGCCGTGGCTGTGGATGGGCTTGGCCGCGCCCGCGCCGATCATCTTGTTCTGGCCGTTGGGGCAGCGGGTGGAGAAACAGGCCTCGTGCGGGACCTTGCCCTTCAGGAACGGATGGGCGGTGTCCACGCCCGTGTCCAGCACCGCCACAAGCTGCCCGCGCCCGGTGCGGCCCATTTTCCAGGCCTCGCTGGCGCCGCTGACGCCCGCGCTTTCGGCCAGGAACAGCTGGTTCTCCCGGTCGCGGAACACCTTGATCCGGCTGTTGGACTGCTTGATCGACCGCACCGACGACACCGGCGCGGTCATGGCGACGTAGGGAAGATAGGTGTAGCGCCGCACCTGGTTCGCCTGGCCCGCCGCGTTCATGATCGCGTCCTGAAAGCTTGGGATGCCGCCGGGGTCGTTCATCAACTGCTGGACGTCCCGGGCGCCGATCTCGCCGGTGATGGGCTCCCAGCCGCCGACGATGACCGACACGGTTTGCCCGGCCGCCGCCGTGGACATGATGTCCGCGTAATCGTCCGCCCGCGCGCTCGTTGACAGCGAAAGAGCCGCAATGGCCGAGAACAACATCCAACGCTTCATGGCGTTCCCCTTCTCAAAGCACGGAACCAAATGAAGTTTCGCTCAAAATCTGGGGCTGTCAACCAATTCAAGGCCAAGACCTTGCATAACCGCCGTGCGAGGGAAAACCCCGCAAGAAACAACGGACGAAGACGGAGAACGGGTCGTGGACGACAGTCACTACGGAAACGCCATGACGGAAATCGCCCTGGCCTTGGCCATGGGGTTCTTCTCGATCATGGTGCTGACCATGGTCTCCATGGGCGCGGGCGAGGGCAGGGCCAAGGAGACCGCGAGCGCGGCCGCCGCCATGCTGGCCCCGCCCCGAACGGAAACCGCCGCCGTCACACAGGTTACCGACGAGGATATTTTCGTCGCCTATCACGACGGACGGTTCCTGGATCGCGACCTGAAGCCCGTCACCCCCGAAAGCATTCAGACCACGGGCCGCGTCGTGCTGGCCCTGGACCCGGCCTTGCCCTTGAACGAAGCGGTCAAGGCCCGGGGTCGCATCAACGTTTCCAACCTGATCGTATCGACGCTGGACCAGCGCTGGCTCGAAACCCTGGCGAGGATGAAGTAATGAAAACCAAACGCAGCATCTCGCGGCTTGCCGCCGCCGCCGTCGCCGCCGCCGCCTTCCTGGCCGGCGCGCTGATCCCGACCGACGGCGAGGCCGCCCGCTCCAAGCGCCCGTCCGAGCGCGAAGCCGTCAAGCAGATGATTGTCGAGGAGGCCATGAAGACCATCGTGCCCCCGACCCTGGCCTTGGCGGTCGGCAAGGTGGAGTCCAACTTCAACCCCCGCGCCGAAAGCCACGTGGGCGCGCGCGGCGTGATGCAGATCATGCCCAAGACCGCGCGCACCGAGTTCGGCGTGTTCAATCCCGACGAGCTGTGGGACGCCCGGACCAACATCCGCATCGGCGTCACCTTCCTCGAACGCCTGTACCATCAGTATGGCCGGCGTTGGGATTTCGCGCTTAGCCACTACAACGGCGGCACGCTGAAAAAGAAGAACGGCGCCTGGCGGGCGCACGGCTACACCCGCAAGTACGTGACCCTGGTCCAGAATTGGCAGGCCAAGTACGAGCGCAACAACACCGCCGTCGCCATGGTCGCCAAGGTCGACTCCTACAAGAGCGACCGGGGCCGCGCGCGCTTCTCTTCCTCCGGCCAGGACAATTACTGGATGGCCAAGGCCCGTTCGCGGACCAAGTACGACTGGCGCCATTACCTGAACGTGGCCGACCGCTGGATGGCCAAGCCCAAGGCGGCCGCCGCCCAGGCCCCCGCCGAGCCCGCTCCGGCCACGCCCGAGCCCGCCCCCGTCGCGGACGCGGCTCCGGCCGAGACCCTCGCCCCCCACAACGGCGGCGAGTACGAGGACGAAGGCGAATGGACCCCGATCGGAACCGGCGAGCCCCGCCCCTCCGACGCCTTGCAGTCGCGGATCGAGAACCTGAAAGGCAAGTTCCGCTCCCGCCTCGGCGTCGAGGAGCGCGACTGGAAGCCGGTGCGTAGCGTCGCGCGGAGGTTCCTGTAATCTCCGCCTCGTCGCAATCGGAAATGGAGGCCGCCCCGAGAGGGGCGGTTTCCTTTTTGCGAAATTCTATTGAATAGCAGAGGAGCGAACGCCAAATGGCCAAAAGCGCGGCCGGTTGCGGTTGGAAAGACCGCCATGTTATATTTAGACGCGCTTGCGGCTACGCCTCACGAAGCCGACCGTGTCGGCGATGTTGTGACACGATGGCGAGAGGCGCGTAGTCGGCCCCACCGGAGCGGCACGCTCATGATCAAAACTCTCCTGGTAAGCCCGCCGTTCAGCCTTGAGCAACGTTACGGCAAGAAGATGAAATCGTTCGGGGCGCAGTCGGAGCCTCTTGGGCTTTGTTACTTGGCGGCGAACTTGGAGGCGAACGGTTATCCGGTCGAGATTCTGGACGCCGCGGCGGACGGCATTTCTGCGGAAGAGGTGGCTGCCAGGATCAAGGATGGGGGATACGGCCTCGTTGGCGTTTCCTTCATGACCCCCATGTTCGACGCCGTTCGCAGTCTTTCGGACGCCATCAAGCGGGCGGCGCCAGAGGCCAAGATCGCCGTCGGCGGCCCCCATTCGACCGCGCTGCCCCTGCGCACCATCGAAGAGCTGCCTTCCGTGGATTTCGCCTGCGTTGGAGAGGGCGAGATCACCATCGTGGACATGGTCCGGCACCTTATGGGAGAGATGGACGTGGATGCGATCCATGGCATCGCCTATCGTCTTCCCGACGGCATGGCCGCGAGCACGCTGTCCCGGAAATCAGTGTCCGACCTGGATTCGTTGCCGAAACCGGCGCGCCATATGCTTTCCATGGAGAAGTACACCTTGACGGCGTCCCGGACCAAGGGGTCGCGGTATTGCCCGACCGTCATCGTCGCCCGGGGGTGCCCTTTCTCCTGCAGCTATTGCTCCCACACCTTCGGCAGGAGTTTTCGCCGCCATAGCATCGAGCGTATCCTGGATGAGATCCGCGACCTCATCCGCGAGCACGATGTGGACCAGGTCAACATCGAGGCGGACACCCTGACCATCAACAAGAAGTTTGTGACCGAACTCTGCGAAGGGCTGATCGAAGCGGACCTAGGGATACGGTGGACCTGCGAAAGCCGGGTCGACACCATCGACGAGTCCATGCTTAGGCTTATGAAGAAGGCCGGTTGCTGGCAGGTCAGCCTGGGTATCGAGACCGGATCCCAGAGGCTTCTCGACAGTATCGACAAAGGACAGACCAAAGAGAAGATCCGCGCGGCCTGCCGGCTAACGAAGGAGGTCGGAATCTCCATTCGGGGCTTCTTCATGCTGGGGCTGCCTTCGGAAACCCGAGAGGAAAGCTTCGAGACCATCGAATTCGCCAAGGAGCTGGATCCGGACTGGGCGCAATTCACGGTCACCATTCCCTACCCGGGGACGCCCATGTTCAATCAGCTGGAGGCGGAAGACAAGCTGCGCCACTACAATTGGGGCGATTACAATACCTGGGGCGGTTGGGCGGACCGGGCCCTTCCCTTTGTCGAGGAAGGGAGGAACGAGCAGGAGGTGAAGGCGATCCAGAAAAAAGCCATGCGGGCGTTCTATCTGCGTCCGAAGGTTTTTGCGCGTTTCCTGCGCTCCATTTCTTCCTTCGGCGACGTCATGAAGTACGCCGAAGGCTTTTTTGTTCTGATTTGGACCGCGTTGGAAAGCGTTTCAGCGAAAACGATTTTGAAATCCTTCTCCAGGAGCCGTGGTGAGCAGGCCGCATCCTAATTCTTCCGCAAACCTTCTCGTCATCGTTCCAGCATTGAACGAGGAGGCGACGATTGCCCGGGTCATCGGGGCCGTTCCCCGCGACATCCCGGGAATCAAATCGGTGGAGATTCTTGTCGTCGATGACGGATCGACGGACGGAACCGCGGCGCGCGCGCGCGAGGCAGGCGCGGACGTCATCACCCATCCCCGGAACCGCGGCGTCGGCGCCGCCATGCAAACCGGTCTGCGCGAGGCGATGCTCAAGGGGGCCGATTTCGTCGTCAATATCGACGGAGACGGGCAGTTGGATCCGGCGGACATTCCCGTTGTCCTGCGCCCCGTTCTGGACGGCGAGGCGGACTTCGCCACCGCGTCGCGCTTCAAGGACCCGGACAACATTCCCGACATGCCGACGATCAAGCGGCTGGGGAATGGGTGGATGTCGTTTATTGTCCGTCAACTGTCGGGGCAGGACCTCCACGATGTCTCGTGCGGTTTTCGGGCCTATTCGAAAGAGGCGATTCTGAAGCTGACGTTGTCCGGTAATTTCACGTACACACAGGAAATGATCCTGCTTTTGTCGTTCCATGGCCTGCGGATCGCCGAGGTCCCCGTCAAGGTCCGGGGCGTGCGCGAACACGGGAAGTCCCGGGTCGCATCGAACCTCGTTCGTTACGCCTTCAACACGCTGCGAATCTTGTTCGGCTGCGTGCGCAACTATCGTCCCGGATGGCTGTTCAATAGGGTTTCCGCGGCATTGGCGCTGTCGGGTCTGGGATTCGGAACGTTTTCCATCGCGCATTTTCTCGCCACCGGCGCTTTCAGCCCCCATATCTGGGCCGCGTTCACGGCGGCGTTTCTGATCGGGTTGGCGTTCCTTTTGTTCCTTTTCGGGCAGATCGCGTTAATGCTCGGCCATATCCGATTTCTGCAAGAAGAGCAATTATACTATTTACGAAAAAGATACGGCGCCGATTCCGATGAATAAGATATCCGATGAGACGCTCGCCGAAATGGCGGCGCTGCTGTCTCCGGAAGAACGCGACGAAATGGCGATTCCCAGCTATCTCCATCGCAACCCCCTTATGCGTTGGATGGCGTGGTCGCGGGTGATCGTGCTCGCCCGTTGGATCGAGGAGTGGGGCGAGAGGGCCCGATCGACGGGCAAGCCCGGGGTCATCGTGGATCATGGATGCGGGTGCGGCGTATTGCTGGAAACCGCCTCGCGCGTTGGCGCGCGCGCCTACGGAATCGACATCGTGCTTCGCGCGGCGCGGCATTTCATCGAGAAACGAGGCCTTGATAACGTCACCCTTCTCGAACCGGATCGCGCCATCGAGTCGATCCCAGCGGACTCGGTGGACCTCATCGTCAGCGGCGAGGTCCTGGAGCACGTTCCCGACCTTGACGAAACCGCGGCGTTCTTTCGCTCGGTCCTGCGACCCGACGGCAGATTGCTCGTGAGCTTGCCGACCGAGGGGCTGTTATACCGGATCGGGAGGCGTCTTGCGGGGTTCGACGGTCATTACCATCACCTAAACGCTCAGAGTATCCACCAAAGGCTTGTCGCCAGCGGCTTCCAGCCCACGCGGGTCAAGAAGCTTCCGTTGCCCGGCGTCCTCTCCATCTATTGGTGCGTTGAATACGTGGCGGGAAATAATCATTGATTGCCTGACCGAAAGAGTCATAAGGATTCGGCGGTAAACCTCGCCATGGCTAAACATCAGCCTTGTTCGGGAAAGATTCGATGGGTGTCGAACACGAATTTTTCATAATCGTGATATGGGATCATGGTCGTCTGCTGGCGCATTGAGAGAACGACCAACAGCCCAAGAATCGCGGAACTCAGCACCTGAATCAGAATGATCAAGAACAGGGTGACCATTTGGGAGGTCCAGCCGACTATTGGGATGTCGGTCGCCAGCCGCAGAACGACGGCTCCCATGACGCCAGCGAGAATGAATAGGGCGAATAACAGCGATCCGAGCATAACCCGAACGGCCGCCACGTCGGCGAACACGGTGAATCCGGAAAACGCGTGAACGATCAAGCGAACAAGATTCATCTTGCTTTCACCGTGAAGCCTAACGCCGCGTTCCGACGGAATCTTGTCGTAAGGAATGCGTGCGCGCATCACGCTTGCTGGGAAATGACTCCATAACTCGCCAATATGCGCCAAGCGGGAGGTAAGATGGCCCGGTATCGCGCTGTAATTCCCAAAATCGATCGAGGAGCCCGTCAACATTCGATACAGACCTTGATAGACACCGTACAGAAAGCGGAACCCGGGGGACTCTGACCGCTTGGTCCGCTCCGCGAACATGATTTTCTCGCTTCCCGATTCCATGCAGGCGTTCAGCAGTCCTTCGATGTATTCCGGTTTGTCCTCGTGGTCGGAATCCATGACAATCAGGAAATCACACGGCATGTGGCTGGCGACGTGGGCGATGCCGATGGCCAGGGCTTTCTGGTTGCCCATGTTCCGGGCAAGCGGAATAACGTCTATGGATTGAAGGGATTTGATCGGCGTGGCGGAGACCTCCGCCTTGCCCGTCATATCGTTGGACCCGTCATCGATCACAAGCATCCTGGATGCTACCCCCAAACGAGAAAGCGTCGAATCGATGAGTGGAACGAGATGGGCGAGCGCCACCCAGTCGTTGTATGTCGCGGTGAGGATAACGACGGATTTACCCTGGAGGGAGGACGTCATGTCGTCTGGCCATCATTGGGCGAAAAAATTGGTTCCGCGCGGCATGCTATCACATATCCGAGCCGCGCAAGACGAAATCCGGCAGTTCGCGCCCCATGGACTTGTCCAATCGCGCCGCCGCTCGCGCGAGGTTGAAATCAAGCTTCAACTTTGCGCGGGCTTCTCTTTCGATATGATCGCGGAGATTCACGATCTCCTTGCTGGAAAGATAATCCGTGAAAACGAATGAGCGGTACCCGCCATCGGGGTCGCCTTTGTAGTACTCGGGCGTCGTGGAGAAGTCGACGTCCATCGAGTGAAGCCGATCTCCGGTTTGCGGTTGGACATAGGTCCAGACACCGGGTAGCGATTCGTGAGGAATCGCCTGGTCGAAATAGGGCGTGCCAGGATACGTGGTGATGATGGTGCAATCGAAATCGTCCACTTCCATGTCCACCAACCAATCGCGGATCCCAAGGGCGGATTCCTCCCTTTCTCCCGGATGCCCGATGGACATCAGCGCCTTGACCTTCATTCCATGTTTCTTCGCGATCTCCACGGCGCGCGAATTGTCAGAGAGCGTGGCGCGTTTGTTGATGTTGACCAATATACGTTCATCGGCGGATTCGAAGCCGCACAACAACCACCGGAACCCCGCCTTGACCATGACCTCTGCTTGCTCGTCGTTGAACAGTTCGGACTTGACGAATCCCCTGAAGCGGAACTCGACGCCTAACCTGTCCTGAAGATCGACGAGGCCATGCATCAGCGCCACCATGGACTTGCTGACGTTCAATTCGTCGTCATAGAACATAAAACCGGTGTAGCCGTATGTTTTGTGAAGGAACTCCACCTCTTTGACGATGGATTCGGGGCCTCGCGAACGGACAAGCCGCAGGCTTTTGCTGGCCCGCCCACCACAAAATCCGCAGCCGAAGGGGCATCCGAGTTGGGCGATCAGGCTGGTCGATGGACGGTCTTCGATGGTGTAGCGATAGCTTTTCAGATCCACCAGATGCCGCGCCGGGGGAGGGCTGGATTCGAATTGCAGATCGGAAAGGAAAAACTTGCCCCTGTGATCGTCTCCATCCAGTAGCTTGGGACAATCATCTTCCACGGCCTTCAAGGCGGCCAATTCCCCGTCCCCCGCGCAAACGACGTCGAAGGCGTCCTCCAGTTGCCGCGCCGCCGCCTTCGCCCGATGCTTCCAATCTCCACTCCTTTCTTCTTCGTACCGGACGGCGGAGTAGGTTAGCGTTACGTGCGGACCGCCCAGAATCAGACGTATTTCCGGCCTCCAGGCGCGGATGGCCTTGGCGATGTCGAGAACGTAGGGAAGCTGGGGCGTCGTGCATGTCAGTCCGATTACGTGGTCGTCGTGGCCGTCGAGATAGACTGCGACGGCGTCAAGGTAATTCTCAACGCCTGACAGGTCGAGAACATGCACGTGGTGGCCGGCCATTTCCAAAGTGCTCGCCACCTTGAGAATCCCAAGGCTGACGAACACGCGCTCGTCGAGCAAGAAAGCGGACGGCGGGATGATCAGGCATACGCGTCGGGGAGGCCCCTTTTCCGCAACCTCCCAGAAACTCCGTCCGTCACCCTTCATGGGCTTCCCCTTGTTTGCGTCCTGAACCTCAATTATCGCATTTAAGCAAGGCGATCAAGCTGACCCCGCGTCGATACGGCCGCCCCCCTTGTTGCGGGAGTAGGGAGAGAATCCGCTTATACTCACCTCCGAACGCCCAGCCTAGCAGGCGATTGGCCGGCGCCGGAGGGGTGGAAAAATCGGTTCCCTCCCGTCCCCACGTTCCGCCCTGTAGGCGGGCCGCAAAACGCGCAGTCCAAATAAGCGGGAATAGACGGGAATTGAAAAAGCTCACCAGGAGCGGCCTCGCGGGAAGCCCTTTCCAGAGGGCGGTGAAATCGTCCATTTCGTAGCGACGCAAATGCTTGGCGGTGACGTCGTGCTGGCTCCAAAGATCCATTCTCGCGGGAACCGTAATCAGCACGTGGCTCTCGGGGCGGGCGGCGGAAACAATATCAGCCAGGAAATCGCGGTCCTTTTTTATGTGTTCGAGAACGTCCATAAGAAGATAAAGAGCGGCGGGCTGTTCGACGCCTTCTAGACCGTCCTGAATTCGGCCATGAAGAAACCTACAAGATGGGTAAGCGGCTTTGGCCATGTTGATGGCCAGTTCGGACGAATCGATCCCCAGACAGGAGAATTCCTCGGAAAGCGACGCCACGGTGCCGCCCGTGCCGCATCCCACATCCACGATTAGCTCTTGTTCGCGACCTTGCATGATCTCTCGAGCCAGGGCATGGACGATGCGTCTTCGCGCGGCGAACCACCAATGCTTTTCCTCAAGTTGTTGGTGGAGGTCGAAGACGCAATCTTCCATTTGCCGGCTCTTGGTCCAAGACGCCCTCGCGACTACGTTCGAAGCGCGGGATGGCGACGGGGAGACGAACACTAGTGCATTTTTTCCATATGAGGAATTCCGGATCACGCCGTTCGAATTCCCGTGGATAGCGGAAATTGTGAGAGCCGAAAATTTGACCCTGTCACGAATAAATCCGCTTGGGACCGAAATCACAAGTGAAAATCCGTTCCTTCCAATCCCAATGCTCTCTTGAGCTGGGCTTCGGGGGCCGCAACAGGGCAAGAGCATTCAAGTCCCCGCGTTTGCGAAGCTGACGAAGCGCCCAAGCGGGGATCCAACAGCCGGTGCATTGAATTTCAAGAATATTTCCGTTTTGGACGGCATGAATCCCCGCCTTCGCGGGGATGGCGAACCGGATAAAGGCGTTGAGTATTCCAAATGCGATTGCCCTGGGAACAACAGCCCCTTGCTGCTTGACTGGAAATGAGGAGTTGCCTAATCTCAAGGCGCTAGTTTGAAAGGGAAGCCCGCCGTGATATCTGTCGGCTGTTGACCATGGCCGGCGTCACCCGGAGTGCGGTAGCATTCCTAAATCCTTCGACATTTGCTTTCTTGGTGTGTGAGTGGAATCATCGAATCTATTAGCGCCGGACGCCATACCTCTTAACGACTCGCGCGTCTTGATAACAGGGGGCACCGGTTCGTTCGGACACGCCTTCGTTCGCTATATTACAGAGAACTACTCGCCGGCCCGTCTCGTCGTGTTTTCGCGCGACGAGTTGAAGCAGTACGAAATGGCCCAGGTGTTTCCCGATGACCGTTTTCCATATATGCGCTATTTCATTGGAGACGTCCGTGATGAAAAGCGCCTTGAACTCGCTCTTCGCGACATCGACATCGTCATTCACGCCGCCGCTTTAAAACATGTTCCGATCGCGGAGTACAATCCGTTCGAGTGCCTGCACACCAATGTGTTTGGCGCGGAGAACATCGTTCGCGCCGCGCTGAACGCCAGAGTGAAGAAAGTCGTGGGCCTATCCACTGACAAGGCGGCAAATCCTTTCAATCTTTATGGGGCGAGCAAGCTTGCGTCGGAAAGAATATTCATCGCCGCCAATGCGTTGAGCGCGGGCATCGGGACACGGTTTTCGGTGGTGCGATACGGCAACGTGATCGGGTCCCGAGGCAGTGTAATCCCCTTGTTTCAAAATATGATTAGGGAAGGGGCCACCGAATTGCCAATTACGGATTCCAGAATGACCCGGTTTTGGATTGGTATCGAAGAAGGTGTGCGGTTCGTCCTGTCCTCGACCTCGCTCATGCAGGGAGGAGAAACGTTCGTTCCAAAAATTCCCAGCGCTAGAATTTGCGATCTTGCCAAGGCTATGGCGCCCAACCTTCCGCAGCGCTTCATAGGGGTGCGTCCAGGCGAAAAGCTTCACGAGGTCATGATCACGGAAGAAGACGCGCGTAATACGCTTGAGTTGGCTGATCGTTACGTGATCGAGCCGCAGTTCCCATTCTGGTCCCGCGCATCTTACAAGGACATCGGCGCCAAGCCCGTTCCCGAGCGATTCAGATACGCCAGCGACACAAATGAAAACTTGCTGGATTTGAAAGGGACCGTGGCGCTCCTACAAAAATACGGCGTTGAAGCCAAGGCCTGACCACGTCTCCCTATAAGACCGCCATCATGTCCGCGTTGGCGATGTGGTGGTCGTGACGTGGCCTTATCGCGGGGACATCTCGCGGCGGACCCGACGGCTCAAACTTTGAAGCGGCGCATTCGCGCCCGGCGTGGCCGTGCGAGTACGACGCGGTGGGACGCAAATCTGGGAGTTCTGCTCATTGGTGAAATTCAATGACCGCCCCGTGGGAGACGGGCATCCGTGCTTCATCACGTTTGAGGCGGGGCCGACCCATGACGGTGTGGATTCTGCGAAACGTTTGGTTTCATTGGCGGCGGAGGCGGGGGCGGACGCCATCAAATTCCAGATACTCGATCCTGACCGTCTTGTCGCTGATCAACGCATGCTGTTTTCGTATAAGGTTCTTATTGATCGCGACACGGGAAAAACCGAGGAGATCCAGGAACCGCTTTACGATATCCTTTGTCGGCGTGTTCTCACCCATGTTGAATGGCGTCAAATAAAAGCTCACGCAGATGAATGCGGTTTGGCGTTTTTCGGAACAGTGACGTTTGAAGACGAGATTGCTTTTGTTGAGGAATTGGGCTGCCACTCCATCAAGATCGCCTCTGGAGACGTCAATCATTTTCCTTTCATCCGCAAGGCCGCCCGAACCGGAATGTGCTTACAGCTGGATACCGGCAGTTCCAGTATCGGCGAAATCGAGGCGGCGGTGGACGTGATCATTGAGGAGGGGAATCGCAACATCATCATCCACCACTGCCCGTCCGGGTATCCCGCCCGCGTTGATGGAGTCAACTTGCGCGTGATAAGCACGCTGAAGCAAATGTTTCCTTTCCCCATTGCGTTTTCGGACCATTCTCCGGGGCGGGACATGGACATCGCCGCGTTGGCCCTCGGCGCCAACCTTGTCGAGAAGACAATCACCGAAGACAGGACCACGCGGAGCGTGGAGCACGTCATGTCGTTGGAGCCGGAAGAAATGGCGGCATTCGTAAAATCCATCCGCGACATGGAGACGGCGATGGGCGATTCCCGTCGCGTTCTCAATCCGGAGGAGCGGACAAGGCGCAATGACGTCCGAAGAAGCGTATTTCTCAGCGGCCCAGTGAAGAAGGGGCAGTTTCTCGCAGACGCGCCCGTCGAATTTCGCAGGCCGGGACACGGCGTTGGCCCTGACATGTATGAAATGCTGCTCACGGCGAAATTCCGTTCCGACCGTCCTTCGGGCCATCGCCTTTCTTTGGGCGACTTGGAGCAAGAATGACGTCATGAAACGCGTCGCGATTATTCCCGCGAGGGGGGGGTCGAAACGGGTTCCGCGCAAAAACGTCCTCCCTTTTCGCGGCAAGCCGATGGTCGCGCACACCATCGAGGCCGCCGTCGCGGCCGATGTGTTCGAGAAGATTGTTGTTTCAACCGAGGACGAGGAAATTGCCGCTGCTGCGCATAAATGGGGCGCGGATGTCGCCACTCGGCCTCGGTCCTTGGCGGGCGATGAGGCGCGGGTCGTTGACGTCTGCCTGGAATTTCTGGACAACGAGGAAAACAAAGGGTTTCGATACGATGTCTTGTGCTGCCTATTCGCCACGGCGCCTTTACGCGGCCCCGAAGACATCAGGAACGTCGTCGCCTTGGCGTCGCCCGGGGAATGCGACTTCGCCTTCGGGGTGACCGATTACGACCTGCCGCCCCACCAAGCCGTCCGTCAGGAAGACGACGGAACGCTCGCGCCCATGTGGCCGGAATTGATCAACAAACGCGCCTCGGAAGTGGGACGGCTTCTGGTCGATAACGGTTCTACCTACGCGGTCTCGGTTCCTGCGTTTCGAAGGGAGCGCTCGTTTTTCGGGCCGGGAATGCGCGGACACATCATGCCCCGCGAACGATCAGTTGATCTCGACGAGGAGATCGACCTGGAAATTCTCGGAGTTTTCGCCGAGAAGCTCGGATTGTGAAGATTCTTGTTATAGGAGCTGGTTCGATCGGCCGACGACACGCGGCGAACGCCTTGCGCCTTGCAGAGACCGCCGTGTGCGATTCGGATCCCGAAGCGGCGAGGCGATGCTTTGATGAAACGGGCGTAGAGGCCTTTACGGATCTTGGCGAAGCCTTGAAGTGGGGGCCGGACGGCGTGGTGGTGGCGACGCCGCCCGCGTCGCATCTGTCAGTGGCCGAAACCGCGCTTGCATCCAAGGCCCATGTCTTGATCGAAAAGCCGATTTCGCACTCTTCGAAAAACCTGAAGGAACTTCTCGAGCGCGCCAAGTCGGAAGAACGCGATATCTATGTCGTCTGCAATATGCGCTTCCATCCCGCCGTCGAGGCGATGCGCCGCCGTCTTCCGGACGTCGGGCGGCCTTTGTACGCCCATGCGTTCTATGGAAACTATCTACCGGACATGAGGCCAGGGGTGGATTACCGTTCGCTGTACGCGGTCGATCCGGACCAAGGCGGGGGCGTGCTTTTCGACAGCGTCCACGAAATAGACTATCTGACTTGGTTTTTTGGTGGCGTCGAAGCTGTTTCCTGCGAGAAGGGATCCATTGGGGACTTGGGGCTGGCGGCGGAGGATTACGCCCATATTTGCCTGACCCATCGCAATGGCGTCCGTTCCAGCATCCAGTATGATTACCTTCGGCGCGCGAAACGGCGCGGCTGTGAGATCGTGGGCGTAGACGGAATTCTGGCCTGGATCAGCGAGGGAAAAAAACCGGAAGATTGCACGGTCCGACTGTATCGGCATGGCGAAAATTCGTGGAGGGACGTCTATCGCGACGAGGACATGGATACTGCCTCGCCCTACATCGACTTGATGACCCACTTCCTGCGAGCCATTAACGGACAGGACACGCGACTATTGTCCGGACGCGGCGGATGGGCGTCCCTCGACGTTGTGTTGGCGGCGAGGGAATCCGCTGCTTCGGGCGCTCGTATACGGTTGTCATGATGAAAAGGCCCTAATTCCGATGCATGATCGATACGCGCAAAGCAACGCGTTGCTGGAGCGGGCGCTCCGCTCCGTGCCCCTGGCGTCCCAGACATTCAGCAAGAGCCTTACCCAATATCCGCAGGGCTCTGCCCCCATGTTCGCCGCCCGCGGGGAAGGCGGACGCTTGTGGGATGTGGACGGCAATGAATACGTCGATCTGGTTTGCGGGTTGTTGCCGGTTGTGCTCGGTTACCGGGATCCCGATGTCGATCGCGCTATCGCAGACCAGATGGAAGCGGGAATTTCATTCAGCCTCGCCACGACTTTGGAGTTCGAACTCGCCGAACGGCTGGTGGAGATCATTCCCTGCGCGGAAATGGTCCGATACGGGAAAAACGGCACCGACGCCACATCCGCCGCCATACGCCTCGCCCGGGCATACACAGGGCGCGACCGCGTCATCGCGTGCGGGTACCATGGTTGGCAGGACTGGTATATCGGAGCGACCGTTCGCAACAAAGGGGTTCCCAAGGCGGTTCGAGATTTGACCAAAAAGGTTCCGTTCAACGATATGGACACCTTGCGCGACGCTTTCGCCGATACGCCCGGGGAGGTCGCGGCCCTGATCATGGAGCCTGGAGGGGCGGTCGAACCGGTTCCCGACTTCTTGGCCGAAGCCAAGGAACTGGCGGAGCGAGAAGGGGCGATCCTTATTTTCGATGAAATTGTTACCGGGTTTCGCGTCGCCCTTGGCGGCGCGCAGGAGTATTACGGCGTCACGCCAGACATCGCCGCGTTCGGCAAGGCTATGGGGAACGGCATGCCGATCTCCGCAGTCGTTGGCCGCGCTGAAATAATGGCCGAGATGGAGGAGATTTTTTTCTCCGCCACCTTCGGAGGCGAGGCGCTATCCTTGGCGGCGGCGATCGCCGTCATCGACAAAATGCGGCGCGAGCCTGTGATCAAGACATTGTGGCGCACTGGCGACGAACTGGCGGACCGCGCAGCCGAAAGCATCGAAGATAAAGGGCTAGAGAACGTTGTGTCGTTGGCGGGAATCGCCCCTTGGAAGTTGCTTGCGTTTCACGACCACCCCCAAGGCCGCAAGGAAGCCGTAAAGACCTTGTTCATTCGCGAGATGCTGGCCAACGGCGTTCTCGTCAACGCCAGCCACAACGTCTGCTACGCGCACAGCCGACCGGACATCGACGCCGTCGCAAACGCCTATGACATGGCGCTGACCGTCGTCGCAAAGGAATTGGAGCGCGGCTCCTTGGAATCCCGCCTGGGAGCGCCTGTAATTGAACCTGTGTTCTCGGTGCGTCCCGCAGCCGGTTAGACTCTGGACTTCAGCCCAGCTACACACACGGTGAGAAATGAAAACATGTAGCCATTGCGTGATGCCTGAAACGGCCGAGACCTTGACCTACGACGAGCACGGACGCTGCTCCGTATGCCAACAGATCGAATACAAACACACCAACATCGACTGGGACGAGCGGGCCGCCATGCTCGATGAACTGATCGAGCGGCATAAGGATAAACATGATTACGACTGCATTGTGCCATTTTCTGGAGGCAAGGATTCTACCTTCACCCTCTGGTATCTAGTGAAGAAGAAAAAGCTCAAGCCACTGGTTGTACGGTTTGACCATGGTTTCCTACGGCCCGGGGTGATGGAGAATTCGTTGCGCACGTTCCGTCTTCTCGGCGTCGATGTTCACCACTTTACGCCCAACTGGCAGGTGGTTCGAAAGCTGATGTTCGAATCACTGCGCCGCCGCGGGGATTTCTGCTGGCATTGCCACACGGGCATCTTCTCCTATCCACTTTGGGTCGCCCTGAAATTTGATATTCCCCTGGTCATCTGGGGAGAATCGGCCGCCGAGTATTCGTCATTTTACAGTTACGACGAGATCGAGGAGGTTGACGAAAACCGTTTCAATCTCTGCGTTAATCTCGGCATCAACGCCGAAGACATGTTGGGCATGCTGGACGACACGGTCTCCGACTACCCGGTGACGGAGCGGGATCTCAAGCCCTTCACCCATCCTCCGACTGCCGAACTGCGTCGCAACAAGGTCGAATCCGTCCTCTTGGGAACGTACCTGCCGTGGGATGTGAAAAAGCAGGTCGGAATCATTGAACGCGAGCTGGGCTGGAAAGGCGAAGAGGTCGAGGGCGTGCCCCCGGGGTTTGAGTACGAAAAGGTCGAATGCTTCATGCAGGGCGTCCGGGACTACACGAAGTTCCTCAAGCGGGGATTCGGCCGCACAACCCATTTGTGTTCGATCGATATCCGCAACGACCGCATGAAGCGCGAAGAAGCCATCGAACTGGTCGAAAAATACGATGGCCGACGCCCTGCGTCGTTGGACGTTTTTCTTTCGTTTCTCGGCGTAACCGAACAAGAGTATATGGATCTCGTGGCGCCCCACGTGGTCGCGCCCCACATAATGCCGACCCTCGACGAAATTCACAGACGGGCGAACAAGCCGCTTCACGACGCCGATCGCTGGCCCCGCTTCGTGGGCCGTCCCGAAACCGATATCGACGGGGCGGGCGACTAGGCTTCCTCCTAAGCAGAGGAGAAGCATTTATTGAAATCGCTTGCCGTATCCCTTTTCAACACCTGGGTTCCTCGCATCCGAAGGGCGCTTGCCTTTTCCGGGGAATTCCGCCCAGGCGGCGAGGTCGATCTGGCCGTCGGCCGCGCCTTGTTCAACACCACCACCGGCGTTTACGACAATACGCGCGGGAATAAGGCTTTGCTGACGACGCGCCTATTGGGAAATTGGAAACACAGGGGCGAGCCTGCTTCGGGACTTCGCGAACACGCGAACTCTCTTCGCCAAAAGGGTTTTTTTCCGGCCAACGGCCTGTTCGACGCCGGATTGGTGGCGGAAATCCGGAGCCGATACGAGGCTTTAGATCGAGGGCGACGCAAATGTCGTCGTTGCGGGCGACGGCGCCCGGGTCTAAAGCCGCACGCTGCGCAATCCGGCGCACTCTCTTCCCTTGGTTCGGAGCCTTTTGAACGACAACATTCGGTTCGTGTTCGAGGAATGCTATCGAGCGAATATTCAAGTCGTGTCCGTCCAGGCATGGAGGAATTACCACGTGCCAGACAGCGATCATACGAAGGTCAACGCCATCTCCGGTCGAGAGCATTTTTCGGAACGCTGGCGCCACGACAGAATGCCCACGAGCATTCGAAAGGTATTCGTGTGCCTTTCAGAAGTCGATGAGGCGTGCGGACCCTTCCACATCATTTCTTTGCAGGGGTCCAGGAAAGTCATGGATTTAGGATTCCGAAACCGGAAGAATTACGGCGTTTCCATCGGCGAGATCGAGAACCCAGAATGGATGGTCAAAGCCGTCGGTCCAAGTGGGGCTGCGATCTTTGCGAACACCTCGGAGTGCTTCCATCGCGCGGATATTCCCGAGGAGGGCCGCCAGCGGGATCTGATCGAGATCCAGGTCAGACCGTCGCGGAGGCCATTGGCCGAGGACTGGTGGGACCACATGAACCGGACCGTATTCGATTGAATCCGGCCTGGACGCCCCCTCGGCGCGCCCCATGAAGACGGTCATCGTTGATTACGGCGCCGGGAACATTCAATCGGTGCGAAACGCCGTCTACAGGTGCGGTTGGAACTCCGAGACCGCGACCACGCCCGAAGAGGTGGCGGCGGCCGACCGCATTATTCTTCCCGGCGTGGGCGCCGCGGGCAAGGCGATGACGCAATTGCGCGCCAGCGGCCTGGACCAGGCCTTGGATGAAGCGGTGCGGGGCAAGGGGCGCCCCATGCTGGGGATTTGCCTCGGCATGCAACTTATGGCGCGGGAGCTCAACGAGTTCGGCCGCCATGAAGGTCTGGGGTGGATCGATGGACGGGTGGCTCCGATCCGATCGGTTGTCGACGACGACATCAGGGTTCCTCGCATGGGGTGGTGCAAGGTCGATGTCAGGGAACAGGGCAAAGCCCTGTTCACCGCGGCCGAGCGGCGCAACGTCTTTTATTTCGCCCATTCCTTCGCGTTAATGACGGACGACGCCACGCTCGTCGCCGCCACTGTCGAATACGGTGGAATGGATTTCGTCGCGGCTGTCCGTTGGAACAGCGTATTCGCCACCCAGTTTCATCCAGAAAAGAGCCAGATCGCAGGGGAACGGCTGTTGATGGCGTTCTTTGACTGGACTCCGTAAGGCCGTGCACCAGCGACTCATTCCCAGCTTGCTTGTCCGGGGGGGGCGTCTGGTCAAGGGAGTGCGTTTCACCGATTACCGTGATGCCGGGAACCCGGCGACAACCGCTCGCGCCCACAACGCGCAAGGCGCTGACGAATTGTTCGTCGTCGATATCGACGCGTCCAAGGATCGTCGCCCCGCGGACCTGGAAACCATACGGGGCGTGGCCAAGGAATGCTTCATGCCCCTGACGGTGAGCGGTAACATTCGATCGGTCGAGGACGCGCGGGACTGCATGGAAGCCGGCGCCGACAAGCTTTGCGTGACGACCACGGCAATGGATAGGCCGTCCCTGATTTCGGAATTGGCCGAGACGTTCGGCAGCCAAGCGGTGGTTTTGGGCGCCGATATTTTCAATGGCTCCGATGGACGCAGACTTTTCGACCATCGGACAGGAACCGGCGTTTCGAGCGATTGGATCGGCTGGATACGCGAAGGAGTCGAACGCGGCGCAGGAGAGGTTCGCGTGGTTTCCGTCGATCAGGAAGGCGTAAGGGCGGGAATGGATCTGGAAATGCTCTCCCGCGTGCGGGATGCGGTCGGGGCGCCGGTGATTTTGGAGGGCGGCGCGGGAACGCTCGACCATCTCGACGCGGCTTTCGGCGCGGGGGCCGACGGGGTCGCGCTAGGGACCATGCTCGTCTTCTCCGACAACAATCTCGTCAAGATCAAGCGGTTCCTGGCGAGCAACAACCGTAACGTCCGAGTGTGATCGTCGATATCCCGATAAATTCTTGCCGTTTGCTTCTACGCTCCCTTGACGGGGCAATGGCTGCAGGACCATACGCCGAGTGGATGCGGGACGAGGATGTGACGGCGGGACTGGTGCTGCGCAATCCTCCGAATGGGACTGAAGCCCTGGTCTCTTATATCGAGAAGATGAACAACAGCCCCGACAATTATTTGCTGGCGATCGTCGTCAAGGAAACTGGGGAGCACGTGGGCAACATAAAGTTGGGCCCCATCGATCGCGTGAACAAACGGGCGGAGATCGGACTGCTGATTGGTGCGAAGCGGCTGTGGGGACGAGGATACGGTAGCGAGGCTATAGACGCCGTCGCGGACTTCGCCTTCCGCGTCGTTGGACTGCATCGCGTAAGCGCTGGATGCTATGAGTCAAATATTGCGTCGCTGAACGCATTCAAAAGGGCGGGCTTCAAGGTAGAAGGCGTATTGCGCGATCACTGGCGCTTGGAAGGGCGCTGGGAGGACAATTACGTAATGGGACGGGTGTTCACGCGCGCCCGCGACCGCGCGTGAACACCGTTTCCGCCCTAGACGAGACGACCGGCTCGGAGTCGATTCCGCAATGATGGTGGCCGTCGTCGATTTCGGTTTGGGAAACCTGCGATCCCTGATCAACGCCTTTGAATGTTTCGCCGTCGACGTGCGCGTTACGGATTCCCCTGCGGAAATAGAGCAGGCCGACAAGATCGTGCTTCCCGGGGTCGGGGCTTTCGATGCCGGGATGCGGGGACTTCGCGAACGCGGGCTGGTCGAGGTCCTTGATAGCAAGGTGCTTGGGAAGACAACGCCAATTTTGGGCGTGTGTTTGGGAATGCAGCTCATTCTTCAGGGCAGCGAGGAAGGAGAACTCCCCGGTTTGGGGTGGATCGACAGGTGCGTTGTCAGCTTGGGGAAGGACGTCCCAGGGATCAAGATCCCCCACATCGGTTGGAGCGAGGTCCAGCTTCCAAAGGCATCGACCCTGTTCAACGACATGGAGTCGCCTTTGGATTTCTATTTCGTCCACAGCTACTGCCTTCCTCGCTCGGAAGCGACCGATTCGATTGCTGTAGGCGTGGCGGAGCACGGAGTTCCTTTTGTCGCAGCGTACGAAAGCGGGAATATTATGGGTGTCCAGTTCCACCCCGAAAAATCCCAACTTGCCGGGATGAAGCTGCTCGAGAACTTTCTGGCTTCGTAATGCCGAAAAATAGACTCATCGCGACTTTGTTGGTCCACGAGGGAAACGTCGTTCAGACGCGAAAGTTCAAGCGCACGAATATGGTCGGCAGCCCCTTCACCGCCGTCGATTTCTTCAATACCTGGGCGGTCGATGAAATCATGGTTTTGGAAATCTCCTACGGCCCCCGATGGCGGGACCGGCATTTGGAAATCGTCGAAAACCTGTCGAGGCGTTGTTTTGTGCCCCTTAGCGTCGGCGGAAAGATCGAAGACATTGAGCGAGTGGCTCAATACACTCGCGTCGGCGCGGACAAGGTTGTCGTAAATACCGGAGCGGTGCGTCGTCCGCCGCTGCTTACCGAAATCGCCGAGAGCTTCGGAAAGCAGTGTCTGATCGTTTCCATCGACGCCGCGAAGGCTCCGTCATTTCCATCAGGCTATCAGGTGGTTATCGACAATGGTCGCGAACCTGTCGATCTGGACGTGATCGAATGGGCCAGCCGCGCCGTTGAACTTGGAGCCGGGGAAATAATGATCAATGCGATCGATCACGATGGCGACAAGCGGGGTTATGATATTCCTCTTGTTCGAAATCTTTCCGACACGCTGGATGCGCCGCTGATCGCCATGGGCGGTGTCGGCGAGTGGCGTCATTTGGTCGATGGCGTTGAAGACGGAAAGGCCGATGCTGTTGCGGCCGGGAACATTTTCCACTACACGGAACATAGCACGAAAAAGGCCAAGGAATTCATGGCCAATGCTAACGTTCCCGTGCGGGCGTCCTCTTTTTTCAAGGTGAATATGCCGCGTCGCCCCAAATACAAGCCGTTCTGAACAAAAAATCGGGGTTCGTCATGGAGTATTGCCGTCGTTGCGTTTATCCCGCCAACGCTCGCCCAGGGATCATCCTGGATGACGAGGGTGTCTGTTCCGGATGCCGTTTGATCGAAAGTCGGCCGGAAATCGATTGGACGGAAAGGGAGAAGATGCTCCGCGATCTTCTCGAACAATACAAAGGCGCCCAACGCGCCAAGGGAAACCCGTATGATTGCGTCATTCCCGTTTCGGGAGGGAAGGATTCCACTTTCCAGACGTGGCTGATGAAATCCAAGTACGGGATGAATCCCCTTCTGGTAAGCTATAATCATACCTTCAACACCGCTCTTGGCGTCCGCAATCTCTCCAATCTGATCGAGAAGATGGACTGTAATCTAGTGCGGTTCACCACCGCGCCGGGATCGGCGGTGCGGATTGCCAGGTACATGCTCGAAAAAGTCGGGGACATCACGTGGCATTACCACGCCGGCATTATGACGTTTCCAATCCGGGCGGCGGTTCAGTACGACATCCCGCTCGTGGTTTGGGGCGAGGAAGGGTTCAGCGAACTGGTCGGCATGCACAATCAGGACGACATGGTGGAGTTCACCAAGAAGAAGCGCCAGGAGCACTCCATGCGAGGTTTCGAGCCGGAGGATCTGTTGGATGATCCGGATTGTCCCCTGACGCGTTACGATTTGGCGCCGTTTTTTTATCCCGACGACGAGGAACTGGAACGCGTCGGCGCCCGTGGAATCTATCTGTCCAACTACATGTATTGGAATGGCCGCGCCCAAACGGAGTTCGTCATCGACAATCTGGGATTCGAGACCGCTCAATCGCGGGCGCGGACTTTCAATCTGTACGACAAACTCGACGACATTCACGCCAACGGATCGCATGATTACCTGAAGTTCCTGAAATTCGGCTACGGCCGCGCCACCGACGACGCCGCAACGGAAATTCGCCATGGCCGCATGACGCGAGAGCAGGGAATCGAAATGGTCATGCGTTACGACCCTGTTCGCCCTCCCGACCTCGATATATTCCTCAGGGCCGCGAAAATGACCGAAGAGGAGTTTCTCGCCCTGGTGGAGCCCATGCGCGACCCCGCAATTTGGGCCAAGGACGCCGATGGCGCTTGGCGGATGACGGACGACATTGGAAATCACGTCGACGATCCAGGCGTGGACGCCGTTCGTTTGCCTCTCAAGAGCAATTCCGAACCGTTTCGACGATTGCCGCCGAAATCCGATCCGCGGCTCCAATATGGAGACGAACAATCCGAATATGTCCTCCTCTGAGGTTCCTGTAATCATGTCCGACAAGCTGCCTTATCGCATCCTCTTCGTCGCCAACAGCGTTCGAGCCTTGACGCGCTACACTCGGGACCGGGCGGCTCTTTTGATGCGGATTCCGGATCTGGAGATCCTGACCGTTTGCGGCGAGCCATTCGAGGAACTGGTCGAGGAACGCGAAGGCGTCATCTATATCCACGGCGGGAAAAGCCCGGTTCCGTTGCCGCCGGACGATCCATTAGAGATCGCCAGGGCGAACAAGAGACAGAGCCATCTGGCTCCCAGCAACGCCTATAAGATGGATGGGCGCTTCATTTCGGGTTTGTTCGACGAGATGATGATGGCCCGTCTGCAGGTGCAGACCGTGGAAGTGGCCAGAACCGTAATCGAGGACTTCAAGCCGCATTTCATATTGATGGCCGGGGGGTGCGAGCTTCCCCAGAATATCTTTTTCAGCGTCGGAGAGAAGATGGGGGTGCGGTGTTATCGGATCCTTTCCGCGGATTTCATGGTTCCCAAGGTCGAGGGGAACCGCTATTGGTTCTGCGAGAACAATTACATGCGACTCGGAATGGACAGCCGATGTAGCTTCGGCTATGACCGTGATCGGTTGGCCGATTACGCCGAAGAGCTCATCGACACCATTGGCGCGCCCCACCATCGCATTGACGTCTCCACGCGGGAGTTGCGCGGTGAAAGGGCAGGGGTCGGTTTCAGCAAGCGACGCTTGATGTCCGAGGCTTGGCAGCTTCTCCACGCCTACGCCGCCCAGGTGATCAAAGGGCGAAAAATTCCGCCCTATTACATGCCGTTGGTCCGCTTCAAGGCCCTGGCCAATTACCTGCGGAACAAGAAGTTCGAGAAGAATTTGCCGGATTTGCCGCGGCCGTTCTTCCTGTTTCCGCTCAACGTGGTCGAAGACGCACAGCTTCTGATGCGCGGTCCCCAATACCGCGATCTTCTGACGGGGTGCCAAATGGTCGCCAATGTCTTGCCGTTCGGCGCCCACTTGGTGATCCGCGAGCATCCTGGCGCGCCAGGCACTCTTGATCACTACCGCCTAAAGACATTTCTCCGCCAGAACAAGAACGTTCATTTTCTCAGCGGAGACCTGCCTATGTGGGAGGTCCTGGACCATACGGACGCCATGGTGACCTACAACAGCACCTCGGCGCTAGAGGCTCTGTCCCGCGGCATTCCCGTCGTCACGCTGGGCGAATGCTTTTACCGCGGCACCGGGGCGTCGTTGGACGTTGAAGCGCCTCTTGACCTGCAATACCGGTTAACCGAGGCGTTGAATGGCCACTCCATCGAAGAGCAACGTCCAAAGGTCCGCGAGGCGTTCATGTCCTTGCTTGACGAATGCGTTCCCGAGCCCGGTAAGGCCCTAATGACGGCGGAGGAAGAGGAGGAATGCGTGATCGAGGGTATTATCGCCAAGCTGCGCTCCGGCGAGGTTCCTCTAGAAAACCCATGAACGACAAGGCGTTCGACATTCGGAAAAGCTCTTCCCCCTTGAAAATCGCCCTCGGCGATCTTCGCCACAATACGGCCGGGCGGCACTCGATCATCATGCCGCTGGGAATCGGTCTTATCGGCTCTTATGCGCGGCATAAGCTTGGCCACGATTCCGTGGATATGCGCCTTTATGACGATCCTGACGCGGTTCTGGACGACATTGACGCCTGGAGGCCTGACGTCGTGGGCCTCGCGAATTATTGTTGGAACGCCGAGGTCGCGCAGTTGGTTTTCCGCTACGCGAAGAAGACGAATCCCGAGACCGTTTGCGTCGGCGGCGGCCCCGAATTTCCAAGCGATCCGACCGAAATGGAGACATATCTTGGGGCGCGCCCGTGGGTCGATTTTTTCGCTCCCATGGAGGGCGAGCGTCCATTCGCGGCATTGATGGAGAAAATACGCGCCGGAGTCGATCTTGCGACGCTGCGCCGTGAGCCACAGGACGGACTGGTGGCCCTCCATCCCGAGAGCGCCGCTTTACTGGCGGGGCCGACGCAGCCGCGGCTTCTCGATCTCGACGAAATTCCCTCACCTTATGCGGCTGGTTTGATGGACCAGTGGTTCAACGGCTCCTTCGCGCCGATGATCGAAACGGCGCGTGGGTGCCCGTATTCCTGCACATTCTGCGTTCAAGGCGACGCATCGTGGAGCAAAATCGCCGTATTCAGCCTTGAACGGGTCAAGAACGATCTCACCTACATGGCCGAGCGCATGAAGGCGTTTCCCGGCATTCTTCTCAGCGTTGCGGACGCAAATTTCGGCATGTACCCCAGGGACGAAGAGGTCGCCCTTCACATGCGGAGCCTTCAGGACGAGTACGGATGGCCAAACGCTTTCGACGTCACGACCGGGAAGTCCCATTACGAACGTATCGTCCGCGTCGTGGAGACGGTGCGCAACAAGATGTTCATCAGCGGCTCGGTCCAGTCCCTCCATGACAACACGTTGGAAACCATAAAGCGGAAGAACATTCCTTTTGACAGCTATCATGAGCTTCAGCGGGACCTCAGGGACAAAGGAGTGATGACGACGGTGGAGACCATCATTCCCTTGCCGAAAGAAACCAAGGACAGCTTTTTCGACGGGATGCGCAAGCTCATCGGGTCGGGCGTGTCGGCTCCTACCGTCTACACGTCAATGATTCTCAAGGGCACCGAGTTGGCCTCGCGCCAAAGCCGGGATATCCACGGATTGGAGACCCGTTACCGCATTCTGCCTCGGCAGTTCGGAGAATACCGTGGAGAGAAATGCTTCGAGGTCGAAGAAGTTTGCGTCGCCACCAACCACATGAGCTTCGAGGAATATCTGGAATGCCGAGGGTTCGCCTTGGTTGCGTCAGCCTTCTCGGGGGTCCAGTACGACGTCATCCATAGGCATCTTCAAGAACTTGGGCTAGATCTGTTCGATTATCTCTACAGACTTTGGGAGCTGATCAAGGAACGGGATTCGGATCTTAAACGGGTGTATGAGGCCTATATCGGCGAGACTCGGGAGGAACTTTTCGATACGCCGGAAGCGATCAAGGAGTGCTATTCGGCCGAATACAACTACCGCCTGTTGCTGTCGGGAGAAAAGGCCGATAATCTTATGCGAAAGTACAAGACCATCATCGCGGCCTCCAACAGCGCGTTGTCGCTGGATTTCGCATTTTCCGTCCTGATGGACATGGTCCCAGCCAACGAAAGCGCGGAGGCGTGGGGCCGGGCGTTGGCCGCCGGGCGGGCGTGGGCTTTGGCCACTCGGGACCTGAAGCCGATGTTCGAGGACGGAGCCTATCCGCGTCGCGAGGATACGCTGCGGCTTGCGTTCGATGTGGACCGCTGGTACCGGGAAGGAAAAAAGGGCGGGACGCTATTGGATCATGAAACCACCGTCGTCTATAGCATTTCGAGCAACTTCTCGGAGATCGAGGCGATCCTCGACGATCACCGGTCGTTGTACGGCGACGATACCCTGTTCCTGGCCTCCAAGCTTTTCGTCAACTGGAGCCCAAAGGCGTTATGGCGTCGGTGCTCCTATGGCGGCTTCACGGCATGAGGGCGCGTGTGAAAATTATCAAGGAAGAAGACTGACTTCGTGAATTTCTTCAGCCTTTTCTCTCTGCCGAAACGGTTGCGGCGCCTGGAAAAGGCCGTTGGCGTTATCCATGACTTAACGCTTGATTCCATGAGGAACGCCTCAGCCTTGGCCCATTTCTCGGGTGCGAGCGCATGGGAGCTTCGTGTCGATACCTCCACCCCTCGAATCGACGCGGTTACGCGAGAAGGGACCATCATTAGGCCAGCCGGAAATGGTTGGATGAAGAGAAACGTATTCGACGGCAGGCCCATTCAACACAGGGGGCGGACGCTGGCTTATTTCTGCGCTCGGCCGTCATGGCGTAACGACAGTCATGCTGTCGTCGGGGTGGCCGAACGAACCGAGATCGGTTGGAGCGTTCATGATCGTCCCGTGCTATATCCCGATATTGAGAAAGTTAGAGTTGATATTCCTTCGTTCCTGGTTATCGACGATATCGTCTATGCGTTTTATCTGGACAACTTCGGTCCCGCGAAAAGCAGCAAGGGCTTCGCGACGGACTTGATCGTGGCGACGTCCGAGGACGGCTTTACATTTTCCAAGAGACGGGTCGAGGCGCCATTCAAGTCGGTCCGGCTGGGGGAGGGCGTGGCCATTCGGTATTTTGGTTTGCCGTACTTTTTCAAGAATGACGACGGGATTTGGGTTTACGCGCCGGTGATTGGCGAAGACCGAAGCAACCATGTCATGGAGGCGCGGTTCGATCTTCGAAGCGGTGCGGTTTCCGATATGAGAATGTCTCCAATCGACAGGAAGACAACAAACATCGCCGTCTGCGAATATAAAGAAGCCCGCTATATGTTCTATGGTCATACGGTTGCCGGTGGTTTTTACGTCCGTCGGGTTCCAGGCGATTTCGCCTTGGATGGGAAGGATGTGATGTTGGTCGACCCGGATGACGGCGGATGGGAGTGGGACACCGTGAAGATTTGCCTGTCTCCGTCCCACACGGGCGAGCGTTTCGTCGAGTGCTGTTATATGGGATCCGAGGTCGAGACGGTCGCCATCGGTTCGGCCACAATCGATATGGAACGCGTTGAAAACGCTTTGAGGCGATGACCTCGGGCCTGGCCCTTCTTGAATTGCTCGATCGATCGGACGGGACATTGCTTTGGCGAGACGAGCCGTAATCCGCGCCGACGCATCTCCCGTGATCGGTCTTGGACACGCGGTCAGGTGTCTTTCGTTGGCGGAAGCGCTCGACAAGGAGGGGTGGGAAGTGGCGTTCGCCGCCGCTCCGGAAACCGAGAAGACCGCGCCCGCGGTCGGGGATTATCCCGGGCTCTCCTTGGACGGGGGCGATGGACAAAAGGCCATGGCCGAACGTTGGCCCGATGGAATCGACCTTCTGGTCGTCGATCACTATGGCCTCAACCGGGCCTTCGAAACAGCATGCCGTCCCTGGGCGCGCAGCATCCTTGCCATCGACGACGCTCCGTCCCGCCCCCACGACTGCGACATGCTGCTCGACCAGACCTGGGGGCGCTCGCCCGTGGAATACCAAGGCCTGGCGCCAACGGGCTGCCGAGTGCTGGCGGGGGCCCGTTACGCCTTGTTGCGGCCGGGATTCGCAGCGCTGCGCGACGAAGCGCTGACGCGGCGCGAAGTCGGGGAGGCGGTGCGGCGGATCCAGGTTTCCGCGGGAGGAACCGACGCTGCGAACGCGACCGGCGCGATCCTTGACGCACTGGAGCGAGTCGGAATGACAGCTTCCTATTCGATCGATATCGTGTTGGGCGCGGCGGCGCCGAACTTGGACGCCATCCGAGAACGGGCGTCCCGGATTTCTTCGGTCCGGCTTCATGTCGGGATCGAAGATCCGGAAACCCTTATCGCCAAGGCGGATATCGCCATCGGCGCGGCGGGCTCCTCGGCATGGGAGCGTTGCTGCCTGGGCCTTCCCAGCGTGATGGTTGTGGTGGCCGATAACCAGTCCGATATCGCCGAGGGCCTCGATCGGGACGGCGCCGCCGTCAACCTTGGCCGTCTCGACGACCTCGGCCCCGATAGCCTTGTCGATGCGTTGCAAGGACTTATACGGAATGGCGAGGCGCGCCGCCGCATGTCCCGCGCGGCCGCGCGCGTATGCGACGGAAACGGCGCCTGGCGCGTGGTTCGGGAGATTGAGGGAATGGGCTGACATGGCGGCCGACGCCAAGGGAGCCGTCCTCGTTCTTGGAGGCACGGGCATGTTGGGACAGGCCATGGTCGGCGAGGCGGAGAGACGTGGCTTGAACGTCGTCCGCGCGGCGCGCGGCGGCGCGGAAATCGTATTGGATCTCGCGTCCGACGCTTCGATTGACGCCTTGCTCGCGCAATCAAACTTCGATCTTGTCGTCAATGCGGCGGGGATCGCGTCGGTGGACATTTGCGAAAAGGACCCCTGTCTGGCGTATCGCGTCAACGCCCGCGCAGTCGATCGCTTGGTGGGGGCGCGCCGGAACTGGCGCTTCGTCCATATTTCGACGGACCATTTCTTCTGCGGCGACGGCCCCGGGCTCCACGACGAAAACGCGGAAGTCGCAATCGTCAATGAATACGCTCGGACCAAATACGCGGCCGAGGCCTTCGCCTTGCGTGATCCCGAGACCTTGGTGGCGCGAACCAACGTGACGGGCGCGCGGAATCAATTGAACAGTCCCACATTCGCGGAATCCATCATCGACAGCCTGATTCACCGCAAGCCGATCCGAACCTTTGGCGATTTTTTCACATCGACCATCGACGCCGGCGCCTGCGCTCGGGCCGTGTTCGATCTTGTGGATCGCGACGCGCGCGGCCTGATCAATGTCGCCAGCCGCGAATGTTGCAGCAAGGAGGCTTTCATTCATTCCTTGGCGCGGGAGATGAACATAACGCTTGATTGGGCAACGAAGGGAAGCGTCAACGAACTGGCGGTCCGGCGCGCGGACAGCCTTGGTCTGGATGTGTCTCGGGCGGAACGGACCCTGGGATACCGTCTGCCGGAACTTGCGGCGGTGGCGCGCAGTCTTGTACGGGAATTGAAACCAATATGAAGGCCAACATGCGGATGATGGATCAGTGAACATTCTCGGTGTTTCGTGGCTTAGCGACGCCTCGGCGGCCATCGTCGTCGATGGGCGCTTGATTTGCGCGCTCAGCGAGGAGCGCCTGAATCGTAAGAAGAACTGGTACGGTTTCCCCGAACAGGCGATCGCTCGCGTTCTCGACATGGCCGGCATGAGTCTGGGCGACATCGATCTTGTGGCGACGCACGGGGCCGCCCCCTCCACGCCGGCTACGGCGCCGTTCCAGGCTAAAGAGCGGGCCATTGCCGCGTCCGATTTGCCAGAAGCCATCAAGAACCGGCAGTTGGAGGCATTGCGCAGGCGGCACGACCACGAACGAATGGTCCTGGGAGAACGCACGCCTGGAATGCTGGCGAAGGCGCGCGCTTTGGCCCGCCCGCTTCTGGTCCATGGCCATCACGAGGCCCACGCCGCGTGCGCCTACTTCGGGTCGGGTTGGGACGCGTGCCTTGCGCTTACCGCCGACGGGTGGGGAGAGGACGGATCGTCTACCCTGTGGAGAGCCGACGAAAACCGGTTGGAGCTTCTGTCTCGCTCCGAAACCATAGATTCCTTGGGGTATTTCTATGGCAGCGTGACCAAGGCGTTGGGCTTCATCCCCCATCGGCACGAAGGAAAGGTGCTGGGGCTCGCCGCATATAGTCAGGCGCCGAGGTCGTTTCCCCACATTCGATCCATGATCGATTACGACGTCGAGGGCGATCGGTTCGTCGGACGCATGGAGAACGGAATCTACATTCCGCATTTCGAAAATCCCGCCCTTGACGACATCATCCGCGAATATGATCGCGAGGATATCGCCAGCGCGACGCAGCGATCGTTGGAGGAAGTCGTCACCGCCATGGTCGCGGCCCAAGGGGATGCCGCGCGGCGGATTGCCTTGGCCGGCGGCATCTTCGCCAATGTGAAGTTGAACCAGCGCATCGCCGAACTGGAGAACGTGGAAGAGGTCTATGTATTCCCGCACATGGGAGACGGCGGCCTGGCCGTGGGCGCGGCGTGGCTGGCGTACGCCGGGGAAACCGGCGCGGCGCCGGCCCCGGCCACGACAATGTATTTGGGGCCATCGTTCGATGACGGCGAGATCGCCGGGTGTTTGTCGGAAGGCGGCGCGCGTTACAAGTATTTTGAGGGCATTTCCGGCGCGATTGCGGAATTGTTGGCCAAGGGCGAACCGGTGATGCGTTTCAACGGGGGCATGGAATTCGGTCCCCGCGCGCTCGGCCATCGCAGCATTTTGGTCCAGGCGACGGACCCATCCATCAACCAATCGCTCAACGAGCGCCTGGACCGTTCCGAATTCATGCCGTTCGCGCCGGCGACACTGGAGGACGAGGCGGAGGATCTTTACCGGAATCTCCATGCCGGGCGCGGTCCCGCGCGGTTCATGGCCATGACCTTCGATTGCTCCCCGCGGATGCGGGCCGAGGCGCCGGCCGCCGTTCACGTCGATGGCACCGCGCGCCCCCAGGTGGTGAGCGCGGAAGACTATCCCGACTTCCACGCCATTCTAAGCGCTTACCGTGACCTCACTGGGCTCGCCAGCGTTATCAACACCAGTTTCAATATGCACGAGGAGCCGATCGTGTGTACGCCCGAGGATGCCCTACGGGCTTTTTTCGCCAGCGGGATGCCCTATCTCGCGATCGGCGGGTGCCTAGTTGAAAAATAACCCTGAGGGAAGGGCGTGAGGCGGGCCTCGATGGGCAGAGGGGCGAGTTCGTCGGCCATGACGTCGGAGAGTTGAGAAGATGGCAATTCCTACGGCGGGAAAGACATTTTTGAAGAAGTTTTATTTTGTCCATCGGGCGTATAATTTTTTCCTGCTGCTTATTTACGCATTAATAATAATTCGAAAATCAAACTTCAAGTACCATTTCAAGAAAAAGCACCCGGTTCGTTTTGAATCCCATCCATATTATATCTTTGATCTTGTTCCCAATTATGCCAGCCCCGACGGTCGGAACACGCATAATGAACACCGTTTCCGGGGAAAGGGCTTCTCGCGACAAAAGGACGAGGGCGTTAAGCGGGTGGTCTGCGTCGGTGAATCGACCACCTACTGCCTGGAGCTCAAAGACGGAGACACGTACCCGGACAGGCTGGAGCGCCACCTGAACGAAATGCTGGAACGGCGCGTTGAAGTGATAAACGCCGGGATAGATAATTATACATCTGCCGAAGTAATGATTAATTTCATTATGAAAATCCAACCTTTAAAACCCGATCTCATCGTATACTATTATACGGTTAACGACGTCATCGCCAGAACGTGGAAGGGATTGAGCCGGGACTACAGGGAATTCGCAAGGCCGTGGAAAGAGGTATTCCCAATCATGGACAGGATCGGCGGCACCCACGCTATGGCCTTGAGACAAGGCGTAAACATGGCGGGGCTTAGCTATTACGTGCGAAGGTACGAACATAGTCGGTCTTGGGACTTTCTTACCGAAAACCCGTCATCGTATTTCCGTGACAATATCACCGTCATGTCTCTTGTCGCTCGGCATTTCGGTATCGAAGTCCTGCTTGTTAACCCACCATTTCACGGATTGGAGAATCCCGACTACAATCCCGACGACGGCAACAACTTGCAACGCGGCGTTTTCGAGCACCGACGCGTCATCGCAGACGTAGGCGAGGCGCTTGGCGTATCCGTGTTGGACATGCTGCCCATGATGCCCGTCCCGCCCCCGAACCGGGAGTCGGCCAATGAGTATTATGTCGATCCCGTTCACTTCACCGAGAAAGGCGCGGATATTTTCGCAAGCGGGATTGCGAGGCACGTTGTAGAAAGCGGGCTTCTGGATAGAGCATGAAAGGACGGGCGCCATGGGGGATGACGAAAAGACGGGCAAGGGTGGTTTCCTAAGTCGAATTATTGCCGCCTGGGCCAGAGTATTCTCTTCGAATCCAGATTCGGCCCCAGAGAATAAGGATATTGGCCAAGCGCGAAAAAAGGACGAAGTGCGTATTGATGACGATATCTATCCCCTGTATTGATGGCGCGCGCGATCGCGCCTTCACTTGGTTGCCGCTGACGAAATGAACACGATGGAGCCACAATGTCGGTAACGTCACCCAGCCAGGCGCTCCAGGTCGAAGAACCGGCGGCGCCATCCGACGGCGACGTCGCGCCGCCGGCCTTGAAGCGGTCGAAACGGTATTATCAAGCGCGGGTTTCCAAGTATGACGATCCCGACGAGGTTATCGCCCAGGTGAAGGGCGATAAGTACCGGGAATACAGGCGTCGTTTCAGGGAATCCGGCAAGGGCGCTCTGACCCTCGACTATCCGCTCGAAATTTCAATCGAACCCATCGATTATTGTAATTACGGATGCCCGTACTGTCCGAGGACCCTTGATTCGGGCTCCGGCGCGCGCTTTCCCATGGAAACGTTCCGTCGCCTGATCGACGATTTCATCGATCGAACTGACGGTGTCGGAGCTCTTTGCCTGGACCGGGGCGAGCCCTTGTTGGACAAGCGGTTGGAGGAAATGATCGCGTACGCTTCCGGCAAGGGCGTCATGGACATCATCATGGCCACCAACGCCGTGTTCATGACGCGGGAGCGTTCGCGACGCCTGATCGAGGCGGGCGTGACCAAATTGTTCGTGTCCATCGACGCGGCGACCCAGGAAACATACACAAAGACGCGGGGCGGCGATCTCGCCCAGGTGGAGCGGAACCTGAACGATTTCCTGGAGGCTCGAGAGGAACTGAATTCCGTCTTGCCCTTGGTGAGAGCGAGCTTCGTCGTCTGCGACCTTAATGAACATGAAATTGGAATGTTCGAGGAAAAATGGGCCTCGAAAGTCGATTTCGTGGAGTTCCAGAAAATAGTCGATCATTCCTTCATCGATGACCTGAAGGATTACGACGACGAGCCGTTCTGGTGCCCATATCCCTTTCAATCCTTGGCGTTTTCCGCCTCAGGAGATATTCGGGCGTGTTGCTCCTTTTATAACAAGCACCTTATACTGGGCGATACGGCGAACGGCGATACGATCGAAAGCGCCTTTCGTTCGCCGACGATGGAGCAGCTTCGGGCATCGTTCCGGGCCAAGTCCGGCTTTCACATCGCCTGCAAGAATTGCCGCCATTTCAAGCCGGAAAGCGACGGCTTGCTTTCCGCGAAGGCGAACAAGCCCTTGGGGAAACTTCCAAGTAGGAATTAAGCCTGCAATCAATAATTCCCGCCCATTACGCCGCGTCAGGAGTGGCGGGATCCCGTGTCGGCGACTGCTTGGAATTGTCATCAAGTTGGCTGCGTCCAAGAAATCAATTCAGGGAGCCCGAGGAGTAAGGCATGAACAGCTTTAAAACATCTTTCGGAGACACCATCGCGTATATCGATGGCCATGAACCGACCGATGCGCCCCCCTCATTATCGCAATACTATTATCATACTGAAGAGAAGAAAGAGGGTGACGCGGATGCTTCGGTTGACTATCAAAGGCATGTAAAAGGAAATAAAATAAAAACTGCAATAAGAATATTTCGTGAGGGTGGATTCGGCGCGATATCACGGAGAATTTCTAGATATATACAAGAGAATTCTGTTTCTCCCATAGTGTTTAACGAGAACTACATAAATGATAGATTTGAATATGGCATGATGATCGACCTTCTTCGCCAGTGGGGGGTCGATACCGATTGGGATCGCGCCATCGACGTGGGGACCGCGGATGGGTATGCGCCCATGCTGCTGAAGGGAGAAGGCCGCTGTCGTCACGCTATCGGCGTGGATGTAGAAAAAAGAAATCCTCCCGACGCCACGAAATTGATGTCCAAAAGTGCGCGGGTCTTCAAATATCCCACGCATCGTTTGGAACTGAACGAATTGGTTATGAGGAATGCTGGCGCTTTCGGGTATTATCCGAAACGATCCGGCACCATGTGGAACATCAAGATCGACAAAGATCCGGCCCTTGATGACTACATTGTCGGAGATTACCTCACCGTCGATCATCAGGCCGATTTTATCAGCGCATTGTTGTGCATCGATTATTTTGACCTAGACGCTCTGTTCGACAAGGTGGCGAGCGCCTTGCGGGATGGAGGCGTGTTCTGTTGCCTGTTGAATTATTGGTGGTGGCCGACAAATTCGACGCGGATAGTTGGCCATTTCCCGTACGCAACCCAACGTTTGACGCCGGAGGATTTTCGATCCTACGTCGAAACGGCGTTTCCGGACGATGTGGACAATATCTGGAAGCGGTATTCCTACTATCACAAGGGAGCGCGACCGACGGTGAACGATTACATCGACATGGCGTACGCCCGAGGCTTGGCGCCTATCGGCTACCAACGCTTGACGCCCCGGCTTCGGTTCCAGGATAGGGTGACCTTGACGCCTTGGGGAATGGATGAAATTTCCGACGTGGACCTGGAGGAGGTAATCGCCAACATCCACCGCTTCCGCACGGATGTCCGCATGATCGATCTTCGAACGGCCTATGTTTTCATGGCCTTCACAAAACGGAAAATGAACGTTACGAACTCCGAGCGGCATTTTTCCGAAAAACGACGAATCGTTTCGTCCTAGACGCGCCGCATCGGGATTTCCACGCTTTGAGGTCATTGGAGAAAATCAGGCGCGCCGTGGGCGACGCCTATTACCAGGCATACGCGGCGTTCCGGCCTTGGGCCGCGCGGAACGCGCCGGCGCAAGTCGCCAGGCGTCTGAGGATTGCGCGAAGCAGGCAGCGTGTTGACGCCATCCTGGCGGGTTTCGAAAGCGAGAGCGCCCCTTTGGTCGATGGCCCCATCCTCATAGACGGAATGTTCGACAATCCGAATTATTGGCTCCGCTACGCGCTGTTCCGAACCGCTCTGGGGTGTCGGAACGATGATGAGGTCGGCGTTGTCTTCGGTCCTCGCGCCGGTGCGGCGAAAAAAACCTTTCGCCGTTTCGGCGTCGGAACAGTTCTTGAGTTCGCTGATTATCTTGGAGAAAGAACGGATGCGTTGGAAACGGCTGGGGCCCTCGTTTCAGCGACCAAGACTCCGGACGATATTCTGGAGTGGTCCCTGCCTTTCGATTATCCCGCCGGATATTTTTACGACAGCCTTCTCAAACGGCAAGCTGGCGCTTCCGTGGATATTGACCATCCGCAATTCGCGTCCATGGTCGCCGAGGGGGTGCGGAACCTTCATGCGGCCGACGCGATTCTCGAACAACGCGATTTCCGGCTTGTGGTGCTGAGCGGCAAGATCAACACCACCTATGGGGCGATCGGGTGGCGCGCGGTCCAACGGGGGATTCCGGTGGTCATCATCAATGGAGAATACGGCCAGAACTATTTCTGGCGGCCGGACGCCGGATGGGGGTTTTACGATTTCATGATCAGACCGACCCCTGACGTTCTCGCCTCCATGGACGCAAACAAGGTGGAGCGATTGGCGGAAGCGGGGAAGGCGTTCCTGGAAAAACGGCGGAGCGGCGACACAAAGGATTTCGCCGCCACGAATGCATTTGGAACGCCCCAGACGCGCATCGACAAAGATTTCATGGCGAATTATTTCGGATGGACGAAAGACAAGCCGATCGTCGCCGTTTATGGAGGAAACTGGTACGACTTTCCGCATACATACGGGCTTGGAAATTTCCGAGACATTTATGACTGGGTCGTTGCGACGGTTTCGGTGGCCGAGCGTTGCGATCATGTGTACTGGCTATTCAAGGGGCATCCCTCCGAGCCCTGGTATGGCGGTCCACCGCTGGACGAGATCATCCCCCACGAAGCCCACGGTCATATCGGGCTCGCGCCGTCCGATTGGAACGGCGCCGCCGTACAGGAGGCTTCCGACGCCCTGGTGATGGTCTACTCCACCGCGGGTGTGGAAACAGCGGCTATCGGCAAGCCCGTGTTGATCGCGGATCGCGGCTGGTACCACGACTGCGGCTTTGTCAAATGGAGCGAGACCCGAGAGGAGTACCTGGAATCCCTTCAAAGCCCATGGTGGGAAGGGCTGGATCTGGAAGCGGCGTCCTTTCGCGCCAACGTCTTCGCCGGATGGTATTTCTGTTGCCCGAAGGAGCAATTGGGCTTTCTCCAGGAGGACAACACCCTTCAGGACGATCTATACGACATCCTTCCGGATATCATTGAAAGCCAGCGAAGCGGCATCGCTTGGGAAATCGACGAAATCACGGACTGGTTCGCATCAGGACACAAAGATCTGCACACCTTCAAACTGACGCGTTGCGACGATTTCGCCGCTCCGTATGTGTAGAGCTCAAATTTGGATGACGCCCACACGAATATGCTGACGCTCTCGAAACTCATGAATCGTTACGTTCGTCCGGAATGGAAGGCGTTGTTGTTCGCTCAAAGCGCCGCCGTGATGGTGACGGTGCTGAATGTGGTCTCCATGGCTGTTTTCATTTCAATTCCGACGCTCTTGATGAGAACGTTCGGTAATTCGGAAAACAGCGTCCAGATCCAACGCCCTTCGGGCGGAAACGCGCTCGGCGTCGATATCGGCGCCGTTCTCTCGAAGATCGACAACCTGACCATGGCCATCGAGACGGAAATGGGCATTGTGTGGGCTTTGGTTTTCATTTCCTGTATCTACCTCGGAGTTATCATTGTTACCCGCATAACGCAGTTTTCAGCGGATAGTCTGATCATGACGGCGCGAAGCAGGGCGAGCCGTCTGCTCAGCAAGGACATGTTCCACCACATTTCAAACTTGTCGTTGGAGTTCTTTCATCGACGTCAGGTGGGCGACTTGGCGACGCGCGTAACCGGAGATTCTTCGTCGCTGGCCCAGCTTTCCTTCGACACCGTAAACATCCTTGTGACGGCCCTGCCGCTATTTGTTTTCTACTGGGCCTTACTCATTGGGATCAGTTGGCAACTCACATTGGCCGCGGTGGTTATCTTTGGAATCAAAACACTCGTTTCAAAAGCGTACGCGCGCCGGATTCGCAGTTCGTTGGAAGAGGCGGCCCGTTACGGTGGGATCACGTCGCATAAGGCGGTCGAGGCGATTTCCAATATCTTCGTCGTGAAGGCGTTTGGGCGTGAAAAATATGAACACGAAGCGTTTTCCGGTCTCATAGACACCCACGCCGACCATTATCTCGAAAGGGTCCACTTGGAATACAAGGAGCAGGCGGTTCAAACCATTCTTTACAGCGTCGCCACCGTGGTCACCGCCACCCTTGGCGCCGTGTTCTTGGTTCAGGGACGGATCGAGGTCATAACGCTGATTCTTTTCTTTTTCGCCGCCCAGCGGTCCAACGAGCCTTCGCGCAAGTTGCTTACGTTTATCATCAGCCTAAGCAAGGTGCGGGCGATAGCGGTGAGAGTATTCGATATATTTCGCGAAACCGCATCGGTGCCCGATGGAATGGGAGACATCGGAGGTTTCGACTCCGAGATAGAATTTCGCGATGTTTCATTTCGTTACGTTCCAGACCAGCATTGTCTTGAAAAGATCAACTTCTCGATCCGAAAAGGCGAGGTCATCGCCTTGGTCGGCGCCAGCGGCTCCGGCAAGTCGACAATCCTTAACCTGCTGCTTAGGTTTTATGATCCCGGTCACGGAGGCGTTCTTGTCGACGGCAAGGACGCGCGGGAATACACACAGGCTTCCTATCGTCGGCTGTTTGGAGTCGTGACGCAGGATCCCATTCTCTTCAACGCCACCATTCGGGACAATATCGCCTACGCGGCCACCAGCGACGACGTGGCGATGGAGGATGTCGTTCATGCATCGCAGATCGCGAATGTGGACGAGTTTGTCGATAAATGGCGAGACGGTTACGATACGTTTATCGGCGATCGCGGCGTTCGGCTTTCCGGTGGTCAAAAACAACGAGTGACATTGGCCAGGGCCATCCTTCGCAACCCACCTGTTCTCATTCTGGACGAGGCGACGAGCTCCCTGGATTCCCATTCTGAAAAATTGATACAGAATTCCATCGACTCCTTTCTCCAGAACAGAACCGCCATTGTGGTCGCGCACCGCCTTTCCACCATTCAAAAGGCGGACCGCATCATAGTTCTGGATAAGGGCCGCATCGTCGAGGAAGGCGACCATGACGAACTTTACAAGAAGAACGGGATGTACAGAGGCTTGTGCGACGCGCAGTTCGGATTGTCCGCAGAACCGATGGATATCGATGATTATGAATAAGAATTTCTGTTCGATTCACGTCGTTGGATGAGAATATTTAGAGGATTTCGGAGAGTTGTCGGTTCTTTTCTTCATAGGGCCCGGCATGGCGCGGCTTGGATAAGGTTCCAGCTTGGCCTTGGCCCCGAGTCTTGGGTCGCCTTGATCGTCGAACCCAACCAGTGGGCCATTCACTGGGTCGGGAAATACCTGCACGACAAGGTCAACGCCGTTATTCCCGGAACTGCTGCGATCATTTCCAAACCCGACCGGCTATTCGGAAGGGTGGCGCATTTCAACAGTTGGCACTTGTGGCTGCAGATGGGGGGACGGGTTTCCAAGACCAACGAAACCGCCGTGACCTTTCTGCATCTGGAGGAGGACCTGCCGGGCGTTGAAGAGATGGTCGAGCGTTTCCGCGCCACGGCTCCGCGCATCGGCCGGATCGTGACCAGCAATCGGATCATGGAGGCGCGGCTGCGCGAATGGGGCGTGCCGTCGGAGCGCATCGTCTTGATCCCGCTAGGGATAGATACAAGCGTGTTCGTTCCTCCCTCCGAAGGCGCCAGAGAGGCGGCCCGACGCAAATTCGGAGTCCCGGAAGACGCGATCTGCATCGGTTCGTTTCAAAAGGACGGACGCGGGTGGGGCGAGGGAAACGAACCCAAAACCGTCAAGGGGCCCGAGGTCTTCGTGGAAACGGTCGGACGCTTGGCGAAAGATTGGCCGGTTTACGTTCTGCTGACTGGGCCGTCCCGCGGTTACGTCAAGAGCGAGCTCGCCAAGCGGGGCGTTCCGTTCGGGCATTTTCATTTGGATTCGTATCCCGACGTGGTCGAATGCTATTACGCGCTTGATCTCTATATCATTTGCTCCTGGGCCGAGGGTGGGCCGTTGTCGCTGATGGAAAGCTGGGGGACCCGCGTTCCCGTGGTTTCCACCAACATGGGCATGCCCGCCGACCATGTGGTTCATTGCGAGAACGGGCTTTTGGCTCCAGTCGGCGATTCCAAGGCCCTGGCGAAAGCCGCCGATGCGGTGTTGCGGGATCCGGAACTGAGGGATCGCATCGTCGCCCGCGGCGCTGAAAGCCTGCCGCCATTCGATTGGGGACGTTTGGCGGAGCGGTACTACCGCGAGGTCTACGCCCCCCTTCGACCACGGATGCGCGGAAGGCCTGACCAGGCCCCGGACTGGCCGCCGGAATAAATCATGGCCCAAGAAAATCCAGCGATCACCGACGCCGCCGAGGCGATCATCGGCGCGTTCCGGGATGGCTTTCTCAACGACGATGGGTTGATTTCCCGGACCTTTCCTCCCAGCGACAGGACGATCTTCGATAATCTGGACGACATCGCCCCGTTCTTGATGGAGTTCGGGGAAGAGGATTTTTTGCTCAAGCAAATTCGACGACTCGACAAAGGCGCATTCGAACGCCTGCTTCCCGAGCACAACGTCCTTTACGCCGCGAAGATCGACGAATACCTGGGGGGACTGAACGCCATCTACCGCAGAACCGGCGACGGCCACGCGAAGGCGCTTCTCGACGATGCGGTCACCAAGTGCCTCGGCTATTTTTCCGGCCAGGGCGGTCGTTTCTCCGAGAGTTTCGATTTCACTTGCGGCCGGTCCTCTCCCTTCTTTTCGCCATGGTCGGCGGGGTTGCTGGAAACGTTCCTGGAGATTGGAGACCTGTACCCCCATCTTCCGGAAATATCCGAAAGCGTCTTGGATCGGTGGATTGGGCACTGGTATTTCCGCCGTTTCGGATTGTTTCCGTTTCGGGCCTCTTTCTCTCCTTTTCTCGAAAGGGCCGGCCGGCGCGCGGCTGCGCGGGGACGATGGTGCCACCATTATCCGCCGTTTCCGGACCCGCCCCCTCGTTCCGCGCCAAGAGGGATGAAGGCGCGCGCGAAAGATTATTTGCGACCCGCCGTCCAGGCCATGCGCAGGAAACGGCGACGGGCGAATTATCTCTACGCCCAGTCAGGACACTGGTCGCAGTTGATGAAGAGCAACACCACGCCGGTCTTTGCGATGATCGAATTACACCGGCGAACCGGAAAGGAGCGTTGGCGGGACGCCGTCCGGCGCTGGATCGAATCCGCGGTCGCCACCATGGTCAGGCCAGACGGCGTCCACGGGACCTTTTATCCGCCGGAGAGACTAGGCCCCGCCAGCTTGGTTGACGGGTTCATTCTCATCGACGTTCTGTGCGACGCGTGGTGGGAAGTGGATCGCAATCCTACATATCTCGACCGGGCGGAGGAGATCGCAAGAAACTGCCTTTCATGGCGATGGGATATCGGCGTCATTCCGATGACGCAGCAAGGGGATCGGGATCATTTGGACGGACAGGTCGATTTCTCGATTTCACTCAGACGCGTCGGCGAGCTCGCCGATAGACCGGATCTTTCAAAGACCTCGACCGAACTCATGGAATGCGCTCTGACGGCGCACCGCGTCGAGGGCGGTTTTTGCACGCACGTGGACCGCGAAGGCCGTCGGGTGACGCTTCCCTTCAATACGGTGGACCCCAAGTATAACGGGCTCCTTCTGAAAGGTCTGATCCACTTGCAGACATCGACTGAGCCAATTTATGGATCCAGGCGCTTGATGGATCTGTTCAAGGACCGTTAAAGGCCAGCTTGGCCCCGATTCCAAGGAAGCATGGAAATATCAATGTTCACCGGCGCGCGAATTCGTGACCAAATCCGGCAATGGCGGCGTCGCGGACGACCGAAGGTCGCCATCGACCTCGCGCCCCGAAACATCCCTTGGGGAGGTGGGAACCAGTTTGTCGAATTGCTGGATAAACGCCTCGCGCGCAACGGTTATCATCCTGTCTACGAATTACAGGACGGCGTCGCCGCGATCTTGATCATCGGCGTCAGAGCCGCAGGCTCGGACGCCTTTGGGATCAACGCCATCCGCGCATTCAAGGAGCAAAATCCCGGCGTTCCTTGCATTCATAGGATCAACGAATGCGATAAACGCAAGGGCACCGATGGCGTCGATGAGACATTGCGCCATGTAAACGACGTGGCCGATTTCACGGTATTCGTGTCGCACTGGCTCAGGGATTATTTCTCGGAACGCTGGTTCGATCACGCAAGTCCCCATGCGGTGATCGAAAACGGCGCCGATCCGGATATTTTTTTTCCCACGCGAAGGTCTTCCGACAAGCCCGACCGTCTGAGGTTGGTGACCCACCACTGGTCCAGGAACTGGATGAAGGGTTTCGAGGAGTATCGGGAAATCGACCGCTTGATCGCCGATGGCGCGCTTCAGGGGGTATCGCTTACGGTGATCGGCCGTTGGCCCGAGGAAATCAAATGGCGGAGCGCGCGGCTTCTTGGACCGACGCGGGGGCGCAGGCTTGCGCGTCTTCTGCGCGCTCACGACGCTTATGTGACGGCGTCAAGGTGGGAGCCGTTCGGGATGCATTACGTGGAAGGCGTAATGTGCGGCCTTCCCTTGGTCTATCATCGCGACGGGGGCGGGACCAGCGAGTTCGGAGAGCGTTACGGCGTTGTCTTCGATGACGACCCGGCGGAGGCCATTCGCCAAGTCCACGCGGAGTATGAGACTCTGCGTCCGCGTATCCTGTCCGATCCTCCGTCTGGAGACCGCATGTTCGAACGTTATCTAACCGTCATGGAAACGGCCATGGCGAATAGCAGCCGGAATTGACGGCGTTTTAGGCATGAACGAAGAAGTAAACAGAAATAATCTGACGGATCTGTTGGCGATGAACGTGGTTTTCGTCGCGTCTCTGATCGTGTTCTCCTTCGACACAAGCGGCGAGTTCCAGGGTGACGATGATTACAGCGTCTCCATGCGCGCGGCGGGAATCGCCAACATATTCCGGACGTTCGATCTTGAGGGGATCCATAGAATTCTTGGCGCATTCGCCATCAACCTGGATTTCAATCTCATCAATCTGCGGCATGGGGCGTTTCCGCTGTTTTACGAAGGCCTGATGCTGCGCCTTTTCGACGCTGCGGGAATCGGTTTCACCGTTCCAGTCATCCATTTGCCCTTTGCTATCGTAGGGGCGGTTTGCTGCGTCATGCTTTTTGCTGTTCTGAGAAGGATGGAGATAGGCCGGACTGCGGCTCTTTTGGCGACGTCCCTGCTGATGTTCTCACCTCTCTTTTCAATGGGCGCGCGGGGCGTCGCCACGTATTACATGGTGGTTCCCGTCTTCACCTCCCTGTTGGCGATTCTGGCGGTGTTCGGCCCATTGGACACCTTACGGCGAAGGGCGTTCGCATCATTCGCGATCTTTAACCTTTTGCTGGGCGAGACATTGTTTTTTCTCACGCTTCCGGCGCTTCTTGCCGCCATCGCCGTTGCAGGCGCATTGCGTGGCGAACGCTTGGTTAGCCTCAGAGAAGCGGTTGCGCGATCAGGAAACGCCCTTGCGCCCTTGGGGCATCCCGTGATCGTAGTCCCCAACGCCATGGCGTTGGCGGCGGTCATCCAATCGACGATCGATTTTTATCGTCTTGCGCCAGACAAATTCGGTCTTGTCCGTTTCGGAAGTCTGATCACAAAACACACGGAAAGCGGCGCGCCAATCATCGCACAGCCTGGACTCATCTATGACTATCTGGGGATGGTGGCTGGCGAACTCTTCCCAATCGCGCTACTCGTGATGGGCGGAATGATCGTCTTCGTCAGGCCACGCAAGGCGTTTGACGCGACGACAATCTACGCCATCGTGGCGGGCGTGGGTTTCGTTACTCTATTCTACGGCTTGGTTCCCGCGTCGGGAACGGTGAAGAATTATTATCAGAGCTATGTCATTGTTCCGCTGCTGTTGCTGTTCGCGATTTGCCTCGACCGATTGTCCGGGGCTTTGTCCCAGATCAAGTGGATGCGCCCAACCCTGGCGATTGTCGGCATTCTGACCCTCGCGTCGTGCATTGGGGGCCACATCGCCTTCGTTTGGCATAATCCCGCCTTGGTGATGCGGCCGTCCGCGTTCGCGGAACTGACCCACGGCTCTAATCATCCGAATTTGGGCGCCAAAGCCATCGGGGGCCTGACGCGCTCGTTTTTGGAACGCCACGCCGCTTCGGGAAAGCGCCATCCAATCCATTATTACGTCGAGCGTCGGCACCTCGACGCCGCTCCTTTCGGAACCACAACGTCGCTCCAAGTCTTCGCCGGCGTTCTGACCCCTATCGTAAAGAACTTCGATTACCCCTTCGAAATTCGGGTCAAGGACCTTGAAAACGACGCGGCGTCTGAGCGTCGTTTCGAATGTCGGGTCTATCACTGCGCGGAATTGGACCTGCGTTCGCCTTCGACCAAGGAGACGACTCCGAGCGTATTTTATGAATACGTCATTCTTGGGGACCAGGGAACTCGCGCCTCACGGCCGATTGCGCGCCTCGCCGTTCAAGCGGACGCTCCCATGGAGGCGATCGACCCGCCGCCGGGTGAATATCTCGTGACGAAATTGGATATGGCCTTCGACGCGAAGCATGACGGCTTCGGCGACTATCTTCCCCATGCCCCTTACAACAACAACTGAACGGATCGCAAAGGGACGGGGGCGGTGCGTCTGACCCTTTTCATGACGCAGGACATGTCCCTCGCCGGTTGGGAGCAGGTGGGGATGTTCGAACGTGAGGTCGCCCTTTACCGCCGTCTGCTGGCGTATGGGGTGGAGGTCGGATTCGTCACTTACGGAGGGCCTGACGAGGCGCGTTTCGCCGAGAGGCTGCCGGGCGCGAAGATTCTTTACAACCGCTTCAGGCTTCCGCCCGCCTGGCGACGAAGGCTTATTCCTTTGCTGCACGGTCTGTGGCTTAGCCGCGCGGACGTCGTGAAAACCAATCAGGTTTCCGGCGGATCGACGGCCGTCCGCGCTGCGCGCTTATGGCGCAAACCGTTGATTGCGCGCTGCGGATATTTGGCTTCGGATATGAACGCCGTCATGGAAGGCCCTGACGCGCCAATGACCCGAAACGCCCGCGAGGTCGAGCGCAAGCTTTTCAGCCGAGCGGACCATGTGGTCGTAACGACAGAGACCATGGCGGAGCAGTTGGCGAAAGAGATCGAAGGCGTTGCGGCGAAGACCACGGTCATTCCCAATTACGTCGATACGGACTTGTTCCGGCCTCTAGAGCCTCGCGAACCGACTTTCGACGTGCTGTTCATCGGTCGTCTCGCGCGCCAGAAAAACCTGGAGGCCCTTTTGACGGCTCTGGAGCCGTTGAAAGTCACGGCGACGATCATCGGCGACGGTCCCCTGCATGGCTTGGTCGAAAGCGCGGTCTCGTCGTGGGGCGGTCGTTTGAAATGGGTGAAGCGCGTCCCTCACGAGAAACTTCCGGAGATCATGGCGCAAAGCAGGATATTGGCGCAGCCGTCTCTTTGGGAAGGGCACCCAAAAACCATTGTCGAGGCTATGGCCGCGGGGATGGCGATTGTCGGAGGGGACTCGCCCGGCGTGCGCCAAGTCATCGATCACGGCGTGACTGGCCTGCTGTCGGGTGTGGAGACCGAAAATATCCGAGAGGAAGTATCTCGCTTGTTGCAACAGGACGCTTTGCAACGTGAGTTGGGGCGAAACGCGCGTAATAAAGCCATCGAATCCTTTTCCCTGGATAGTATCGTTGAGCGTGAGTTCGCCTTGCTGCGTCGGATTGCCATGGGGGCGTCAAGCGAGGGGAAACAAGTGTGAGGATCATCCATGCGCTCGGCGCGCTGCCTGGGCGAATCGCCGTGGCGCTATTGAATATCTTGCCGCAGCGGCGTCTGGAATCCCTGGTCGCGGGCGTGGTGGCGCGACGCGCAAGCATCTTACCTTCTGACGAGGCGCTTCGTTTCATCTTCCGCCTTGACGCGGCCTTCTATCCCCTTGTCGGGCGTTATGCGTCGGCGTATGGCGGCGGCGTTCATACGAAGATTCGCCATACGCGATACCACGATTTCTTTCTGGCGCGATGCCGGAAAGGCGAACGCGTGCTCGACGTGGGATGCGGCTCTGGCCATCTCGCCCGGTTGTTGGCGGAAAAGAGTGGATGCGCCGTCGTTGGGATAGACAAGGACGCCGAGAAAATCTCCCTTGCCCGAAGCCTCCACGCCCATCCCGATCTAGAGCTTGTCGCCGGGGACGCGACCATATCCGTTCCTGAGGGACGCTACGACGTCGTTATTCTTTCGAACGTGTTGGAGCATCTCACCGACCGCTCCCAATTCCTGAAGCGATTGAAGGACCGGATCGGCCCCGCGCGGTTCTTGATTAGGGTTCCGTTGTTCGAAAGGGATTGGCGGGTTCCGTTGAAACGGGAACTGGGCGTCGAGTGGCGCTTGGACACGACCCACGAGACGGAATACACTTTGGAAACGTTTGCGCGGGAAATAAGCGAGGCTGGCCTCGCCCCTGTTCATCAAGAAGTCCGCTGGGGCGAGATATGGGCCGAACTGAGACCATTTTTCGAATCCGATCATTAAGAATGTAAAGGAACGGCTGTGCTGATTCTTGGCGTCGGTGGCTTTATGCATGACTACAACTGTTGCTTGATCGATATAAGCAACGGGCAGGTGGCGATGGCCGAAGCCGAGCGGCTGTCGCGACGCAAGCACCACACCCTGCGGAAGGGCGAGGACATCCTTGCGCCAATCAAAAAATGCTGTCGGGATCTTGGGGTCAAGGCGCGGAAGATCGAGGCGGTCGTCCTCGCCCACACAGACCGATTTGAATGCGCGGACTGGTTCCGTCGCGAATTCCCCAAGGCCAAGTTCGTCGAAGTGGATCACCACATTTGCCACGCCGCAGGGGCGTTTTTCGCGTCCCCGTTCGAGAAGTCGCTGATCGTTTCGGTCGATGGGTTCGGAGACGGTTCAAGCGCGTTATTGGCCGAAGGCGAAGGAAACCGGATTACGGAGTTCCACCGCGTTGGCGATGAAGACAGCATCGGCTTGGAGTACCTGCGAGCTACATACCATCTCGGCCTTGGCGGATACGGATCGGAAGGCAAGACCCAGGGGCTGGCCCCTTACGGCGAGCCGACTCTGTTCGATGCCTATATGAACGAGATCAAGGTCGCATCGGATGGCGGAATACACTTGAGCTCGCGTCTCCGCAGTCCAAGTTCTTCCCTTGCGTTGGAAGGCGGGTACCTGAATACCCAACTTCTCACCAACGCGTTCCTTGATGAATTCTCGCAGAGGCGGATCGCCCCGGAACCTTTGACGCCCGAGCATATCAACCTGGCGGCGAGCGTTCAAATGGTGTTGGAGACGGTCGTGGCGAAAGTCTGCGATCGAGCCAACGCTCGACGGCCGAACAGGAACCTCGTTCTCGGCGGCGGCGTGTTCATGAACTCGTCGCTAAACGGCCGTCTGTTGCGCGACGGAGCATTCGAGCGCATTTTTCCGTTGCCCATGGCCTCGGACCGCGGGGTCGCGTTGGGCGCGGCCCTGTATTACGCGCATCAGGTTTTGGACGCACCGCGTTTCTTCTCGTTGAACCACGTTTTCTATGGAGACGGCGTCGACGACCGCTCTGCGGTCAAGGCCATGAAAAAAGCCGGGCTTCGCGTTTCGAAAGGCGTTGATGTCCGGGATTACGTTGCTCAATCCCTGAGCAAGGGCAAAATTGTGGGCTGGGTCCAGGGACGCTCGGAAATGGGCGCCCGCGCGCTCGGTCATCGCAGCATTCTGGCGGACCCGCGTGAAGCGGCCATGAAGGACATCATCAACGCCAGGGTCAAGCACCGAGAATGGTTCCGTCCGTTCGCGCCCGCCGTGCTGAAGAACAGGGCGCCGGAGTATTTCAATTATCCAGAATCCGTGGCTGATCTGTCGTACATGACGTTCACCGTGGACGCGAACAAGGACAAGGCGGGTTTGATCCCGGCCAGCGTGCATGTCGATAACACGGCCAGGGTTCAAATCGTGGACGGGGCGCGCAATCCTGAATTCGCAGGGCTGATCGAGGCCTTTGCCGACATCACGGGAGTTCCTGTCCTGTTGAACACCAGTTTCAACGACATGGGAGAACCCATCGTGGAAACGCCCGTGGACGCGGTGAAGACTTTCATGAACGCCGATATGGACGTCCTTTGCATCGGCGGCGTCATCGGAGAGAAACCTTGACGCCAGCAGAACTTCCCGAACTGTGGCGACGGTTTAGGCGCAAGGCGCGCGAGGTTGGAGTCCGCGGAGCGTTGCGCGAAGGCGCTTTGCGCCTTCTCGCGGACGACCGGCGTTTCCTGCCTTTGTCCCGGATCGATCCGGCGGGCGTATTCGCCACAGACGTCGGCGCGATCCACGAACGTGAAAAGGACCAGATTCGGACAACGTCGCTAATGTTCGATGCGTCTCAGGTCGAAACTACCTATCCCGAGGCCTTCGAACATGACGGCCGGTTTCTGCGATACGCGTTTCTGCCAGCGACGGACGAGCCCCGCGGGCTCGTGGTGCTGTTCCATGGCCACAATGCGTTCCTTCATTTCGGACCGACGCGTCCATGGCGCCATTTCGACGTGCTTGCGCCGTGGGACACCTTCGGGCTGCACCGTCAGGGAAGCTGGTTCTGGGGCGAAAAGGGCGTTCCCTTTGTCGAGACCATGGTCCAGGCCCTGATATCCCAGTTTCGCGAGCGCAATCCCGAACGGCCTTGGTTCTGCATGGGAAGTTCCATGGGAGGGTTCGGGGCGCTGTATCATGGCGTGAAATACGGGTGCCGAGGTCTGTACGTCATGTGTCCCCAGGTGGACCTTGAGGCGAAAATCGCCGATTACGAAGACGACGGCCAGGGCAATCCCTACGCGCACCTGCGCGGGCAAGGAGGGGAAAAGGCGCCGTCCCTTGTCGATGTCGCGGGAGATCTGGACAGCTTGCCCCCTTTGTTCCTGATTCAGAATCAATACGACCATGTAAACCGTTTTCGCGACCATGCTTTCCGGTTGATCGATGTCTATAACGAAAAGAATTGCTGGTACGGACTAAGGATCCACCCCGCAATCGGACACGGCGGCGACGGCGCGCAAGAAGAGGCGGAGTTGTTTTTCTCCCTGATTCTGGATCGCAACCCTCCGAACCGGGTTGCGACATGATGCGCGCCAGATTGAAGCAGGCGGTCATCCGGAACACCCCGCGGCTTTCAAATCTTCTGTGGGGATATTCGCCGCTGTTTCTTGTTGAATCCCTGGATCTAGAGCCCATCGCCGCCTGCAATCTTCGATGCGCGTTCTGCCAGGTTCCGGGATGGGACCGGGCAAAGACGGCCCCTCCCATGGAGATGGACCTGTTTCGAAGGATCGTCGATCCCTTTCCCAACCTGAAGCACGTCAAGCTGCAGGGAATGGGCGAGCCCTTGATCAACAGCCGCGTTCCAGACATGGTCGATTATCTGACGCGACGGAACATTCGGTCCTCGGTGATTTCCAATGGCGTCTTGCTGAGGCGGGATCTTTCCGAGCGACTTCTCGAAAAAGGATTGACCGCCCTCACCATCAGTTTCGACGGCGCCAGCAAGGAAACCTATGAACGTGCGCGTTTGCGCTCCAAGTTCGAGCGCGTCTGTGAAAACATGACGGCGTTCGCCGAAGCCAAGCGCGCGCGCGGCCGTCAGGGAGCCAGCTTTGGCGTGGCGTGTCTGGTGAGCGAACGCGAAATCCTGGAGGAAGTTCCTCTTCTTGTCGAACTCGCCGCTGACGTCGGAGCGGATTCCGTCCACGTGAAATCACGGATAAAAAAATGGCGACGCGAAGACGGGGGGCAAGATTACGCATTCGATTCCGTCCACATTAACGAACGATATTCCGAGACCGTCGAAGTGATAGCGCGGGCGAAGGAGACCGCCGCGCGTTCCGGAGTTCGTTTCAGTTATTCCGAGGACGATCGATACACCGAATCGAATCCATGCCCGTGGCCGTGGTTCTCGCTCTATGTTTCGACCGAGGGGAAGGTGGTCCCATGCTGCGCGGTGGGTATCCCGGAAACGTGGTCCATGGGCGACCTTACCACGGAAAGCATCCGGACCCTGTGGAACAGCAAGACCTATCGCGAGCTTCGCAGACGAATATACCGACGCGACCTGCCTCTTCATTGCCGCGAGTGCTATCGGTGAGCCAGGACGTTCGCGAGGTGTCCTGGACCCTGTCGGCGAGCGCACTCGCCTTGATCGCTATCGCCTTGATCGTGGGCGCGAATGTCTTTGGCGCGTCCTATTTCCGTCCGCACGCGACCATAACGCCAGATTCTGTCGGCTACATGGAGGTGGCGAACAATATCGCCGCTGGGAACGGCATTCGCTATGACGACGGACGGTTTCCCGCGGGCCAGCCTGTGGGCTATCCCCTTGTGGTCGCGGTGGTCCAAACGCTTTTCGGATTGGAAACGTACTGGGCCTCCAAGACCGTCAACGTTCTCATGATCTCTGCGGTGATCGGAATGTTGGCGATGGTTTTCAGGCGAAGGGCCCACATCTACGCCGCTGTCTTCTTGACGGCTTCGATGTTGCAACTGTCGCAGATGACGTGGTCCGAGGTCCCGTTCATATGCGGACTGTTCTTCCTCGCCGCGAGCCTTCATCTCTATCACGCAAACGGGAAGGCGCGATGGATCGTTTGCGCGTCTCTTGTCTCGATGTTCTTATTTTCGACGCGCTATATTGGATTGTTTTCATTGATGCCCATCGGATTGGCGGGACTATTCTATTTGAACAGGAAGGATGGCGCATCGTTCCTCCGTTATCTGTTCGCGGGGCTTGCCTCGTTGGCTTTCTCCGTCCTTTATCTGATGAACAACGCTCGCTTGGCCACGCATATGACGGGAGTGGAACGGGCGTTCAGTTCCGACACCAACGTCGATTTGCTCCTCGCCCTCTTGAAGGCCCAGATTTTTGAATTCAATATCGTGCGTCTGGGGTTCGGTTCCGAGAGCTTGTGGCAGGCGGGGCTGTGGTGGGGGGCGGCCGCGTTCCTTGCGCTTGCCGGAGGGCGTCTCTGGAGCATTTGGCGCGCTACGCCAAACGCCGCGAGCGCCAATGCGGCGACGACCGCATGGCCGTGGTTTCTTCTTGTCGGATCAAGCTATTGGCTGGCGATCGTGGGAATGCGGTGGGTGTATTTTTTCGATGATTTCTCTTTCCGCCTGATCGGCCCCAGCACGCCGCTTTTCCTGATCGCGATTATTAATTTCGCGGAGAGACGCGCGAATGTCTCCGCTGCTCTCGCACGTTTCCTTATGATCGCGGTCGTGGCTTCCGTGGCGTTGAACGTCCCTGGAAAACTGGCGATGAACATCACGCATGGTAAGGCCGTTTATCCGGAGGTGGTCGAAAAATACAAACATCTCGCACCGAACAGCGTTGTTCTGTTCGGAGATCCTCTCGCTCAGCATTTCAGGGAGAGAATTCGGATTGTCGAGGCCAGCGCCCTTGATCCTGAAACCAACCTTGAAGTTATCATCGACCGCGCGTGTGGGCGAGGCGTCAACGAAATCCATATGGAGATCAAGGAATATCTGTTGGAGCGTCCGCTGCATCATGACGTTAAAACGTTTCTTCGCGCCCACGCGGGCGAGGGGCTTGTTCTGATCACCCGATGCGGCGTATTGGACCAAGACGCCACGGGCGCGCATTAACGTCAGAACTATCGATCGTTTGGCGCAATTCCTTTCCCTGGCCGCGTATCTTCTGACGGGGAATCCGGTGTTGGCGGCTCGTGGCGTCGCATACGAACTCGCCCCAAAAACTCATTTCTCCGCAACGACGAATCGCCGATACTTCGGAACGGAGTCCTCTAATTCCGGGGTGAACTCAACCATGGCGGAACGGAGCCATACATGGATTTTGGAACCATTTTCATTTCTTTAATCGCGTTCACCATTGCGGGGCTGGTGTTTCCTGTCGCGCTTGACGAAAACGTCAAGCGGAACATCGCCTATCTGCGGGAAAGCGCAAGAGGCGATTTTCCTATCGACGTGATGGCGTCGGCGCCGGAACGCGCGCGCGGGCTGTGGAATTTTCTGGTCGAACGGGAGTCCCGCCAACGGATCTCATTGGTTCGCGCCTTTCCGCACATCTATCCAGTGATCAGCGTGCTGTGCGTCGAGGTGATTATCTTCGCCTACGCCGCGCATCGCGTGGCGCGCGGCGACAAGACTCCGGGGTTTATCCAGGACACCGTGGTGGGCCTTGCGGTTCTCTTGATTCTGATGAGCCTTTATATCGCCTATCGGGTTGTGGCTGGGCAGGCGCTATTCCGTGAATACCTGCGGAAATACGAAGAATATAAGGATCTATGGACGCAATACGCGCCCCGTTGAGCCGAGAATTAAGGTAAGAGTTCGAAAAAATGCACTTCGGGGCAATTTTCATCGCCGTAATCGGCTTCAGTGTCGCAATGCTGTTGATACCACAGTATCTGGAAGCCGTATTCCAACGTAATGTGCATATCCTGCGCGAGGAAGTTCTGCTTAAAGGGTTCGATGCGGAGAGGTTCTCCGGCCGTCCCTTGGAAACGTTGCAAAGGGCGGAAACACTCTGGCGATTTCTCACCCAATGGGAAGGGGATTACGCAATCCGTAGCGTCAAGCGGCAAAAATACGCCCCTTTCGTTTCTCTGTTGGTGGTGGTCGAGGTGATCGTGTTCGCCTATTCGTCCTATATCGTCGCGCGCGGCCGGGAGGTTCCCGGCGTCATCGAGGATCTGGCGGTGGGGCTTTCCATAGCCTTGGCGCTGTTGACCCTGTACGCTGGCGCCCGCATCTGGCGCGCCAACGCCTTCTTCAATCGCTATCTGCGGTATTTCAAGGAGTACGAGGACCTGACGTCGAAGGCGAGGGGATAGCTTAAGCGCGAAGAGGCGCGTTGGCCGCAGCATGACATGACCATTCAAGATTCCATTAGCGAAACGCCTGGCGCGCTTAAGGCTGTTCGCGCCCGGATTCTATATTGCTTCAAAGGCGGGCGTCGGAACCGGTTGGAGATTGGGGGGGAATATCCCCAGGAATTCTTTTTCGGTTATTCCCAGTTGAAAGCCGAGGGGTTGCGCGTCGATTTTATCGAGGAGGAGGATTACGGCAGGCCTCCGTTCATGGGCCGGTTCGGGCGTGTATTCCAGAATATTGTGCTGTCCGCGACGGGGCTGCGTCCGTCGTCCATCGGATTCTTTCTGCGCAAGGACGTGCGGTCCACGATTCGCCATTATGATATCGTGGTGGCGACGACCAACAGCCATGGAATTTCTCTAAGTTTTTTGCGGACCATTGGCGTGTTGAAGGCAAAGGTGATCGTAACCGCCATGGGCATACTGCCCCTGGACGCGCCCAAACGGCATCGCAGACTTTTTCGATGGATCACGCGCGAAACCGCGTTGGCCCCCATTTCCAAACCCGAAGCGGAATCCCTGCTGGAGGAAATGGGCCGGGAGAGGAGCATTCGCTATCTGCCGTTTGGCGTTGACCATCGTTTCTGGAGCCCTGGATCGGACAACAGGGCGACGGAAGAATACGCGCTGACCATTGGCAATGACTCGTTTCGGGACTACAGCACCCTGGCGGAGGCATGGTTGCCCCATTATCCCCCTCTCAAGGTGGTGACGCAGTTGTCGTTTCCTGACTCGCAAGGCCGGGTCGAGGTCATTGCAGGCGATTGGAAACGGCGTCTGCTGAGCGACGAGGACATTCGCGAACTCATGCGGCGCGCGCGGTTCGTAATTATTCCGCTTCGTCAAACCATTCAGCCCTCGGGCCAAAGCGCCACACTTCAGGCGATGAGCTGCGGGAAGACCGTTATTCTATCCAATATACTAGGGATGTGGGACCCCGACGCGATGGTGGACCATGAAACCTGCCTTCTTGCTCGTCCAGGTTCCGTGGCCGATATTCGAGCCGCCGTGGAGCACCTGCTGGAAAATCCCCGGTTGGCGGGGGAAATCGGGTCTAGAGCGCGGGAGACCGTGATACGGAGAATGAATCTCGAAATCATGGCCAAAGCCATGCGCGGGCGCGTGGAGGAAATGACGCAGGGATAATTCTTCCCCCCTCTCTACGGTCTTTCCTGCGTTACGCCCTCACTGCCGAGAAAGGGGAAAAACCTATCCCGACACGGCGAGGTCCTGATTGCTAACAGGCCCTAATCCGTGCTGTTCGAATCAGTCAGCGCGAAAAATGAGGATGCTTCTTCAGCCACTCTTCCGCCATCTTCTTGGCTTCGGCGATATCTTGGGGCGAAAGCTCTTTTTCGAGGGCATGGCGACGATTCGCAGCTTTTTCAAGCCCGAATGACGCCGCCAGCTCGAACCACATGTATGCGGTTTTCGGATCCTTCTTGACCCCATTTCCCGCTGCGTGCATGGCGCCGAGCCTGTACTGTGGATAAGGCCGGTTTCCCTCCGCGGCGGCCCTGAACAACTCAAGAGCCTTCGCCGTATTCTGCGGTACGCCGCGGCCCTCAAGATACATTTCGCCAAGGTAATACTGAGCGCCGTAATTTCCTTCTTCAGCCCGAGGTTGGAGAATTTCTAGGGCTTTCTTATAGTCCCCTTGAGAATAAGCTCGCATGCCCTCGTTGACCAAGTCAGCGTTTAAAGGCGACGTTACGGCCAGGCCAAGAAATAAAACTGAAATAAGAACGCCGAATTTCATAGACCTACTCCCGTGAACAATGAAGGAAACGCATGAGCTTTGTTCGTAGGAGGCTATGAGATGAGCCTATTGTCAAGCGCCTTTTTCTGGATTTCTAGGCATCTTCGTTAAACGCATTCGTTTCCGCTTCCGCCATGTTGCGCACTATGTCCAGCATGTTCACCTTGGCCTCCCATCCCAGATCGCGGCGCGCCTTGGAAGGATCGCCGAGGCTGTGAACGATATCGGTGCGGCGAAAAAGCGTCGGATCCAAATCCACGTGGTCGCGCCAGTCGAGTCCGAAATGGGCGAAAGCGGCGGCGACGAACGATTCCAATGAATGGCTTTCGCCGGTGGAAATGACGAATTCTTCGGGATTTTGGCGTTGCAACATCAGCCACATGGCTTCTACGTATTCCGGCGCCCAACCCCAGTCGCGGCGCACGTTAAGGTTTCCCAACTGCAGCCGCGCTTCGTCGCCGGCGGCGATCCGGGCGGCGGCGTGAACCACCTTGCGAGTGACGAATCGTTTGGGCCTAAGTGGCGATTCGTGATTGAACAACAAGCCTGAACACGCGAACAGATTATAAGCCTCACGGTAGTTGGCGACTTCCCAAAAAGCGGCGGATTTGGCCACGGCGTAGGGGCTGCGCGGCCGGAAGGGCGTATCCTCGTTGGCGCCGCCGCCGCCGGTGTCGCCGAAACATTCCGAAGACCCCGCGTTGTAGAAACGTGCGTCGCGGTGGGTCAGGCGCAAGACCTCCAGGATATTGAGGGTGCCCAATGCGATGCTTTCCATCGACTCCCGCGGCTGTTCGAACGATAAAGCGACTGAGCTTTGCCCCGCCAGATTGTAGATTTCCGTTGGCTGGGCATGCTTGATTGCGTCCATGACGCTATGAAAGTCCGCCATAATTGTCGATAGCAGTGCGACGCGTTCGAAGATCCCAAGGCGTTTTAGATTGGAAAAATCGCCTCTCTCCGCGTCGCGAGACGCGCCGAACACAACATACCCCTTGTCGAGCAGCAGCCGAGCCAGATAGGCGCCATCTTGGCCTGATACACCGAAAATGAGCGCCGATTTCGGCATCGCCATTTATCAATTCCTGGATGACGCGGGGGATGTATGGGCGTATTTCCTGAAATCGGACATTCGCATTGTTCCCGCGTGGTTGTCGCGCGCCGCTTTCGTGGTCGGATGCAAAAAACCACGATCAATGCCAACCCTATCCATCCCCTTGCTCCCGCACAAGTCTATGAAAGCGCCTTTTCCCGTAAACGCGCATCGCCTCATAGCGGGGGACTCCAGCATCGGGACGCGTGGTTTACCGCGTGATCGGTTGCCCGCGATGACGGCGAGAAATGCTATTGTTAATGGGGGCGGCTTTGACAAACAACTTAAGCAACCAGGCGTCGCTCCAGGACGCGATGAAAGACGAGGACGATGGCGAAGACGATATACATCGACGGACGCCCAATTGGGCCGGACCACCTTCCCTACCTCATCGCGGAGATGTCCGCCAACCATCTTGGCGATTTTGACAGGGCCATCGCCATCATGGAACTGGCGAAAGAGGCTGGCGCGGATGCGGTCAAGCTGCAGACATATACGGCCGACACACTGACCATCGATCATGACGGCGACGATTTCCTCATTCATGACGGCCCGTGGGCCGGGTATACGATGCATGGCCTATACGAGAAGGCCCATACGCCTTGGGACTGGCATGCGGCCTTGTTCGACAAGGGACGGGAACTTGGGATTACTGTTTTCAGTTCGCCGTTCGATTTCTCTTCCATCGATTTTCTGGAACGGCTGGGCGCGCCGGCCCACAAGATTGCTTCGTTTGAATGCGTTGACCTCGCCCTCATCGAAAAGGTCGCCGGGTGCGGAAAACCAACGATCCTTTCCACGGGCTTGGCGAACGAACAGGAAATCGCAGAGGCGGTGAACGCCATGCGGCGCGTTGGGAACAATGAAATCGCGCTCCTTCATTGCATCAGCGGTTACCCTGCGCCCGCCAAGGAAGCCAACCTGCGCACCCTTCCCGATCTTTCTCGTCGTTTCGATACTGTCGTCGGACTTTCAGACCACACGCTGGGAAACGCTGTATCCATGGCGTCGGTGGCTTTGGGCGCGTCCGTGATCGAGAAGCATTTCACCATTGCGCGGTCCGACGGCGGGCCGGACGCCGGTTTCTCCCTTGAGCCGGACGAGTTCGCGGACCTGGTGTCGGGATGCAGGAGCGCGTGGACGGCCTTGGGCGAGGCGAACTACGGCGTGAAGCCGAGCGAGGAGGCCAATCAGCGTTTTCGACGCTCTCTCTACGTGGTCCGCGACGTTAAGGCCGGAGAGGAGTTTTCCGAAAGCAACGTCCGTTCCATAAGGCCGGGCAATGGTCTAGCACCCAAGTTTATCGACGTGGTGATGGGAGGGATTGCGACCCGCGCGATTCCTCGTGGAACCCCGCTCGAATGGGCGATGGTGGCGCGTCGGGACGGTGAGGCGTGAAAGGAGCCTCCGTTTCGCCGACCGTCAGCGTTTTGATGGCGGTTCATAATGGTGAGGAATATCTGGCCGAAGCTATCGACAGCGTGCTTTCCCAGGAGGGGCCGGATTTCGAATTCATCGTGGTCGATGACGGTTCGACCGATGACACGGCTTCGCTGCTTCGGGAAAGGGCCGATCCCCGATTGGTGGCGTTGCGCAACGAGACCAATCTCGGGCTCACGGTTTCACTCGGCCGGGGGCTTGAGGTTGCGCGAGGGGCGTTCGTGTCTCGCATGGATGGCGATGATCGCTCCCTTCCTGGCCGTCTTGGCGCTCAAGTCGCGATGTTGGAGAAAACCCAAGCCGACATTTGTTTCGGCGCTTGCATCGTGCGTGACGAATCCACGGGGGGCGAGCGAGAAAGGAGAGAACCGGACTGGTCCCAGGTCCGATGGCGCGTTCTGTTCGAGAATGCCTTTGGCGCCCATCCTTCTGTGATGTTCCGTCGCGAATCCATTCTCGCTGTAGGTGGGTACGATGTATCGTTCCCCCTGGCCCAGGACTACGACCTTTGGGATCGTTGTCTGGCGCGGGGGCAGCGGTTTACCTATGTTTCTAAGCCCGTGCTTTTCTATCGTTCTCATGATGATTCCATTACTCTCCGACGCGGCCTGGAGCAGGAGGAAGCCTGTCGAAGAGTGAGCATGCGCGCGCTGACCCGCGCATTTCCGGAGGCGCCCCTGAAGGAATTGGAGGGGCTCCGTTGGTTGATGACGGGGCGTCCGCCAATACCCGAGCAGACGTTCGTCGAGGCCGCCGTCGAGAGATGTTGCTTCCACGCCGCCGGTTTTGCAAGTCAATCGACATGGAAAGACGTGGCGGCGAGGCTTGCGCGGCGGCTGAAGGATCTTAGTGGCGCGGCCCGTTCAATGGCCGCCCGGCGCATGACCGAGGCGGCCTTGCGTTCTCTGTCGCCAGGCTCGGTCCTGCGCGCGCTCTATTCGATCCAGTTTCCGGAAAGGACATGAAGCCGCATGAACGCTGGCGGAACAACAACATCGGGATTCGAGTACGATTCCATTGACGCGGGGTATTATGATCGCGTTTTTCATCGCGGCCAGGGCGTCCAGAGCAAATGGCACCATCTGAAATTCGCTTTGATACGAGACCGTCTGGGCAAGGGGCCGCGTCACCTTGATATCGGCTGCGGTCCGGGAACGTTTATTGGAACTCTCGATGGCTCCCGCCTTTCCGTGGGCGTCGATATAGCGCCTAAGCAGATTGCGTACGCCAGCGAACGCTACGCCGCCTCCAGCAAGGAGTTCGTCGCCGTGGAGGCGGGGTCGCTGCCTTATGAGGATGGGACGTTTGATGTGGTCACCATGATCGAGTTGGTGGAGCACCTGTCCCTGAACGAGGGGGAGGAACTGTTGAGAGAGGCGTTGCGGGTCCTTCGTCCCGGTGGCCGCATTGTCGCCTCCACGCCAGACTATGGCGGACTTTGGCCGTTGTTGGAATGGTTCGTCAACCGTCTTGGGGAGGTTTCATACGAAGACCAGCATATTACCCATCTCAATAAAGGGGGCTTCTTAAATCTACTTGATAGCGCCGGATTCGAGGATGTCGTCGTCACACGAGACCTTTTCGCGGCTCCGTTCGCCGCGGCGCTGGGCTGGCGGCTGGCCGACCGGGTCGCCGCCATGGAGCCGGCGTTGATCAGGAAGCGCCTGGGCTTTCTGTTGCTGGCCGAAGGGCGAGCGCCGGTAGTGGGCGGCGAGAAGTGATCCGTCTCCATTCGCCCCCTCAAAGTTTTCGCAAGGGGTTTCCGGGCCAACGCCCTCGACACCGAGACCTGCCTGGAGCACATTGTCGAAGACGCATGCTGGGATTGTCCCGGCGCTGTTTGCTTGATTCCTAAGGATTTTCTATTGAAGAGGCCGTTGCTTACCATCATGTCCAGGGTTTTCCACCACTCCGCCCAAAGGGTGCTGGTCCACGTCGCAACATCCCGCAAGGAGGAAAGATGACCGCTCGCTTGTCCGTCGTCGTTCCCACCTTCAACGAGGCGAACAATGTCCAGCCCTTGGTCGATCGTCTCGAGGAGGTTCTCGAGGGCGTGTCCTGGGAGGTCGTATTCGTGGACGACGATTCCCCGGACGGCACCCACGCCAAGGTGCTGGAGATCGCGCAACGGAACCCGCGCGTGAGGGCGATTCGTCGGATCGACCGCCGCGGGCTGTCATCCGCCTGCATCGAGGGGATGCTCGCGACCTCGTCGCCGTTCATCGCCGTCATGGACGCCGACGGCCAGCATGACGAAACCATCCTGCCTGCCATGTTGGAGGCCCTGGAGGGGGACGGCGTGGATATCGTCATTGGGAGCCGCTATGTGGAGGAAGGCGGCGTCGGGGATTGGAACCGGACCCGCCACATGATCAGCCGATTGACCACGCGCCTCGGCCTCTTGGTGCTTCGGGAGCCGGTTCACGATCCGTTGAGCGGCTTCTTCATGCTGCGTCGCACGTTTCTCGACCGGGTGGTCGCCCGGTTGTCGGGGATCGGCTTCAAGATCCTGCTGGACCTGCTGGCGTCGTCCCGCGAACCCATTCAGTTCCGCGAGGCGCCTTACGAATTCGGCTCCAGGATGGAAGGGGAGAGCAAACTCAGCGCCGTGGTGGCCTGGGAGTATATCGTCCTGTTGCTGGACAAGATGTTCGGCCGTTTCCTGCCGGTGCGTTTTCTCGGTTTCGTGTTCAACGGCGCCATCGGCGCCTTGTTCCACTTGGCCATTCTGGGAATTCTGTATTTGGGGGCCGGCGTCGCGTTCCTTCCCGCCCAGACGCTTGCGGCCCTGATCGCCGGGCTCAACAACTATCTGCTCAACAACTTCCTCACTTACAAAGAGCGCCGACGGAGCGGCTGGGGCCTGCTCTTGGGGCTGGTGGGCTTCTATCTCGCCTGCGGCGTCGGCATGGTCGCCAATATTTTGGTCGCCACGTTCCTTTTCGAGCATTCGGTGCCTTGGTATCTTGCCGGAATCCTCGGGGGCGTCATCGGTTCGGTTTGGAATTTCGCCGTCACCTCGACCCTTATCTGGAAAACGCGCTGATCCCGACCTTTCGCCATGCGCCTTCTTTTCATCATCCCCCACCAAGTGGTCTCCATCTACAAGCCGAGCATCGACCTTCCCCTCGGCGTGCTGTCCATGGTCGGTTTCCTCAAACGGCAGGCGTGGGATGGAGAGATCGAGGTCTACGACGCCCGACTGAGCGGCCGGATCGTCAAGGAGGAAGACGGGACCGTATTTTTCGGCGATGCGCCGGCCGAAATCGGGGAGCGGATCAAGTCGTTCAGCCCGGACGTTGTCGGCGTATCCAACATGTTCTCCTTCCAGATCGAACAGGCGCTGGCGGTCGCGGCGATTTCAAAGGCCGTTCGCCCCGAGGCGGCGACGGTTATCGGTGGTCCCCACGCTTCTGCGTTTCCCCAGGAGTTGGCGGCCGACGAGAACATCGACTACGTGGTCATGGGAGAAGGGGAGGAGCGTCTGCTCCTGTTGCTCGAGGCCCTGGCGAAGGGGGAACGGCCCGCCATCCAGGGGGTCGTGGGCGGCGAGGAGGACATGTCCCTCCTGCGCGCCAATCGGAAAGCGCCCATCCGTTTCCTCGATTCCCTGGACGAATTGCCTTTCCCAGCCTACGAGGCGGTCGATGTCGAACGGTATTTTCACCTTCAGAGCCGGGGGTTCTCGTCACGGCCGCGGGGGTACGGCAAGCGCTCGGTGACCATGCTGACCAGCCGGGGATGTCCCCATCAGTGCGTGTTCTGCTCGGTCCAGACCGCCATGGGATACAAATGGCGGCATCATTCCCCCGATTACGTTCGCCGCCACATCGAGCATCTTCTCGACTGCTACGATATCGACTACATCCATTTCCAGGACGACAACTTCACCCACGACCCGGAGCGATACGATCAAATCATCGACGTTCTTTTGTCTTTGGATCGCCCTATCCGCTGGGACACTCCCAACGGCGTCCGAGGGGATACCTGGACCCGGGACCGCATCCGCAAGACCAAGGCTTCGGGCTGCCAGAACCTGGTGGTGGCCATCGAATCCGGTGTGCAGCGGGTGATCGACGAGGTGGTCAAGAAGCGCCTCGATCTTTCCCAAGTGGACGAATTCATGGCCGGGTGCCAAGCCGAAAACCTGCGCTGTTACGCCTTCTACGTCATGGGGCTTCCGGGGGAGACCCGGGAGGAAATTTGCCGGACCATCGATTTCGCGCTTGAAAAGTTCGAGAAATACGACGTCCTGCCGTCCATCTTCAAGGTGACCGCTCTTCCCGGCACCGAGGTTTACGACACCGCCATCGCCAACGGCTATTTCCACGACTACGAGAAATACCGTCCAAACCAGCTGACGACGCCCGATTTCACCCCGGAATTCATTGAACGGACCTACAATTCGTTCCTGTTCAGGCTGGCTTTGGCCGTCATACGCAAGAGCCTGCTCCGTCCCCGCCTGATTCCCGTATTCGCCAAGTTGGTGGTTGGGTATAAGTGGTTTCTGATCGACATCTTCAGAAGCATGGCGGGGAAGCTGGCGGGGGGGAAGGCGTCTTGATGCGCGTTGGGTGGCTTTCGCATGGGCGGCGTCTGATTCGCCGGAGTGATTATTTCAATGGTTAGGCGCATAGCCGTTTTATCCGATCGCTTTCCTCCAAGCGCGGGCGGTGGGATCGCGGCGGTCCAGCATCATGTATTCCTGCTTCTCAAGAAGAGGGGATACGACGTCAAGGGGTTCGCCTATTTCGACGAACTTTCAGGCGGAGAAGTGATCGAGGACGGCGATTTCGTTCGGTATTCCCCATCACATGGGCGCGTGCGATTTTTCCGTCGCCTGTGCAATCTCGGCTTTCGCATCGCCGATCCGGGCAAGATCGCCTATCAGTTCGCCGACGTTTTGATTCGAACAGCCGGGGCGTCCCGTCTCAATCAAGCTCTGCGCGACTTTGCTCCCCAAGTCATTCTGTTTCCAGACCACGGCTCGCCGTCCTTGTTCGTGAAGCCGATCCCGGGCTGCAAACGAGTCATGGGCGTCCATCAGGGAGTGTTTCGTTTCCTCGATCTTCCCATGAAAGAACGGTTTTCCAAGAAGGATATCCGTCTCGCCATGGCTTTCGAGCGCTTGGCGTTGCGGCGCATGGACAAGGTTGTCTGCCCGTCGCGTTACATCAAGTCGGAATTCGTAAAAACATACGGTTACAAGGGGCCCGTCGAAAACGCGCCCAACTTCGTCGACGAAGAATATTTCAACGCAATCATTCCTTTCGATCCCAGGCGGGGAATGGGTCTTTCGCACGATGCGCCGCTTGTCTACATTCCCGGCGGCGGCAACCGCTTCAAGGGCTCAGAATTCGTGGTCGATATTGTTTCGCGCCTGAGCGCGGCGTTTGACGGGGAGATCGGTTTTTTCATTTCCGGGGCGGCCGGCGAGGATATGAAGCGAGACCTAGCAGGCGTGGGCGACGGATGCCGGCTTTACATTCCCGGCGCGACCGACGGCCCCACCAACATCGCCACCGTCAAGGCCTGCAACCTGGCGATCTCTCCCACCCTGGTGGAGAACTACAGCCTGGCCCTCCTTGAGGCGGCGCTGTCCGGGGTTCCCATCGTAACTTTCGACGTTGGGGGGAACGCGGAGATCGTGCGGGACGGCGTGACAGGAAACGTCGTCCCGGCGAGAGACATCGACGCCATGGTCACGGCCGCCGCCCGCTTGCTGGACCCGGATGAGCAGCGCCGCGCCTCCGAGGCGACCAAGGCGTTCATCGTCGACCATCTCGGCGAAAAAGTGGTCGGCGATCGTTATGTCCAGGCGTTGACAGAGTTTTGATTTTGCGGGCGAACTGACGGCCATGTGCGGAATTTTCGGTTTTGTATCCAGCTCGGAAAGCGGTTTTCCAGCGGAAACGCTTGGATCGACCCTATCGACCCTGTTTCGGCTGTCCGAAACGCGCGGCAAGGAGTCGTCGGGTCTCGCCGTGCAATTAGACGGTCGGATCGCCGTGCACAAGGACGCCCTGTCGGCGTCGCGCATGCTGTCCAGTCCTTCGTACAAGCGTTTTCTTGGCGACGTGACCGAAACGCTCGATAACGCGACCGAATCCTTCGCCGTCACCGGGCACACACGTTTGGTCACCAATGGCGAGCAAGCGATCCGGGAGAACAACCAGCCCGTGGACAACGACGGCTGCGTCGTCGTCCACAACGGAATCATCGTAACCGACGAAAGGATTTGGTCCGATCATCCGGAAATGATCCGTGGGAGCGAGGTCGATACGGAGATCTTGCCCGCGATGGTGCAAATGATGCGTCGAAATGGGGAGACGCTCGAGGGCGCGCTACGTAACGTTTTTTCGGCGGTCGAGGGCGAAGTGTCCGTGGCAATGCTGTTCTCCGACCTCGATTGCCTTGTTCTCGCCACCAATACGGGGTCCCTGTACCTTGGCGTCGCGGAGGACGGAAAAACCGCCTGCTTCGTTTCAGAGGATTACATTCTTCGCAAGGTTTGCGGAGGCCGTCGGGGAATCCCTGGTTTCGCCAACGCCAGCCGTCGGCAGGTGCGCGCCGGCGAGGCCGTAATTCTCGATTTGCGCACTCTGGAGGCCGCGAGCGTCAGCCTAGTTTCGGGGGGGGGCGAACAGACGTCTCCGCTCGTGGCTTCCGGCCTCGCAGACAGCCGCAAGCGGGAGATCATCGTTTCGCGGGACGACGCGCTGCGGGCGGAAATGAAACGCTGTGCGCGATGCGTCCTCCCTGACACCATGCCCTTTATCTCCTTCGACGAAGACGGCGTGTGCAATTATTGCCGTTCATATGCTCCCCACCGGATCCGAGGGCGTGACGATCTGGAACAGCGCATTGCGCCGATCCGCCGAGGAGACGGCGGCTCCGATTGCCTGGTCGCCCTGAGCGGCGGGCGGGACAGTTGCTACGGCCTGCACCTGCTGCGCGCCGAACTGGGCATGAGGCCGACGGCCTACACTTACGACTGGGGCATGGTCACCGATATCGCGCGGCGCAACCAGGCGCGCATGTGCGGGGAGTTGGGTGTCGAGCACATTTGGCTGTCGGCGGACATCAACGCCAAGCGAGCCAACATCCGCAAGAACGTGGAGGCTTGGCTGCGCAGGCCGTCGCTTGGGATGGTTCCCTTGTTCATGGCCGGGGACAAGGCGTTCCTTTTCAACGCCACCCGAATCCTGAACCAGACCGGCTTGCCTATCGGAGTGTTTTGCCAGAACAAGTTGGAGAACACGGGCTTCAAGCTTGGCTTCTGTGGAATTTCGCCGCACGGGGATCCTGATCGCGGTTTCAATATCGCGGCGTCGGACAAGGCGCGGCTGGCTGTATACTACGCTTCGGAGTACGTGAAAAATCCCAAGTACATCAACAGATCCTTGGCGGATTCATTGTATAATTTCGCCCGCCATGATTTTCTGTATCTGTTCGATTATCTGGAATGGAACGAGGATGACATCAACGACGTGCTGATTAACCGCTATGGCTGGGAGACAGCCAAAGACACCACGTCCACGTGGAGGATAGGCGACGGAACCGCGCCTTTTTACAATTACATCTACCACACTGTCGCGGGGTTCACCGAGAACGACACCTTCCGCAGCAACCAGATCCGCGAAGGCGTGATAACGCGTGAGGAGGCGTTGAAGCGGATCGAGAGGGAAAACCAGCCCCGTTGGGATTCGATCAAGGAATACGCCAATATCATAGGAATCGATTTCAACGAATTCCTGCGGGTCGTCCATGGAATGACGAAACTTTATGACCGGTAACGTCGCCGCATCCGAAGGGAGGGTGCGTCAGGATATTGCATTCCAGTTCGGCGCTTTGACCGTGATGGGGGCCGCGGGAATTGTCCTCAATCTGATCATCGGCGCTATTTGGGGCGCGGCGGCCCTTGGCGTATTCAACCAAGTCTTCGCCGTTTACGTCTTCTTCTCTCAGATCGCGGCGGCAGGCATTCATAACGGGACGCTGAAATTCACCGCCGAGCGCGCCGATGACGCGCGGGAGCGATCGGCGGTGGCGCTTGCCTCGCTCTTTCTCGGCTTGGGCTTCTCAGCATTTGGAACGACCATTTTTGTCGCCGCGGCGGGTCTCGTATCCGAACTTCTTGAAAGTCCCCAGGTCGGCGAGGGAATGTATTGGGCGGCCGCCGGGCTGTTCCTGTTTTCGATAAACAAGATCCTGCTGGCCCATTTGAATGGGCGAATGATGCTGCGCGCCTACGCCGTTCTGCTGGGGCTGCGCTACGCGGGCATTGTCGTCGGCGCCGCCATCATGGCCGTCATGGCCGTTGACGCGGCCATGCTGCCCGGCGTCTTTAGCCTCGGCGAGGCGTTCGTCGTATTGCTCGCCTTGCCCGCGGCCTTGAAAAACAACGCATGGCCTGGAGGGCGGGCGCTTCGCGAATGGGCCGGACGGTTGGCGCCGTTCGGCGTCAAAAGCGCGCCGGCCGGGGTCTTGTGGGGATTGAACACCCGAATCGATGTGTTGTGTTTAGGCTATTTCCTGTCAGACACGGTTGTCGGCGTATACAGCTTCGCCGCCATGTTCGCCGAGGGAATGCATCAATTGCCCTTGGCGTTGCGCGCTGTGTTCAGCCCGCGTTTTGTCGAGCGGGTCGCGCGTGGCGACATGGACGGCCTTAGGGTCATGGCGAGACGGGTCCGCAATCGGGTGTGGGGCGCCATGGCGCTCGTCGGGGCGACAGCGGTCGTCCTTTATCCTCAAGTTCTTGAGATCGCGAGTTATTTCATGGTTTTCGGAGAAAGCTGGCCGCTGTTCGCGATCCTCACCCTTGGCGTCGTCGCCGCGGCTGGGTATACGCCATTCAACAACGCTCTTGTTCTCGTGGGCTGTCCCGGTATGCATAGCATCTATGTCTTTGCGATCGTGGTTGTGAACGTGATTGGCAATCTGCTTCTCATTCCCTATTGGCAGGCGACCGGCGCCGCGGCGGCCACGGCGTTCGCCATCGCCGTTTCGGCGTTCATGCTCGTGTGGCTTCTTCGCCAACGCGCGGGGATACGGATTTGATCGTGGCGGGGGGAAGCGCCAAGGGATGGCGATGGGGGCTTGTCGCCCTTCTTGTCTTCGCCTTTCTCCTTACGGGCCGCCACCAATGGGCTGCCGATGTTCGAAACTCTGGGGACGACGCCGCATATTTGTCCTACGCCATGACGCTGGGACTTGATCTCGACATGGATTTCTCCAATGAGATCACACGGGATCGTTACGTGGGCCCCAATGGAAACACGCCGCGCGGCTTTTATGGCGCGGGTCTGATGGCGGCCCCGTTCGTGGCGATTTTCTCTGTGATCGACCGGATGGCTGGAGCGGCGGTCATCGACGATCGCGACCAGTTTCTCCATACGTGGTCCTACTTCGGTTTCTCGGCGGCCGTTCAGGTTTATTTCCTTTTGTCGATCGTCTTTTTCTGGCGAAGCGCGAACGCGCTCGGAACCAGCCTGCCGAAGGCGGCGATCGTCTTGTTTTGCTTCAGCTCTGGGGTGCTTTATTTCGTTTTCGTCCGACCCAGGATGCCGCACGCCTTCGAGTTTTTCGCATTGAGCCTCGTTACCTACGCCTCGGTTCGGTTATGGGAGGAGTTAAAGAATGGCCGTCCTTGCTTGGTTTGGGGCTCCGTCGCGGCTTTTGCGGCGAATCTCTGCGTCTCCGTGCACATGAACGACGCCAATGTCGCGCTGCTTCCAATTCTATTCTGCCTTATGATGCTTTGCTTGGAGCGTGACGGAAAAATTGACGGTGAAGCGCGAAGGGGATGGTTCAGGATGACGGGAGGATACCTCCTGCTCGTTGGTCTGTTCTATATTCCCTTCGGGATTTTGAATTTCGCATTTTTCGACACCGCCTTTCCCATGCCCAGGGACATTTACGGCGGCGATTTCGTTCTGCCCGAAGTCAATCGGATCGATGCCGCTTTCGAGACGTTCCGGACGTGGCTGTCGGCTCTGCCCAGCACGGGAACGGTGTTGTTCGGAGCCGAATTCGGCCTTCTTTACACAAACCCCGTGGCGGTAATCGGGACGGCGGCGATCATGGCCACTCTCGCGGGCGCAGCCGTTCGCGGACGGACGCTTGCTCCGACAATCGCCATTGGCGCCGTCGCGGTGTACGTACTGTTCAGCCTGTCCTTCGTGCTTTTATGGCGAAGCACGGGATCGTCATACGGTTACAGATATTTATATCCCCTCTTTCCCATTGGGTTCCTCGGCTATCTTCTTTGGTGGTCGCGCGCGAACGGAACGGCCGTTCGCAGGTTGGCTCATTGGGCGTGCCTCGCTCTGTGCGTCTTTTCGATTATCGGGCAAGTTCTCTTCACCAAGACGGAGGCGTTGAGCTATCGGATCGGAACCACCAGTCTGGGGCGGGTCGCGGCGACGGCGCCGGATTTCAACACAAACCTGCTCTCCGAGGCCATTAACGCGAAGGCGTGGAACAAGGTTTTGAAAGACGGCGTTTTCGGGTATGTCAACAAGATGTACGTCAATCGCACCTATTTCCGCTGGAAGGCTGACCAGGTGTTTCATGGGGGCGCGAAGGGAGCGCGGGAGCCCAACTGGCAACATCCGGACCAGGTGGCTTGGTTCATGCTGGTTCTTTGCGTGGCGTGGATCGTCATGTTGCGTCGTTTCACAAGCGGATCAGGTTAGGGCGCCAATCCGTGAAAGCGCTTTTCATGAAGGGGACGCCTCGGGGCGTCGCCGCCAGGGCTATGTCGCTGGCGGCGGTTCTGATTCCGTTCATCGCGGTTTACGCCCATAAGGGGCTTGCGGTGGTCGCGGCGCTTGCCGCGGCGCTGTGTTTGGCGGATCCCGGAGTTCGGAAAGAGCTGGGCGTCCAGCGTCTGGGGGGCGTGTTGATCTTGGTCGGTCTGGTCCTCGCGTATGGAGGGGCGTCGGCTTTTTGGTCGGTTGATGCTTGGAGCACCATTGTCCAATGCTGCAAGCTATTGGCGCTGAGCGCGGAGGCGGTTGTTCTTCTTGCCGCGGCGCGGAGCCTCGATGATGGCGATAGATCCTGTTTCGAGCGCTATTTGATCGCGGGCGTGGGGACACTCCTCGTCGCGCTCGCGATCGAGAACGTCAGCAACGGGGCGATTATCAAGCCTCTGCTGTACGCCGACATGAGAGGGGACGATCATCTGCCCAAGCTCAACCCGGGCAATGCGGCGCTTTTGATCTTCGCGTGGCCGGCGGTCTTCGCCGTTGCGCGCCGTTTTGGCGGAATTTTTGGCATGGGCGCTTTCAGTTTCCTGGCGGCGGTCTTGTTCACGGCTTATTTTTCCGCGCCGTTGGCGGCCTTGGCCGTTTCAATCCCGGTCGTGGTTGGGGCTCTGCTCATGCCGCGTCTTGTCGCTCAGGGGATGGGCGTCGCGGTCGCCCTGTGGGGACTGGCGACGCCATGGATCGTCAAGTGGCTGTTCGCGCACCGCGATCAAGTTCTTGGTTTATGGGAGCCTGGCATGAGCCCCATGGGACACAGGACCCTCATCTGGAACTTTGTTGTCGAGCGCATTGTGGAAAAGCCTTTTCTCGGTTGGGGACTGAACAGTTCGCGTGCGATACCCGGGGGAAATAATGATATTTTCTCGGAAGGCGTCGAAGCCTTGCCGCTTCATCCCCATAACGGTTTCCTTCAGGTTTGGTTGGAACTGGGGGCGGTCGGCGCGGTGTTGGCGACGGGATTGGCCGCCATCGTGATCGCGCGGACGCCTCGCGCGTGCGAAGGCGGCCACTGCGTCGGCGCGTTGATCGGGGTTCTGGCGGTTTTTTTCGCTATCGGACAAGTCAGCTTCAGCTTGTGGAGCAACTGGTGGCTGTCGGCAACGGGGTTGGCGGCGGCGTTTGCCGTTGCGATGAACTCGCCATCAAGGCGGCCCTCCGGCTAAAACGCCGCCGCCAAAAATCGCTTCGAAGCGTCCAGGCCCGAGGATTTTCTCGGGCCTTTTTGTTTCCAAAGGCCCAAGAACCCGGGGTGCGGAAGGAGACGGGATCATGCCGCGCTTGGCGAGAAACGACGCGGCCTCCGATGCTGCGAGCGCGTGGGTCAAGGGATTCCAGTGCCCGTCGCAGGCGAACGAAAAAAAAGGGTAGGGTAACCGGTGGCGATCGCGATAGGCCTTCAACGGCGCGAGAAGGTCCAGGTGGGGAATCCCCAGCCGCTCCAACAGCGCGTTCAGGCGGTGCGACGGATAGGCGGGGTCGAAGTCGTCCGGGACGGCGGAGCCCGCGCCGAAACGCATCTCGCTTCGCCAATCCTTCGCCAAGGCCAGATGGGGCGGGGCTAGGATCACGGCGAAGGGAACGCCGTCGGCCTTTACGGAGTCGCGCAGCCGGGCGAGCGCGGTCTCGGTCGCGGCCCAAGCGCGCTTCCATTCCGTTTCCATCGGCTCCAGGTAGAGGCGCCAGCGCGGGGGAACGTGGCCCCGAAATCCGTTGTAGGCTCCGAGCGCGGCGAGCTTGCCCGCGTGCATCACCTGGTAAAGGACCAGGTTGCTCCGCAAGAAGTCCTTTAGCCGTGTCCAGGGTGCGGGTGGCTTTCCGGCCGCCGGCGCCGCGACGCCATCGCCGGTCGCGGCGGCTTGCGTTGCGTTATCGGAAGGCGCGCACCGTCCGACCCGCCGCCCGAACAGGCAGCCGTTCCCCGACACGTCATTGCCGACGAAGAACACCAAGACGACCGCATCGGGCCGCAGGGGCCTCACGACCTTTTCGTAGAGGACGGCCTGGTCGGAAGTGGCGTAGGCGCTGACGCCGAAGTTCATGACCTCGAGCCCGGTGGCGTTTGCGAGCTTGGCCGTGAAGTGGCTGTCGTCGTCCACCTGCAACGCCTCGACGTAGGAATCGCCAAGCACGGCGATGCGGGGCGCGCCGCCCGGCGGGGACCATTCCGCGCCCCGAAAGCCCTGGCTGTTGGTCCGAATCCCCCGCGCCTCGAAGCAGGGGCCGAAACTGTCCATGACCGCGTCGGGCGTGAGCGTGTGGAGCCCGTCCCCGATGGGGCGATAGGCCACCGTTCCCGCGCCACGCTCCCCGGCGTCGAAGCGCTGAAGGAACCGGTTCGGCGTGATCCTGAGCGCGGCTTCCAGCGCCGCCAGGCAGAGAACAACCGTGACGGCGACGAGCAGCAGGTTCGCGAGCGCCGACTTCATGGAGCCGGGTTGGGAATGGACTCGTGGATGGACTCGATCCTGGCCAGGGTGTCCTCGGAAAGGGTGACGTCGATCGACGCGATGTCGGTCCTGAGCTGATCCATGGTCGTGGCGCCGATGATGTTGGAGCCCAGGAACCGGCGCGTGTTCACGTACGCCAAGGCCATGGTCGCCGGGTCGATCCCATGCTCTTGCGCGAGGGCGACGTAGTCCGCCGTCGCCTTGTCCACCAGGGGATTCAGGTAACGCACGAAGTCGTCGAACAGCGTCAGCCGCGCGCCCTGGGGCTTGGCGCCGCCCAGATACTTGCCCGAAAGGATCCCGAACGCCAGTGGCGAATAGGCCAGCAGCGGACAGTCCTCGCGGATGGCGACCTCGGCCAAGCCCACCTCGAAGGTGCGGTTCAGAAGGCTGTACGGGTTCTGGACCGACGCCATGCGGGGCCAGCCGTTTTTCTCAGCCAATTCCAGATAACGCATCAGTCCCCACGGCGTTTCGTTGGACACGCCGACGGCGCGGATGCGCCCGGCCTTGACCTCGTCGTCAAGCGCCTGCAGCGTCTCCTCGAACGGGGTGAACGCGTCGTCGTCGTCGTGCTCGTATCCCAGCTTGCCGAAGAAGTTGGTCTTCCGGTCGGGCCAGTGGATTTGATAGAGGTCGATGTAGTCGGTCCGGAGCCGCTTCAGGCTTCCGTCCAGCGCTTCCTTGATGTCCTTTTTGTCGTGGGTTCCGTGGCCGCCCCGGATCCATTTCAGCCCCGGGCCCGCCACCTTGGACGCCAGGATCACCTTGTCCCGGTTGCTGCGGGCGTTGAACCAGGTTCCGATGTGCGTTTCGGTCAGGCCCTGGGTGTGCTCGCGCGGCGGCACCGAATACAGCTCGGCCGTGTCGAAGAAGTTCACGCCCTGGTCCAGGGCGTAGTCCATCTGTTCGTGGGCCTCGGCCTCGGTGTTCTGCTGTCCCCAGGTCATGGTGCCGAGGCAGATGCGGCTGACGGACATGCCGGTGCGGCCGAGCGGGCTGTAGAGCATGACGATATCTCCTACAAGAACAGGGCGACCACCCCGGTGTAGCCGTAAAGGCGGTCGTTGGAAATCTCTCCCCCGGCGTAGAAGCCGAGAATGGGAACCTCGCCGAGCGTCCGGCGCAAGATGTCCATCTCGACGCCCAACTCGCCGAACATATTGGCGCCCCGCGCGACGCAGGAAAAGTACACCCCGCCCCGGGGCTCGCCGGGCAGCCGGGCCTTGAGCTTAGTCAGCATGTCGGTCATGTCCTGGCGGGCGGACTGGGGGTCGCGGCGCACGAACATCACCCGGTCGCCGGGCCTGACGTGCGCCCCGATGTGCATCCAGCCCCGGCCCTGGTCCACCCCCATCAGGTCGCGGACCAGGTAATCGCCGGTGTCGGCGCCTTCGATCATCAACGCGGCGTGGACGTATCCCAGCGCCCGGTTCATGTCCCGGGCCAGAAGCTCGCCGATGTCGCCCTTGAACACCTCGAGCGCCGGTTTCCCGTCGAGCCCGATGATGACGTTGTCCAGGCAGTCCGAGATCACGCGCGGCGGGCCGATGGGGGCGCAGCCCTGGCTGAGGCCGGTGGCGACCTCGACCTCAGGCGCGAACAGCGCGCCCGACACCCCGCCGCCGGTCACCCGCCCCGCCACCTGATGGTTGGCGCCCCGGGACGAGGTCAGGCCGCCGACCAGGAATCCGGAAATCCGACCCGCCACGGTTTCGACCAACCCCGTCGTGTTGGGGTTGGCGGGGTCGCCGTGGACGATGGCGAAGGGCGGCGCCCGGTCGTCGATCCAGTCCGAGCAGGCCGTCGGGAAATCGTCTCCGGGATTGCTGAGCGACGTGAAGACGCGAAAGCTGTTCTCGGGCAGGGTCCCGACCATGGCGGCGATGGCGGGAACGTCTTGGTACTCCATGTCGCCGGCGCAGACGCCCATGCCCACCGTTCCCACCCAATCGCGGATCCCGGTGCGTTTTTGCATGTAGTTCAGGATGCCCCGCATGTCCCCGGCCAGATAGTCGGTGACGTACAGGAACCCAAAGTTGGCGCCTTCGGGCAGCGGGACGAGGCGGGCGGCGCAGCCCTGGGCCGCGTGGGCCCAATGCTCGGCGGCTGCGTGGGCGACCTTGAACGGGGTCATGGACGAACTCTCACGGCCTGCGGCCCTTCTTGGCGTTTGCGGCCTCGGCCGCCAGCGTCCTTGCGTAGGGCAGGATGCCCTGGACCACAACCCCGACGCCCTTGGCGTTGGGATGGATGCCGTCGTTCTGGTTCAATTCCGGGACCGCCGCCACCCCTTCCAGGAAAAAGGGATGGAGCGGAACGCCGTGGCGCTTGGCCACGCGCGGATAGACGGCGTTGAACATTTTGACGTAGGTCGATCCCAGGTTGGGTGGCGCCTTCATGCCCGACAGCAGGACCGGCAGTCCCCGTTCGCGGACTTTTTCGATAATGGCGTCGAGGCTGGATTCGGTCAATTCGGGCGGCAGGCCGCGAAGGGCGTCGTTGGCGCCGAGGCAGATGAGGACCGCGTCGGGATCGCTTTCCAACGCCCAGTCCAGCCGGGCGAGTCCGCCCCGGCTAGTGTCGCCGGACACGCCCGCGTTGATCAGCTCCACCTTCAGGCCCTCGGCCCGCAGCGCCGCTTCGAGCCGGGGTGTGAAACCGTCCCTTTCCGCCAGCCCGAACCCGGCGGTCAGGCTGTCGCCGAGCGCAAGAATTCGCACCGCGCCCGTCGCGTCCGCGTTGACAGAAGCCATCGAGACGCCATATGCGAGAAGCGTCATCGCGAAAAATTTCCTTATCCTCAGCCAGGGACCCATCATGATCGATACCCCCACCGCCGTCGGCCTCGAAGGCGTCCGCCTAACCCTGACCAGCGAGGCGGGCCGGGTCAACATTCTTCGCGGCCTGGATTTGACAGTCAATGCGGGCGAGGCCTTGGGCGTGGTCGGGCCGTCCGGTTCGGGCAAGACCTCCATGCTGATGGTGATGGCGGGCCTGGAGAAGCCGACGGGCGGCCGAGTCACCATCGCCGGCGCCGACATCACCGACATGGGCGAGGACGACCTCGCCCGTTTCCGGAGCGAGCATCTCGGCATCGTGTTCCAGGACTTCCACCTGATTCCCACCATGACGGCGTTGGAGAACGTGGCGCTGCCGTTGGAGTTCGCCGGGCGCGGCGACGCGTTCGAGCGCGCCCGCGCGGGGCTGGACGCCGTCGGGCTTGGCCATCGGACCAGCCATTATCCCGGGCAGTTGTCGGGTGGGGAGCAGCAGCGGGTCGCCCTGGCCCGCGCATTCGTCGCGGAACCCTCGTTGCTGCTCGCCGACGAGCCCACGGGCAATCTGGACGGCGAGACCGGACGCAAGGTCATGGACCTGTTGTTCGACCTGCATGATCGGTTGGGCGCGACCTTGATCCTGGTCACCCACGACAAGGGCCTGGCCGGGCGCTGTTCGCGCGTCGCCCATCTGGCCGACGGGCTGGTCACCGACAACGGGACCGCGGCGTGAATCGTCTTGCGCTCCGGTTGGCGGGGCGGGAGCTTCGCGCGGGGGTGAGGGGGCTCCGGCTCCTCGTCGCCTGCCTGGCTCTCGGCGTCGCCGCCATCGCGGGCGTGGAGAGCCTGGGCGAATCGGTCCGCGAGGGGCTACGCGCCGACGGGCGGCGCTTGTTGGGCGGGGATATCGATCTCCGCCTCTCCCACTTTCCGGCCGACTCCGAAAAGACCGCATTCATCAAACAAGGCGCGGCGGGCCATTCGGAAATCGTCGCCATGCGCGCCATGGCCCGGGCGGGCGAGGGCAGGGCGCTGGTGGAGTTGAAGGCGGTGGACCGCGCCTATCCCTTGGTCGGCGCGCTGGAGTTGGACCCGCCGCTGGACGACCCCTTCGCCAAATGGAGCGCGGTGGCGGACCGGGGGCTTCTGGTCCGCCTGGGCATCAAGGTCGGGGACACGGTGCAAGTCGGGGAGGGAGCGTTCGTGGTCCGCGCGGCGATCAAGAGCGAACCCGACCGGATGGCGAGCGTGTTCAACTTCGGCCCCCGGTTCATGATTTCCAAGAAGGCGTTGGAAAGCACGGGCCTGGTCAAGCCCGGAAGCCAGATCAAATACCACTACCGCCGAACCCACGCGCCCGGAACCGACGGCGCCGCGTGGCGGGAGGCGCTGGAGGAAAAATTCCCCGACGCGGGCTGGCGCGTCCGCACCCCGGACAAGGCCGCCCCCGGCGTCGATCGGTTCGTGGAGCGCATGTCGCTGTTCCTGGGCTTCGTCGGCCTGACCGCGCTGCTCATCGGCGGCGTCGGCGTTAGTAACGCGGTCGCGTCCTATCTGGGCGGAAAGACCGCGTCCGTCGCCACGTTCAAGTGCCTGGGCGCGTCGTCCCGGCTGGCGTTTTCGGTTTATTTCATTCAGGTGATGGTTTTGTCATTGTCGGGGACCCTGCTGGGCCTCGTCCTCGGCGCGCTGGTTCCCTTCGCCGCCGCGATAATCGCGCCGGACCTGCCGGTGACGCCCAAGGGCGGGGTGTACTGGGGCGCGCTCGGCAAGGCGGCGGCGTTCGGGTTGCTGACGGCGGCGGCGTTCTCGCTCCGACCGCTCGCCCGCGCCGGAAAGGTTCCGGCGGCCAACCTGTTTCGCTACGCGGTCGCGCCCTTGCCCCGGGCGGCGCGGCGCGCCGACGTCATGGCCGGGCTCGGCATGGCGGGGCTCGCGGCCCTGACGCTGGCCACGGCGACGGACAAGGGCTTCGCGGCTTGGTTCGTGGGCGGGACGGCGGGAACGCTGCTGGCGCTGGCGCTCGGGGCCAAGGGGGTGATGGCCTGGGCGCGAAGGACCCACGCCCGCCACGCCGGGCTTCGCCTGGCGCTCGCCAACCTGCACCGGCCGGGGGCGGCGACCCAGGGGGTGGTGCTGTCGTTGGGCGTAGGGCTGACGGTCCTGGTGGGGGTCGCGCTTGTCGAGGCCAACCTGGGTCGCCAGATCGACGAGCGTCTGCCCGACCAAGCCCCGTCCTTTTTCTTTCTCGACGTCCAGTCCGACCAGGTCGGTGGCTTCGACGAATTGGTGGCGTCTCTTCCGGGCGCGACCGGTTTTCAGCGGGTTCCCTCCCTGCGCGGGCGCATCGTCGCCATCGACGGAACCCCGGTCGGGAAAGTCCGCGTCCATTCGTCCAGCGAATGGGCGATCCGGGGCGATCGAGCCTTGACCTACGCCGTCGACAAGCCCGAGGACGCGGACATCACGGCGGGAAAGTGGTGGCCCGCCGACTATTCCGGCCCGCCTAGGATCTCTTTGGACGCCGGGCTCGCGCGGGGCTTCGAGGTTGGGGTCGGGGACAGCTTGACTTTGAACGTGCTGGGCCGCGAGATCGAGGCGGTTATCGCCAGTCTCCGCGAAATAGATTGGCGCAGCCTGCGTTTCGACTTCGCCATCATCTTCGCGCCGGGGACCCTGGAAGGTGCGCCCCACACCCACATCGCCGCCGTCCGCGTCGCGCCGGACCAAGAGGACGCGCTGATCCGCGCCGTGACCGACGCCTTTCCCAACGTGTCCGCCATCCGGGTGCGCGAGGCCCTGGACGCCGCCCGCGCCATCCTTGACGGGGTCGGGCGCGCGGTGCGGGGCGTGACGGTTCTGGCGCTTTTCGCGGGCGCGTTGGTTCTTGCTGGCGCCATGGCGGCGGGACGCAGGCAGCGCATTCGGGACGCGGTGGTTCTCAAGGTGCTGGGCGCGACGCGGGGACGGATTCTCGCAGCTTATCTTATCGAATACGGCGTTTTGGGGCTCGCCGCTGGAATTCTGTCGGCCGGGGCCGGGACGGCTATCGGCTGGGCGGTGGTGGTTCATCTGATGCGGCTCGAATGGACCTTCCGGCCCGAGACGGTGGCCTTGACCGTGGTTTTCTGCGTGATCGCGACGCTGATCGCCGGTTTCGCGGGGGCTTGGCTCGCGCTCGGACGCAAGGCCGCGCCCATACTCCGTAACGAATAGTCGGATTATCGCGAACAAGGACTTGATTCCCCCGGCCTTCCCGCCAAATATAGCCGCAGGAATCAACTGGAACCCAAAAGAGGTAACCCAAATGCCATTCGGATCTGATGACAGGCGGGACGAAACGCGCGCCGCCTCGATGAACTGGGCGCAGGCGTCAGTCGCGCATCTGGACGCCGGTCTGCGTCAGTACATGCTCCGCGTCTACAACACCATGGCGCTCGGCGTCGCCTTCACCGGCGCCATCGCCATGCTGATGGCGTCGAGCCCGGAAATGATGGCCGCCGTCCACGGCACCGCGATGAAGTGGGTGCTGTTCGCGGGGCTTCTCGGCGTCGGCTGGTTCGGCCCCCGGGTGATGATGAGCCGCAGCATGGGCGCGGCCCACGCCATCTTCTGGGTCTACGCCGGTCTATGGGGCGCTTTGCTGGCCCCGTACTTTTTCTACTTCACGGGCGAGAGCATCGCCCGGGTGTTCTTCATCACGTCCGGCGCCTTCGCGGGGCTGAGCCTGTTCGGCTACACCACCAAGAAGGACCTGTCCGGCATGGGCTCGTTCCTGATGATGGGCCTGATCGGCGTGCTGCTGGCCATGGTGGTCAACATCTTCCTGCAGTCTCCGGCGGTGCATTTCGTGATGTCGGTGATCGCGGTGCTGATCTTCGCCGGGCTGACGGCCTACGAGACCCAGGCGGTCAAGTCCTGGTACATGGAAAGCGACGGGCGCGACACCGCCAGCCGCAAGGCCATCTTCGGCGCGTTCATCCTGTACGGCACCTTCGTGCAGATGTTCATGTGGCTGATGACGCTCTTCGGCTCCCAGGAATAGCCGCCAAGCGAAACGGAAAACCGACGCCGGGCCCGGGGGCGACCCCCGGGCCCGGTTTTTTGCGTCAATTTTGCGGCAATACGATTTGTTGTGGCCAGTGACGGCCCGATACCCATGATATTGAGCTTTAGCGCCTTTCCCTAAGCCTCTACTTTGTAACGATTCGTATTTTTTCCGTCCCGGGGCGGCCCAACGCCCGACCCATGAAATCCCATTCCAGTCCCAGTGGAGAACGTTAGGGCAACCCCTTAATGTAATAATTTCCAGCATTTTCCATAAAATCAACATCTATGGGGAATTGCGGTAGGTAGCACCAGATATGGAATATTAGTATTTCACAATATTTTACTGCGGTAACCATTTGTTAACCCACATGAATCCAGAATGTCCCGTTGACTCCCATATTTTCCCATGGTATCCCAAAAATGACCATGGTGTAACCAGGGGGCGCTATCCGTGCGCGCGGGGCGTCGGATCGCTTAGGAAGCGCCCTTTGGATGTAGGGGGGAAAGCCTCGCGATGGCTTTGTTCGCCGGAACGTTCGAGAACAAGGTAGACGGGAAGGGCCGCGTGTCCGTCCCGGCCTCGTTCCGCGCCGAGCTGGAGGACCAGCGCAACAACGCCGTCTATCTCTATCCGTCCCTGGAGTTCCCGGCCATCGAGGCCTGCCCGGTGGACTGGATGGAGGAGATGAAGGCGAGCATCAAGCAGCTCCCCAAGTTCTCCCGCGAGCGCCGAGTCCTGTCCATGAGCATCTTCGCCCGCGCCCGCCTGGTGCGGTTCGAGGACGGCGGACGCTTTATATTGCCCAAGGATTTCGCCGAGGCGGCGGGCGTCACGGATCGCGCCGCCTTCGTCGGCATGGGCGAGACTTTTCTCATATGGACCCCCGAAGCCGCGGCCGACGCGGTGGAGCAGGCGTCCCAGGCCGTTGTCGACGAGGAGCTCACCGTCGAGACCCTCGCGAGCGGATGGGGGGACGGCCGATGAGCCGCATGCCCGACATCGCCCCCGGCGCGCCCGAGCACGTGCCCGTTCTCGTGGCCGAGGTGATCGCGGCGCTGTCTCCCCATGACGGGGGGGAATACGTGGACGCGACGTTCGGGGCCGGCGGTTACAGCGCGGCCCTGCTTGATTCTTGCGACTGCCGCGTGGTCGGGATCGACCGAGACCCGAACGCCATCGAGGCCGGACGCGCGATGGAGAAACGCTACGGCGGGCGGCTTTCGCTGGTCAGGGGGCGGTTCGGCGACATGGCGCGCCTGCTGGATGGGCGCGGGGTGGACGGCGTCGCCTTCGATTTCGGCGTGTCCTCCATGCAGCTCGATAACGCCGAGCGCGGCTTCTCGTTCCAGAAGGACGGGCCGCTGGACATGCGCATGGGCTCCGAAGGACCAAACGCCGCCGACGTGGTCAACGACATGGACGAGGACGGGTTGGCCCAGATCATCCGGGAGTACGGCGAGGAGCGCCAAGCCAAACGCATCGCGCGGGCCATCGTCGCCCAAAGGCCTCTCGGGCGGACCGGCGCGCTGGCCGACGTGGTCCGCGGCGTTCTCGGCCGCGGGCGCGACGCCATCGACCCCGCCACCCGCACCTTTCAGGCCATCCGCATCCACGTGAACGACGAGTTGGGCGAGATCGACCGGGGGCTCGGCGCGGCCGAGGCCTTGCTGCGCCCTGGCGGGCGCATGGCGGTGGTGTCGTTCCATTCGCTGGAGGACCGCCGGGTCAAGGCCTTCATGCGCGCGCGGTCCGGGGGCGAACCCCGGCCGTCGCGCCATCTGCCCGAACGCCCCGCCCAGCCGCGCCCGCCCAGCCTGCGGCTGGTGAAGCGGAGCGCGATCAAGCCGACCCAGGCGGAAATCGCGGCCAATCCCCGTTCGCGCTCGGCCCGGCTTCGGGTCTGTGAGCGCGCGGACGCTCCCGCGTGGCCGGTCGGATAGGCGAGGGAGGATCGCTGGATGCGCAGAACCACGCTGTTGATCATTTCCGTCGCGCTGGGGCTGAGCCTGTCGCTCTTCGTCGTCAAGTATCAGGTCCAGGACCTGAACGACGAACTGAAACAGGTTCGCCGCGACATCGCCGCCGACCACGAGGCGGTGCACGTGCTGGAGGCGGAGTGGTCGCACCTTAACGACCCAGACCGCCTGCGCGCCCTGGCCGAGCGGCACCTGGGGCTGGAGCGGATCAAGGGGGAGCAACTCGGCGGGTTCAAGGACCTGCCCATGCGCGGGGACAGGGGACAGGAAACCGCGCTTCCGACATCGATGGGTGGATCGCAAGGAGGGCGACCATGAGCATATTGCGTTTCAACAAGGTGAAGGCCAAACGCCTCGCCGTTCGCGACGGCCCGGAAGGCGTCGACGGACGGGCGATGGAAATCGGCCGCAACCGCGTCCTCGCGACGGCGGTGGTGTTTTTCTTTTTGTACGCGGCGATCGCCGGACGGTTGGTGGACCTGACCGTCCTCGGCCCCTCGGGGGGCGGGCCCGACACGGCGGGAGCCGGCGCCGCCTATCAGGAGGCGGCGGCCCGAGCGGACATCGTCGATCGCAACGGGGTGATCCTGGCCACCAGCCTGCCCACCGTTTCGCTCTACGCCGACCCACAGGAGGTGCTGGACCCGAAATCGGCGGCGCGCAGGCTGGCCAAGGCCCTGCCCGCCCTGGACCGGGCCAAGGTGGAGAAGAAGCTGTCCGGGAATGGCCGCTTCGTCTGGATCAAGCGCAACCTGACCCCAACCGAGCAGTACGAGGTCAACAGCCTGGGCGTGCCCGGGCTCGCCTTCAAGCGTGGCGAGCACCGGGTCTATCCCATGGGCCCGGCGGCCGCGCACGTTTTGGGCTACACCGACGTGGACGGCAACGGCATCGCGGGGGTGGAGCGCTACTTCGACGACGTGCTGGAAAGCGGCGGCGATCCCTTGCGGCTGTCCCTGGACATCCGGGTCCAGTCCATCGTGAGGGAGGAGCTTCGTCAATCCGTGTCCAGGTTCAAGGCCATCGGCGGCGCCGGCGTGGTCTTGAACGTGAACACGGGCGAGTTGATCGCGTCCGTCTCCCTTCCCGATTTCGATCCCAACCAGCCCGAAAGCCGCACCGGGGATTCCAGTTTCAACCGCGCCACCAAGGGCGTCTACGAGATGGGGTCCACCTTCAAGCTGTTCACCGCCGCCATGGCGCTGGATTCGGGCGCGGTGTCCCTGCGCGGCGGGTACGACGCCAGCGCGCCGATCCGGGTGGCCCGGTTCACCATCGCCGACTACCACGCCCAGAACCGCTGGCTGTCGGTGCCGGAGATCCTGATCCATTCGTCCAACATCGGCGCGGCCAAGATGGCCATGGACGTGGGCTCGCGCGAGCAAAAGCGTTACCTCGGCAAGCTGGGCCTTTTGTCGCCGGTCGATGTCGAGCTGCCGGAAGTGGGCCGTCCGCTGATCCCCAGCCGCTGGCGCGACGTCAACACCATGACCATTTCCTACGGTCACGGCATCGCGGTGAGCCCGGTCCAGCTCGCGGGCGGCATCGCCACCTTGATCAACGGCGGGCTGCGCCATCCCGTCACCCTGCTGCGCCAGGCGGACGATGATCGGCCCCAGGGCGAGCGGGTGCTCGACGCAAAGACCTCGAAGATGATGCGCGGCCTGATGCGCCTCGTGGTCACCGAGGGCACGGGAACCAAGGCCGAGGCCGCGGGCTACCGCGTCGGCGGCAAGACCGGCACGGCGGAAAAGCAGGAGGGCGGACGCTATCGGGCCAAGTCGCTGATCTCGTCCTTCGTCGGCGCCTTCCCCATGGACGATCCGCGTTACGTCGCGCTGGTCGTGGTGGACGAGCCGGTGGGGAACAAGAGCACGCTCGGATACGCCACCGGCGGCTGGGTCGCCGCGCCGGCGGTCGGGCGCGTGGTCGGGCGCATGGCGCCCTTGATGGGCATCGCTCCGAATGAGGCGGCCGACGAGGCCAGCACCGGCGAGGCGGGGCGGATTTTCTCGGTGGCGCTGAAGCGGCGGGAGAAGCGCCGTGCGTCTTATTGACCTGTTGAGAGGAGACCAAAGAGCCGTGAGCCAGGGCGCGACGATCGAGGCGATGGAGATTACGGGCGTCACCGCCGATTCCAGGATGGTGAAGCCCGGGTTCCTGTTCGCCGCCTTGCCGGGAAGCCGGGTGGACGGCCGCGACTTCATCGCCGACGCCGTGGCCCGGGGGGCCGCCTGCGTTCTCGCGCCGCCGGGGGTCGAGGCCGACACCGTGGACGCGCCGCTGGTGACGTCCGAGAACCCGCGCCGCCTGTTCGCCATCATGGCGGCGCGTCTGCATGAGCGCCAACCCGAACACGTGGCCGCCGTCACCGGCACCAACGGCAAGACCTCGGTCGCCATCTTTCTGCGCCAGATCTGGACGGCGCTGGGCCGGTCCGCCGCCAGCGTGGGCACCCTTGGCGTTTCCGCGCCCGATTTCGAGGTTCCGGGCAGCCTGACCACCCCGGACCCGGTGACCCTGCACGAGACCCTGGCGGAATTGGAGACCAGGGGCGTGGAGCGCGTGGCCATGGAGGCGTCCAGCCACGGCCTGGACCAGCACCGTCTCGACGGCGTGCATCTCGCTGCGGCGGCCTTCACAAACCTCAGTCGCGACCATCTGGACTACCACGGCGACATGGACGCCTACCTTGCGGCCAAGGAGCGGCTGTTCACGGACGTCATGGCGCCGGGAGGCTACGCCGTCCTCAACGCGGACGCGCCCGAATTCCCCAGGCTCCGCGCCCGCTGCGCGCGGCGCGGGCATCAGATGGTCTCCTTCGGCCTGCGGAAGGGCGACATCCACTGCGTTTCCATGATCCCCAGTCCGTCCGGCTGGGGGCTCGAGCTTTCGGTCCACGGCCGGGTCTACAAGGTGAGCCTTCCCCTGATCGGGCGGTTCCAGGTGTCCAACGCGCTTTGCGCCCTGGGCCTCGCGCTCGCGGGCGAACCGGCCGAGGCGCGCGCGGTGGCGGCGCTGGCCCGTCTTCAAGGCGCCAAGGGGCGGCTGCAGAAGGTGACGGAAAACGCCTATGTGGACTACGCCCACACCCCGGACGCCCTGGACACGGTGCTGCGGGAATTGCGCGGCCACGTCAAGGGACGGCTCTCGGTCGCGTTCGGCTGCGGCGGCGACCGCGACCCCGGCAAGCGCGAGATGATGGGCCGTGTGGCCGACGCCCTGGCCGACGACATTATCGTGACCGACGACAACCCCCGCACCGAGGACCCGGGCGAAATCCGCCGCCAGACCATGGCCGGATGCCCGCGCGGGCGCGAAATCGGCGATCGGGCCGAGGCCATCGCCGTGGCGGTCCGGTCGCTCGGCGAAGGCGATCTTCTGGTGGTGGCGGGCAAGGGGCACGAACAAGGTCAAATCGTGGGCGAAGAAACGACCCCGTTCGACGATGCGGAGGAAATCCTGAAGGCTGCAAGGGAGAAGGGCGCATGAGCGCACCCAGCAACGGTATCCTTTGGACGTCCAATCAGGCGGCCCAGGCCGTCGACGGACAGGCGCGCGGCGTCTGGGAAGTCTCCGGCGTGTCCATCGACACCCGAACCATGCGGCCCGGCGACCTGTTCGTCGCCATCAAGGGCCCCAACTTCGACGGCCACGACTTCATCGCCGACGCGCTGGAGCGCGGCGCGGGCGCGGTCATGGCGAGCCGCATTCCGGGCGGCCTGGCCCCCGACGCGCCGTTCCTCATTGTCAAGGACACCATGATCGGTCTCGAAAAGCTCGGCGTCGCCGCGCGCGGGCGCGCCAAGGCCAAGGTGGTCGGCGTCACCGGCAGCGTCGGCAAGACCGGGACCAAGGAGGCGCTTCGCCTGGTTCTCGGCCGCCAGGGCCGGGCCGAGGCCACCGAGGGCAACCTGAACAACCACTGGGGCCTGCCGCTGAGCCTCGCCCGGCTGTCGCCCCGCGCGGATTTCGCCGTGATGGAAATGGGCATGAACCACGCGGGCGAATTGACCCCGCTGTCCATGATGGCGCGTCCCGACGTCGCCATAATCACCACCGTGGCGCAGGCCCACAGCGAACACTTCGAATCCGAAGAGGCCATCGCCGACGCCAAGGGGGAGATCTTCGCCGGTCTCGCCCCCGGCGGCGCGGCCATCCTGAACCGGGACAACCCCCATTTCGACCGGCTGGCCCAGGCGGCCAAGGACCACGGCGCGGATCGGATCATCGGCTTCGGCGTGGACCCACGCTCGGACGCGCGGCTATTGGACGTGTATCTCGAGCCCGCCCGCTCCTTGGTGGTCGCGGACATCCTGGGCAGGCCGCTGTCGTACCGCATCGGGACGCCGGGCCGTCACTGGGTGATGAACGCGCTGGCCGTGCTGGCGGCGGTTTCCGCGCTTGGCGCCGACGTGGTTCAGGCCGCGGTGTCGCTGGAGGCGCTCCGCGCGCCCGCCGGACGGGGCAAAAGCTCCCGCATTTGCCTGCTTGGCGGCGATTTCCAGCTTATCGACGAAAGCTACAACGCCAACCCGGCGTCGATGGCCGCGAGCCTTGACGTGCTCGGCCGCGCGCATCCGGGGCCCGGCGGGCGTCGCATCGCGGTGCTGGGCGACATGTTGGAGCTTGGCCGCGATTCCGCCGAGCGGCACGCCCAGTTGGTGCGTCCGCTGGAAGCCAACCGCATCGACCTGGTCTTCACCGCCGGGCGCGAGATGATCCATCTCTGGGACGCGCTGGAGCGATCCATGCGCGGCGGCCACGCCGCAAATTCCGAGAACCTGGCCCGCCTCGTCGCCGCGACGGTGGAGCCCGGCGACGTGGTCATGGTCAAGGGATCGGCGGGCAGCCGCATGGGCGCGGTTGTCCGCGCCCTGGAAGGCCTCGACGCCGCCGGCGCGCCCGGCCGGGTCGTGAACGGGGAATAGGCGGGAAAAGGGAAACAAGACGCATGCTTCTGCACCTGCTCTATCCGCTGGCCGATCAGATCGCCGCGCTGAACGTGTTCAAGTACCTCACGTTCCGCACCGGCGGCGCCGTGATCACGGCGCTGATCATCAGCTTTTTGTTCGGGCCGGTGCTGATCAACATGCTGCGCAACCGCCAGGGCCAGGGCCAGCCCATCCGCGAGGACGGGCCGGAAAGCCACCTGCTGACCAAGCGGGGCACCCCGACCATGGGGGGCTTCCTGATCCTTCTGGCGCTGGTCAGCGCGACGCTTCTGTGGGCGGACCTGACCAACGGATACGTCTGGGCGGCGCTGCTGGTGACGCTGGGCTACGGCATGATCGGGTTCCTGGACGATTACCTGAAGGTGTCCAAGCGCAACACCAAGGGCCTGCCGGGCAAATTGAAGCTGGCCATGCAGGTCGGCATCGCGCTGGGCGCCGCCTGGTGGGTCGCCGAACTGATGCCCCCCGCGCTGGGCTCGACGCTGGCCGTGCCGTTCTTCAAGCACGTTCTGATCGACATGGGCTGGATGTTCCTGGCGCTCGCCGTCTTCGTCATGGTGGGCGCGTCCAACGCGGTGAACCTGACCGACGGGCTCGACGGGCTCGCCATCGTTCCGGTGATGATCGCGGCCAGCGTGTTCGCCATCATCTCGTACCTGGTGGGCCACGCGGTGTTCGCCAACTACCTGCAGCTCCACCACGTCCCCGGCACCGGCGAGCTGGCCGTGTTTTGCGGCGCGCTGGTGGGTGGCGGGCTTGGGTTCCTGTGGTTCAACGCGCCGCCCGCGCGCGTGTTCATGGGCGACACCGGATCGCTCGCGCTCGGCGGCGCGCTCGGCTCGATCAGCGTGATCACCAAGCATGAACTGGTGCTGGCCATCGTCGGCGGCCTGTTCGTGTTGGAAACCGTGTCGGTGATCGTGCAGGTGGCGTCGTTCAAGCTGACGGGCAAGCGGGTCTTCCGCATGGCGCCGTTGCACCACCACTTCGAAAAGAAGGGCTGGGCCGAGCCCACCATCGTCATCCGCTTCTGGATCATCGCGACGATCCTGGCGCTGGCGGGCCTGTCCACGTTGAAGCTGCGATGATGGGGGGCGAGGTGATCGACGTGATCGGATACAGCGGAGCGCCGGTAACGGTCCTGGGACTGGGTCGTTCGGGGCTTGTCGCGGCCGAAGCCCTGGGACGCAGCGGCGCGCGCGTCCAGGCCTGGGACGACGACGAAGCCGCCCGCGCACGCGCCGCGGCCCGGGGCGTGCCCCTGGTCGATCCCGCATCCGCCGATCCCGCCGACGCGCTGGTGATCAGCCCCGGCATTCCGCATCTGCATCCCGAGCCCCACCCCGTAGCCGCCGCCATGCGCGCGGCCGGACGCCCCATCATCGGGGAGGTGGAGCTTCTGGCCCGGTCCTGCCCCAAAGCGTCCTATCTCGGAATCACCGGCACCAACGGCAAGTCCACCACCACCGCGATGATCGGGCACATCCTGGCCGAGTCGGGGCGGAAGGTCGAGGTCGGCGGCAACCTGGGCGTCCCTGCGCTGGAGCTGGAGCCCCTCGGCGCCGACGGGACCTACGTCCTGGAGATGTCGTCCTACCAGTTGGAGCTGATGGAGACCGCGCGGTTCAACATCGCCATCCTTCTGAACGTCAGCGCCGACCATCTGGAGCGGCACGGCGGCATGGACGGCTACGTCGCGGCCAAGCGCCATATCTTCGACCGCCAGGACGCCAACTGCGTCGCCGTGGTCGGCATCGACGACGAAAGAAGCCACGAGGTCTGCGACGCGCTTCGCGACGGACCCGCCCGGGTTGTTCCGATTTCGTCCGGCCACGCGGCGCCGGGCGGCGTCTACGCCCTGGACGGAATCCTTTTTGACGCGACCGGAGGCGCGGACGAGGCGGTGCTGGAGCTTTCCGACATTCCGAGCCTGCCCGGATCCCATAACTGGCAGAACGCCGCCGCCGCCTGGGCCGCCTGCCGCGCCATGGGCGTGGAGGCGGACGCCCTCGCCACCGCCATGCGGACCTACCCCGGCCTGGCTCACCGTCAGGAGCTCGCGGCGGTCAAGGGCGGGATCGCCTACGTCAACGACAGCAAGGCCACCAACGCGGACGCCGCCGCGAGGGCGTTGTCCTGCTACGACAACATCTACTGGATCGCGGGCGGACGGCCCAAGGAAGGCGGGCTCGACGGGATCGAGCCCCTGCTCGGCCGGGTGCGCCGCGCGTTTCTCGTCGGCGAGGCCGAGGCCGACTTCGCCGCCTTCCTCGACCGCCAACAGGTGCGAAACGAGCGTTGCGGCGACCTTCTGACCGCGACGCGCCGCGCTCGCCTTGTCGCGCGGGAAGAGGGGTTGGACGGCGCCGTGGTTCTGCTGTCACCCGCCTGCGCCTCCTTCGACCAGTTCAAAAGCTTCGAGGCCCGGGGCGACGTGTTCAAGGAAATCGTGGGAGGCCTGGCGTGAGCGTGTTCGCCCGAACCGATACGAGCCTGGTGGGGCGGTGGTGGTGGACCATCGACCGCTGGAGCCTGGCCGCGATCGCGGGCATCGCCGTCATGGGCGTGGTGCTCGCCATGGCCGCCTCGCCCTCGGTGGCCGAGCGCATCGGGCTCGACGCCTTCCATTTCGCCAAGCGCCATTTCCTGTTCCTTGGCGTCGGGCTTCTGGTGATGCTGGGGACGTCGCTGTTGGGCGTTCGCTCGGTCCGCAGGCTTTCCGTCCTGGTCTATCTCGGCGCGGTGGCCATGATGGTCGCGACCCTGTTCCTGGGCGAGGAGATCAAGGGCGCGACCCGCTGGATCCGCATCGCGGGCTTCTCGCTTCAGGCGTCCGAGTTCGTCAAGCCCGCCTTCGCCGTGCTGGCGGCCTGGATGTTCGCCGAATGGCGCCGCGATCCCCATTTCCCGGGCCGGGTGGTGGCGACGTCGCTTTTGGCCGTGACCGCTGGCTTGCTTTTGCTTCAGCCCGACGTCGGCATGACCATCGTGGTCTGCGCCGTCTGGGCGGCGGAGTTCTTCGTCGCGGGGCTCCCGATGCTGTTCGTCGTGGCGCTCGGCGCCGTGTTCCTTGTCGGCGCGGTCGGGGCCTATTTCGCGTTCGACCACGTGCGCTTGCGCATCGACCACTTCCTGGACCCGTCGGCGGGCAACGGCTACCAGGTCGACCGCGCGCTCCAGGCCTTTCGCGACGGCGGGCTTATGGGGCGCGGGCCGGGCGAGGGCCGAGTCAAGGAGGTGCTTCCCGACGCCCACGCCGATTTCGTCTTCGCCGTGGCCGGGGAGGAGTTCGGGCTGATCGTCTGCCTGGGACTGGTGGCGCTCTTCGCCTTCGTGCTGATCCGGGGGCTCGCCCGGGTGTTCCGGGACGACGACATGTTCGTGATGATCGCCGTGACCGGGCTCCTGGCCCAGTTCGGGCTGCAGGCCATTATCAACATGGCGTCCAACATTCACCTTATCCCGCCCAAGGGCATGACGCTGCCGTTCGTGTCCTATGGGGGGTCTTCGATGCTGGCGATGGCGCTGGGAATGGGAATGGTCCTGGCCTTGACCCGAGAACGGGCGGGACGGGGAGGCGCGCCATGAGCGAACATGGAAACCTGGTGGTCCTGGCCGCGGGCGGCACCGGCGGGCACGTGTTCCCGGCAGAGGCCCTGGCGGCGGAGCTTCTGGACAGGGGCTGCGGGCTCGCGCTCGTCACCGACGACCGGGGCGGGGCCTTCGGCGGGACGCTGTCCCAGGTCGAGACCTACCGCGTCCGCGCGGGCGGGCTTGCGGGGAAAAGCCTGATGGGACGGCTCCGCAGCATTCCGGAGCTCGCGCTCGGAACCCTTCAGGCCCGGAGCCTGCTGAAGGAGCTCAAGCCCGAAGCCGTGATCGGCTTCGGCGGCTACGCCTCGATTCCGGCCATGATGGCGGCGACCATGGGCGGCTACCGCGCGGCCATCCACGAACAGAACGCCGTGCTGGGCCGGGCCAACCGTCTGTTGGCGAAACGGGTCGCGCGCATCGCCACCTCGTTCGCCTCGGTCAAGGGTCTGCCCAAGGACGCCGAGCGCAAGGTGGTCCACACCGGCATGCCGGTGCGTCCGGCCGTGCACGCGGTCCGCGACGCGGCTTACGCGTCCTTCGGGGCCGAGGGCGAGATCAACGTCCTGATCCTCGGGGGAAGCCAGGGCGCCCGGGTGCTGAGCGAAGTGACGCCCAAGGCGCTGACCAACCTATCGCCCGAGCTTCGCGCCCGGCTGCGCGTCACCCAGCAATGCCGTCCCGAGGATCTGGAAGCGGTCCGCGCCGTGTACGGCGAGGCGAACGTTCAGGCCGACCTCGCCTCCTTCTTCGACGACGTGCCGGACCGGCTGGCCAAGTGCCACCTGCTGATCGGGCGCGCGGGCGCGTCCACGGTGGCCGAGGCCACCACGGTGGGCCGTCCGTCCATCCTGGTGCCGTACCCCTACGCCACCGACGACCACCAGTCCGCCAACGCCCACGCGCTCGACGACGTGGGCGGCGGTTGGCTGACGCCTCAGGACGCGTTTACGCCGGAAAGCCTGGCCGACCGGCTGGAGTGCCTGTTCACCGGCCCCGCGACCCTTGAAAAAGCCGCCGCCTGCGCCCGCGCCGTCGGGCGGCCCGACGCGGCGTCCGCCCTGGCCGACGTGGTGTTCGAGCTTCTGGGCGCCAACGGCGAGCCCGCCCCGGACGAGAGGAGGGCCGCCGCGTGAACGGATCCCCGCTTTCCATCCCCCTTGGCATCGGGACGCTGCATTTCGTCGGCGTCGGCGGCATCGGCATGAGCGGCATCGCCGAGGTGCTGCACAACCTGGGCTATTCGGTGCAGGGCTCGGACCTCAGCGACAACGCCAACGTCCAGCGGCTGCGCGCCATGGGCATCGCCGTCAACGTCGGCCACGCCGAGGAGAACCTGGGCGACGCCGACGTGGTGGTGGTCTCGTCCGCCATCAAGGAGGGCAACCCCGAAGTCGCGGGCGCGAGGAAACGGCTGTTGCCCGTGGTGCGGCGCGCCGAGATGCTGAGCGAGTTGATGCGGCTCAAATGGTCCGTCGCCGTCGGCGGCACCCACGGCAAGACCACCACCACCTCGCTGGTTTCGGCGGTGCTGGAAGCCGCGGACAAGGACCCGACCGTGATCAACGGCGGCATCATCAACGCCTTCGGCTCCAACGCCAAGCTTGGCGGGGGCGACTGGCTGGTGGCCGAGGCCGACGAGTCCGACGGCACCTTCCTGAAGCTTCCGGCCACCATCGCCATCGTCACCAACATCGACCCCGAGCATCTGGACCACTACGGCTCTTTCGACGCGCTTCGCGACGCGTTCGCGGCCTTCGTCCAAAACATTCCCTTTTATGGTTTCGCCACGCTCTGCATCGACCATCCCGAGGTCCAGGCCTTGATCCCCAAGGTGTCGGATCGCCGGGTCGTGACCTACGGATTCAGCCCCCAGGCCGACGTCCGCGCGGTGGAGCTGGAGCAGAACGGCTCCGGCGTGCGCTTCGATGTGGCCATCACCGACCGCAAGGGCGAGGCCAGCCGGGTGATCGAGGGCGTCCGGCTTCCCATGCTGGGTCGCCACAACGTTCAGAATGCGCTGGCCGCCGTCGCCGTCGCAGTCGAGATGGAGATCGGCGACGCCGTGGTCCGCAAGGCCTTGGCCGAGTTCGAGGGCGTCAAGCGCCGCTTCACCCACGCGGGCGAGGTGGACGGAATCACCGTCATCGACGACTACGGCCACCACCCGGTGGAGATCGCGAGCGTGCTTCAGGCCGCGCGCTCGGCCGCGCGCGGCAAGGTCATCGCCGTGGTCCAGCCCCATCGCTATTCCCGGCTCCGCGACCTGTTCGAGGACTTCTGCACCTGCTTCAACGACGCCGACGCGGTGCTGGTGGCCGACGTTTACGCCGCCGGCGAGAAACCCATCGAGGGCTTCGACAAGGACAATCTGGTCTCCGGCATGCGGGCGCGGGGGCACCGCAAGGTGATACCGCTGGCGCATCGGGACGACCTTGGGCGAGAGATCGACGCGCTCGCCAATCCAGGCGATTTGGTGGTCTGCCTCGGCGCGGGCGACATCAGCCAGTGGGCCCACGCCCTGCCGGACGAATTGGCCAAGCTTCGGTTCGGGGAGGGCGGCGCATGACCTTCAGCTTCGCCAACTCCACCCTGGCGGCCCACCTGCCCGAAGTGCGCGGCAAATACGAGGTCAACGCGCCCTTGGGCAAGTTCAGCCGCTACCAGGTCGGTGGCCCGGCCGAGGTGCTGTTCACGCCCGAGGACGCCGAGGACATGGCCAAGTTCATGTCGCTGAAATCCTATGACGCGAAGGTGACCGTTCTCGGCATGGCTTCGAACGTGCTCATCCGCGACGGCGGCGTCCCCGGCGTGGTGGTCCGCATCGGCAAGAACATGGCCGACATCCGGATAAGGGGAAGCGAGCTGCACGTGGGCGCCGGCGCCGGAACCATGACCATCGCCGCCAAGGCGCGGGACGAATCGCTTCAGGGCATGGAGTTCCTGTCCGGCATCCCGGGCGCGGTCGGCGGCGCGCTCCGCATGAACGCGGGCGCCTTCGGCCGCGAGATGAAGGACATCGTGACCCACGCCAAGGTCCTGGATTCCAATGGAATGATTCGCGACATGAAGGTGGACGAACTGGGCTTCGCGTATCGCGGATGCGGCGTGCCCGACGACTATGTGTTCGTGTCGGCCGTGCTGCGCGGCTCGCCCGGCCCCGCGCCGGAGATCCAGCGCCGCATGCGCGAGATCCAGGCCGTGCGGGAATCGACCCAGCCCATCCGCCAGCCGTCCGGCGGCAGCGTGTTCAAGAACCCGCCCACCGGCCCCAAGGCGTGGGAGCTCATAGACAAGGCGGGATGCCGGGGCATGACCATAGGCGGCGCGCAGGTGTCCGAGTTGCACTGCAACTTCATCGTCAATTCCGGCTCCGGCACAGCCGAGGACATCGAGACCCTGGCCAAGACCGTGCGCCGGAAGGTCAAGGAGACCTCGGACGTGGAACTGGAATGGGAAATCAAGCGCATCGGCGTGCTCGCCGACGGCTCCGTTCCCAAGGACGACCAGCCGGAAAACCCCAGGACCCGGCCCCGGGGGCCTGGCGGCATGCGCAGGAGGACCCGGTCATGAGCAAGAGCGTGGCGGTCCTGATGGGCGGTTGGTCGTCCGAACGCGAAGTGTCGCTGGTCAGCGGCGCTGCGGTGACCCGCGCGCTCAAGCTGTCCGGGTACGACGTCACCCCCATCGACGTGAAGCGGGACGTCGCCGCCTTCATGGAGGCGCTGACCCCGCGCCCCGACGCGGTGTTCAACGCCCTGCACGGCCGTTGGGGCGAGGACGGGTGCGTGCAGGGGCTGTTGGAGATCCTGGGCGTCCCCTACACCCATTCCGGCGTGCTCGCCTCGGCGCTCGCCATGGACAAGGTGGCGGCGAAGGTGGTCTTCGCCCAGGCCGGGATCGCGGTGGTCGAGGACCAGATTCTGTCCCGCGAGGAATTCTTCTCGGACGCGCTCATGGACCCGCCTTACGTGGTCAAGCCCATCAACGAGGGCTCCAGCGTGGATGTGTTCGTGGTCGAGGACGCCGAAACGCCGTTGCCGTTCTCGGAGGACCGCTGGCCCTTCGGCGAGAGGGTCATGGTGGAGCGCTTCGTGCCCGGGCGCGAATTGACCGTTGCGGTCATGGGCGACAAGGCGCTGGGCGTGACCGAGATCGCCACGGACCGGAGCTTCTACGACTACGACGCCAAGTACGCCGACGGCGGCTCGCGCCACGTTCTTCCGGCGGAGTTGGACCCGGATATCCACGCCAAGGCCGAGCGCGACGCGATCGCCGCGCACCAGGCGCTGGGGTGCCGGGGCGTGTCCCGGGCGGACTTCCGCCTCGACGGGGACAGGCTGGTGATCCTGGAGGTGAACACCCAACCCGGCATGACGCCGACCTCGCTGGTGCCGGAGCAGGCGGCGCACGCGGGCTATTCCTTCGACGCCCTGGTGGCCTGGATGGTGGATAACGCGGAGTACGGTTCATGACCAAGACGGCGGCCAAGACCCCGAACGCCCAAAGCCGCAGGCGCCCGACCGTGCGTCCCTTGTGGCGCCGGCCCTTGGGCTTCGCCGCCATCGCGGCGGTCGCATTGTCGGGGCTTTCGGGGCTCGGCTGGTGGGGGACGAGTCAGGGCTGGTTCGCGGACGTCGCCGCCTTCGCCCGCGCCCGGGTCATGGACGGCAGCGCCGTGGCGGGCCTGACCGTTCAGGAAATCCTGGTGGTCGGGCGTTACGAAACCAAGCGCGCGGACCTTCTGGGAGCCATGGACCTGGAGCGCGGCGCGCCCATCCTGGACTTCGATCCCAACGCCGCGCGGGAAAGGATCGTCGCGCTGCCATGGGTTCGGGACGCGGTGGTGGAGCGGATGCTGCCCGACACGGTGCTGTTGCGGGTCGAGGAACGCCAGCCGCTGGCGCTGTGGCAGAACCAGGGCGAGTTCACCCTGATCGACGACACCGGCGAGGTGATCGCCGCCAAGGGGCTGGACCGGTTCGGCGAGCTGATGGTGCTGGTGGGCGAGGACGCTTCCGAACACGCGGTCGCGCTGTTCGGCGTGCTGGCGACCCAACCGAAACTCATGAGCCTGGTCCGCGCCGCCGTCCGCGTCGGCGGGCGTCGCTGGAACCTCAGGCTCGAGAACGGAATCGACGTCCGCCTGCCCGAGGAGAAGGAGATCGAGGCCTGGGCGCGACTGGCCGAGTTCGAGCGCGACCACAAGATTCTGGCCCGGGACGTGGAGGTTCTGGACCTTCGCATCCCCGACCGCCTGATCGTGCGCCGCCCCAAGGGCGAACCCGTGGCGATCCAGGCTGTCGAACGAGACACGTAACGGAAGGCGAAGACTTAGAAACCATGATGACGGCGACGGCGCAAACGAAGACGAGAACGGGCCTGGTGGCGGCATTGGACGTCGGCACCACCAAGATCTGCTGCCTGATCGCGCGCGTGATCGGGGACCGTCCTCCGCGCATCATCGGATGGGGGCATCAGGAATCCAAGGGCTTGCGCAACGGCGCCATCGTGCGCATGGACGACGCCGAGGCCTCGATCCGCGCCACGGTCGAGGCGGCCGAGCGCATGGCGGGCGAGAACATCCGCCAGGTCGCGGTCAACCTCGCGGGCGGCCAGCCCGAATCGAGGCTGGTGGCCTACGAGGTGTCCATCGACGGGCGCGAGATCGTCGACGCCGACCTGCACCGCATCCTGGACACCACCGATATCGCCCGCGACCTGCCGTCGGACCGGGAAATGGTCCACGCCATCCCGGTCAGCTACAGCATCGACGGCAGCCGGGGCGTGCGCGACCCCCGCGGCATGCACGGCGACAAGCTGGGCGTGAACATGCACGTGATCAGCGCCCAGTCCGGCCCGCTCAGGAACCTTAAGACCTGCGTCGAGCGCTGCCACTTGGACATGGAGGCGACGGTGGCCGCGCCCTACGCCTCGGCGCTGTCGTCGGTGGTCGAGGACGAACGCCAACTGGGCGTGACCCTGATCGAGATGGGCGGCGGCGCCACGTCGGTCGCCGTGTTCTTCGACGGCGAGCTGGTGCACACCGACGCGCTTCCCGTGGGCGGGACCCACGTCACCAACGACATCGCGCGTGGCTTGTCCACCGGGCTGGCCCACGCCGAGCGCATGAAGACCCTTTACGGCAACGCCATGCCCTCGCCGTCCGACGATCGCGAGATCCTGAAGGTGCCTCCCATCGCCGACGAAGGCGGGGCGGAGCCGCACCAGGTGCCCCGATCCATGCTGGTGGGAATCATCCGGCCGAGGGTCGAGGAAATTTTCGAAATCACGCGCTCACGGCTCGAGGCCGCCGGATTCGACAAGGTTGCCGGCCGCCGTGTGGTGCTGACCGGAGGCGCGAGCCAGCTTCCCGGATTGGCGGAGTTGGCGGGCATGATCCTGGACAAGCAGGTCCGGGTGGCGCGCCCAAGGTCCATGGACGGATTGGCGGAGTCGGTCTCGGGACCGCCCTTCGCCGCCTGCGTCGGTCTGTTGCGCTATGCGCTCGACCGGCCGCTCGAGGCCCCGAAAAAGGCGCTCGGGCCAATAGAACAGCCAAAGGGGCGGTTCGGCCGCCTCGGTCAATGGCTGCGGGAGAACTTTTGAAATCACTGAACCGTTTCTTATGCCGAACCCCGGAGGAAGAACATGACCATCAACCTTACGCTACCAAATGACGGCGAAGCGCCGGACTTGAAGCCCCGCATCACCGTTGTCGGCGTCGGCGGCGCCGGCGGCAACGCCGTGAACAACATGATCCGCTCCCAACTGGAAGGCGTGGAGTTCGTCGTCGCCAACACCGACGCGCAGGCGATCCAGCAGTCCCGCGCCGAGCGCACCATCCAGCTGGGCATGAACGTGACCCAGGGCCTGGGCGCCGGCGCGCGCGCCGACGTGGGCCGCGCGGCGGCCGAGGAGACCATCGAGGAGATCGGCGATCAGATCCGCAACTCCAACATGGTGTTCATCGCGGCCGGCATGGGCGGCGGAACCGGCACGGGCGCGGCCCCGGTCATCGCCCGGGTCGCCCGCGAACAGGGCATCCTGACCGTCGGCGTGGTGACCAAGCCCTTCCACTTCGAGGGCACGCACCGCATGCGCATCGCCGAGACCGGCATCAAGGAGCTGGAGCAGTTCGTCGACACGCTGATCATCATCCCGAACCAGAACCTGTTCCGGGTGGCGAACGAGCGCACCACCTTCGCCGACGCCTTCTCCATGGCCGACAACGTGCTGTATTCGGGCGTTCGCGGCGTGACCGACCTGATGGTCATGCCGGGCCTGATCAATCTGGACTTCGCCGACATCCGTTCGGTCATGAGCGAGATGGGCAAGGCCATGATGGGCACCGGCGAGGCCGAGGGCGAGCGCCGGGCGCTGGACGCGGCCGAAGCCGCCATCGCCAACCCGCTGTTGGACGACGCCTCCATGAACGGCGCGCGCGGCGTGCTGATCAACATCACCGGCGGCTCGGACATGACCCTGTTCGAGGTGGACGAGGCGGCCAACCGCATCCGCTCCGAGGTCGATCCGGAAGCCTACATTATCTTCGGCTCCACCTTCGACGAGGCGCTTGAGGGCCGGGTGCGTGTCTCCGTGGTCGCCACCGGCATGGAATCGGCGGCCCAGTCCCAGCCCGCCCCGACCGTCCTCGACGTGACGTCGGCCACCTCCACGCAAAGGGTCGGCGGCAAGGATTCCTCTCCGCGCTCCGGCGGCGGCGAGTCCGGCGGCGGCCTGGTCAACGCCATCGCCAAGACCATGGGCGGATCCGGCATGGCCGGCGTTCCCGCCGCGTCCGCGACCGCCACGGCCGAGGAGCTGAACCCGGTCAACGTGGTCGATCTGCACACCGCCGAGCCCGAAAGCGAACCCGAGGCGGCGGAAACCGCGCCGAGCGCCGATCCGAACGAGCAGACCTTGTCCGGCCCCGACGCCGACCTGGCCATGGCGGCGGCGATTCTCGCGGACACCGACTCCGCGCCTCCGGCGACGCCGTCCGTTGGCGGCAAGGACGTCTTTATTCCGCCCCAGGCGGCCGATTCCGGCGCGGCGGCTCAGCCGTCCCGCCCGGCCGATCCGTTCGCGGAAGCCGACATGCTGAACGGCCGCCAGGTCGCGGAAGCCCCGAAGACGCCCGCGAAACCCAAGGCTCCCAGCCTGTTCGAGCGGGTGACCGGCACCGGCCGCGCGGCCAAGCCCGCCGCCCAGCCCAAGCCGTCCCAGGACGCCCAGGGCTCGCTGTCCGCGCCGGATCCGTCCGAGCGGCTCGGCGGCTCCCAGTCCGAGGACGACCTGCTCGACATCCCGGCGTTTCTGCGTCGCCAGGCCAACTGAGGCGGCGCCGGGAATCAGGCGTAACAAACGGTAACAAAGAGTGATTTGAGTGCTTCAGGGGTTGCTGATAAACCAACTCCTGAAGCGCTCCCATTTCTTTGGGAGGTATTTTAATAAAACGGTGACGGAAATCCGTTATGGTCCGTCCCGAGGGGTAGAGTAAGCACCATGGGGTCGGACAGGGAGAGGCGGCGTTCCTTCATGAAATTCTCCGACAGGAAAACGGTTCGTCAGCGGACCCTCAAGAATCCCATCACCTGCTCCGGCATCGCGCTTCATTCCGGCGCAAAGGTTAACCTGACGCTCAATCCGGCCGACCCGGACACCGGCATCGTGTTTCGCCGCACCGACATCAAGGGCGGCGGGGCGACCATCGCCGCGCGCTGGGACAATGTGGTCGACACCCGCATGTGCACCATGCTGGGCGACGAGAATGGCGTGACCATCGGGACCGTCGAGCATCTGACGGCCGCGTTGGCGGGTTGCGCCATCGACAACGTCCTGGTCGAACTGAACGGCCCGGAGGTTCCCATCATGGACGGCAGTTCCGAGCCCTTCGTGTTCCTGATCGAATGCGCGGGCGTGGCGGAGCAGAACGCGCCCAGGCGCGCCATCCGAATCAACAAGCCCGTGGTGGTGGAGCAGGGGGAAAAGTCCGCCGCCTTGATCCCGGGCGAGGGGTTCGCGGCGAGCGTCGAAATCCGCTTCGACAACACCGTCATCGGCAACCAGGCCATGACCCTTGGCCTCGGCGACGGCGTGTTCAAGGGCGAGTTGGCCCGGGCGCGCACCTTCGGCTTCGTGCACGAGGTTCAGGCGCTTTGGGACGCGGGCCTCGCCAAGGGCGGCTCCCTCGACAACGCCATCGTGGTCAACGGCGACCACGTGCTGAACGAGGAAGGGCTCCGTTGGGACGACGAGTTCGTCCGCCACAAGGTTCTGGATGCGGTCGGTGACCTCTATCTCGCCGGCGCGCCCATCATCGGCCACTACCACGGCGTCTGCTCGGGCCACGCTCAGAGCAACGAGTTGCTCCATGCGCTGTTCGCCGACAAGGACGCCTGGAGCCTGGACGTCATGACCGCCGCCGAAATGGCCGCGCCCATGGCGGTTCCGGAAACGGCCGCGAGCCCGGTCGCGCTGGTCGCAAGCGCCTAATCCCAACCTTTCGATCCGCAATTCTTGCCATCGGCTCGCGGGCCCATGGTATATTCACGCCCGAATCGATTCCGAGGGCTGGAGGGGCCGCGACGATGCTCCGTGGTAAGTTTCCGTTCGCCAGGGCGGCCGCGTTGGCGCTGTTGGTCGCGCTCGCGGGCTGCGAGACCGACGACGAGGAATACGTGGAGCGCCCGGTCGAGGAGCTCTACAACTCCGCCATGGACGCGCTCGAGGCCGAGGAATACAAGAAGGCCACCGATCTGTTCGACGAGGTGGAGCGCCAGCATCCCTATTCGTCGTGGGCCACCCAGGCCCAGCTGATGGCGGCCTACAGCTACTATATGTCCAATCAGTACGACGACGCGGTCTTGGCTCTGGACCGCTACATCCAGCTTCACCCCTCCAGCGAGAAGGCGCCTTACGCCTATTACCTCAAGGGGCTCAGCTACTACGAACAAATATCCGACGTCGGCCGCGACCAGCAGATGACCGAACTCGCCGCAAACACCTTCCGCGACCTGATCCGACGCTTCCCCGACAGCCAGTACACTCGCGACGCCAAGCTGAAGATCGACCTGACCTACGACCACCTTGCGGGTAAGCACATGAATATCGGGCGGTACTATCAGAGCCAGAACCACTGCCTCGCCGCCATCAACCGCTTCAAGCTGGTGGCCGAGAAATTCCAGACCACCACCCACGCGCCCGAGGCCCTGCATCGGTTGGTGGAATGCTACCGCGCGCTCGGCATGGACCCCGAGGCCAAGAAGGCCGCCGCCATTCTGGGCCACAACTTCCCGGGCAGCGAGTGGTACATCGACTCTTACGAAATCGTCAAAGGCGTCCGCATCCGGCCCGAGGAGGAGACTTGGTACGACGGCTGGATCGGAAGCGGCGAAAAGGCCCCGCCCCCGGGCTCCGAGCCTCTCGTCCCCCCCGGAAAGAAAGCCGGGGAGGAGGAGGATACCTGGTACAAGTTCTGGTGACGACGTAGGGCCCCCGCCCATGCTGCGCGCGCTTTCCATCCGTGACGTGGTGCTGATCGACCGCCTGGAGCTGGCGTTCGACGGCGGCCTTTCGGTGCTGACCGGCGAGACCGGCGCCGGCAAGTCCATCCTGCTCGATTCGCTGGGGCTCGCCCTGGGGGAGCGGGCGGAGGCCAGGCTGGTGCGCTCCGGCGCCGACCAGGCCTCGGTCACGGCCGAGTTCGAGCTTCCGGAAGGCCATCCCGCCAACGCCATCCTCGCCGAAAGCGACATCGCGGCCGAGGACGGCGCGTTGCTGCTGCGCCGCGTCCTGGGCGCGGACGGGCGGTCCCGAGCCTTCGTCAACGACCAGTCGGTCAGCGTAACGTTGCTGCGCCGCATCGGCGAGACCCTGGTGGAGATCCATGGCCAGTTCGAAAACCAGCGCCTGCTCGACCCCGCCACCCACCGCGACCTGTTGGACGCTTATGGCGGCTTGGGGCCGAAGGTTTCCGGCGTCGCCGCCGCGCTTCGGTTCTGGCGCGCCGCCAGGGGAACGCGGGAAGCGGCCGAGGCCCAACTGGACGCCGCCCGCCGGGACGAGGATTTCCTGCGCCACGCGCTGGACGAGCTGAACGCCCTCGACCCCCGTCCGGGCGAGGAGGCCGAACTGGCCGACCGCCGCGCCTTGTTGATGCACGGGGAGAAACTGGCCGACGCCATGCGTCTGGCTTCGGACGAACTGTCCCAGGGGCGTGGCGTGGAAGGCGCGCTGCAGGCCGCCCTTCGCCATCTGGAGCGGGTGGCGGAAAAGGCCGACGGCAGGCTCGACGCCGCCAAGGCCGCGTTGGAGCGGGCGGCCGTGGAGGCGGCGGAGGGCATGGCCGAACTGGACCGCGCCCAGGCGTCCATGGACCTGGATCCGGCGGTGTTGGAGCAGGCCGAGGAGCGTCTGTTCGCCCTTCGCGCCTGCGCCCGCAAGCACGACGCGGACGTGGACGGTCTCGCCCGGCTCCGCGACGATTTCGCGGCCCGGCTGGCGGCGGTGGAGGACGGCGGCGCCAACCTGGACGCGCTCCGCCGCGAGGAAGCGGAGGCGCGCGACAACTACGTCAAGGCGGCCGAGGCGCTCGGCGCCGCGCGCAAGAAGGCGGCGCGGAAGCTCGACAAGGCGGTGGCGGCGGAATTGGCGCCGTTGAAGCTGGACAAAGCCACGTTCGTGACGACGCTCGAGTCCCTCGACGAGGCCGACTGGGGCGAGTTCGGCTGCGACAGGGCGGTGTTCCAGGTCGCGACCAACCCGGGCGCGCCCGCCGGGTCCTTGAGCAAAATCGCGTCCGGCGGCGAACTCGCCCGGTTCATGCTGGCGTTGAAGGTGGTGCTGTCCCGCGCCGACCCGGTCCCGGTGATGGTGTTCGACGAGGTGGACGCGGGTGTCGGCGGCGCGGTCGCCGACGCTGTGGGGGAGCGTTTGTCCCGATTGGCGGCGGGCTTCCAGGTTCTGGTCGTCACCCATTCCCCCCAGGTCGCGGCCCGGGGCGCCAACCACTGGATGGTGTCCAAGGGGGAAAAGGGGCAAGCGGTGGCGACGACGGTCACGCCGCTGGGCGAAGGGGAGCGGCGTGAGGAAATCGCCCGCATGCTGGCCGCCGCCGAAGTCACCGACGAGGCGCGGGCCGCCGCCGACAGCCTGTTGCGCGGGGGCGGCGCGTGACAAAGGACATCCCGGTCGAGGACCTGCTGCCCCTGGACGCGCATGTGGAGTTGGCGCGACTGGGCCAGGAAATCGCCCGCCTCGACGCCGCCTACTACAATGACGACGCGCCGTTGGTCAGCGACGCCGAGTACGACGAACTGCGCCTACGCCTCGACGCCATTGAGGCCGCCTTTCCCCACTTGGTCCGTCCCGACAGCCCCAACAAGCGCGTCGGCGCGCCGGTCCAGGAGAAGTTCCGCAAGGTCGAGCACGCGGTTCCCATGCTCTCGCTCGGCAACGCCTTCGACGACGACGACGTCCGGGAATTCGTGGAACGCGTGCGCCGGTTCCTGAACCTGGGCGAGGACGAGCCCGTCGCCGTCCTGGCCGAACCGAAAATCGACGGGCTCTCCATCTCGCTCCGATACGAGGGCGGCCGGTTCGTTCGGGGCGCGACCCGGGGCGACGGGCGCACGGGCGAGGACGTGACCGCCAACCTGCGCACCATGGACGACGTGCCGGACGCGCTTCCCGACGGCGCGCCCGGGGTGTTGGAGGTCCGGGGGGAGGCGTGCATGACACGGGCCGATTTCGCCGAGTTGAACACGAGGCAGGAGGACGCTGGGGCCAAGACCTTCGCCAATCCTCGCAACGCCGCCGCCGGTAGCCTGCGCCAGCTCGATTCGGCCGTGACCGCATCCAGGCCGCTCCGGTTTTTCGCCTACGCCTGGGGGGAGGTCTCCGAGCCGCTGGGCGCGACCATGGCCGAGGCGCGCGCGCGGCTGGCGGCATTGGGGTTCCGCCTGACCGAACCGGCGCGACTTTGCGCCGACGTGGACGCGGTGTTCGCCCATTACGCCGAATTGGTCGCGCGCCGCCCGGACATTCCCTTCGACATGGATGGGGTGGTCTACAAGGTCGACCGGCTCGATTGGCAGCAACGGCTCGGTTTCGTCAGCCGCGCGCCCCGTTGGGCCGTCGCGCACAAGTTCCCGGCCGAACAGGCGCAAACCCTGCTCCACGCCATTTCGATCCAGGTCGGACGCACGGGAGCGCTGACGCCGGTCGCCGAGTTGGAGCCCATCACCGTCGGCGGCGTGGTGGTGTCCCGCGCGACGCTGCACAACGAGGACGAAATCCGGCGCAAGGACGTTCGCGAGGGCGATACGATAGTCGTACAGCGTGCGGGCGACGTGATTCCCCAGGTGGTGTCCGTGGTTCCGGACAAGCGCCCTGCCGACAGCCGACCGTTCGAATTCCCCGACGTTTGTCCCGAATGCGGCTCCAAGGCCGCGCGCGAAGAGGGGAAGGCGGCGCTTCGCTGCACCGGCGGGCTGGTCTGCCCCGCCCAGGCGGTGGAGCGGCTGCGGCACTTCGTCTCCCGCGACGCCTTCGACATCGAGGGGCTGGGCGCCAAGCAGGTGGAGGCGTTCTGGAAGGACGGCCTGATCCGCGCGCCCGCCGATATCTTCCGTCTCGCCGACCATAAGGACGTTATCCGTAAAAAGGAAGGGTGGGGCGACAAATCGGTGGACAATCTTCTCGCCGCGCTGGAGGCGCGCCGAACCATGCCGCTCGACCGTTTCATCTACGCGCTCGGCATCCGTCAGGTGGGCCACGCGACGGCGAGGCTGCTCGCGCGCCATTACGGCTCGCTCGACGCCTGGCGCGACGCCATGACGGCGGCGGCGGACGCGGAATCGGAGGCCTATCGCGATCTGGTCGCCATCGATCAGGTGGGGGATCTGGTCGCCCGGGACCTGGTCGATTTCATGGCCGAGCCCCACAACGCGGACGCCCTGGACGCGCTATCCGTCCAGTTGACCGTCGAGGATTTCGAGGCGCCGGACGAGGCGGAGACCCCGATGACGGGGAAAACCGTGGTCATCACCGGGACCCTTTCCGCCATGAGCCGCAAGGAGGCCAAGGCCCGCGCCGAGGCCATGGGGGCCAAGGTGGCGGGCTCGGTCTCGAAAAAGACAGATTACCTGATCGTCGGCGCCGACCCGGGATCGAAGGCAAAGAAGGCGGCGGAGCTCGGCGTCCCTGTGCTGGACGAGGAGCAGTGGATGGTGATTGTAAGAGCCCATTTGGAAATGAATTGAGTAGTTTCAGTCCACATCTTGTGGCTCCTCTGTTCGTTGGCGCAAACAAAGGAATCATAAGCGGCTGATTCTACTCAATTCATTTCCAAATGGGCTCTAAGAGCGTCTGTTGCATTTATTATACATAGCGTAATTCCTGCGGTCACTCTCCCGGAGCCTATGATGCGGGGTCGTGTAACGGCGCCCCAATAGGCTGATGAAGGAGAGTGACCATGGTCGCGTATGTGGGATTTGACGTTTCGAAGGAAGAGACGGCGTTTTGCGTGAAGGAGGAGACGGGGAAGGTTGTGGCGCGGGGCAAGGCGGCCACCGCCCCGGATACGCTTTTCGAGGTTCTACGGGAGCATTGCCTGCGCCCGGAGCGGATCGTGCTGGAGACGGGAACGCTGTCGGCTTGGCTGGCCCGCGAGCGACGGGGGCGCGGTCTTCCAGTGGATGTGATCGACGCCCGCCAGGCCCATGCGGTGACGCGGCTGCAGCACAACAAGACCGACGCCAACGACGCGGAACTGCTGGCGGAGATCGCGCGAACGGGCTTCCACCGCGCGGTATCGGTCAAGAGCGCGGATGCCCAGGGGGACCGGATCACCCTGAAGGCGCGCCACCGCCTGATCGGCCTGGGCCGGGACCTGGAGAACGCCATCCGGGGCCTTCTGGGAACCGTCGGCCTTCGCTTCCCCAAGGGGACGGGGAAGTTCGCCCGGCGGGTGCGGGCGATCCTGGCGGAGCCCCCGGAACTGACGGGAGTAATCTCGCCGCTTCTGGCGGCACGCGAAGCGTTGAAGGAGGAAGCCCGCCGGATGGACGGGGACGTGATGGCGCGGGCCAAGGGGTCGGCGGCGCGCCGTCTGTTGATGACGGCGCCGGGGGTGGGGCCGATCGCCGCGCCGGCCTTTTCGGCAACCATCGACGATCCGGCCCGGTTCGCCAAGTCGCGGGCTGAAATCGGCTCCCCGCACAGCAACATCCAGATCACATGCGGATGCGATCGCAGAACGCCGTCTCGTTCCGAACGGTACGCCTCGAAAACAGCCTCCGGATCAAGATGTCGGGAAACATGAATGCTCATCGCTGCCCCCTGCATGTGGTGCTCCGGAATGCAGGGAATCACAAAATAGCCGAATCAATCAAACGGAAACCGTATGAAAGGTTGCCTATCTCGCAAACAGTTCAACCATGACGAAGGAAGGCTTTTCGACGTCGCGCGTGGATTCGGGGCCGATGTCGATCCCATCCTGAATGCCTTGCGCCACTGGCTCCGGATGAGAATCCATGGGGACCGGCCGGGCCTACATGGCCAGGAACGGACAGCCAAGCAAGACCGCGACTAGGCTTTAAACGATGAGCCCCTGTTGAATTCTTTCCGCCTCCATAATCTCCAACTCGCGGGCTCCGGAAACGATGATCTCTGGGTCTGGAGCGAAATCGAGTTCCGGATTGCGGTCCGGATAGCGCACCACGTTGAGCAGCACCTTCATGACATTCATCCGCGCCGAGTGCTTGTCGTCTGAGCGGACGATCGTCCATGGCGCCACGGTGGTGTGGGTTCTGCGCAACATCCTGTATTTTACGTCGGTAAAGTCATCCCATCGTTCCTGCGCCTGCACATCCACCTCCGACAGCTTCCATTGCCTCAAGGGGTCGGTCATCCGCCTCTCGAAGCGCTCCGCCTGGATCTCCTTGGTGACGCTGAAGTACAATTTGACCAGGACGGTGCCGTTGCGCACCAGATCCTTTTCGAAACCGGTGACGCCTTCCATGAATGTCTCGTGCTGCTGCGGCGTGCAAAAACCGAAAACAGGCTCGACCATGGCCCTGTTGTACCAGGAGCGGTCAAACAAAACGAATTCGCCGCCGCGTGGGAACTGCTCCACATAGCGCTGGAAATACCATTGGCTGATCTGCCTCTGGGTCGGCTTGCCAAGGGCGACAACCCGGTAATGCTTTTCGTTCATGTATCGGGTGATGCGGCGGATGGTGCCGCCCTTTCCGGCCGCGTCGCGCCCTTCGAACAGGGCGATCATTCGGGTGTTGGTTTCCTCCAGGTGGCGCTGCATCTTTATCAGCTCCGCCTGGTAGGGCTTCAGGGACTGCTCCTGGCGACGGCGTCCCAGCGCGCGCGCCGCCTTGCGGTCCTTCTTGGTCAGGTGGGCGAGCTCGTCCCTTGCATTCTTGTAGCGCTCCGTGAGCTCCTCGATCGTCAGCCTTTCGCCATCGATCTCGATCTGACCCGCCGTTTTCGTTGCAGCCATCTTTGTCCCTCGTGTCGGAATTCATTCGTCTTGTAGCCTAACAAAAACCACCTTGTCATGTCAGTGAGCTCATCCAGAAATTTCAGATGGAGGGGCAGCCATGGGCCAAAACCGCCCCATCGGCCCCAATGGGTTTCACGACCTGACGGCTTCCGGCAACGGAACTTCCGACGGATGCGGCGGCGGACGCCGACCACCGGCGCCCGGCGTCGGGGAAAATGGAATCAAACCCATTGCTGAGAATGATACGCATTTTCATATTGCGTTCGCGCGCGCGGTGTGAAAGGTTTGCGGGTCTTGCAAACAGTTCGGCCTTGGCGAAATGGGCGATACGAAAGACGCATGCATGGAGCCGACCTTGTGCGTCGGCGTCGATGGGATCGACGAAGATCACGCGCGCCTGTTCGATTTGTTCGAGCAGTTGAAGGAAGCCGGGCGCGGCGAGGAGGCGGCCCTGGTCGGCGAGGTGCTGAACAAGCTGGCGGACAGCGCCGAGAACCATTTCTCGCGCGAGGAGGAGCTGCAAAAGGCGCTCCGCTACAAGGGCTTGGCCCCGCACATGGCGTCTCACGAGGAAATCCGCGAACGTCTCCGGGCCATCCGTTCGGACTACGACAAGGACCCCGCGTCCGTCGACGTCAAGCAACTCGGCGGGTTCCTCCATTGCTGGCTCGCGCGGCATATCATGAAGGAAGACGCGGGTTACGTCCCGCTGGTCGCCGAGACCCCGGAAGCGGTGGCGTTTCTCGAAGCCATGGGCTCCAACGAAAACGATTAATCCTTGTGCTCGTTCAGCCGGGGCATGAGCTCAACCAGATTGCACGGGCGGTGCCGGGCGTCGAACTGGTGGACCAGGATGTCGTCCCAGGCGTCCTTGCAGGCCCCGGTCGAGCCCGGAATCGCGAACAGATATGTGCCGTTCGCCACGCCCCCCACGGCGCGGGACTGCATGGTGGAGGTCTTGATCTTCTGGTAGCTGATCCAGCGGAACAGTTCGCCGAAGCCGGGGATGTCCTTCTCGATCACTTGGGCGAAGGCCTCCGGCGTTACGTCACGGCCGGTGACGCCGGTGCCGCCGGTGGCGATGACCGCGTCAACTTGGGCGTTGTCGATCCAGCCCTTCAGCTTGGCCGCGATGACGTCGGCGTCGTCGGGGACGATATCCCGATCCGCGACCATGTGGCCGTCGCGTTCGATGCGCTTGACCAGCGTGTCGCCGGATTTATCGGTTTCGAGAGTGCGGCTGTCGGAGACGGTCAGCACCGCGATGTTGACGGGGACGAAGTCGCGCTCACCTTCGATTTTCGCCATGTTCGGCCACCTGCAGGGTTTGGGAATCGAGCGGAGTGTAATCCGGCCATTCCCCGGCCGCAATGGCGTCCAGCGACGGCGTCGGCTGGCCCAGGCGGTCGCGGTAGATCCACAGGTTGGCGAGCACGCGCTCGATGAAGCGGCGGGTTTCCGGCGAGGTCAGCCCCTCGATGAACAGCAGCGGGTCGTGCTTGTGCCGCGACTTGCGCTCCCACCACTGGGACAGCTTGCCGGGCCCGGCGTTCCAGGCGGCGGCGAGGCGGAACAGGTCGCCCTGGACCTTCCTGTCGTCCAGCAGCATCTCCACGTACTGCTGGCCGAGGGACAGGTTGAATTCGGGGCGGAACAGTTGGTCGTCCCGGTCGCGGCGGAGACTCCTGTCCCGCGCGACGAAGCTCGCGGTGCCGGGCATGAGCTGCATCAGCCCCTTGGCCCCCGCCCAGCTTTCGGCCTCGGGATTGAAACCCGATTCCTGGCGCGCGATGGCGTAAATCAGCGCCCGGTCCACCCGGTAGCCGTCCTCGGGTTTCCAAGACGGCAGGGGATACGCCGCGTCGTCCCAGCCGCCGCCCCGGGGATGGAGCCGGGCGTCGAGCCGCACCGCGAGCGCGGGCATGTCGGCGTTCGACGCCAGGGCCAGGATGGACCGCGCCAGTCCGCGGCGGGCTTGGGAGGCGAGATTCAGAAGCTCGCGCTGGGCCATGGCGTCCTGTCCCACCTGCACCAGCGCCATGGCGCGCCGCCCGGTCTCGGTCCCGGCGATCAGCTCCACGTCATAGCGGGTGACGTCCGGCGCCTCGTTCCAGCGGAACGAAACCGGTAGCCCCAGGACGCGGCGGGCGAGAAGGCCGTAAAAGGTGCGGGGATAGGCCGACGCGACGCCGAGCCATTCGTTGTACTTCCTGGGCGCGCGGGCTTTCAGGTGCGCGCGGGCGGCCCAGAACGCGGCGGCCGACGCCATCCAGCGCGTGGCGCCCTTGGCCCTTGTCGCGGACTCGAAATGCTTGGCGGACCGCTTGTAACGGCCCATGCGGTAGGCGGCGAGCCCGGCGGCCCAGTTGGCCTCGGGCGTCCATTTGCCGGAGCGCTTCGCGGCCTTGCCCGCCCAAGCCAACGCCCACTTGTCGCGCCCATCGACGAAGTAGGCGGCGCCGAGCTTGGCGCGGAATTCGTCGTGCTCCACTCGGCCGAGCAGGCGCTTGGCCTCCTTGGAGCGGATCAGGTTCTTGGCGGACTTGGTCCAGCCGTTGCGGAACGCCTTGCGGATCTTGCGCTTGAGCTGCGCGGCCCTGCGGCGCTGGGACTTGTTGAGCCGCTTGCCCCGGGGCTTGACGGAGCCCTCGTAGGCCTGGTGGCCGGACCGGCCCGAGCCCGCCGTCGGCTTTTGCGGCGCCGCCGCGCGGCGCGCCTTGCGCTTCATGGCCAGCTTGTAGATGGTCGGCGCCTCGGGGTGGTCGGCGTAGCGCTCGAGCCAACCTTTGAGTTCCGCGTACTTGGAGCGGTAGCTTCTGGGATGCAGGTAGCGCTGGGCCATGACGTGGCCCATCAGGATGTCGTCGCTTAACCTGGAAATCAGCCGGTCGGCCTCGCCCCAGCGGCCGCGCTTCTGCAGGTCGTGAATGTCGCGGTAGCGCTCGACGTCCGACGACGACAAGACCCTGACCAGGGAAATCCCGCCCTTGGACGAAGTCAGGGCCGCGACATCCGAGGCACGGGCGTGGCCCGAAAGCAACGCCGCGAAAAACGCAATCAAAACCGCCAACGCGCGCAAACGCATGGAATCCGACCCCCATTCTAAGCCCTGGGGTTATAAGTCCAGGGCTTGCGAGGGGGCAAGTCCAATCAAATCAATTGGATTCGTTTTGTCGTGGTGATGTGGCGTTAAGGCGACAGTTCATCGATTTGTTTTTTCAGCGCCAGCATATCCCGCCACGCCTCGCGCTTCTGGGCCGGGGAGCGTAGAAGGTAGGCCGGATGCAGCATGGCGATGGTCCGGACCGGCCGGGGCAGGCCCGGGGTGGCGTATTCGAACCAGCGCCCGCGCAGCCTGCCGATGCCCTCGCTTTGGGCCAGAAGCGCCTTGGACGCGGCGCCGCCGAGCGTCACCATCAACTCGGGATCGACGATTTCCACCAGACGCTCGACGAACGGCATGCAGACGGCGGCTTCCTGGATGGTGGGGCTGCGGTTGCCGGGCGGGCGCCAGAACACCGTGTTGGTGATCAACACCTTGGTCCGGTCGAGTCCGATGGATTCCAGCATGCTGTCCAATAGCTTCCCCGCCGGGCCGACGAAGGGCAGGCCGGACCGGTCCTCCTCCGCCCCCGGCGCCTCGCCGACGAACAGCGCCTTGGCGTCCGGCGCGCCGTCGAAGACCACGGTCTTGGTCGCGGTCTTCTTCAGGGCGCAACCCTCGAAGGAGTCGATGCGTTCGCGAAGTTCGTCCAGCGTCTTCGCGTCCCGCGCCAAGCTCACCGCGTCCTGGACGGCCGCGTCGGTCGCGGGTGGTGGAGGGACCTGGGGCGCGGCGGCTCTCGGGACGGAAGGCGGGGGCGGCGCGGGCGCGGGTTCGGGGGCTTGGGGCGCGGAAAACCGGTTGACCGGCGCCTCGCCCACGGCCTCGTCAACGCCGGCGGCGACGTACCATTCCAACAGCTCCCGCGAGGCCAAGTTCGTATCCATGGCGCAACACTATCAGGCCGGGACGCGCTGTGCTATAGACGGGGCATGACCAGGGAAAGCATGGAATTCGACGTGGTGATCGTCGGCGCCGGGCCCGCCGGGCTGGCGGCCGCCATCCGCTTGCGCCAGAACCGTCAAAACACGGACCGGGACATATCGGTCTGCGTGGTGGAAAAGGGGGCCGAGGTCGGCGCCCACATCCTGTCCGGCGCGGTCATGGATCCCCGGGGACTGAACGAGCTGATTCCCGACTGGCGCCAGCGTGGCGCGCCGGTCACGGTCCGGGTCAAGCGCGACTGGATGCTGTACCTGACCGAGGGCAAGGCACGGAACCTTCCCATTCCCCCATCTTTGCAGAACGACGGCAACTGGATCATCAGCCTGGGCGCATTGACCCGCTGGCTGGCCGAGCAGGCCGAGGAACTGGGGGTCGAGATATTCCCGGGCTTTTCCGCCACCGAGATCCTCTACGACACCCAAGGCGCGGTCGCGGGGGTCGCCACCGGCGACATGGGGCTGAAGAAGGACGGACGGCGCGGCATGAACCACCAGCCGGGCGTGGAGCTTCGCGGCCGTTACACCCTGTTCGCGGAAGGGGCCAGGGGCTCGCTCGCCAAGTTGCTGGAGCGGCGCTACCACCTGCGTCAAAACGCCGATCCCGAGGTCTACGCGCTCGGCGTCAAGGAGGTGTGGGAGGTCCCGTCCGAGCGCCACAACCAGGGCCTGGTGGTTCACACCCTGGGATGGCCGCTGGACGGACAGGCTTACGGCGGCGGGTTCGTCTACCACATGGACGAACGGAAGGTCTCCGTCGGCATGGTGGTCGGGCTCGACTACGGCAACCCTTATCTCGACCCGTTCCGCGAGCTGCAGAAATTCAAGACCCATCCCTTGTTCGACAAGCTGCTTCGCGGCGGACGGCGGATTTCCTACGGCGCCCGGGTGTTGAACGAGGGGGGAATCCAGTCCCTGCCCACCTTGAATTTCCCGGGCGGCGCGCTGCTTGGCTGCTCGGCGGGATTCATGGACGTTCTGCGCATGAAGGGAATTCACACCGCGATCAAGTCGGGGATTTCCGCCGGCGACGCGGCTTTCGCGGCCCTGATCAAGGGCTGGGGCAACATGACCGCCTACGCCGAGGGGATGGCGGATTCGTGGGTCTGGGACGACCTGACCAAGGCCAGGAACATCCGCCCGGGGTTCCAGTGGGGAATGTGGCAGGGTCTCGCCAACGCGGCGCTGGACGTCCGCCTGTTCAAGGGCAACGCGCCCTGGACCCTGCACCACCGCAAGGCGGACCGCAAGGCGACCCAGCGTGCGAAAACGGTCAAGAATATCCAGTACCCCAAGCCGGACGGGGAGCTCACCTTCGACAAGAGCGATTCCCTCGCCTACGCCAACGTCCACCACGAGGAGGACCAGCCCCGCCACCTGCTGCTGCGCAGGCCCGAGAACGCCATTCGCATCAACCTAGCCTATTACGCGGGGTTGGAGGCGAACTACTGCCCGGCGGGGGTCTACGAATTCGTCGCCAAGGACAAGGCCAAGGGCTGGGGCACCGAGCTGGTCATCAACGCGTCCAACTGCCTGCACTGCAAGTGTTGCGACATCAAGGATCCCACCGGCAACATCGTCTGGGTCCCGCCCGAGGGCGGCGGCGGCCCCAACTACGTCAACATGTAGACCATGCGGTTTGTCCGCGCCCAAGCATCGGGTAGACTGTCGCGATTCCGAAACACCCTTGACGGCCATGAGGCGAGCGTGAGGAAAAAGACGGGGCCGAACGGCCTGATTGGAAAACTGAAGGTCCTGGCCATCGCGATGGCGCTCGCGCCCGTCGCCTGCGGCGGCGGCGACGACCCCGTCGGCGCGGCCGAGCCCGAATCCGCCGCCGAAGTCGAGGGCGGCCCGCCGCCCCTGGCCGCGTCGCTGACCGGAAACTACCTGGCCGGACGGCACGCGCAGTCCCGGCGCGACGTGCCCAACGCCACGCGGTTCCTCAACGCCGCGCTGGAAATGGATCCGGAAAACGGCGGGCTTTTGCGCCGCACCTTCGTCATGTTGGTCATGGAAGGGCGTCTTGACGACGCCAAGGCGCTGGCGGATCGCATCCTCGCCCAGGATGACGACATGCTCGCCGCCCTGCTTCTGGTGATCGACCACATCAAGGCCGGGCGTTACGCCGAGGCCGACGCCCAGATCTCCGAACTGCCCAGGACCGGCCTGCAGGCGCTGGTGATCCCCTTGGTCCGGGCCTGGATACTCGTGGGGCTTGAGCGGGTGGACGACGCCATCGAGGAAATCGCCGAGCTCAAGAAGCGCAAGCTCACCGCCCTCCACGACATGCACGTGGGATTGATCAGCGACCTCGCCGGCCGGAACGGGGAGGCGGACCGACGTTACAAGGGCGCGATCAAGGACGCGAACCGTCTGTCCCTTCGCTTGACCGAGCTGTACGGCGCCTTCCTGGAGCGTTCGGGCCGTTGGGACGAGGCCCGGGAGCTGTACGAGGACTACATCCAGGGCAACCCCCGCTCCACCTTCCTGGCCCCGGCGCTGGAGCGCGTATCGGTCCAACAACCGCCCGAGCGCGAGGTCGCGAGCCCAGGCGACGGCGTGGCCGAGGGCCTGTTCGACATCGCGAGCCTGCTCAGCCAGCGCGACAACATGGTCTCGGCGCTGGCGTTCGGACGGATGGCGCTTTTCCTCAGGCCCGAATTCACCATGATGCGGATCCGGGTCGCCGACGTCCTGGAGACCGACGGGCAGCTCGCGGCGGCCAACGACATCTACGCCGACATCGACCCGGCCTCGCCCCTGTCCTGGACCGCGCGGCTTCGGATCGCGGCCAACCTGAACGCACTGGACAAGACGGACGAGGCGTTGGACCTGCTTCGCGACATGGCCGAGCAGAAGCCAGACCGGGCCGAGGCCATGCTCGAGATCGCCGAGATCCTGCGCATGCGCGACCGCTACGACGAGGCGGTCGAAGCCTACGACGAGGCGATCGAGCGCATCGGCGAATTGAGGCCGGAGCATTGGGACATCCTGTACAGCCGGGGCATGGCGCTTGAGCAATCGGACCAATGGGACCGGGCCGAGGCCGACTTCCTGCGCGCGCTCGAGTTCCAGCCCGACGATCCTTACGTGCTGAACTACCTCGGCTATTCCTGGGTAGAGCAGGGCCGCAACATCGCCTGGGCCGAGGAGATGATCCGAACGGCGGTGCAAAAGAAGCCCAAGGACGGCTATATCGTCGATAGCCTTGGGTGGGTCTATTACCGGCTCGGCCGCTTCGACGAGGCGACGCGGGAGCTGGAGCGCGCGGTGTTCCTCCGCCCCCAGGACCCGGTGATCAACGACCATCTCGGCGACGCCTACTGGAAGGTGGGGCGCCGCCACGAAGCCAGGTTCCAATGGCGCAGGGTGCTCAGCCTCGATCCAGAGCCGGACCTGGTGCCCAAGGTGGAGCGCAAGCTGCGTCAGGGCCTGGTCGGAGAGGCGACGGAGGAGAAATGAGCGGACGCCGTCCGGACGCCGTCAGGATGGCGGCGCCGGCGAAGATCAACCTCTACCTTCACGTGACCGGAAAGCGCGAGGACGGATACCACATCCTGGACAGTCTCGCCGCGTTCGCCGGAATCCACGACTTGATCGTCGCCACGCCGTCGACGAGTGGGATTCACCTCGACGTGGAGGGGGACTTCGCGGACCGGATTCCGGCGGGCGAGGACAATTTGGTGATGCGGGTCGCCAAGGCGCTGGCCGACGACATGGGCGTCGCGCAAGGCGCGCGTATCCTGCTGAACAAACGGCTTCCGCCCGCGTCCGGCGTGGGCGGAGGCTCGGCCGACGCGGCCGCGACCATCAAGGCGCTGACCACATTGTGGGGGATCGATCCCTCGGGCGACCGGTTGATGGAGCTGGCGCTGCGGTTCGGCGCGGACATTCCCGTTTGCCTGATGGGCCGGACCGCCTTCATGGGGGGCGTTGGCGAGGAGCTCGAACCCGCGCCGCCGCTGCCCCAGGCTTGGTTGGTGCTGGTCAATCCCGGGGTCGAGGTCTCGACGCCCGAGGTCTTCCGGCGCCGCCACGGACCCTTTTCCGAGCCCGCGCGCTTCTCCGATGCGCCCGCCGCCGGCGCGGCGTTCGCGAAATTGCTGGCGGAGCGGCGCAACGACCTGACCGACCCGGCGATCGAGGTCGCGCCCGTCGTGGGCGAGGTCCTGTCCGCCATCGCGGAGCGGCCTGGCGTCCAACTCGCGCGCATGAGCGGCAGCGGCGCCACGTGTTTCGGCCTGTTCGCCGATGCGTCCCGGGCGACCGACGCCGCCATGGCGCTCCAGCGCGCCCACCCGGACTGGTGGGTGAAGGCGGCGTCCCTGGAAAGCGACGCCACCCGGCTTGGAATGTAGCCGCCCGCCTGCAATAACGGCGAACCTGTGGCTTTTCCGCATCTGTGTGATGCGAATGCGCGCGCCGTTAAGGTTTCGTTCACGCCCGATATTGAAAATACGCCCTGTCTATGGACAGATGTCAGGGCGTTCGGCCCTTTGGCTCCATGAGGGGGAGAGTTCTCGATGCGAAAGACTTCTGGCGCGGCGCTCGCGGCGCTGCTGACGCTTTCCGGCCCGGCCTTCGCCGCCCCGATCGTCGAGGGCGAGAAATATTCCTGGGAGGATTACGATCTGACCTTGGGAGCTTTCGTCGCGGCCGCTCCGAAATACATCGGCGCGGAAGAATACACCGCGCTGCCCCTGCCCTTGATCGACTTCAAATGGAAAGAGCACGTTTTCTTCAACACCTGGGACGGATTGGGCTGGAACGCGTACAAGACCAGGAATTTCCGGACGGGTCCCGTCGTAACGTACTATCTCGGCAGCAGCGACCGTCCCGGAAACGTGGATGATATCGACCCTGGAATCAGGGGTGGGGCCTTCGCGGAATTCGCTTTCGATCATTACAAGCTCGATATGGTGATTCTTCAATCCCTTTCAGGCGGCGCCGAGGGCTTGCGTGGGGAAATCGGCGCTTCTTACGGCGCGCGTTTTTACGACGACTGGAGGCTCGTCGCCCGTCTCAGCACCACGTTCCTGAACGAAAACGAAATGGACACGTACTTCGGTCTGAATGTGGAGGAAGCGAAGAGTCTGAATGAAGGCCAGGCCTATTCTCCCGACATGGGATTTCAGGATGTCACGCTTCGCATCGATTTGACCTACGACGTCACCGAAAACTGGAAAGTTCTCACCGTCCTCAAGGGTGGCCAACTGATGAGCGAGGCCGCCGACAGTCCCTTGGTGGACAAAAAGGGCAGTGCGACCCAGGGGTATTTCGGCATGGGCGTCGCCTATCATTTCTGATGGACGCCCTTGAACGCGAACGGTTTTTGTTGCCATGCATCGTGGGAATCGGATAACAGTTCCGAACGCGGAATGAAATTGGCGGCATGGCTGTACAACTCACCGAGCTTCAAGCGTTGGATTTATGGCGGCGCGCCATCGTGACCGGCGTGCGCCGCGACGCGCCCGATTTGTCCGCGCGCCAGATGGCGCTGCTGCTCACCGTCTATCTGACGCCGCCTCCTCACACCGTGCGGGGCCTCGCCGACACCTTGATGGTGTCCAAGCCCGCCATCACGCGCGCGCTCGACCGTTTGGGAGCTCTGGACCTTCTTCGCCGCAAGACCGACGAGAACGACCGCCGCAGCGTGCTCATCCAGCGCACGGTCAAGGGCTCGGTCTTCCTGCGCGAATTCGGCGAGCTCATCGTCGCCTCGGCCGAGGAATTGGAGGAGGGGGGGGAGGCGTAAGGCGTCGGCTGGCGGCGCATTTGATTGAAATTTTCTGGAGGCCACTTTTATTGCTGCCCCGGAACCTGCCCCATAAATCTAGACTGTTTTTAAATTTTCCCTCTAGCCCCTTGTTTGGAATGGTGGGCGCGGCTGGGATTGAACCAGCGACCCCTGCGATGTCAACACAGTGCTCTCCCGCTGAGCTACGCGCCCGTATTCCATTCGGGATGGTCCCGGACGGGACGGGTCTGTCTTAATCGGTCCCATTCGGAATGGCAAGCCCCGGCTGCGCGAGGCGGGCGGTTTCCTGGCCTCGCGTCCCCAGTTTCCCATCTTTTTTCGCGGGGGATTTCGGCTTGGCGGGGGCGCCCTTTCCGTCCTTGGGCTTTTTGTCTTCGTCGAAGACGTCGAACAGGTTGCGCAGGAAGCCCGGCGCCAATGCGGTCAGCGGGTTCACGGAAACGTTCGGGTCGTCCGAGGTTCCGGTCACGGTGTAGGTGGCCGCGAAGACGCCGCTTCCCTTTTCGCCGGTGAATACCTCTCCGATCAGCGGAATTTGCCCTAAAACGGCGTTGATGGCGTAGGCGGGAACGATGGTGCCTTCCATGTCGAAGGCGTCTTTTATCGTGTCGTAGCGCCCCTCGGCGGTGAAGCCCAGCGACGGTCCCCAGGCCTTGGCCTCCTTGAGCGACAGGTCGCCACTGTTCATGACGTAGGGAAGTTTCATCTCCTGGAAATGCAGACCTTCCCCTTGCAGGGATTCCACGATACCGGTTAACGCGGCGAGGCTCAGCACGTGCGCGAGGACCGGCGCCTTCTTGATGCGGAACTTTTTGATTTGCACGATTCCGGCCACGGGGTTTCCTGGTTTCGCATCGTCAATCTCACCGGTGACGACCAGCTTTCCCTCCACCATGTTGTCGAAAAGACCAAGGACTCGGAGAGCCTCGCCCGCGTCGCCGCCGCGAATCAATAGAGCGCGCTTCCGGTTCGCCTTGGGCTCGATCTTCAATTCCAGCGCCTTCTTGCCCTTGACCGATCCCTTCAGATCCAGCGTTTTCCAGGTGTCGCCCTGGCGGACCAGGCGGCCGGCTACGTTGTCGAACCCTTGTTTTTCGTCCATCCATACCCGGTTGAGCGCGATGCTGACGTCGAACAGGGGGCCTTCTTGCGAAACCGGCGCCGTTTCCGGCTCGTCTGATTGTCCTTTATTGCCGGTGACGCCCTTCCATGCGGCCGAAAGGTCCAGGCTTCCGCCCTTCAGAACCGCGTTCCATCGCCCTTCCCCGCTCGGCATCAGGACGCCGTTGACGTCGTTGCGTCCGAGGATAAAGCGCTCCAGGATCACGCGCTCCAACGCGCCTTTGGACCACGTCGCATTGCCCATGGCGCGAAGCCCGGCGCCGGAGATCGCGAACGAGGGAATCGCCACGATGCTCCCGTCGTCGAAATGCACCTCCATCTCCGCCGTGCCGGGCTGCCCCGGGTCTTTCCGCCAGCCCAGGTTGGGGACATCGGCGCTCATGTCGATGGCGTCAAGGGAGACCTTGAGGATGCTCTTCTTCTCCGAGCGGACCTCCTGGATCAGGTTGACCGAAAGCGGGCCCGAGAGCGCGTCGCCGACCACCGGACGCGGATCAAGGCCGAAATCGGCCATGCTGGAAACGTCGTCAAGGCGGCCTCGGACCTCGTACTTGCTGCGGAACGGGGCGCCTTTCCCAAAATTTTCCTGCCAAGCCAGCACGGCGGGGACGTCCCCCACCTTCGCCCGGCCGATGACGTTCATGGCTTTCTTGTCGACCCGAAGGCGCAGGTCGCCTCCGCTGACGTCCTTGCCGAACATCACGTCCGCGATGCGCACGCGGCGCAGTTCGGAACTGGCCGAGACCTTGACCTGTTCGAGCGTCAGGTCGTTTTCGAGAATGAAATAGAGGTCCAGGTCGGTGGTGGCGGCGCCGTCGGTGCTCGACGGCTTGATCCCCAGGGCGGAGGCGAAGCCGAGCGGCTCGGAGTCGATGAGCTCCAGAGCGTTCTGGACCGGGCCCGAAATGGTCAGCTTGATGTCGGCGAATTGGTCGTATTGGTCCAGGCCGGTCAGCCAGATGGTGCCCCGGTCCACCGAAAGGCCCTGGACCTCGCCGCTGTCGATCCAGATGTCGAAGCTGTCCATGTCGAATTCCGCCCGGCCCATGGCGTGGCGGGCCTTTGGCATGGGAGCCAGGTAGTCGACGGTCACGTCGAAGATGTCCATCTTGCCCGAAAGCGTCTTCAGCTCCACTTGGCCTTCTTCGCCGGTTCCGAGGTGGATGTCGATGCTGGCCTTTGGCACCGCGCCGTCGGACAGATGGGCGACGCACCATCCGTGCGCTTCCGCCCCCCAGTCTTGCGGCCAGTACCGCGCCAATTCATCGACGCGCATCCCCTCCAACTCACCCGAGGCCTTGACGTCCAACGGTCCGCCGACGCCATCGATTGTCGCCGAGATATGCGCCTTGGGCCCGTGCAGATCCAGGTCCAGGTTGTCGATCGCGACGCGGGCTTCCTTGGAGAAGTAATGGCCGTCGGCCCGGATTCTTTCGACCGGCATGTCGTGTCCGTTGGGGCCGGGGATGTGGACGGTTCCTTCCGGGCCCAGATTCGCGACCAGCTCGATGAGCTGCAGGATCCCGGTCTCGCCTTCATAGCGCCCGATCATGACCATGTCTTGGAGCGAAATGTTTTGCTTTATGGGCTCGGGCAGCGACAGCTCTCCGCCCTGGCCGGAGATCTCGAAGCCCAGGGTCTCGACGCCCTGGTCCGCGGATACGCTGGCGGTCATGGTGCCGCGCAGAGGGATTTTAACGCCGGCCATGATGTCGAAAGCCGGGTCGATGCGCGACAAGACGGACGGCGCAAGTTCCGAGAATGCGATGCCCAGGTCCACCTTGTGCTCGCCCTTGCGGTAGTCGCCGAGGACGGTGACGAAAGCCATGTCGCCCGGATCGGCGCCCGTCTCCAGGTCAAGAGAGATTTCCCCCCGGACGCCGAGCGCGTGGCGACGCAGTTTCACCTGGGCCTTGGGCGCGCGCCAGACGGCGTTCTGCCTGCGGTCCTCGATCGTCAGGTCTCCGTCCACGATGCTGAGCCGGGTGAGAAAGCGCATGGGGCTGTCCGGGTCCCAGTTCTCCAGGAACGCCAAGGCGACTTCCGTGACCGAGGGGTTGGCGTCGTCGTCCTCGCCGCCCATGCCGACCTCGAAACCCCCGTCTTTCAGACGCACCAGCCGGACGCGAGGGTTGAAGATTTCAATGCTTTTCGGCGCGGCGACGCCCTTGGACAGGCCGCGGGCGCTGAAGGCGATGGACATCTGGGGCACCTTGGCCACCACGGCGTCCTTGGCGTTCATGGCGCGCAGGTTCACCACCCGGATGTCGAGCGTCCTCTCCCATCCCGCCCAGGTCAGGATGGTGTCGTCGAGTTGCACGCTGATTTCGGGGTGGGCGTTGCTGAGGACGCCTTCCAAGTATGTGTTGAGGAAGGCGAGCGAGATCGGGCCGGACGACAGGCGCCAGGCGGCCAGGATCATGACGATGGCCAAGCCCGCGCCGAGGCCGCCCAGGATCTGCATCATTCCCCGGAATGTGCGCGCGATCACCTCGGTGGGTTCCCGTTGATTATTATTGTCCTTCCCCCTATCTCCGGCCCGCCGCTTGACCGTTCTGTCCGCTTAACGCAGTGTGCGGCGACTCGGAGCGTTTCAATATGGACCATTTAGGTTTCGATTTCCTTGATTTTTCCAGGCTGCCCCGGGCGGCGGACCCGGACCAAGCCGCATTGGGGCTCGAACGATTCCACGAAGCCGCCGAGGCCACGGAAAAACAGGGGCTTGCCGAATTCGTGGGCGCGCTTTCGGGTCAGGCGGACGGACGAAGGCTGGCCGACGCCGTGTTCGGGAACAGCCCGTTCCTGAGCCTGGCCGCGGCGCGCGAGCCCGGTTTTCTCCATGACTTGGCCATGGAGGGGCCGGACGCGGTTTTCGAATCGGTTCTGCGCTCGGTTCAGGGACCGCCGCCCATGGACGCGGCGGACGAGGACGTCGCCCGCGCGCTCAGGCAGGCGAAACGGCGCGTCGCCCTGACCGTCGCCATCGCCGACATCGCGGGCGCCTGGCCGCTGGAACGGGTGACGGGCGCCTTGTCGGATTTCGCCGCCGCATCGCTTGGGCGCGCCGTCGGCCACGCGCTTCGGGCCACGGCGCGAACCGGCGCGTTCGAACTGCCCCACCCGGACGATCCCGAGCGGGAATCGGGCCTGATCGTGCTCGGCATGGGCAAGCTGGGCGCGCGTGAGCTGAATTACTCCAGCGACATCGACATTATCCTCTTCTACGACCCGGACCGAATCCGGACCGACCAGCCCCATGGGCTGCAAGCCAAGTTCGTCCGCTTGGCCCGCCTCATCCTGCGGCTGATGGACGAGCGCACGGCGGACGGGTACGTGTTCCGCACCGACCTCCGGCTCCGTCCCGACCCGGGCGCCACGCCCATCGCCATATCGACCCACGCGGCGGAAAGCTATTACGAGACGCTGGGTCAGAACTGGGAGCGCGCGGCCATGATCAAGGTCCGCCCGGTGGCGGGCGATCTGGAGGCGGGCGACGCCTTCGTCAAGGGACTCGGCCCCTTCGTGTGGCGGCGCAACCTGGACTTCGCCTCCATCCGCGACATCCATTCCATCAAGCGCCAGATCAACGCGCACCGGGGCGGTTCGGAAATCGCCGTCGCCGGGCACAACGTGAAGCTGGGCCGGGGCGGAATCCGCGAGATCGAGTTCTTCGCCCAGACCCAGCAATTGATCTGGGGCGGCAAGGAGCCCCGGCTTCGCGCATCCGGCACCATCGAGGCGTTGGAGTCCCTGGTGGAGGCGGGCAGGGTGGAGCGCGCGGCGGCCGACGAACTGACCGCCGCATACCGCTTCCTGCGCACGGTGGAGCACCGCCTGCAGATGATCGGCGACGACCAGACCCACGTCCTGCCCGACGACGAGCGGGGGTTGGAGGCCATCGCGGCGTTCCTGGGCTTTGACGGCGCTGGCGATTTCTCGGACGCGTTGCTGGCCCATCTTCGCGTGGTGGAGGGTCATTACGCCGCCCTGTTCGAGGATTCGCCTGACCTCAGCGCCGGCGGCGCCGACGGCGGCAACCTAGTGTTCACCGGCGCCGATCCCGACCCGGACACGATGACGAGCCTCGGGCGGATCGGGTTCAAGAACGTTCTCGCGGTGGACGCGGCCGTGCGTGGCTGGCACCACGGGCGCTATCGCGCCACCCGCAGCACCCGGTCCAGGGAAATCCTGACCGAGTTGATGCCGAGGCTGTTGTCCGCCTTGGGAGGCGCCCAGGACCCGGACGGGGCGTTTTCGCGATTTGACATGTTTTTGGCCCGGCTGCCGTCCGGCGTGCAGCTGTTCTCGATGATCTACGCCAATCCCCACCTGTTGGAGCTGATGGCCGACGTCATGGGCGGCGCGCCCAAGCTGGCCGACCATCTGGCCCATAGCCCGAACGTCCTGGAAAGCGTGCTGTCGGGCGATTTTTTCGACGCGCCGCCGAGGCCCGAGGCGCTGGACGAGGAGCTGGACAGGCTGCTCGCCCAGGCCCAGGGGGCCGAGGACATCCTGGACATCAGCAGGCGCTGGGCCGCCGACCGGCGCTTCCAGGTGGGGGTGCAGACCTTGCAGGGCATGCTGACCGCCCGCGAGGCGTCCTTGGCGCTGAGCAATATCGCGGACGCCGCGCTTTCCCGCCTGTTGCCCAGGGTCGAGGAGGAGTTCGCGCGCCGCCACGGACGCCCCCCCGGCGGCGGCATGGCCATCGTCGCCATGGGAAAGCTTGGCGGGCGCGAAATGACGGCGGCGTCGGACCTGGACATGATCTTCGTTTACGACGCGCCGGACCTGGGCGCGCCTTCCGACGGGGATCGCCCGTTGGTCGCGAGCCAGTACTTCGCCCGGCTCAGCCAGCGCATGATCAACGCCATCAACGCCCAGACCACCGAGGGCGTGCTGTTCGAGGTGGACATGCGCCTGCGTCCGTCGGGCAACGCCGGGCCCATCGCCTCCAGCCTGGCGGCGTTCGAGCGCTACCAGAAGGAATCCGCCTGGACATGGGAGCACATGGCCCTCACCCGCGCCCGCGTGGTCGCCGGGCCGCCCGAGCTTCGCGACAAGCTGAACCGGGTCATCAGCGACGCCATATGCGTGAAGCGCGACCCGGACGCGCTGCTTCGCGACGTCGCCGACATGCGCATGCGCATGGACCGGGAGCGTCATTCGGATTTCATATGGAAGATCAAGGATTACCGAGGAGGTCTGGTGGACGTCGAGTTCATCGCCCAGCACCTGATCCTCGCCAACGCCCACGACCATCCCGACGTCTCCTCGCCCAGCACCCGCCAGGCGCTGGCCAATCTTCGCGACGCCGGGCTGCTGGGGGCTGATCACGCGGAGCGGTTGATCGAGGCGGTGGATTTGTGGCAAACGATTCAGGGAGCCCTGCGCCTGACCATCGAGGGCGCGCTCGACCATGACAGGGAGGACGAGGTTTGCCAGGGATTGCGATCCATCCTGCGCCGCAACGGCGAGGCCGGGGACTTCCACGCCTTGAAGGCGCGCGCCGAGCGGACGGCGGAAACGGTGCTCGGAATCTACCGGGAGATCATCGAGGCGCCCGCGGGGCTGGGGTCGTGATCCGCTCCCTCGCCTTCGCGTTCGCGTTTGCGGGCCTGATCGCCATGCCGTTCGCCGACGCGCGGGCCGGGGCGAAGCCCTTGATCGTTCAGATCTTTCTGAGCATGGACACCAAGATAAAATCCTTGGCCGCGAATCTCGACAGCCCGAGCAAACGCGACAAGAACGTCGGCATCGTCGGCTATCTCATCCAGCAAGCCAAGCGTGCGAAGAAATACGATCCGCTGGTCACCTGGTCTTTGCCCAAGGAGCGCCGTCCGAAGTTTCTGGAAAACTACCGCGCGGCCATGGATGATTTGATCAAGGTCCTGGGCCTGTTGCGCGCGGCCGTCAAGCGGGGCGACGTGAAAAGGGCCGAGGAACACTTGGCCACCATCCACAAAATGCGCATCCGGGCGCACAAGATCTACACGGACAGCGTGGACGACGAAGGCAATATTCGAAAGGGAGAGGAAAAATGACCCTGGACGCCGGAGACAAGGCCCCCGACTTCGACCTGCCCACCGACGGCGGCGGTTCGCTCGGCCTGAAGGATTTGGCGGGAAAGACGGTGGTTCTTTATTTCTACCCCAAGGACAGCACGCCCGGCTGCACCCAGGAGGCCAAGGACTTCCGCGACATGACGGCGGAGCTGGAGGCGGCGGGCGCGATGGTGGTCGGCGTCTCCAAGGACAGCGTCGCCAGCCACGACAAGTTCAAGGCCAAGCAGGAACTGCCTTTTTCCCTTATTTCCGATGGGGAAGGAGAACTTTGCGAGGCCTTCGGTGTGTGGAAGGAGAAGAAGAACTACGGCCGCGTCTACATGGGGGTCGAGCGCTCCACCTTCCTGATCGACGGCGCGGGCGTCGTCCGCAAGGCCTGGCGCAAGGTCCGCGTCAAGGGGCACGCCGAGGAGGTCCTGGAAGCCGCGAAAGCGCTGTAACGCTCGTCAACCGAGCCGAGCTTCCGGTTGGGTTCCGGATTCGCCCTCCGGCGACGGCGGCGTGACCCGGATCGAGGTGATCTGGTGGCGCTGGCGGCGCAGGATCTTGAAGCGGAAGCCGTGGAACAGGAAGGCCTGGCCGATTTCGGGTATCCGCCTTGATTCGTGCAGCACCAACCCGGCCACGGTCGAGGCCTCCTCGTCCGGAAGATTCCAGTCCAGATCCCGGTTCAGGTCGCGGATGGTGACGTCGCCGTCGACGATGTAGGCCCCGTCCGGCTGCGGCTTGACGCCCTTGACCGCGACGTCGTGCTCGTCGGCGATGTCGCCGACGATCTCCTCCAGGATGTCCTCGAGCGTCACGATCCCCATCAGGCTGCCGTACTCGTCCACCACCACGGCGAAATGCTCCCGCCTGTTGCGGAAGGCCTTGAGCTGATCCAGCAGCGAGGTGGTGTCGGGGATGAACCAGGGGTCGGCCGCGAGCGCCGTCAGGTCCAGGGCGGCGAGCCCTTCCTTGCGGTCCCGCACCGCGCGCAGCAGCGCCTTGACGTGTAGCACGCCGACGATATTGTCCGGGTCGTCGCGGTAGAGCGGGATGCGGGTGAAGGGGCTTTCCAGAGCCAGGGCCACCAATTCCTCGTTGTCCGCGTCGGCGTCGAGCGCGGCCACGTTTTTTCGGTGGACCATGATCTCGTCCACGTGGACCTCGTCCAGGTCCAGGATGCTGCGCAGCATGTCGCGTTCGTCTTTCTCCAGCTCCTCCCCGTTGGCGTGGAGGGCGATGGCGCCGCGAAGCTCCTCGGTCTTGTCGGTGAGTTCGGAGTCCTTTTCCTCGTCCGCGCCCACCATGCTGAAGGCGCCGCCGACGAACTTCTGGATCACCCAGGTGAACGGGCCGAGGATGATCAGCAGCCAATGCACCACCGGCGCGATGGCCAGCGCCATGCGGTCCGCGTTCCGGATGGCGTAGGTCTTGGGCATGATCTCGGCGAAGACCAACACCAAAAGCGTCATGGCCAGCGTGGCGTAGGCCACCCCGGCCTCGCCAAACAGGGCGATCAGAACGCTGGTGGCCAAGGCGGAGGCCAGGATGTTCACCAGGTTGTTGCCGAGAAGGATGGCTCCGATCAGCCGGTCCCTGGCGTCGAGCATCTGGTTGACGAGCGCAGCGCGTCGGTTCCCCTTGCTTTCCAACTGGTGCATCAGCGGGCGGGACGCCGCCGTCAACGCGGTCTCGGACCCGGAAAAGAACGCCGACATCAACAATAGGAATCCGATCGCGATCAAGGCCGCGGTCATGGCTACCCCTCCAAATAGTCTGAAAGCATGTCCCGGACCGCCCCGGGCTCGACCTCGCGGGTGATGAAGGATTTCCCGATCCCCCGCGCCAGCACGAAGGTCACCCGTCCGTCCTTGACCTTCTTGTCGAGCGCCATGTGGTTCATCAGGGCGTCCACGGTCCAAGACGGCGTGCGGACGGCGGCAAGGTCCACCGGAAGCCCGACGCCGGAAAGATGCGCGCGCGCGCGGTCCGCGTCCTCGGCGGGCGCGAGGCCGATGCGGGCCGAAAGGTCGAAGGCCATGGCCATTCCGATGGCCACCGCCTCTCCGTGCAGCAGCGCGTCGCCGTAGCCGGTCTCGGCCTCCAGCGCGTGGCCGAAGGTGTGGCCCAGGTTCAACAGCGCGCGCCTCCCCGCCTCGCGTTCGTCCTCGGCGACCACGTCGGCCTTGGCTTGGCAGCTTGTGAGCACCGCGCGGATGCGCGCGTCCATGTCGCCGTCGATCAGTTTCGCGCCATTGTCCTCGAGCCAGGCGAAAAAATCCGGGTCGTTGATCAGGCCGTACTTGACCACCTCGGCGTAGCCCGCGAGACGCTCGCGCCGGGGCAGGGTGTCCAGCACGCCCACGTCGGCCAGCACTAGGCGCGGCTGGTGAAAGGCGCCGATCAGGTTCTTGCCGTGGCGGCTGTTGATGCCGGTCTTGCCCCCGACCGAGCTGTCCACCTGGGCGAGCAGAGATGTCGGGATCTGGACGAAGTCCATGCCGCGAAGCGTCACGGCGGCGGCGAAGCCGGTGATGTCGCCCACCACGCCGCCTCCAAGCGCCACCAGCATGACGCCTCGCTCCACCCGCATGCCGATCAGGGTTTCGCAAAGCTCTTGGAACGCCTCGAAGTCCTTGGTCGCCTCGCCCGCCGGAAGGACGATGGCGTCCGTCCCTATCCCGGCGGCGGCGAGGGATTTCTCCACCGTTTCCCGATACAGCGGGGCCACGTTGGCGTCGGTGACGATCACCGCGCGCTTTTGTTTCATCAGCGGCGCCATGGCCTCCCCGGCGCCGTCGAGCAGGCCGGTCCCGACGACGATGTCGTAGGCCCTGTCCCCCAGCGCCACGTTCAAGACTTCGCGGCTCATCGCTTCTCTTTCTCCGCTTTGAATTGCGACGCCAGCGCATCGATCACGGCGTCCACCATTTCGTCGTGTGGCCGTTCGTCGGATTCGACGACCACGTCGGCCTCGGCGTAGACGGGATAGCGCTCCTCCATCAGCCGTCCCAGAACCTCGCGGTGGTCCTTGCCTTGCAGCAGGGGGCGGGTGTCCTTGCGGCTGGTGCGCTCCACCAGCACGTCCAACTCGGCGCGAAGCCAGACCGAAACGGCGCCCGCCTTGATGCGGGCGCGGGTCTCGGGGTTCATGAAGGCGCCGCCGCCGGTGGCGATCACCTTGACCCCGCCCTGGAACAGGTCCGCGATCACGCGTCGCTCCAACTCGCGAAAAAACGTCTCGCCGCTTTGTTCGAAGATTTCGGGGATGGTGCGGCCGTCCGCCATGACGATTTCGTCGTCGGAATCGACGAAGGGCGCGCCTAGGCGTTCGGCCAGTCGTTTCCCGATGGCGGACTTTCCCGCCCCCATCAGTCCGACTAGGACCACGGGCGAAGGCGTCGAGAAATGGCTTGGCGTATCGTTCTGGCTCATATCCTGGGCCCTGGCCGTTGAAAGCGGGCGGATGAAACCGTAAACTGGCGCAAATCGACCATGGGCGAAACCTAAACGACCACGCCGAGAAAGAATAGGGGCCCGGCATTCCATGATGAAAAAATTTACCCGGTTCCTGGTCTATTTGCTATTGCTGTCACTGGCGGGCGGCGGCGTCTTTCTTGCCCAGTGGGAGATTCCTCCTCCGGCCGCCGAAGTGGAAAAGGTGGTGCCCGATGACAGGTTCCCGCGCTAGGCTTCTCGCACTCGTCCTGATCGCGGCCTCGGCGACCGGCCCGGCCCGCGCGCAAGAGTCCGCCCCCACCCTGTTGCAACCCCGCGACCGCGCGGCCCAACCCGCCGAAACGAAACGGCAATCGCGCCAGGGCGTCGAAATCAACACCCTGGGCGCGCCGGACGTCAGCGGCCTTGGCATGCTGAACGCCGAGACCGGGGGGTTGAAGCCCGACCTCTGGCTCGGAACCAGCCGGACCCGGGCGGAAATCCTGATGGGAGCGCTTTCGGGCGTCACCGGTTCGGCGACGCTTCGCGACCTGGTGCGCCGGGCCTTCCTGTCGTCGGCCGCCGCGCCCAAGGGGCGGGGATCGGGCATGGAGTGGGTCGAGCGCCGGGTGCGGACCCTTCTGGCCATGGGCGACCTGGACGCCGCCAAATCGCTTTTGGGCGCCATCCCCGCCACCCAGCAAAGCCAGGCCGCGTCCCGGATCAAGGTCGACATGAGCCTGATGTCCAGTCCCGCCGATGCCTGCGCCGTCGCCGCGGCCGAGGTGGCCAAGTCGGCGGACCCCTTCTGGCAAAAGATGGTCGCCTTCTGCCAGGCCCTGGACGGGGAGCACGCGAAGGCCGCCCTGTCCGCCTCCCTGCTGCGCGAGTTGGGGCACAAGGACGACGCGTTCTTCGTGCTCCTCGACGCCATGGCGGGGAACAAGGGCGCGCTTCCGCCCCTTCCCAACCCCGCGCCCCTGCACCTGGCCATGGCCCGAGCGGCCAAGGTGGCGTTGCCGAAAGAAACGCTGGAAAAGGGCGGCCCCTTCGCCCTTCGGGCCGCATTGGGCGCGAGCGAGGGCGAGGCCGGGATCGAGGCGGCCGAGCGGGCCGCCGCCGCCAACGTCCTCTCCGCCGAGGCGCTCGGCCGGGCCTACGCCGCCCAGCCCTTCGACAAGCGCGACTTGGGCGGCGCGATCTCCAAGTCCAAGGGCCTTCCGTCGCCCATGGCGCGGGCGTTGTTGTTCCAGGCCGCCGGCAACGAACTGGCGCCCGAGGCGTCCAGGGCGGGCGCGGCCGCCATCGCCCTCGATTTGGCGCGAAAGGAGGGGCGTTTCACCGCCGTCGCCCGCGCCGTCGCCCCGTCGCTGGCCAAGATGCGTCCGAGCACGGATATGGACTGGTTCGCGCCCGAGGCCATCCGCGCCCTGTTGGCGTCGGGCGCGGTGGACAAGGCCGCGCCGTGGTTCGAGTTGCTGCGCTCCCGCGCGACAACGGACCCCAAGGCAGCCGCCGACCGCCAGGCGCTTTTGCCGCTGGCGCGCCTCGCCGGGATGGAGGCCGCGTCGGGCTGGACCACGGCCGAGCTCGACGGCTGGTGGCGCAAGGTGGTGGCGGAGCCGGGGGCGCGCGACCGCGCGGCCATGCTCTACACCCTTCTCGACGCCATGGGGGACGCGACGCCGGCGCCGCTTTGGACCGCCCTGGCCGCGGGCCCCAGCCACGCCGAGGCCTCCACGCCCCATCCCAGCATCTGGCACATGCTGGCCGAGGCGGGAAAGCATAAGCGCCTCGGCGAAACCATTCTTCTCGGGTTCGTGGTCCTGCAGAACGGCGGGGAGGGGGGCTTGGACCCCATCGCCGTCGGCCGGGTGATCCGGGCGCTCCGCGCCAACGGCATGACGGTCGAGGCCCGCGCGCTCGCCATTGAGGCCGCCGTGGCCGCGGGGCTATGACGGACAGGAACTTCGGGTTCGTCGAGCCCTTTCTGGAAATGCTGGCCGCCGAGCGCGGCGCGTCCCGCAACACCATCGAAGGATACCGTCGCGACCTGGGCGATTTCGCCGCCTTCGCCGCCAAGCGGGGCAAGGCGGCCGAGGATGTGGATTCGGACGCCATCCGCGCCTATCTCGCGGACAAGGACCGGGCCGGACTCGCGCCCCGGACGGTGGCGCGGCGGCTGTCGGCGTTGCGGCAGTTCTTCCGCTTTTTGTTCGCCGAGGGAACCCGGACCGACGACCCCACCGGCCCCATCGACAGCCCGCGCCAGGGACGGCCGTTGCCGAAATACCTGAACGAGGACGAGGTGGAACTGTTGCTTCATGCCGCCCGCCTGCGCGAGGGGCCGCGGGGCCTGCGGCTCGCGGCGCTGTTGGAGGTGCTGTACGCGAGCGGGCTCAGGGTCTCGGAACTGGTGGGCCTGCCGCTGACCGCCCAGTCGCGGGACGGACGCGTGCTGGTGGTCCGTGGCAAGGGCAGCAAGGAGCGCATGGTGCCCTTGGGCGATCCCGCCATCGACGCCTTGAACGCCTATCGCGAGGTTCGGGACGTCTTCAAGCCGGGCAAGGCCGAATCGCCCTGGATGTTCCCGTCCAGGCGCGGGCGCGAGGGCCATCTGACCCGGTCCCATTTCGCCCAGCTTCTGAAGGAGCTCGCCGTGGAGTGCGGGTTGGACCAAAGACGGGTCTCGCCCCACGTGCTGCGCCATTCCTTCGCCAGCCATCTTCTGGCCCACGGCGCGGACCTGCGCAGCCTGCAGCAGATGTTGGGCCACGCCGACATCTCGACCACCCAGATCTACACCCATGTCCTGGACGAACGGTTGAGGGCGCTGGTGAACCAGGCCCATCCGCTGGCGACGCTGGATTGGAAGCTGCAGCGCGACTGATTCGGATCAGTGGCCGCCGCCGGAGCTTTTGGCTTTTTCCTTTTTCGCCGAGCAGTTCGCGCTTTTCTTCTATTTCTTTTTGCCGACCGCGAATTTTTCCGGCAGGTGCAACTGCCCGACCAGCACGCGCGAGCGGCCGATCTTCGGGCTTCCGATCATCACGCAGCGGTCGTCGACTTGAAGGATCAGGGGAATCAGCTTGGCCAGTTTCACCGTATGATCGCGGTAGACCTTCTGGAAGCGCGTCTTGCCGCTCATGATGTAGCCCACCTTGCCCTGGACCAGATCCTTTTTGCGGGGGATCACCGTCAAGCGGACGTTGCCGTTAAGGCGGAACTTGACGCCCTCGCAGACCACGATGTTGTCCTGGCCCTGGCCGACGCCAGGCATGCCGCCCATCAGCTTGACCGACGGCAGGATTTCCCTGCAGCGCTTGGCGATCTCCTTCTTCGTGGCCCAGGGCTTGAGGCCCAGAAGCTCGGCGAGTCGGAGTTCGCGCTCGTCCTCGTGGAAGGCGTAATAATCGTGCATGTAGGCGCAGTGATAGGTTTGCCAGGAGGCCTCTTCCTTGGCATTTTTGGCGTTTTTCCTTCGCTCTTTTTCAATTTCCTTAAGAAGGGCCTCGCGCTCCTCCTCAGCCGTGACCACGGGCGCGGCCTCTTCCTTCTTCTCGCCGTCGCCAGCGATAAAAAGCAGCGCCCCGAGTCCCCCACCCAGCAGCGCGAGCGAAAAAACGACGGCGATAATGATGGTCTTCAGCATGCCCTAACCCCTGTTGCCCCCCATGAGCCGCATCCCGTTTATTATAAATGGGGAATGCGCCAAGGGATAGGGCTCGATCCGCGCGCCATGTAGTTCTGGTCGCGCGTGGTGGAGGCCGCGAGATCATTCTTGGATATTGATTTCGAATTTTTGCGCAGAAAAACAGTATTACATATATTGTCGTAATAGTTAGTTCGCTGAACTCGCGATAATGTTACAGGCATTTGAAAAAAACGCACAGCAAAACATGCTTCGATCGTTGACGGGGATGGCCCGAGAGGAAATTGAGGCTTGTCAGGAAGAGATGCTTGCATTATCAATATGGTTAAGAATTAGGGTTAATATTCTATGAGCATTCGCGGGCGTACTTTGATGGAAGCCAGGGACACACCGCCATTCGGCGAGGAGAGTCCGGCCGTCGCCCGACCCCGAAAACCGCCAATCCGGAACAGGAGACGCCAACCGTGACCGACAATGGCGCGCGTCCCGATTTGACGCATGAGAACTTCGACGCCTTTCTGTTCGACCTGGACGGGGTGATCACGTCGACAGCCAAGGTCCACAGCCACGCCTGGAAGGAGCTGTTCGACGGCTACCTGAAAACCCTGGCCGACAAGACAGGAAAAGAGTTCATTCCCTTCACGGACGAGGACTATCGCGTCTTCGTGGACGGCAAGCCGCGCTACGAAGGGGTGCGGAGCTTCCTGGAATCCCGGGGCGTGTCCCTGCCCTTCGGCGATCCCTCCGACGCGGAGGACGCGGAAACATGCTGCGGGCTCGGCAACAAGAAGAACGCGTACTTCAACGTCTATCTGCAAGAAGAGGGGGCGGAGGTGTTCGAAACCTCGGTCCAGTTCGTCCGCCAGCTTCTGGCCCAGGGCTTCAAGACCGCCGTGGTGTCGTCGTCCAAGAACTGCCAGACCGTGCTGCAGGTCGCGGGGATCGAGGACCTGTTCCAACTGCGCATGGACGGCGCGGTCGCCGAGGCGGAAGGCATCCCCGGCAAGCCCGAGCCCGACACCTTCGTCATTGCCGCCGAACGGCTCGGCGTTCCCGTGTCCCGCGCCGTGGTGGTTGAGGATTCCATTTCCGGCGTCCAGTCCGGCGCCAGCGGGAATTTCGGCCTGATCATCGGCGTGGACCGCACCGGCGAAGCGGTGGAGTTGCGCAAGAACGGCGCCCATTTCGTGGTCGAGGACCTGGGCGAGCTGTTGGGCGGGGTCGAGGCCTGACGCAAGACGACTGTTAGGGGGAGGCGACATTGAGCAGGAACATCGGCGATCTGCCGCTGGCCGTCGAAAGCAAGGCGGACCTGGATTCGCGCATGGCTGGGAAGAGCCTCGCGATCTTTCTCGATTACGACGGCACGCTGACGCCCATCGTGGACAAGCCCGAACTGGCGGTGATGGACCCGGCCATGCGCCAGGTGGTGTCCGAACTGGCCGGGCGCTGCCCGCTGTGCATCGTGTCCGGCCGCGACCGGCCCGACGTGCAGAACCTGGTCAAGATCGACAACCTGATCTACGCCGGAAGCCACGGCTTCGACATCGTGACGCCCGACGGCCGCAACATCGAAAAGGGCGTGGACGGCGAATTCATCACCCTGTTGGACCAAGTCGTCGCCCGTCTGCACGAGGTCATGGACCCCATCGACGGCGCGCTGATCGAGCCAAAGAAGGCCTCCGTCGCCGCCCACTACCGCCTGGTGGCCGAGGGCGAGCGGCAAAAGGTCCACGACGTGGTCGACGAGATTTTGGCCAAGCATCCGGACCGGCTGAAATGCACGCCCGGCAAGATGGTCTGGGAAATCCAGCCCAAGATCGACTGGGACAAGGGCAAGGCGGTTCTCTACTTGCTCGAGGCGTTGGAGCTCGACCGGCCCGACGTGCTGCCCATGTACTTCGGCGACGACGTCACCGACGAGCACGCCTTCGAGGCGCTGAATCCCAAGGGGGGGCTCGGCGTCTTCGTCGGCGACATCAACGATCCGGAAGTGGCGGGCCGCACCACCCAGGGCGACTACCTGCTGCGCGACATGGACGAGGTGGCCCGGTTCCTGTCCTCGCTTTCGCGATAGAATAAACAAAGAAAACAGGGGGTTCGAGAGATGACCGACGGCTGGACTCTGGCTTACGACGAGTTCGTTCCCGAAGAGGAAGGGCTGCGCGAGGCCCTGATGACGCTCGGCAACGGCTATTTCTGCACCCGGGGCGCCTGCGAGTGGGCGGACGCCAACGACACCCATTATCCGGGGACCTACCTGGCGGGCGGCTACAATCGCCTGGTGACCGAGGTCGCGGGCCGCGACGTGGTCAACGAGGACCTGCCCAACATGCCGAATTGGCTCTGCCTGACGTTCCGGGTCGGCGATGGCGAGTGGTTCGACCTCGCCAAGGTGGACATCCTCGCCTATTCCCAGGACCTGAACGTCAAGACCGGGATCATGACCCGCACGGTGCGCTTCAAGGATTCCGCGGGCCGCGAGACAGAGCTCGCCACCCGGCGCGTGGTCAGTCAGGGCCGCATGCACCAGGCGGGCGTTGAATGGGTGCTGACGCCCAAGGGCTGGTCCGGCGAGATCACCGTGCGCAGCGCGCTCGACGGCCGGGTGATCAACTGGGGCGTCGCCCGCTATCGCGATTTGGCCAGCAAGCACCTGGACGCCATCGAGAGCGGGCATGCGGGCGACGACGGAATCTACCTGCTCGCCCAGACCAACGGTTCGCGTATCCAGGTGGCCGAGGCCGCGCGCACCAACATCTATTTCAACGGCGCCCCGGCGAAGATGGATCGCCAAACCGCAAGCGAAAGCGACTATGTCCGACAGGATTTGACCTTCGCCGTCATCGACGGCCAGCCGGTCCGGGTCGAGAAGCTGGTGACGCTTTACACCTCCCGCGACATGGGCATCTACGAACCCGCCGCCGAGGCCAAGGCGCAGGTGGCCAGGATCGAATCCTTCGAATCCCTGTTGCGTCCCCATTTCCTGGAATGGGCCCATTTGTGGGAGCGGGGCGACGTGGAGATCGACTGCGACGAGCCCGACGCCCAGATGATCCTGCGCGTCCACATCTTCCACCTTTTGCAGACCGTATCCCGCAACACCATCGACCTCGACGCCGGCACGCCCGCGCGCGGCTGGCATGGGGAGGCCTATCGCGGCCATGTGTTCTGGGACGAGATGTACATCTTCCCGTACCTGAACTTCCGCTTCCCGGAAATCACTCAGTCGCTGTTGATGTACCGCTTCCGCCGCCTTGACGAGGCCCGCAGCCTCGCGCGCGAGGAAGGCTACCAGGGCGCCATGTTCCCGTGGCAGTCGGGATCGAGCGGGCGGGAGGAAACCCAGACCGTCCACCTGAACCCCAAGTCGGGCCGCTGGCTTCCAGACCTCAGCCACAACCAGCGCCACGTGAACCTGGCCATCGCCTGGAACGTGTGGATGTTCTACCAGGCCACGGACAACAAGGGCTTCATGTCCCGGTTCGGGGCCGAGATGCTGTTGGAGATCGCGCGTTTCTGGGCCTCGATCGCCCATTACAATCCCGACCGCGACCGCTTCGAGATCCACGGCGTCATGGGGCCGGACGAGTTCCACGAGCAGTATCCGGGCTCGGACGAGCACGGGCTGAAAAACAACGCCTACACCAACATCATGGTCGGCTGGCTGATGGATGCGGCGCTCAAGGTGCTCGACGACCTGATCGACTATCGCCGGGCCGAGCTGATGGAGAGCCTGGGGCTGAGCGAGGAGGAAATCTCCACCTGGGCCGACATGGCGCACAAGATGCACGTGCCCTTCCACAATGGCGACATCATCAGCCAGTTCGAGGGCTACGGCGACCTGAAGGAGTTGGACTGGGACGCGTACCGCAAGAAGTACGAGGACATCCACCGCCTCGACCGCATCCTGGAGGCCGAGGGCGATTCCGCCAACGACTACCAGCTCGGCAAGCAGGCGGACCTGTTGATGCTGTTCTACGCCTTCTCGGACACGGGGCTGGAGGAGATCCTGAACCGGCTCGAGCTCGAGCTCACCCACGACCAAGTGGTCAAGAACATCGAATACTACTCCGCCCGCTGCTCCCACGGGTCCACGCTGTCCAACGTGGTCCATTCGGCCATCAACGCGGGGCACGACCGGCCCAAGGCCTGGGGCATGTTCATCAAGGCGCTGGAAAGCGACGTCCGCGACATCCAGGGCGGCACCACCAAGGAAGGCATCCACCTGGGCGCCATGGCGGGCACCGTGGACCTGGTCCAGCGCGGCTACACCGGCATCGAGGTGCGCGACGACATTCTTTGGTTCAATCCCAAGCTTCCCGACGAGTTGCGGGGCATCAAGTTCAACCTGCGCTACCACGCCATGTGGCTGGACATCGAGGTGGACCACGACACGCTCTACATCTCGCCCCGTCCCGGTGGTCCCGACATGATCAAGATCGGGGTCCAGGACAAGGTGCATTTCGTCAAGTCGGGGTACCGCTGCCAATTCCCGCTGGGATAGCCGCCGTTTGATCGTGTACTGTGCTTCCCGGCTGTAATAATCGGTTGGGGAACGGGTTCGTGCCGCGCTTGGCGATTCTCTGTATGGCGGTGATTTTCGGCGTATCGGTTTTCGCCGCCGAAAGCCGCGCCCAGGTCGTCCCCGAATCCGCCGAGCCCGCGCGTATCGAGAAGCGTTTCGATCCCGTCCGCAAGCCACTGTCCACCGACGAGCCCCTGGTTCCCAAGGGCGCGGACGAAGCCACGCCTCCCGACAACGCCAAGGAGATCACCTTCGATCTGAAGGAGATCCGGTTCGAGGGCGCGACGGTCTACGCCGCCGACGAATTGCTGCCGCTCTACGAGTCCTATCTCGGCGAGCGCGTCAGCCTCGCCGACGTTTACGCCGTCGCCAACGCCCTGACCCGGAAGTACCGCAACGACGGCTTCATCCTGTCCCGCGCCGTGGTGCCCGCCCAGCGCATCAAGGAAGGCGTCGTCATCATCAAGGTGATCGAGGGCTTCATCGACCGCGTCCTGTTGAAGGGCGAGCGCCGCGACTACATCGACCTTATCCGGGTCTACGGCTCCAAGATCGCCGAGGCAAGGCCGCTCAACGTCCGCGACCTGGAGCGCTATCTGCTGTTGATGCGCGACATTCCCGGCCATCACGCGGAGTCCCTGTTGCAGCCGTCCCCGGACAAGCCCGGCGCCGCCGACCTGGTGATCGAGACCGAATACGACCCCGTGGACGCGTCGATCAGCTTCGACAACCGGGGCACCCGCTACGTCGGCCCGCGCCAGCTCACCGCCAGCGTCGGCGGCAACGCGCTCGCGGGGCTCGGCGAGCAGATCACTGTCCGGGCCATCACCACCGGCCTGGTCTCCACCGGCGACCGCCACGAACTCAAATTCTTCGACGTCGGCTACAGGCAGACCGTGACCGGGGAGGGGACCACGCTCGGCGCGCGGTTCGCCAAGTCCCTGTCCCAGCCCGGCTACACGCTCAAGATTTCCGACGTGAAAAGCCGGTCCACCACGGCCAACGTGGAAATCCGCCATCCGTTCATTCGCTCTAGGGCCCGGAACCTTTCGGGACGGGCGAGCTTTTCCTACGTCAATTCCGAGACGAAATTCGCCGGGACCATGCTGTCCAAGGACCGGGTGCGCTCCGTCCGTCTCGGCGGGACCTACGATTTCGTCGATGGGTGGCGGGGGATCAACATGCTGGACGTCGAGATCAGCAAGGGACTCCACGTCCTGGACTCGTCGGACAAGGAGAACGCGTATCTCTCCCGCGCCACCGGGCGGCCGGATTACCTGAAATGGACCGCCAGCGCGTCGCGCCTGCAGCACATCTGGAGCAAGCTGAACCTGTTCGCCGCCGCGTCCGGTCAGCATTCGGCCCACAATCTGCTGTCGTCGGAAGAGTTCGGCGTCGGGGGCTCCGGGTTCGGACGCGGCTACGACCCGTCCGAAATCACCGGCGATCACGGGCTGGCGGGCAAGGCCGAGCTGCAATGGGGGGATTCCTTCGACCTGCCCGTCACGCTGGATTGGCAGCTCTACGGTTTCTTCGATGCGGGCGCGGTCTACCACACCGGCGACGACAACCGCGATACCCTGACGTCCACGGGGGCGGGGGTGCGGTTCAATATTACGGATTACATATCGGGCTACCTGGAATGGGCCAAGCCCCTGACCCGGCCCGTCGCGGCCCAGCGGCCGGACGACGGAAACGATCATCGGTTCTTCTTTTTCCTGTCGGCGCGGATGTAAGCGTTTTACCCAAAACGATGATTCCGCCGATGGGGTCGGGAGGGGCGGTGCTGTGGAGCGTTTTGTAATTGTTTGAATTGTAACAAATATTTTTGACGAAGCGTGTGGATGGAATCAGGATTCATTTTTTATTGTGACGTTCGTCACATTCCGGCGCCGGATCGAATCCTACAATCGACTCAAATCAACGAGAACAATCTCCATACTCTTAAGGGGACGCGGAAACGTAATACGTAACGCGTATTGGTAACGGACCCGGCCGGGGGGCTGGGGCCGAACAGGAGACCTTTGTCAGAGAAGGACGCCGCCATGTCCACGCAAAAGACATGGTGGGGGAAGGCAGGGAAGCGGCTTTACAAGGGGTTTCAGTGGGTCAGGGTCCTGCTGATTTCATTCGGCTTGGTGCTCAACGGCGTTCTTCCGTCGCACGCGCTGCCGCAAGGCGGCTCGGTGGTGGAGGGACAGGCGAACATCGTCATCGTCAGCCCCAACGAAATCAAGATCGAACAACTGACCGACAAGATCGTGATCGAATGGACGTCCTTCGACATCGCGGCGGGCGAGAACGTTCACTTCCTGCAGCCGAACGAGGCGGCGTGGGCCCTGAACAGGGTTCTCGGCGGGCAGGCGTCAAAGATCATGGGACAGCTTTCGGCCAACGGCGGACTGGTCCTGGTCAATCCCAACGGCATCCTGATCGGGTCCGGCGCGCGCGTCGACGTCAACAAGTTGGTGGCCACCACCATCGACGTCGCCAACAACAAGTTCATGGCGGGCAAGTTCGAATTCGACATCGCGGGCAAGGCCGGCGCGTCGATCGTCAACAAGGGCCTGATCACCGCGTCCGAGGGCGGCCTCGTCGCCCTGGTCGGCCCCGGCGTCGCCAACCACGGCATCATCCAGGCCAGGCTCGGCAAGGTCGAGCTCGCGTCCGGGACTCAGTTCACGCTCGATCTGTACGGCGACGGCCTGATCAAGATTCCCGTCGGCGCCGACGTCCAGGGTGTCCGTCCGTTGAACCCGCTCTTGATCAGGTTTGCTGTTGGGCGTAGTTCC
>CAYFNC010000002.1:0-161163 GCA_964344345.1 uncultured Hyphomicrobiales bacterium | reverse complement strand
CAAAATGCTTTGTATTCTGCCGTTCTTTCCAGCTTTTCCGCACATTGGCGGATAGAGGATTGGCGGAGGGGGTGGGATTCGAACCCACGGTGCCCGTAAAGGCACAACGGTTTTCGAGACCGCCCCGTTCGACCACTCCGGCACCCCTCCGACTTGATGAAAAGGAGCCCGAAACAAGGCCTGGGCTCGCTTGGCGCTTGGCGGCGCCAAATGCTTTCGTTAAATCGAACGATGCGTTTTTAGCCCTTCCGCCGGAGCGGTGTCCACTTGTTTCGCCGCCGCGTGCCTCTCAGCCCGGCTCGCCATCCCGACGCCGAGGCCGAGACGGTCTGGGCCTTCGTCGACAAAGGCGTCGCCCCGAACGGCCAAGGGGTTGGACCATAAGGCCCAACCCCTTGTTCTTATTGGTCGGAGCGATTGGATTCGAACCAACGACCCCTACACCCCCAGTGTAGTGCGCTACCAGACTGCGCCACGCTCCGGAACGTGGCGTACTATAGCGCACCAGAAGCGGCGGGAACAATAGAAGAAGCCCCGGAAGCAATCGCCTCCGGGGCTTCGACTTGGGTTGCCGGTTCGCGACCGGCCAGATGGTTCGCGCGGATTACGCGGCCACCATGGCCAGCAGCAGAATGGCGACGATGTTGATGATCTTGATCATCGGGTTGACGGCGGGACCCGCGGTGTCCTTGTACGGATCGCCGATGGTGTCGCCGGTAACCGCGGCCTTATGGGCTTCGGAGCCCTTGCCGCCGTGTTGGCCGTCCTCGATGAACTTCTTGGCGTTGTCCCACGCGCCGCCGCCAGACGTCATCGAAATGGCGACGAACAGGCCGGTGACGATGGTGCCGAGAAGCATCGCGCCCAGGGTGATAAAGGCCTTTTCCTGACCGGCGAAGGCGTTGATCGCGAAGTAGAGCACGATCGGCGACAGCACCGGAAGCATGGACGGGATGATCATCTCCTTAATGGCGGTCTTGGTCAGCATGTCGACGCAGGCGCCGTACTCGGGCTTCGCCGTGCCTTCCATGATGCCGGGGATCTCCTTGAACTGGCGTCGAACCTCGACCACGACCTGGCTGCCGGCGCGGCCAACGGCCATCATGCCCATGGCGCCGAACAGGAACGGCAGCAGACCGCCGATGAACAGACCAACCACCACAAAGGGATCCTGAAGCTGGAACGAGATGTTCAGGTCCGGGAAGTAGTGGGTCAGATCCTCGGTGTAGGCCGCGAAAAGAACCAGGGCGGCCAGACCGGCGGAGCCGATGGCGTAACCCTTGGTGACGGCCTTGGTGGTGTTGCCGACCGCGTCCAGGGCGTCGGTGGTGTTGCGGACGTCGTCCGGCAGCTCCGCCATTTCGGCGATGCCGCCCGCGTTGTCCGTCACCGGGCCGAAGGCGTCCAGCGCGACCACGATGCCCGCCAGGGCCAGCATGGTGGTGGCGGCGATGGCCAGGCCGTAGAGGCCGGCGGCCATGAACGCGACGATGATGCCGCCGCAGATCACCAACACGGGCAGCGCGGTCGATTCCATGGAAACGGCCAGGCCCTGGATGACGTTGGTGGCGTGCCCGGTTTCGGACGCCGCCGCGACGCTCTTGACCGGACGGTAGCCGGTGCCGGTGTAGTACTCGGTGATCCAGACGATCAGGCCGGTGACGCCGAGGCCGGTCAGCGCGCAGATGAACAGCTGCATGCCGGAAACGTCCTGGGTGCCGCCCGCGATTTTCATGGCGAAGGTCTTGTCGAAGCCGATCATCTGGTTGATGACGACGGCGATAAGAATGGCCGAAATGATCGCGCTGCCGACGAAGCCCTTATACAGGGCGCCCATCACGTTGGTGGAGCCGGCGCTGAGGCGCACGAAGAACGTGGCGATGACGGAGCCCACGATGCAGACGCCGCCGATGACCAGCGGGATCAGCATCATCAGTTCCTGGTCCGCCGCGCTGGTGAAGAAGATCGCGCCGAGAAGCATGGTGGCGACCACGGTCACCGCATACGTCTCGAACAGGTCGGCGGCCATGCCGGCGCAGTCGCCGACGTTGTCGCCCACGTTGTCCGCGATCACGCCCGGGTTGCGGGGATCGTCCTCGGGGATTCCGGCTTCGATCTTACCCACCAGGTCCGCGCCGACGTCGGCGCCCTTGGTGAAGATGCCGCCGCCGAGACGGGCGAAGATCGAGATCAGCGAAGCGCCGAAGCCAAGGGCGACGAGGGCTTCGAGAATGTGGCGCATGTCAGCCGCGTTAGCCGGGTCGTAAGAGCCACGGAGGTACATGTAGTAGCCGGTGACGCCAAGAAGGGCCAGGCCGACCACCAGAAGGCCGGTGATGGCGCCGGATTTGAAGGCGATGCCCAGACCGGCCTGCAAGCCATCGGCGCGGGCCGCTTCGGCCGTGCGGACGTTGGCGCGGACCGACACGTTCATGCCGACGTAACCGGCGATGCCGGAGAGGACGGCGCCGATGAAGTACCCGACCGCAACCGTGACCCCGAGGCGGTAGCCCAGGATGATGCCGACGACGACGCCGACGATGGCGATGGTGGTGTACTGGCGGTTAAGGTAAGCGGCGGCGCCTTCCTGCACCGCGGCGGCGATTTCCTGCATGCGTTCATTGCCGGCCGGCGCGGCGAGCACCGACTTGATGGCGTAAACGCCATAGAGCAACGCAAGCGCGCCGCAGGCTATGGTAAGCCAATAGACGTTCTCCATACTCCTTAACCCTCTCGATTGTGTTTAGGTCGTCCCCTCAGGCGATTGATGCCGAGACATACCCCCCCTGGGTAACGCCTTTGCGAATGGCTGAATTCGGCGAGAACATGACAGAATGCCTTGGCCAAAGCAACCGCCGTTTTCAGCGGATTGTCGCCGAAATACGCATTTTTTTGATTTAGCATATGAAAAATTGGCTGTAATTTGATGGTAATACCACACGATATGTGTTGAAAGCGCGCCAAAGATATTTCCAGCGCGTCAAATCCGGCGGATCAGTGCTCCTTGACGGATTGGACCAGGACGCCCTTCACCAAGCCTTCGCCCAGGACTTCGTTCGTCATCAGCTCCAAATGGTGCTTGAGCAGGCGCACGTCGAGGTTTTCGTCCTTGGCCATGAGCCGGGGCATCAGGCCGTGCAGTTCCATGCGGTATGTGTTGGCGAGGCGAGGCAGCTTTTTATTGACCTCGTCCTCGTGGCTTTTGGTGGTCTCCAGCTTGACGGTGACCTCGACGTTGGTCTTGACCCGGCTGGCCTCGAAAATGGGAATCACCATGACCGGCACGGAGATGTAGGCCGGGGGATCCTCCTTCTTGATTTCTTCGACGGCGGCCTCCTCGCCTTCGACCTCGGCGAAAGGACTGATCTTCAACGTCTTGAGAACGCTGATTGTTCCTCCGCTCAGCATCATCAGAAGAGCAAAGGCGATAATGAGTTTCTTCATCCCCCGAAACCCCGATGTGTTTTCATTTGTCCGTTATATTATCGCGCGGGGATAAACCAAAGAAAAGCCCTCATGCGCGGAAGGGTCAAAAATGGGCGAAACCGCCGAGGAGCGGCGTGATGTCCGCCCCGTCCCCATCCAGGACCCGAACCCCCTTCCCTTCGGTCATGCGTCCGATGACGGTGAGCGGGACCGCGCCGACCTCGGCCAGTTGGGCCAGGGCGGCCTCGCGCTCCGGCGGGACGGTGAACAGCAGTTCGTAGTCGTCTCCGCCCGCGAGCGCCCGCTCCATCAACTCGGGGTCGGCGGCGATGGCGGAGCGCGCGGCCTCGGACAGGGGAAGACGTTCGGATTCCACCTCGGCGCCGAGGCCGGATTCCCTGCAAATATGGCCGAGGTCGGCCACAAGCCCGTCGGAAACGTCCATGGCGGCCCCGGCCACGCCCGAAAGCAGCGGCCCGAGCTTCAGGCGCGGGCGCGGCTCGCGGTAGCGGCCGAGCAGGAATTCCAGGTCGCCGGTCGCCAGCATCGGAAGCGAGCCTTCATGCGCCAGCAAGCCAAGCGCGGCGTCGCCGATCGTTCCCGACACCACCACAAGATCGCCCAGCCCCGCGCCGGAGCGTCGAAGCTCCTTCCCCTTCTCCACCTCGCCGACGGCGGTGACGGTGAGCGTCAGCGGACCCGCCGTGGACACGGTGTCGCCGCCCGCGAGCGTCACGCCCCAACGGGTCTGGAAATGGGACAGCCCCTCGACGAAACGCCCCCGCCAGTCTTGGGAGGCGCGCAGTTCCATGGGCAAGGCGGCGGAAAGGAAGTAATGGGTCGGCGCCGCGCCCATGGCGGCCAGATCGGACAGATTGACGCCGAGGACACGTCCGGCCAGGACGACCGGGTCCTCCTCGGGCGGGAAATGGACGTCCGCGACCAGGGTGTCCATGGTCACCACCACCTTGCGTCCCGGATCGACTGACAGAACCGCCGCGTCGTCGGTCAAGGCGAACGCGCCTGGCTCGTCCCGGGTCAGGGGGGCGAGCAGGTCCTCGATGAAGGCGAACTCATTCGCCTTGTTCGGAGCGTCCGTCACGGCCGTCCTCCGCCATTTCGCCGGGCCTGAGCGTCCGGGCCATCCTGTCGAGCACCGCGTTGGCCATCCCAGCCTCGCGCGCGTCATAGAACGCGGCCGCGACCTCGACGTATTCGGAAATCGCCACCCTGGCCGGAACATCCGGCATGGCCAGAAGCTCGAACGCGCCCGCGCGCATCACGGCGCGCAGCAGGGGCTCCAGCCGCTCCACCGGCCATTCGGGCGGAAGCGCCTCGCCGAGCTTGGCGTCGATCTCGCCCAGCCGCCCAGGGATGCCCATGATCAGATCGGACAGCAGGCCCTCGTCCGCCACGGGAAGCTGGGCGTTCTCGCCCGCCGCGCGCCAGCGGTTGCGAAGAAAGTCCTGAAGGACGGGATCGGCGTCGGCTCCGGCGAGCTCCATTTCGTAAAGCGCCTGAACCGCCGCCAGCCGGGCGGCTCTGCGATGGCCGCCGGGAGCCGTCATCGGGGCACGAGCCGGAATTTCCGCTTGAGCTCCATCATGCGGACGCAGGCGCGTCCGGCGGCCCCGCCCGCGTCCTTCTTGCCGTTGGGGTCGGCGCGGTATTCCGCCTGCTCGCGGCTTTCGCAGGTCAGGATGCCGAAACCGATCGCCACGCTGTAACGGACCGAGATGTCCATCAAGGCGCGGCTGGTCTCCCGGCAGATGTGATCGTAGTGGTCGGTCTCGCCGCGAATGACGCAGCCGAGCGCGACGAAACCGGCGTAGCGCGTGGTCGCGGCCCCCACCTCCATGGACCGGATGGCGAAGCGGATGGTGGCCGGAACCTCGAAGGCGCCCGGAACCGTGACCACCTCGCAATCGTATCCTTCCGATTCCAGCACCGTCTTCGCGCCGTTCAGAAGGGAATCCGCGATGTTGTCGTAAAACCGGCCCTCGACGATCAGGATCTTGGGCTTGGCCGCCTCGCTCATGGTTCTCAGGTCTCCTCGATGGGAATGGGGCGCTGGTCGGTGACCGTTAGGCCGTAGCCTTCGAGCCCCACGATGGTGCGCTGGGTGTTGGAGAGCAGGATCATGTCCTTGACGCCCAGATCGAGGAGAATCTGCGCGCCGACGCCGTAATCGCGCAATTCCACCGGCTTGCCGGATCCGGGCTCGAGCCGGGCGCGGACGTGATCCGCGATCACGGCGGGACGGGGTTCGCGCAGCAGGACGATCACGCCCCGGCCCTCTTTGCCGATCAGCTCCATGGCCTGGTGCAGCGACTGGGCCCTGCCCGCGCTGTTGTCGCCCATCAGGTCCTCGAGCACGTTGAGCGCGTGCATGCGCACGGGAACCGGGCCGCCGCCATCGATGTCGCCCTTGACCAGGGCCACGTGCTCGGCGTCGTTGATGGTGTTTTGATAGACAACCATTCGGAACTCGCCGCCATAGACCGACTGGAAATCGGATTCGATCTCGCGCTCGATGATGCGGTCGTTTTTCAGGCGATACGCGATCAGGTCGGCGATGGTGCCGAGTTTCAACTCATGGCGCTTGGCGAACTCCACCAGGTCGGGCAGGCGCGCCATGGTCCCGTCCTCGTTCATGATCTCGCAGATCACGCCGGATGGGTTCAGGCCCGCGAGCCGGGCGATGTCCACCGCCGCTTCGGTGTGGCCGGTGCGGACCAGCACGCCGCCGTCCCGCGCGGTCAGCGGGAACACGTGGCCGGGCGTGACCAGGTCATCCTTGCCCTTGGCCGCATCAATGGCCACCGCGATGGTGCGGGCGCGGTCGGAGGCGGAAATGCCGGTGGTCACGCCCTCGCGCGCCTCGATGGATACGGTGAAGGCGGTCTCGTGGCGGGATTCGTTGTGGCGCGCCATCAAGGGCAGGTCCAGAAGCTCGACCCGTTCGTTTGCAAGCGCGAGGCAGATCAGGCCGCGGCCGTACTTGGCCATGAAGTTGATGGCCTCCGGCGTCGCCATTTGGGCCGGGATGATGAGGTCGCCTTCGTTCTCGCGCTCCTCGTCGTCGACGAGGATGAACATGCGTCCGTTCCGGGCGTCGTCGATGATCTCTTCGGTGCTGGCTAGGTGTTCCCGGTACGGCACGGTTATTCGTCACTCCTGTTCGAGAAGGCGCGCAACATAGCGCGCGAGCATGTCGATTTCCAGATTCACCTCGCTTCCGGGTTCAAGTTTCCCGATGGTGGTCACGTCGCGGGTGTGCGGAATGATATTGATCCCGAACCGGGCGCCCTCGACCTCGTTGACGGTCAGCGAGACGCCGTCGATGGCGACCGACCCCTTTGGCGCCATGAACTTCTTAAGTTCTTCAGGGGCTTCGAAGACGAACCTCAAGCTGTCCCCCTCCGGCGTGATGCTGGTCACCCGGCCGACGCCGTCCACATGGCCGGACACGATGTGCCCGCCCATCTCGTCGCCCATCTTCAAGGAGCGTTCGAAGTTGACGAAGGTCCCCTCCCCCCAGTTCTTCATGGTGGTCTTGGACAGCGACTCGGCCGAGGCGGAGATGGCGAACCAGCCCTCGCCCTTCTCGATCACGGTCATGCAGGCGCCCGAACAGCAGATGGACGCGCCGATTTCGACGGTGTTCATGTCGTAGCTGGTTTCGAATTCGAACCGGGTGTCCCCGCTTTTCGCAACGGAGCGGACCCGGCCCATGTCGGTAATGATTCCGGTGAACATGGAAGTCGCCTCACGGTTCGCGTTGGTAGATCTCAAAGATGTCGGCCCCGGCCTCCCCGACCGTCAAACGGCGGAACCGGGGAGCGTCGGACAGCTTGTTTACCCCGAACGGGGCCACCGACGCCAGCCCGTCGCCGCCGATCAGCCCCGGCGCGTGGAACCAGGCCAGCCGGTCGATCAGGTTCGCGGCCAACAGCGCGCCCGCCAGAACGCCGCCGCCTTCCACCAAAACCCGGGTGATCCCCTCGCCCGCAAGCGCCTCGGCCATGGCTCTCGCATCCGGCCGCCCTTGGGAATCGGATCGAACGGGAAGGACGATGACGCCCTTTGTTTCAAGGGCTTGGCGCATGTTTTTGTCATGATCCTCGCTCGCCAGCACCCAGGTCGGGATGTCCCGAGCGGTTTCGGCGAGGCGGCTTGCGGGCGACAGGCGAAGCCGAGAATCGGCCACCACCCGGACCGGAGAGCGGTCTTCCAGCCCCGGAAGGCGGCAATCCAGCGTCGGGTCGTCGGCGAGCGCGGTTCCGACCCCGACCATGATGGCGTCGTGGCTCGCCCTGAGCCCGTGGCCCGCGGCGCGGGCGGCGGGGCCGGTGATCCATTGGCTGTCGCCCGAATGGGTCGCGATGCGTCCGTCCAGCGTGGTGGCGGATTTCAGCGTGAACAGCGGGCGGCCTCGGACGATCCTGGAAAAGAACCCGGCGTTGATGAATTCCGCCTCGTCCCGCCCGGTTCCGACGCTAACTTCGACGCCGGCGTCTCGGAGCCGCCCGATCCCGTTTCCCGACACCCTGGGGTCCGGATCCTCGATGGCGATCACGGCCCTGGAAACCCCCACGTCCACAAGGGCTTGGGAGCACGGCGGGGTTTTTCCGAAATGGTCGCAAGGCTCCAGCGTTACATAAGCGGTCGCGCCCCGGACGTTCCCGCCCGCGCGGCGAAGCGCCTCGGTCTCTGCGTGGGGGCGGCCGCCGGGCTGGGTCCAGCCACGCCCGACCACGCGGCCGTCGCGGACGAGAACGCAGCCCACCGCCGGGTTGGGCCACGCGCGCCCAAGACCGCGCCGCGCCAATGAAAGCGCCGCGTCCATGAACCCCGCATCCTCGGGGCGGGCGGTTCGATCAGTCGTCGCCACCCATCCGTCCCACGAAGTCCTCGAAGTCCTTGGCCTCGCGGAAGTTCCGGTAGACCGAGGCGAAGCGGACATAGGCCACCTGGTCGAGCTCCTTGAGGTGGTCCATGACCATTTCGCCGATCACCTTGGTGGGGATATCGGTCTCGCCCAGGGTTTCCAGGCGGCGCTGGATGGAGTTGACGATGCGCTCGATCCGGTCTTCCTCCACCGGGCGCTTGCGCAGCGCGATGGCGAGGGAGCGCATGAGCTTGTCGCGGTCGAACGGGGCCTTGTCGCCGTCTTTCTTGACCACGGACAGCTCGCGGAGCTGCACCCGCTCGAACGTGGTGAAGCGGGACCCGCACGCCGGGCAGAAACGGCGACGCCGGATGGTGGCGTTGTCCTCTGTCGGACGGGAATCCTTCACTTGGGTGTCGTCGTTTCCGCAAAACGGGCAGCGCATGGCCCTTCCCCCTGTCGTCTTGTCCTAGAACCCCGAATAGATCGGGAAGTTGGCGCAAAGCTCCGCCACCCGTTCGCGCGCGGCGTCCTCGGCGGCGCGGTTGTCGTCCGGGCTGGCGGCGAGCCCGGCCAGAACGTCGCCGATCAGCTCCCCGACCAGTTCGAACTCCGCGACGCCGAACCCACGGGTGGTGCCCGCGGGCGTTCCGAGCCGGAGTCCCGACGTCACCATGGGCTTTTCCGGGTCGAAAGGAATGGCGTTCTTGTTGCAGGTGATGTTGGCGCGGCCCAGGCTCGCCTCGGCGTCGCGGCCCTTCAAGGACAAGGGACGCAGGTCCACCAGCATCAGATGGGTGTCGGTGCCGCCGGACACGATGTCGAGGCCGCGCGTCTTCAGCTTCTCGGCCAGCGCCTTGGCGTTGGCGGCCACGGCCTTGGCGTAGTCCTTGAACTCCGGCTGCAGCGCCTCGCCGAAAGCCACGGCCTTGGCCGCGATCACGTGCATCAGCGGCCCGCCCTGAAGCCCCGGGAACACGGCGGAGTTGATCTTCTTGCCGAGATCCATGTCCCGGCTGAGGATCATGCCGCCGCGCGGGCCGCGCAGGGTCTTGTGGGTTGTGGTGGTGACGATGTGGGCGTGGTCCAGCGGGCTGGGATGGACGCCGCCCGCGACCAGGCCCGCGAAGTGCGCCATGTCCACCATGAACAGCGCGCCCACCTTGTCGGCGATGGCGCGGAAGCGGGCGAAGTCGATCACGCGGGGATAGGCGGACCCGCCCGCGACGATGAGCTTGGGCTTGTGCTCGTCCGCCAGTTTCTCGACCTCATCGAAATCGATGAGGGAGTCTCCCTGCCGGACCCCGTACTGAACGGCGTTGAACCATTTGCCAGACTGGGCGGGCGCGGCGCCGTGGGTCAGGTGGCCGCCCGCGGCGAGGCTCATGCCAAGAAACGTGTCCCCCGGCTTCATCAAGGCCTGATAGACCGCGCCGTTGGCCTGGGCTCCGGAATGGGGCTGCACGTTGGCGAAGTCGCAGTCGAAGATCTTCTTGGCGCGCTCGATCGCCAACGCCTCGGCCACGTCAACATGGTCGCAGCCGCCGTAATAGCGCTTGCCGGGATAGCCCTCGGCGTACTTGTTGGTCATGACCGAGCCCTGGGCCTCCAGCACCGCGCGGGACACGATGTTTTCCGACGCGATCAGCTCGATCTCGTCCTGCTCGCGTTTCAGCTCGTTGCGGACGGAGACGTAGACGTCCGGGTCCCGGTCCGCCAGGGACTGGCCGAAGAACCGCTGTTGGAAGTCGTTGGGTGTGGTCATGGGGTCCGAACCTTTGTCTTGGTCAACACGTCGAAAGCTTCTCCACTCGCCGGGCGTGGCGGCCGCCCTCGAACTCGGTTTCGAGAAAAATCCGCAAACAGTCCTTGGCCACGTCGACGCCGGTGGTCCGGCCGCCGAACGCGATCACGTTGGCGTCGTTGTGCAGGCGGCACATGCGCGCGCCGTAGGCGTCGTGGACCAAAGCCGCGCGCACGTGGTCGTGGCGGTTGGCGGCGATGCTGATTCCGATGCCGCTACCGCAGACCAGCACGCCCCGGCGCGCCCGTCCGTCCATCAGGGCGGCGGCCATGGCGTGGCCGAAATCGGGATAGTCCACCGAATCGGCGGAATGGGCGCCCAGGTCCAACACAGCGAACCCCAGGGATTCCAGTTCGCTTTTCAAGATCGACTTCAAATCGAACCCGGCGTGGTCGCCCGCGAGGGCGATGGTTTCGGCAGGCATCGCTTGATCTTCCGTGTGGCGGATTTCGGAAGCTCACTTGTTACCATATGTCGTACCCGCATGCAAAGCCGCCCCAACCCTTCGGGCGGCCAACAAAATATCGCCGCCCCCCCGCTTGTACGTCCAGCGCAAGAACCGCGCGCTCCTCTCTCCCCTTCATTATTGGCCGTTATCAATGCATCGATCCAAAACACGGCATTACCAGCCATTTCTAGGTCCATTAATATTTTTCTGGAGCTATTACAAACTCGGCTGTTATGACTGCAAAATTTGAGGGGGGCAAGAAAGCCAGTCATGAATTATTTCGACACGGACTGGATTTGAATTGACACATCTGGTCCATTATGTAATTACAGTAAACAGCGTTCCCTTTCGAAGTTAAGGTCATTGAAATGAGCGAAGAAAACGTTGAAAAGGTTTCCCGCGAGGAAATCCTACGCATGGCGGCGGATGTGGTCGCCGCGTATGTGAGCAAGAATCCCATTCCCGCCGCCCAGGTGCCGGAGGTGATTACCACGGTGTTCAATTCCCTCGCGGCCCTGGAAAGTGGCGATTCAATGGATCGGGCCGAGGCGGCCAAGCCCGCCGTGCCGATTCGCCGGTCCGTTACCCCGGATTACATCGTTTGTCTTGAAGACGGCAAAAAGCTGAAAATGCTCAAGCGCCATCTTCGCACCACCTACGGCATGTCGCCGGAGGAATACAGGGCGAAGTGGAACCTTCCGCCCGACTATCCCATGGTCGCGCCCAGCTACGCCAAGCAGCGTTCCGAATTCGCCAAGCAGATCGGCTTGGGACGGAAAAGCGGCAAGAAGTCCAAGGGCTGATCTTTTCCGCGATCACATAAGACGCCCCGCCGGTTTCCCGACGGGGCGTTCTTTATTGCGCGCGTCCTTGGATTATTCGGCGTAATCGTAAGAGCCGTTGCTCCAGCGATAGAACACGTAGCCCGGCGCGGTCACGTCCCCCATGGCGTCGAAGCCGATTTCGCCCAGCACTGTGCTGAACTTGCCCTTGTTGAGCGCGGTGATCACCTTGCCGGTGTCGGTCCCGCCCGCCTGGGCCACGGCCTGGGCCCAGGCCTGAATGGCGCCATAGGTGTAGAGCGTGTAGCCCTCGGGCTCGTAGCCTCCGGCCCGGAACTTCTCCACCACCGGCTTGGCCACCGCGTTCTTGCGCGGGTCGGGGCTGAAGGTCATCAAGGTGCCCTCCCCGTCCTTTCCGGTAATCTTCCAGTAGTCCTCGGTCACCAACGCGTCGCCGGACAGCAGGCTCGGGAAATAGCCCTGGGCGTGGGCCTGGCGGATGATCAGCCCGGCCTCGGTGTGGTAGCCGCCGAGATAGATGGCGCCGATGTCGGACGCCTTCAGCTTGGTGACCAGGGCGGAATAGTCCTTCTCGCCCGCGGTGTAGGCCTCGTACATGGCCTCCTTGATCCCAAGGTGGGCGAGCCGCGCCCGGGTCTCGTCGGCCAGCCCCTTGCCATAGGCGGTCTTGTCGTGAAGGATCGCGATCTTCTTGCCCTTGAAATTCTTGGCGAGGTAGTCGCCCGCGACCGAGCCCTGCTGGTCGTCGCGCCCGCAGGTGCGATAGACGTTGGGCCCGCCCTCCTCGGTCAGCTTGGGGTTGGTGGAGGCCGGGGAGATCTGGATCATGTCCTCTTCTTCATAGACCTTGGACGCCGGGATCGAGGAGCCGGAGCAGAAATGCCCGGCGACGAAGATCACGCCGTCGCTGGCCAGCTTGTTGGCCACGGCCACCGCCTGCTTGGGATCGCAGGCGTCGTCGCCGATGATCAGCTTCAGCTTCTGGCCCAGCACGCCCCCGGCCGCGTTCAGGTCGGCCACCGCCATTTCGGCGCCCTTCTTCATCTGCTCGCCGAAAGCCGCGTACTGACCGGTCATGGGACCGGCGGTGGCGATGACGATGTCGGCCGAGGCCGTTCCCGCGCCCGCGGCGAGGATGGCGCAGGACGCCAGCGCGGTCTTGAAACGATTCATTGTCGGCTCTCCCCTGTGATGCGAATGAGAATTGGTTGGCGGCTGACGCTTGTCACGATTCCCTTGGGTTCGGCATCACCCTTTTTCGCGCCACGTCAAAGGGCTCGTGCGCTCGACGAGCCAAGGGTATTGCTCGGCCATCCACTTGGCGCGGCGCAGTCGAAATCCGACGAGCGCGATGGCGAGGAGAGTCGCCGTGTCAAAGAAATAGCCGGGTCCGGACAGCAGCGCCCCCTCGAACAGGGCGAAGGTCAGGAACCGGTCGGCAGCGCCCAAAAGCAGGCAATAGGCGGCGAGTTGCCAAACCGGCCGCCAGGTGGACGCGATGGCTTGGCCGGTCATGTAGGCGGCGAAGCCCATCAGCAGGCAGGTGAGCCCCAGGTAGACCGGAAAGGAGAACCCCTCCATATCAGTGCCCCCCTTCCAGATAGGCCGCCCGGACCTCGGGATTGGCGAGAAGCTCCTCGCCGGTCCCCTCCAACGACACCGATCCGTTGACCAGCACGTAGCCCCGGTCCGCGAGGGTGAGCGCGTGGAAGGCGTTCTGCTCCACCAGAAAGATGGTCATGTTCTCGTTGTCGCGGATTTCGCCAATAATCTTGAAGATCTGCTTCACCACCATGGGCGCGAGGCCGAGCGACGGCTCGTCCAGCAGCAACAGGCGCGGGCGGCTCATCAGCGCGCGGGCGATGGCCAGCATCTGCTGCTCCCCGCCCGAAAGCGTCCCGCCCCGCTGCCCCCGCCGGTCCGCCAGGATGGGGAACATGGCGAAGACCTTTTCGATATCCTGGTCGAAATGGGCGGGCTCGCCGGTGACCGCGCCCATCTGAAGGTTCTCCAGCACGGTCATGCGGGGGAAGATGCGCCGTCCCTCGGGTGACTGGGCGACGCCTTGGCGCACGATTTCGAAGGTGGGCAGCCGGGTGATGTCGCGGCCCTCGTAGACCACGGAGCCTCGGCGCGCCTGGGGATTGCCGCAGATGGTCATCAACAACGTGGACTTCCCGGCGCCGTTGGCGCCGATCAGCGCCACCACCTCGCCCGCGTTCACATGCAGGTCCACGCCCTTCAGCGCCTCGACGTGGCCATAGAAGGTATGGACGCCCTGGATGCTCAGCATCGGCTCGCTCACGCGCGGCCCTCCTCTTCCAGGTCGTGAGCGACGTCCGGCGGCAGGGGATCGTCGTCTTCCTCGCCGAGGTAGGCGCGGATCACGTGGGGGTCGTTGCGGATGGCTTCGGGCGCGCCGTCGGCGATGCGCTTGCCGTGGTCCAGAACCACGATATGGTCGGAAATCTCCATCACCACGCTCATGTCGTGCTCGATCAGCAACAGCCCGATGTGGTGGTGATCGCGGATGTAGGTCAGAAGCCCGTTCAGCTCCGCCGACTCGCGGGGATTGAGCCCGGCTGCGGGCTCGTCCAGGCACAGAAGGACCGGGTCGGTGCACATGGCGCGCGCGATTTCGAGCCTGCGCTGATCGCCGTAGGCCAGGTTCCCCGCCTCCCAGTCGGCGCGATCCACAAGACCGACCAGATCGAGCCAATAGCGCGCCTTGTCCACCGCCGTCTTCTCCGCATTCCGGTAACGCGCAAGCCCCAATAGCCCCGCGATCGAAAAGGCGGACGCGCGCATCAGTTCGTTGTGCTGGGCCACGATCAGGTTCTCCAGCACCGACATGTTGGCGAAAAGCCGAATGTTTTGGAACGTCCTGGCGATCCCCGCCTGGCGCGGGATCATGAAGCCCTCCATCCGCTCCAACAGGAACGTCCCCCGGTCTGGGTGGTCCAGGGTCAGGCGGCCGACGCTGGGCTTGTAGAACCCGGTCAGGCAGTTGAACACCGTGGTCTTGCCCGCGCCGTTGGGGCCGATGATGGCGGTGATCTTTTTGTCCTCGGCCTCGAACGACACGTCGTCGATGGCGAGAAGGCCGCCGAAACGCATGGAAAGATGCTCGACCCGAAGAAGGCTCATCGTTCGCCCTCCTCCAGCCGGATGGTTGGGTCGCGTCGGGACACCAGCCCGCTTGGACGCCAAACCATCACCAAAACCATGGCGAGCCCGAAGGCCAGCATGCGGTATTGCTGCAGTTCGCGGAAGAACTCCGGCAGGCCGATCAGGATGATCGCCGCCAGCACCACCCCGATCTGGCTGCCCATGCCGCCTAGCACCACGATGGCCAGGATCACCGCCGACTCGATGAAGGTGAAGCTTTCGGGGCTGATGAAGCCTTGCCTGGTGGCGAAGAACGATCCGGCGAAGCCCGCGAACATGGCCCCGATGGCGAAGGCGGTGAGCTTGGTGTTGGTGGGGTTGATGCCGAGCGAGCGGCAGGCGATCTCGTCCTCGCGCAACGCCTCCCACGCGCGGCCCACAGGCAGGCGGCGGATGCGGAGCGTGAACAGATTGGTCACCATCGCCATCGCCAATATGAGGTAATACAAGAATACCATCCGGTCGGTCGGCGCGTAATCAAGGCCGAAGAAGCCGTGGAAGGTCTCGCCTCCCTCGGACGCCCTGCGCTTGAATTCAAGCCCGAACAGGGTGGGCCTTGGGATGCCGGAAATGCCGTCGGGGCCGTTGGTGAATTGATACCAGTTCAACAGCACCACCCGGATCATCTCGCCGAACCCAAGCGTGACGATGGCGAGGTAATCGCCCCGGAGCCGGAGCACCGGGAAGCCCAGCAGAATCCCAGCGAACGCCGCCATCACGCCCGCGAACGGCAAACAGAACCAGAACCCGACCTCGAAATACTGGGACAAAAGCGCGAAGCTATAGGCGCCGACGGCGTAGAACGCCACGTAGCCCAAGTCCAATAGCCCCGCCAACCCCACCACGATGTTGAGTCCCCAGCCCAGCATCACGTAGGTCGCGACCAGGATGGCCACGTCCATGACCTGCCGGTCGGCGAAGGGCGCGAACGGCAGGACCATCGCGCAGCCCAGCAACATCCAGCCCGCGTGTCGGGCGGTTCCCCGGGACCGCAAGGCCGCGTCGGCGGCGGCCCGGCCCGCGGGCCGGTCGCGGCCCATGTCCCAGAGCGCGCGCCCGGCGAACAGCGCCGCCAGCGCGGCGACGACCCAGTTCATCACCGGGGACGCGAACGGGACCAGGAACGCCTCGCCCATCGCCATCTGCCCGCCGAGCGCGACGGCGAAAACGCCCGCGATCAGAGCCACCGGCGCGGGCCTGCCCTCCCGGATCAGGATCAGGGCCATGCGTCCCAGGAACGTCAGCGCCGTGGCCGCGCCGACGGCGCCGAAGCGGGCGACGATCTCCATCCCGCCGGTAACGTCCTTGGCCTCGAACCCCACCATGGCGATGGCGAGCCCGAACACCACCAGAGCGGAGAACCCGGCCTCCTTGACCATGGCGGCGGAGTCGAGCGGACGGGTGGCGGCGTTCATGGGCTCAGACCTTCTCGATGTCCGGCTTGCCAAGAAGGCCTGTGGGCCGGAAGATCAGGACCAGGACAAGGATGGAGAACGCGGCCACGTCCTTGTACTCGACCGTGAAGTACCCGGACCAGAACGCCTCGATCAACCCGATCAAAAGCCCCCCCAGCATGGCGCCCGGCAAGGACCCGATGCCGCCGAGCACGGCGGCGGTGAACGCCTTGATTCCGGCGACGAAGCCGATGTAGAAGTCGATCACTCCGTAGTTCAACAGGAACATCACCCCGGCGACAGACGCCAGCGCCGCGCCCATGACGAAGGTGAGCGCGATGGTCCGGTCCACGTTGACGCCCAGAAGCGCCGCCATGCCCATGTCCTGCTCGCAGGCTCGTTGGGCCCGGCCAAGGGACGTGCGGTGGATCAACAGCGTGAACCCCCACATCAGCGCCACGGTCATGGCGACGATCAGGATCTGCAGGTAGCTGATGGAGACAGCGAAGCCGCCTTCCTCGAGCAACTCGACCCCGCCGGTGATCAGGGGCTGCAGCGTCTTGTTGCGCGCGCCCTGCAGAAGCTGGACGTAGTTTTGCAGGAAGATGGACATGCCGATGGCGGTGATCAGAGCCGCCAAGCGGGGCTTGCCGCGAAGCGGCCGATAGGCGATGCGCTCCAGAGCCCAGCCGTAGACCGACGTCAACAGCATGGTCAAAACGAGCGCGCAGGCGATGGCCAGCGGCACGGACGCCATCCCAAGCTCCCCCATCAGCCCGGCGATGACGATCAGCGCCATGAACGCGCCCAGCATGAACACCTCGCCATGGGCGAAGTTGATCATGCCGATGATGCCGTAAACCAGGGTGTAGCCGATGGCGATCAGCCCGTACACGGCGCCGAGGGTGACGCCGTTGACGAGCTGCTGAACGAAATAGGCGAACGTGTTCTCCATGTAAGGCCCGTTCCCCCCTCCCCGCCCCCTTATCGGGGCGCGACCGGCCGAATGGCCATGGACCCTAATGGCGGGGGGATAAGTGTCAAGGGGCTATGCGAATGCGGTGGGCCGACCTGTCCGGCCGTGGTATGCTTGGGTTGAAATGAAAAGACTCTTGAGGGATGTTCTAGCTGTGGTGCTGCGGAGACGGATTCTCCGCTACGTCCTGTTCGTTGTCGTTACCATCATCGTCGCCATCCCTGTATTCGAACGAACGGTGGTCTATCCCCGCTTCGTCGAGCACGTCATCAATTCGGCCGAGATTATCGCGGTCCAGACCGGAAGCCATTTGGCGTCCATCCTGAATAGGGTCAAGGGTGAATTGCGGACGGATTCCCTTCCCCCGGAATTTTTCGAGGAAGCGGCCGAACACATCCAGGATTTTCGTCTGGAGAAGATGAAGGTCTTTTCGAAAACCGGCATGGTGATCTTCTCCACCGAACCGAAGGACCTTGGAACCATCAACACCCGCCCCTATTTTCGCGATATCGTCGCGAAAGGCGAACTGTTCACCAAGGTGGTGCGAAAGGACGAACTGACCCAGGAAGGCCGCAGGGTCGAACGCGACGTGGTCGAAACCTACGTCCCCATCATCCGCGACGGGCGTTTCGCCGGGGCGTTCGAAATCTACCTCGACATCACGGACCGGCGCCAACAACTGGACGACTTGGTTCACGCCTCCTTCATGGGAATCTTCGCGCTTTGTCTGATCCTGGCGAGCGCGCTGGTCGCCATGCTGCTGCGCACCGGAACGGACATCCTGGAGCGCGACACGGCGATCGAAAAGCTGGAGGACAGCGAAACCCGCCTAAAGCACGCGCAAGCCGTCGCCCACTTGGCCCATTGGGACTGGGACCTGGCCGAGAACACGGAGGTCTGGTCCGATGAAATGTACCGAATCCTGGGCCTTCCCGTTGGCTCGCCCGCGAACCACGACGTTTTCGACGCGGCGGTGCACCCGGACGACCTGGAGCGCGTTCGCAAGCAGCGCCAACTCGCATGGGACACCGGGGAGCGTTGCGACAACGAATTCCGAATCGTGCGTCCCGACGGCGCCATCCGCATCGTAAAGGCCATCGCCCAGGTGGACCGCGGGCCTTCGAACGCGCTTCGCTGCATGTCGGGGACGATCCAGGACGTCACCGACACCAAGCTCGCCAAGGAGACCTTGGAAGCCAGGACCCGCGAGCTGGAAAGCTCCAACGCCGAGCTTCGCCAGTTCGCCTACGTGGCGTCCCATGACCTACAGGAGCCGCTGAACCTGATCGAGGGCTACCTGGATCTTCTCGTCGATCAGTACAAGGGTAAGCTGGACGCCGAGGCCGACGAATTCATCGGCTACACCCAGGAGGGCGTCGAGCGGATGAAAAGCCTGATCCGCGACCTTCTCGAATACTCGCGCGTCGATTTGCTATGCGAAACGCTCCATGACATCGACCTCAACGACGTTCTCGAGGAGGCGGTGGCGAACCTTCAAGCCCGAATCGACGAAACCGGATCGGTGGTGACAAACGACATTCTTCCCGTTGTTCGCGCCGACAGGCCCCAGATGGTTCGCGTGTTCCAGAACCTGATCGCCAACGCCATCAAGTTCCGCAAGACAGGCGAGCCACAGGTCGTCCACGTCGCCGCCCAACATCTGAACGCCGACTGGGTGATCTCGGTCAGGGACAACGGCATCGGCGTTTCCGGGGAGGGATTGGACAAGATCTTCGAGATCTTCCAGCGCCTGCATCCCCAACACGAATACCCCGGCACCGGCATCGGCCTCGCCATCTGCAGACGCATCGTCGAGCGCCACGGCGGGCGCATCTGGGCGGAAAGCGAGCCGGGCAAGGGCAGCGCGTTCAATTTCACCATCCCGGCAAAATCCGAATAGGGACGTTATTGATGCGGCGTCTATTGTTCATCGCGTCCGCCGCCATCTGCGCCTGCTCGCCGGTTCGGACCGAGGGGGCTGGTTTCGGTGGGAACCATCGACATGGACACCCGCTGCGCCATTCATCGCGGCCACGTCATCCCGAAGAACGGGCGCTGGATGGACCCGAACGCGCTCTATCGCGGGAAGCTTCCCCTCGACACCGCGTCCATGAAGGCGTTGCCGGACGTCGAGAAGCAGGTCCCGGTTCCGGTCATGCAGGAAGACGGGACGACGATCCCCTTGTGGGCGCGAAGTTCCTCTGGCCCTACGCCTGCGAGCGGGATTCGGCGTCGGCGGACGGCAGGATGACGCGGACCCGGGTCGAGCCTGGGGTCGTGGCGTCCAACTCGATCATCCCGTTCTGGGTTTCCGTGATCAGGCGCGCCGAATAGGTGCCGAGCCCGGTGCCGCCGGATTTCCCCGACGTGGCGAACTTGTCGAAGAACCGCTCGCGGACGTCTTCGGGGACCTCGCCTTCGTTTTCGATGGTTGTCACAACCCCATCGCCCGCCTGTTCGACGTTGACGGCGACCGTCGATCCGTCCGGCGCCGCCTCGATGGCGTTCTTGCAGAGATTGGCAAGAAGCGAATGGCAGAGAAGCGTTTCGCCAAGAGCCCTGACGACCTGGTCCTCCCCCGCCTCTTCGGCGTCCCGCAGGACCTTCATGTCCAGGGACTTCTTTTCGCTGAGCGCGCGCAACTCGACGAACACCTTGCGCGCCGACTCGATCATGTTCACCGGGCGGGGATTAAGCTGGTAGGTCCCGCGCTCCATCTTGAACAGGTCGAGGGACATGTTGATCATCTGGAGCATGCGGTGGCCGGCGTCCTCGGCCGCCTCCAGCATTTCCTTGGCGTCGTCGGACAGATCGCAGGTCATCATCACGTACTGGGGAACGCCGATGATGGTGGTCAGCGGCGATTTCAGGTCGTGCCGCGTGATGCGCTCGACATCTTCGCGCAGCTTGGCCGCCTCGATCAGCTCCTCGTTCTGCTCCTCCAGCTTCCTGTGGGCGTCTGCGAGGTCCAGTTGGGTCTGGATGCGCGCGATCAGGCGGTTGGGATTGATGGGCTTGGTGACGTAGTCAACGGCGCCCAGGTTGAAGCCCAGGACCTCGTCCTCGGTCGCGGTCTTGGCGGTCAGGAACATGATGGGGATCTTCGCTCCCTCCTTGTCCGCCTTGACGCGGCGGCAGACCTCGTAGCCGTCCATCCCGGGCATCATGATGTCGAGAAGGATCAGGTCGGGTCGCTCGTCGGAAAGAGCGATTTCAATGGCCTTTGGGCCGTTGGTGGCCACCTTGATGCGGCAGGTCTCGCTCAAGAGAGCGTTCAGCACCGTCAAGTTTTCCGGCGTGTCGTCGACGATCAGGATCGTCTTGTCCTTTTGTTCGGTCACCATGGCCTTATTCCTGCTCCCCTTCGGCTTCCGTGTCGGCGAACTGTTTCGCGATGTCGGCGAAATCGTCGGCCATCTCGGCGAAGGCGTCGATGATTTCGGGATCGAACTGGGTCCCCTTTCCCTCGAGGATGATATCCACCGCCTTTTGATGGGGGAACGGGGGCTTGTAGACCCTGCGGCTGATCAGGGCGTCGTAGACGTCCGCCACGGCCATGAGGCGTGACGACATGGGAATGTCCTCGCCCGCCAGGCCGTGCGGATACCCCTTCCCGTCCCAGCGTTCGTGATGGCTGAGCGAGATGTCGCGGGCGTGCGCAAGGAACGACTGGGCGCCGTCCAGCTTCTCCTCCGCCGCCAGGATCGCGTCGTGGCCAAGGACGGTGTGGCTTTTCATGACGTGGAATTCTTCGTCGGACAACTTGCCGGGCTTCAACAGGATGTTGTCGGGCACGCCGACCTTGCCGATGTCATGCAGAGGCGCCGACTTGAACAGGAGCTCGACCAACTCCGGCGTCAGCACGTCGCGATATCTGGGGCGCTGGGCCAGCCTTTGCGCCAGGGCCTTGATGTAGTACTGGGTGCGGCGGATGTGGTTCCCCGTCTCGTTGTCGCGGGTTTCCGCCAAAGAGCCCATGGCCAGCATGGTCACGTCCTGGACGATGGCGAGCTGGTGGGTGCGCTCGGCGACCTTCGCCTCCAGGATGGCGTTCTGTTCGTGCAGGAAGTCCTTGGCCTCCTTCAGGCTCAGGTGCGTCTTGACCCGCGCCAACAGGATGGAGGGGCGGATGGGCTTTGAGATGTAATCCACCGCGCCGAGTTCGAGACCGCGCTCCTCGTCTTCGTCGTGGTCGAGGGCGGTCAGGAAAATGACCGGGATATCATGGGTTTTATCGTCTTCCTTCAAGCGGCGGCAGACCTCGTATCCGTCCATTTCCGGCATCATGATGTCCAGCAGGATCAGGTCCGGCGACGGATCGCCCGCCGCGACCTCCAGCGCCTTTCGCCCCCTGGTCGCGATCTTGACCTGGTAGTCCGGCGTCAACAGCGAGTTGATCAGCGACAGATTGTCCGGGGTGTCGTCCACCGCGAGAATGGTTTGCCGTTTCGCGCGTTCGTTCATGGATCGCTCCTACGGATTCTTGTTTTGTGATTGCACGGCTTCGTCCAGGGTCTTCAAGGCCTCTTCGAAATCGAACGACTTGATTTGCCTGCCCAGCTTGGCGTGGGCGGGTTTGTCGATGATCGAGGCCAGTCCGCCGCCGGTCTCGTCCCACACCTCCAGCGCCTCGCCGTCGAAGTCCGCGAGCAGGGCGCGCAGCTTGTCCACCATGGGGCGGAGCGCTTCCGGATCGGCTTGGCCGCCGTTTCCGGCTTCGCCCTTCTCGCCCAGGATCCCGTCGATCCCCGCCGTCACCTCGTCGAAGGCGTTGGACAGGCGGTCGAGGGCGTCCGGCAGGTCCTCGAGGTCGTTCTCCTTCAGCATCGCGTCCAACTCCACCGCGGCCGCGTGCACCCTGTCCGCCCCCACGTTCCCCGAAACGCCCTTCAGGGTGTGGGCGATCTGCTTGGCCTCGTCCAGTTCCCCCTGGTCCACGGCCTTGGATATGTCCTCCGCTGATGTTGCGTAGCCGTTGCGGAAGGAGGCGAGAAGATCCAAGAATATCTTGCGGTTCCCGCGCACCCTGGACAAGGCGGTCTTGGCGTCGATACCGGGAATGGACAGGGACGGCTCCTCGGTTTTCTCCTGCTTCATGGAGGCGACCCGGGGGCGTCCCGGCTTGGGCTGGACCCAGCGCGACAGCGTGGCCATCAGTTGGTTGGGGTCGATGGGCTTGCCGACGTGGTCGTTCATGCCGGCGTCCAGGCAGCGCTGACGCTCTTCGTCCGAGGCGTGGGCGGTCATGGCGATGATGGGAAGGTCGGCGTGCTTGCCCTCGGCGCGAATGCGCTTGGTGGCCTCGTAGCCGTCCATGACGGGCATCTGCAGGTCCATCAGCACCACGTCGGGCGGCGCGTCGCCCATTTCGGCGAGCCGCTCCAACGCCTCCCCGCCATGGTTGGCGACGATGACCTTGACGCCGGTCGGCTCCATGAGCTCGGTCGCGACCTGTTGGTTGATGGCGTTGTCCTCGACCAGCATCACCACCCCGCCGTCGAGATGCACGTCCATCACGCCGTCGGCGCCGATCGACAGCGTTCCCACGCGGGCGTCATGGCCGAACATTTCCATGAAAGTGTCGACCAGCATGGACTCGCTGATCGGCTTGGTCAGATAGGCGTCGGCCCCGGCGGCGTCGGCCGCGTCGCGTCCCTCCTCCTTGCCGTAGGACGTGACGATGACCACGGACGGCGTCGATTTCAGGTCCGCGTCGTCCTTGATCCGCCTGGTGGCCTCCAGGCCGTCGATGCCCCCGGGCATCCGCCAGTCCATGAGCACGATGCGATAGGGATCGTTCTCGTCCGCGCTCTCCAATTCCTCCATGGCGTGTTCGCCTGAATCGACGGTTTTGACGCGGAAGGACAGGCCTTCCATGGTTTCCTGGAGGATCGTGCGGGAAATGTCGCTGTCGTCCACCACCAAGGTCCGAAGGCCCCTCAGGTCCGGGGACACCTGGGGCGGATGCGCGTCCCAGTCGGGATCGTGACCGAACCAGGCGGTGACGGTGAAGACGCTGCCCTCCCCCAGCACGCTTTCGACCTTGATGTCCCCGCCCATGGCTTCGCACAGGCGTTTGGAGATGCTCAGCCCCAGACCCGTGCCGCCATATCTCCGGGTGGTGGAGTTGTCGGCCTGGGTGAAGGCCTCGAACAGCATCTCGGCCTGCTCGGGGTCCATGCCGATGCCGGTGTCGCTGACCTCGAAGGCGAGCTTGATCCGGTCCTCCGCCTTGTCCTCGACGCTTCCTCGGATCAGCACCTTGCCGGTTTCCGTGAACTTCACGGCGTTGCCCGCCAGGTTGATCAGGATTTGGCCCAGCCTCAGGGGATCGCCCTCCAGGATGCGGGGCGTGTCGGGGGCGAAGGAGAACAGGAACTCCAGTCCCTTCTCCTGGGCGCGCTGGCCTACGACGGCGGACACGTTGTTGAAGACGCCGTCCATGCCGAAGCGGGTGGTCTCCAACTCCAGCTTTCCGGCCTCGACCTTGGAGAAGTCGAGGATCTCGTTGATGATGGTGAGCAGGTTCTCGGCGGACGAGTGGATTTTCTTCACGTAGTCCTTCTGCTTGGCGTTCAAATCGGTCCTGAGCGCCAGATGGGACATGCCGAGGATCGCGTTCATCGGCGTGCGGATTTCATGGCTCATGGTGGCGAGGAAAGCGGACTTGGCCCGGTTCGCGGCTTCCGCCTCGTCCCTGGCCCGGGCCAGGTCCTCCTCCGCCCGTTTGCGCTCGGACAGGTCATAGGTGATGACCACGACGCCGCCGTCTCCCGTCGGCGCCTGGCGGAACTCGACAGGCCCCGCCGGGGTGGTGAGTTCGAACGGCGTCCTGATGGCCTGGCGGAAAGCCTCGGCCCGCCTTCGAAGGTGGTCCTCCACCGAACCCGGCCCGTAGTCGCCCCGTTGGGCCAGGAATTTGACGACCGGAAGGGCGGATTTCCCGATTTCGATCATGTCCTCGGGAACGGCCAGAAGCTCCTTGTAACGGTCGTTGAACAGGGTGTAGCGCTGCTCGTCGTCGAGCTGGTAGATGCCGTCGCTCATATGGTCCAGGGCGAGACGCAGTTGCTTCTCGGCCTGTTTCCTGTGGCCCACCTCTTTCTGCAGGCGCTGGTTCCAGATCACGAAGACGATGAACACCACGAAGGCCGCGGCGCCGACCGGGACCGCGACCTGCACGACCCTGTCGATGTCGATGCCCGTCTTGTACTGGACGGAAACCCACTTGGATCGGATGGACGCCACCTCGGCCGGCGTGATCGAGTCCAGCGCCTTGTTCAGGATCGTCACGAATTCCGGCCAGTCCTTGCGCACGCCAAAGGACATTCCCGGCAATTCGACGCCGGCGGGGGACGCGATCTTCAGGTTGACCATATTGTGCGTGCGTATCAGCGACGACGCCACGGCGAGATTGATGACCGCCGCGTCGGCGTCGCCGACCGCCACGGCCTGAAGGGCTTCCAGCGGTCCGTCGCGCATTTGCCTGACGACGCCTGGATGCTCGCTCTCGATGCGTCCGGTGACGGCGTAGCCCTTGGACAAGGCGACCGTGCGCCCCTCCAGGTCCGACACGCCGGAGATAAAGGGATAATCGAGCTGGGTGACCACGACGATGGGGAAATCCATGTGCGGACGCGAGAAGTTCATGAAGGGCTCGCGCTCCGGCGTCCGGCTCGCCGCGGGCAAGACGTCGATGGTCTTGTTCCTTACCCCCTCGACCACCTCGTTCCATGTCAGGCCCTTAACGACCGTCATGTGGATCCCGAGCCTCTCGCTCACCAGACGGACGTAATCGGACGCGATGCCGGAATAGGCTCCGTCCTCGCCGATGAACTCGAAGGGCGGGTATTCCGGATCGACGCCGAGGCGAACAACGGGATGGTTGGACAGCCACGCCTTTTCCGCGTCGGTCAGGTCGATCTTGGGCTCCCGTTCTTCCTGGAGGTTCGTGTCGCCCAGCCATCGGGCCTGCAACGCGCGCTTTTCCTCGTTGGTCACGGCGGCGGAGGCCTTGTCCAGGATTGACCTTAGCAGCGGCGTGTCCTTGCGGGTCGCGATGTTCAACAGCGCGTATTCCGGGCTGCCCATCTTGACCTCGCCGGTGATGGCGAGGTCGTTCATCATGTGGTGGGCGATCAGGTAGTTGAACACCGCCAATTCCCCCAAGGCCGCGTCGGCCTTGCCGAAGCTGACCGCCTTCATGGCTTCTTGCGAGTCCTTGACGAGGTGGAGCTTGATCTGGGGGAAGTCGCGCTTGAGGATTTCCTCGTAGAAGAACCCCTTGGGCACCGAGACGGTTTTGCCGAAAAGCTCCTCGATCGAGGCGTAAGGCGCGTCGCGCTTCGCGAGGATCGAGTTGGGATTGTCCAGGTACGGGCGGGTGTAGAGCAGGTATTTCAGGCGCTCCGGCGTCTTGACGATGTTCAGCATGACGTCGAGATCGCCGTTTTTCATAAGGTCGAGGAATTCGCTCCAGGTCGGCCCGGTGACGTAGTCGACTTCGAGCCCGACCTTGTCGGCCAGAAGGTTCATGAAGTCGATGGAATACCCCTTGGGCGCCCCGTCCTCGGCGTAGTTGAACGGCGGCCAGTCGGTTTCGTTGTGGACTCGGATGCGGGGATTGTTCCGGATCCATCTCCGCTCCTCGGACGTCAGGGGGACCGTCGGCTTCAAATCCGGCCGCACGCCCGAGGCCTGGAGCCAACGGTCGTTGATTTCGCGCATCTCGGAGGGTCTGATCGCCTTCATTCCCTTGCCGAGAATCGAGACCAGGACGGGAAGGTCATTGCGGGTCGCGATGTTCAACAGGCTGAAATCGTGGTCGCCGAACTCCAACTCCCCGGAAACCACCAGATCCGTCATCATGTGCTTGGAAATCAGATCGTTGAACACGGCGAGTTCGCCCAAGGCCGCGTCGGCCTTGCCGAAGCTGACCGCCTTCATGGTGGAGGCCACGTCCTTGACCGCCAGGACATTGATCTTGGGATAGTCACGCCTGAGGATTTCCTCGTGGAAAAAACCCTTGGGCACGGCAACGGTTTTGCCGAACAACTGCTCGAGCCGGTCGTAGGGCGTCTTTCTCAGGCTCAGGATCGTGTTGGGGTTGGCGACGTAGGGCTCGGTGTAAAGAAGGTACTTCTTGCGCTCCGGCGTCTTGACGATGTTGAGCATGACGTCGAGGTCGCCGGATTGCATCATTTCGAGAAATTCGCTCCAGGTCGGTCCGGTCACGTACTCGACCTCGAGCCCGATCTTCTTGGCCAAAAGGTTCATGTAGTCGATGGAGAACCCCTTGGGATGGTCGTCCTCGAAGAAATTGAACGGCGGCCAGTCCATCTCGTTGTGGACCCGGATGCGGGGGTTCTCTCTGATCCACGCTTTTTCGGTCGGGGTGAAATCGATCGGCTTTTCGCCGAAGAATCGCTTGTCGGGGTTGGGAATCCAGCGTTTTTCGATTGTCGCCAGCTCTTCCCGGCTGATGGCGGCCAACCCCTTGTCGAGATAGCCCTTCAGTTCCGCCTCGTCCTTGCGCACCCCCAAGTGCAGGGGATTGCGCAGAAGGGTCTCACCGGTGCTGGCAATGGAGCCCCGCATGCCCATCCGGCCGAGCAGGGCCTCGATGGTCGTGTCCAGGCTGAACAGCGCGTCGATCTCGCCCGAGGCGAGCGCCCGTATCAGTTCCTCGTTGTTGCGGAAGCTGACGGTGTTGGCCGCCGGGTGGAACTTGCGTAAAAACGCCTCGTGGAAATAGCCGAGGACGACGCCGATCTTTTTTCCCTTGATCGACTTCGGCGGATCCTCGCCTACGCGGTGGTGCAGGCTACTGGTGATTTCATAGAATGGCTTCGAGAAGTCCATCCATTCCGCTCGCTCGTCGCTGTGGAACAGTCCCGAATGGAAGTCCGCCTCCCCGCTCCGCAGGCCATAGAGCGTGTCCGCCCAGATGCTCGGCTTGAACTGGATCTTGCGGCCGGTCTTCGTCGACCACATGCGCCAAATATCGACCAACAGACCCGCCGGGCGGCCGTTGGCGTCGATCATGGTCAGGGGCGGATTGTTCCTGGGCATGGCCACGACCAGCGTCCCCGCCGTCCGCCGTCCAAGGGAGGACAGCCAGCGCCGCGTCACGCGGGAGCGCTCGTTGGGGGTGATCAGCCGCATCCCGACGTTGACCTTGTCCAGAAGGTCCTTGTTTCCCTTTTTGACCGCGGCGTACAGGAAGTTATTGTCCAAGGGTTTCGTGGGGTCGTACTGGAACCGCGCGCTCAGTCCCCGTTGGCCAAGGAAGTACAGTCCCGTCTGCTCCACGTCGGCGAAGAACCGCACCTCGTTCCTTGCGACCGCGTCGTAAAGGTCGTCGATGGCCTCGAAGGACACGCGTTCGGCGCCGGGCACCCGTTCGTGGAGAATGCTCTCCTCCAAACTTCCCTTCAGCACGCCGATGCGGAACCCGACGAAGTTCTCCAAAACGCCGGTGAAGTCGATGCCCGCGGGCGTGAATACGAAGCTGTCGGTGCTGTACAGCGAATCGCCATAGTCAAGAAACGCCCGTCGCTTGACGGTGTCGTTCAGGCCCGCGTGAACGTCGGCGCGGCCGTCCTTCATCATCTCCAGGGTTTCGCCCCAAGGGGCGGGGGCGAATTCGATGGGAGTGTCGGTCTTTTTCGACCAAAGCCGCCAAAGGTCGGCGACCAAGCCCGACGGCTTCCCGTTTTCATCGACGAATTCGAAGGGCCGGAAATCCTGGCCGATGGCGATGACGACCTTGTCTTCGGCGTCTGCGGGGAATACGACCGCGAGCGCCCAGGCCATTGCCAGAACGACGACGGTCAAGGTGCGAAGCATGGCGACCCCGCGTCTTGAAATTCCCCCCGGCTTCATCGCCTCAAAACCCACGCAACATATTCGCCGACGCCCGCATGTAAAATCCTATCAATCGATAATCATGTCCAGCAATAAGAAGGAAGAATCATGCTTCCGAAATGAAAAAGCAGTCCTCGTTTCGAAAGGACAGATTGGCCAGCATTTCCCGAACGTCGAGCCCCAGGGTAGGGTGGACCCAGTCCGGCGCCGCGTCCGAAAGCGGCATCAGGACGAAGGCGCGTTGATGCAACCTGGGATGGGGCAGGACGACACCGTCCGCCTCCCCCGCCACGTCGCCCCAGGCGAGGAGGTCCAGGTCCAGCGCCCGGGCCTCGTTGCGCTCACGACGCTCGCGTCCGAAGTCTCGTTCGATTGCGTGCAGAAGGTCCAACAGTTCGCGCGGCGGCGGGCCGTCCTCGAGCGCAACCGCGCCGTTGACGAATCGCGGCTGGCCGGACGGCGGGACCGGGGCGCTTTCGCACCAACGCGACCGGCGGGAGACCGCCAAGCCGCGCCGGCCCATCTCCTTTATCGCCGCCTCGCATGTTTCGAGCGGGGTGGCGAAACCCACGCCCGGAAGGTTCGCGCCGATTCCGATTAGAACCACCCCCGTCCCCCGATATATCCCAAAAAATGCGGCTTGCGGACCTTGGTCATCATCCCTAGGTATAGTACATGAACGGCCGCTCCGGCGCGAGCCGGTCGGCTATATTCGATTGGCCCGAATACGGGCCCCCGCATTTGAAAAAGGATTTTCGCGATGATTTTCTATCCGCAAGAACGTATCGGTCTTTTCATCGACGGTTCAAATCTTTACGCGGCCGCGCGCGCGTTGGGATTCGACATCGACTACAAAAGGCTTCTCGATATGTTCGCCGGAAAGGGACGTTTGATCCGCGCGTTCTATTACACCGCCCTTGTCGAGGACCAGGAATACTCGCCGATCCGGCCGCTGGTCGATTGGCTGGACTACAACGGCTACACCATGGTCACCAAACCGACCAAGGAGTTCACCGACGCCTCCGGCCGTCGCAAGATCAAGGGAAACATGGACATAGAGCTCGCCATCGACGTGATGGAGATGGCCGAGAACCTTGACCACATCGTACTGTTCTCCGGCGACGGCGACTTCCGGCGCCTGGTCGAGGCGGTGCAGCGCAAGGGCGTGCGCGTGACCGTGGTCAGCACCGTCCGCTCCCAGCCGCCCATGGTTGCCGACGAACTGCGCCGCCAGGCCGACAGCTTCTTGGAGCTGACCGACCTGCAGCCCGTGATCGCCAGGAGCGTCAACCGCGAGGACCGTCCGGAGCGGCCCGACCGTCCAGAGCGTCCGGAGCGACCCGAACGGCCCGAGCCGCGCCAGGAGCGTTCCTTCCACGCCACGCCCGCGAACCCGGACGGCGTATACGACGCCGACGCCGAACTGGACGAAGAAGACTACGAAGACGAATAGGTTGCCGTTCGCGTCGCCCCCCGAAGACTGCGCGCTCTGTCCCCGCCTTCGAGATTTCCGAGAGGCCAACCGCGGTTTCTTTCCCGACTGGTGGAACGGGCCCGTGGATTCCTTCGGCGGACTTGACGCGCGGTTGTTGATCGTCGGTTTGGCGCCGGGGCTCCGCGGCGCAAACCGCACCGGCAGGCCGTTTACCGGGGATTACGCGGGCGACCTGTTGTACGCCACGCTCCTGAAACTGGGTCTTGCGCGCGGAACCTACGACCGCCGCGCCGACGATGGGTTGGAACTGGTGGATTGCCGCATCACCAACGCGGTCCGCTGCGTCCCCCCCGAAAACAAGCCGACAGGCGCGGAGCAAACCGCCTGCCGTCCCTTCCTGGTCGACGAGATCGCCGCCATGCCGAATCTGCGGGCCATCGTCGCGCTGGGCGCCCTCGCCCACGGCGCGGCGCTCGGGGCCTTGAAGGAAAAGAAAAGCGCACGGAAATTCGCCCATGGCGCCCGGCACGCGCTTTCGGGCGGCTTGGCGTTGATCGACAGCTACCATTGCTCCCGATACAACACCAACACCGGCCGCCTGACCGAGGCCATGTTCGTCGGCGCCTTCGAAGAGGCCCTAGGGGCGCTTTAGCCCTTCGTGAAGCCCGCCGGAGTCGGCAGCGCGCCCTTGAGCTCCGCCCATCCCGGAGGATTGTCCTTCTTCGCCGGGCTGGTCATGGACTTGGCCTTTTCCTCGAGCTTGTCGATACGCGCCTGGGTGCCCGGGTGGGTCGAGAACAGGGAGGTGGTGGCGCTGCTGTTCTGGGGATAGATCTTTTGCAGGGTGCGGAAGAAATCGTCCGCCTTTTCAGGATCGTATCCGGTTGTCTTGAAGACATCCATGATATGGGCGTCCGCCTCGAATTCGTGCTCGCGCGAATAGCCCGCGTTGATCATCTGGAACACCGGGCCCTCGAGCGCCTGGACAACCTGGCCCGCCAGCGCGCCCGCCTGCCCGCCATAGGCGGCGATGGCGGCGCTTCCGACCGCGCCGAGAGTGTTCATGAAGGCCTTGGTCCGCATCTGCTTGACGCCGTGGCTCAGCTCCGCGTGGCCGACTTCATGGGCGATGACGGACGCCAACTCGGCGGGATCGTCGGAATGCTGGACCAGGGCGGAGTTGACGGCGATCTTGCCGCCCGGAATGGCCCAGGCGTTGACCTGGGCGTTCTTGACCAGGGTGATTTCCCATTCGAACTTGTCGCGCTTGGACGTGCCCATAAGGGGCGCGGCGAACTTGCGCAGCGCCTCCTGGGCGTTGCGGTCGTCATAGGCCCCGCCGCCCTTGGCGATATAGCCAGGATAGTACTGCTTGCCGAGCTGGATCTCGTCTTCTTCGTCCAGCATCAGGGCCTGGGCCGCGGGCGCGGCGCTTTTCACCAGCGAGTCCACGCTGAATTGCGCGAAGGCGGGCGTGGCTGCGAAGGCCCCGGCCGCGCCAAGCCCGGCGACGACGCCGCGGCGGCTGATGAGGTGATGGCTGTATTTCGACATGGTTCCCGTTCTCCCTTCCGACTGACGGCCACGATAACGGGAATGTTGGATGGCGGGAAAGGAAAATCAATCCCGCGTTTCTGTGGATAACGCCCCTACTCGTACTCGAAGCCCCCATGGGACGCGAGCGCGCCGAGCAGAAACAGCCCGGCGGTCCACATGATCGTGTTGGCGAGATAGTTCCCTCTGTCGAATCGAAGCCAGCGCTTGCGCCACGCCCCCGAGAATCGAGATCATTTCCCGCATGGCCGTTTCTCCTTCCCTGGCGGGTCCGGGGTTGCTAGCTTCCCGCCCCGACAGAATAGGAGAATTCGCCGATGAAAGCGCGCGTGAAGTCGTTGGAGGGCATGACCCTGGTGGGCGAGACCGGGAGCGGCCACGCCCTGGTCATGGACGCGAGCCCCGAGCTCGGCGGACGCGACCTCGGCCCCCGGCCGATGGAGATGATGTTGTTGGGGCTTGGAGGCTGCACCGCCATCGACGTCCTGCACATCCTGCAGAAATCCCGCGAGGACGTGGCCGACTGTGAAATCGAGATCGACGCCGAGCGCGCCGAATCGGACCCCAAGGTTTTCACCAAAATCACCATCCGGTACGTGGTGACGGGCCGGAATTTGAAGCAGGCGAAGGTGGAGCGCGCGGTCCAGCTTTCCGCCGACACCTATTGCTCCGCCTCGGCCATCATGGCGAAAACGGCGGAAATCAGCCATGAAATCGTCATAAAGGACGCGGACGGCGCCTGACCTCGCGCCTCCAGGCCCCCGTCCCCTCGACCCCGCCCTTGGACTCGGGCAAGGGATTGCCGTAGGTTCTATCGGCGATTGAGAAGCGTTCGAATGGGGGAGACCGCCATGCCTGCCAAGGTTCTGACCGTTGCGCAACAGAAGGGAGGCGCGGGCAAGACCACGCTGGTCGCCCAGCTTTGCGTGGTGTGGGCCAAGAAGGGCCGGAGCGTGGCTGTGATGGACATCGACCCCCAGGCCAGCCTCGCCGCTTGGCACGCGGTCCGCAAGGAGAACGGCTCCGGCATCGGCTCGCTGACGGTCAGCGACATTTCGGGTTGGCGCGTCAACACCGAGTTGGAGCGCCTGCGCCGCAGCCACGACCTGGTCATCATCGACAGCCCGCCCCACGCCGAGACCGAGGCGAAAATCGCGGTTCGCGCCGCCGACCTGGTCGCCATCCCGGTCCAGCCGAGCCCCATGGACCTTTGGGCCACCAACGAAACGCTCGCCATGGCGAACAAGGAGAAGGTTCCGGTCCTTCTTGTGCTCAACCGGGTGCCGCCCCGGGGCAAGGTCGTGGACACGGTCAAGGGCATGATGGCCGAACAGGAGCTCCCCGTCGCCACGTCAACCCTGGGCAACCGGGTCGCCTTCGCGTCCTCCATGCTGGAGGGCAAGGCCGTCCTGGAGACCGCGCCCAGCAGCGTCGCCAGCAAGGAGGTCAAGGCGCTGGCCGAGGAACTCGGCTCCAAAATCGGGCTGTAACCGCCAAAGGGGGGGACGGTGGGCGACATTCCAGAACGGCTTGCGTCCGCGGCGACGCCGGACGAGGCCTCCGAATTCCTGGAGCTGCTTTTCGCCAGGCGCGCCTTTCTATCCGTCGCGCGCCCGCTTTTCGGCGTGCTGGAGGCCGACGGCGAGACCATCGCATGGCATGCGGGCGGAACCGACTTTTGGGACCTGTTCGCCTCCCCCCTTCCCGACACTCTTGGCGGGGTTCTCGGACGGTTGGGGATTTCGGATGGGGACGCCATGGCGCTGAAGGAGGCCATGGACGAACTTCACGAAGGTGAAAGCGCGGATTTCCCTAGACGCCTGAACGGTCGCGACGGACGGGTGTTCTCCATGATTTTTCGCCGTCGGTTCGCGCGGGACGGCGGCGTCGTCCAGTTCACCATCAACGACGGCACGCGCTTCGCCGACGCGGAGCGAACCGTCCAGAACCTTGCCCGACGCATCCTCGAGGAAACCCGCGCGACCGATGAGGCGGGTTGGTCCCTCGCTCGCCGCCTGGACCTTCTGGAAGACGATTTCGAGACCTTGGCGAGCCTGACGGACGACGAAGCCGTGGCGGAGCACACATCCCGCATGACGGCCGTGCTGGACGAGGCCGTCGCCCGTTCCGTCGCGCTATTGCGGGAATTCGAGAATCTCGAGGAGGCGCACACGCCCCTTGAGCCCGCCCTCCTGCCGCCTCCCCTGCCCGCCATCGACGACTGGAGCCGCCTGCGCGAGCGCATCAAGGCGCTCGCCATGGGCGACGAGGCGCTGAGCGAAAAGGAAACGCGGGATCTGGAGCTCTCCTCGTCCTTCGCAAGGAACGCGATTCCGCTGATGGCGCTCGGCGACGAGCGGGGAACGGCGCTGGCGCTCAACGGCGCGCGCGCCGGCCGGCGCTACGAAACCGTCGCCGACTTGGTCCTGGGGCTGGAGGTGGAGGAAAACAGCCGCCGCACGGCCCAGGAATTCTTCGAGGGACTCGCGGGCGAACGCGGCAAGCCCGGGTGCGCCGTGTTCGCCATGGGCGACCGCAATATCGAGGCTTGGGGACAAACCTTGAACTGCGGCGGTTGGCAGGCGCTTCTTGTTCCCGCCGTGACCGAAACCGTGGACGTGCGCGGCCTGTTCCACGGCTTCAAGAACCTGTTGCTGCATCTACAGGTCCTGCACGTGGTGAAGACGGTGAAGGACGTGGACGAGGTCAGGCCGGGCCTGGCCGACACCTTCGACTGGATATTCACCCGGCTTGGAACCCTAAGAAACATCGCCGAGGGCGAAATGCCCGTCATAGCGCGCGAACCGGAAACCGTGGCCCAATGGCTGGTCCAGGCCCCGGGGGTGGGCCAGGAGTTCGGCGGCGGGGTTGATATATCGATCGACCGGGCTCTGGACGACCTCCCCTTCCCCAGCATTCCCGGGGAAATGGAAGACGCCCTGGCCGAGTTGGTCCGCAACGCCTTCCAGTCCGGCGCGTCCAAGGTCGATATCCGCGCCCGCGTCCACCACGGCGACCATCTGGAAATCGCAATCTCGGACGACGGCAAGGGCATGAGCGGGGAAAAGCTGGCCCAGGTGCGCTACACCCTCGCCGCCCATGTCTACGACCCGACGCTGTCCACCCGGGACGAAGGCACGGGCAACGGCCTTTTGGGCGCGGCGGCGGCGGTGGAGCGGCACGTGGACGGCCGTATTCTGGTGGACAACAACCCCGAAGGCCGAGGAACGCGCGTCACGGTGGCGATGAAGATCCCGGCGCGCGGCTGATCATTCGGCCGTCGGGCCGTATCCGCGCAGGCGTTGGACCAGCACCTCCAACAGACGCTTCAGCACCTTGTCGTTCTCGTCCAGCCATTCCAGCCGGTTGTTCAGGTCGGCTTCGGAAATCACCACGAGTTCCGTGTCCGCGACGCATCGGGCGGCGGCGCTTCGGGGCTGGCTGTCGATCAGGGCCATCTCGCCGATCACCTCGCCGCGGCCGAGCGTGCGCATGACCATGTTGCGGTTCCCGATCTTGCGGTAGATCTCCACCATGCCGTCGGCGACGATATAGGCTTCGTTAGCGTCATCGCCTTCGTGGAACAGGATGGTTCCGTTTCCAACGGTTCTGCGTTCGATCTTGCCCATGTTCTTGGTCCTGTTGTCGATCTTGAATGACGCGGCGGAGGATTTCGCAGGCTTTTTCGCCGGCGGAGGCGGCTTTGAAATGATACGCTTGATGGATTCGCCGATGCCCTGGCGGATTTCGTTCGGCATGTTTTCCTGGTCCAGACGCTTACCCAGTTCCTTGATGGTCTCGGCCACCTCGTCGTCCGAGGCGTTGTGAGACACGAGGTCGCGCACGGAGGTCACGCCCTTGACCACGTTGGCCAGATGGCCGAGCACGGTCTGGCCGTGCTTTTCGCCGGTCTCGGTGCTCATGATGTCGAGCAGGTAGCCCATCCGGGCGGCCCGCCCCGGAAGATAGAACATCATCTGTTCGATGCTCTGCCCGGTGCTGAGGTCGAAGTCGTCTGTGCTCATGGTCATCTTGGCGCGGAGCGTGGCTCCCTCGGACACCGGCGCGCCGCCCAGGAGACCCGCGCGTCCGACCATGTCGCGGATAAGCGTGACCAGAACCTTGCGATCCTCGGCCTTGCCTTCCTTGGTCAGGGGCTGAAGGCCCCTGAGCCCCCGGCCCACCCGCGCCATCAGGATATCCTTGGCCAGGGGCGACTCGTGGTCGGCGAAATAAAGGTTCAGCTTCTCGATGCAGCTCCGGGTGTTCTGCGGAACGCGGGCGCGGCCCTGGCACAGCAGCAGGATGGCTTGATAGGCCGCCGCATTGTCCTTCTGGCCCTCGATCACCTCGACCACGGCCTGGGGGTTGTCGACGATTTCGGCGATGAGTTCGTCGATCAGGGCCTCGGATTCCGCGTCCAGGCCCAATTCGACCAAATCCAGCAACTGCTCCAGCTTTCCGTTCCAGCCGCCCTTCTCGGCCATGTGGGCCGCGACGGCGGACAGCAGGTGGAAATGCCGGTTTTCCGGGGAAATGGTCTCCTTGATCTCGGTCATCAGGGCGGGCAGGCCCTTGGTCGCCAGTAGTTCCTGGTAGCCCTCGGCGTCGTTGCTGGTGTCGCGAGCCCAGTCCCGGACGATGGACACCACGCCGAATATCTTCTCTGTGTGCTCGAACGGCTTTTTTCCGGAAACCTTGGCCTGGGCCGACGCGGCCTGGTTGACCGCCGAGCTGAAAAAGGATTCCTGCCTCTCCAACATGACCAACTGGGAGGGGTCGAACAGAAGCTCCAGCGGCGTGAGGCCGGTCTCGTCGAGGAATTGACGGATCAACCGCCCGATGGTCAGGCGGGAGCGATGGGCGTAGTAATCGGCGATGTCCTCGCAGACCGGCGCCCGGTCGATGGGATTGACCTTGAGTTTCTTGACCGGAAGGTCGTCCGGGCTTTCCTCGAAGATCACGTCTTCCTTGGCCCAGCCGTCCTTTTGGGCCGTGACCTTGACCTTGTGGTGCTGGCCGTCCGCGACGAGTTCTTCCGCGCGGGAGATCGCGCGGGCCTTCACCCGGTGGTGGGTGTCGATGAACCACCGCGAACCGTCGAAGGTGTAGACCTCGTAATTGACGCCCTTGAAGCCCAAGGCCATGGCCCTACTCCGTCGCCATCATGCAGGAAAAAGGGATAGGCGCCCAGGCGGCGCGCGTCAAGCGTTGAAGTCCAGTCCCCAGTCCCGGTAGCGCTCGGGGTCGTCGCCCCATTTCTCGCGCACCTTGACGAACAGGAACAGATGGCAGCGGCGTTCGAGAATTTGTTCGAGTTCGAGTCTCGACGCCTCGCCCAGCGACTTGATGCGGCTCCCGCCCTTGCCGAGCACGATGCCCTTCTGGCTTCCCCGCTCCACATAGATCACCTGCTCGATGCGGACGGAGCCGTCGTCCTGCTCGGTCCAAGCCTCGGTCTCCACGGCGGCGGCGTAGGGCAATTCCTTGCGAAGCTGCAAGTAGAGCTTCTCGCGCGTGATCTCGGCGGCGAGCAGGCGAAGCGGCATGTCGGAAATCTGGTCTTCCGGAAACAGCCACGGCCCCTCGGGCATCCATCCCGCCAGATAGGACGCGACCTCCCCGACCCCGTCGCCCTTGAGCGCGGAGATCATGAAGGTCTCGTCGAACATCCCCGCGCCCGCCTGGTGGGCCTTGTCGGCAAGGGCCAGAAGGGCCTCCTTCTTGACCGCGTCCACCTTGTTCAGGATCAGTGACGCTGGTCCGCCTCGCTGCTTCAAGCCGTCGATGATGGACAGCGTTCCGTCGTCAAGACCCCGGGCGCTATCTACTAGTAGAACAACGCGGTCCGCGTCCGCAGCCCCGGACCAGGCGGCGGCGACCATGGCGCGGTCGAGGCGGCGCCTGGGCGCGAAGATGCCCGGCGTGTCGATGAGAACGATCTGGCTCTCACCCTCGATCACGATCCCAAGAACCCGGGTCCGGGTGGTCTGCACCTTGGGCGAAACGATGCTGACCTTGGAGCCGACGAGGCGGTTGACCAGCGTGGACTTGCCAACGTTGGGCGCGCCGAGGACGGCGACGAACCCGGCGCGATCGCTCACTTCGCGTCTCCGGTCGCGCGGGCAAGCATGGCCTCGGCGGCGGCTTGGGCGGCAAGGCGCTTGGACGATCCCGTCCCGATGGCGGGATCCAGGCCCTCGACCGAGACCTCGATGGTGAAGGTCGGGGCGTGGTCGGGGCCCTCGCGCGAAACCTCGCGATACGACGGCAAGGGCTTGCCGCGCCCCTGGGCCCATTCCTGCAGCGCGGTCTTGGCGTCCTTGGGCGGGGTTGGATTCTCCTCCATCAACGCGGACCAATGGGCGTGAACGAAATCGCGGGCCGCATCCAGTCCACCGTCGAGATACAAGGCGGCGATGACCGCCTCGCAGGCGTCGGCCAGCAGGCTGTCGTTCTCGCGCCCGCCCGTTTCCGCCTCGCCCATCGACAGGATTAAATGATCGGGAAGACCGATGCCGCGGGAGACACGGGCCAGGCTTTCGCGCTGGACCAGGGCGGCGTGGCGCCGCGCCAGGGCGCCCTCCTCCTCGTCAGGGAAACGCTCGTACAGCATGTCGGCGACGACGAGGCCGAGAACGCGGTCGCCCAGGAACTCCAGCCGCTCGTTCGAGCGCATGCGGTCGGTGGAGCCGCTGGAATGGGTCAGGGCCTGGCGCAACAACGCGGGGTCGGCGAAGCGATGGCCCAAGGCCGGTTCGAAGCCGTCGGCGTCCGCCATCATTCAATGCTGCTGAAAATCCGCTTGAAGCGGACGGTGGAAAGCCATTCCCAGATCTTCCAAGCGTTTCCGTCGATGGAGAAGAACATGAACTCGGCCCGGCCCACCATATTGCGTAGCGGGATGAAGCCGACCTCTTGGAACCGGCTGTCCTTGGAATGGTCGCGGTTGTCGCCCATGACGAAGTAATGGCCCGGCGGCACGGTGTAAACGCCCGTGTTGTCCATGAAACCCTTGTCCGATTGCTCCAGAATGTGGTGGCGGCGGCCGTTGGGCAGGATTTCGACGAAACGAGCGTAAAGGGTGGAGCGGCCGTCCGAGTCACGGATCACGTAGTCGCCCGCGGGCTCACGCACCACCGGCGCGCCGTTGATGTAGAGCAGGCCGTTCTTCACCTGGATCCTGTCGCCGGGAAGGCCGACGACGCGCTTGATGAAGTCGATCTCGTTTTGCGGCGGCTTCTTGAACACCACCACGTCGCCGCGCTTGGGCGGCTTGGAGAAGATGCGGTCTGGAATCAACGGCAGGCTAAACGGCAGCGAATAGCGGCTGTATCCGTATGAAAACTTGGACACAAACAAATAGTCGCCGATCAACAGCGTCGGAATCATGGAGCCCGACGGGATGTTGAAGGGCTCGTAGGCCACGGTCCGTATCACCAGGGCGATCAGAACCGCGTAGACCACGGTCCGGACGGTCTCGCCGCTATTTGCTCGCCGATTCGAGTGATTCATAAAAGAAACTTCGCAACAACTTGAAAAAAATAGCTTGGAGAGCTGATCAAGCCAGCCCAGGCCACCGCTGTCAACCGTTTGTCAGCGTTACTCGTCCTGGGACGAGCCTACTTGGCCAACATAGCTCGATCCGGTCACGTACAGGTTCGCCAAGGCGTCGTCCACGTAATCCTGGGTGAAGACAGGCTCGATGCCCGCGTATTTGCACGCCGCGAGAACCTGGTCGATGATGAACTTCGGCTGGTAGCAGGCCAACGGCTTTCCGATCTCGACCCGCAGTTTGTAGAGCACGTACTGGAAGACCTCGTCGGTCAGGTCCAGTCCGCTTTTCGCCGCGATTCCCCCGAAGATCTGGCGGAACGCCTCCTCGGTCGGCTCCAGGGTCTCCAACTTGTATGGGATGCGCCGCAGGAACGCCGGGTCCATCAGGTCGTCCGGCGCCAAGTTGGTCGAAAAGATCACCAGTTCGTCGAACGGAATCATGAACGACTTGCCCGAATGCAGGGTCAGGTAGTCCACCCGGCTTTGCAGCGGGACGATCCAGCGGTTCAGCAGTTCGTCGGGGCTGACCACCTGACGGCCGAAGTCGTCGATGATGAAGGTGCCGTTCAAGGCCTTCACGTGCAACGGCGCCTCGTAAAACTTGGCCAGTTCGTTGAATTTCAGGTCCAGCATCTCCATCGTCAGTTCGCCGCCGGTGACCACCACGGGGCGGAAACAGGGTATCCAGCGCTTGTCCAGTTTCTCGCGTCGAACCGAAGGCTTGTCGGACGCCTGGTCCGGCTGTTCGACCGATTTGTGAACGGAGGGGTCGAACACCTTGATGATGGCTCCGTCCACCTCGAAACAGTAAGGGATGTAGACCACGTTCTCGAAAATGGACGCGACCTTTTCCGCCACTGTGGTCTTGCCGTTTCCGGCGGGGCCGTAGATCAGGATGCTGTGGCCGGAGTTGATGGCGGGCCCCAGGCGATCGACGAATTTGTCCGGCACGACGATGTCGGCGAAGGCGTCGTCGATGTTCTCTTTCAGGATATGCTCCGCCTTGATGGACTGGCTGACCACCCGGTCGTTGTAGTCCTTGAGCGGCACGGGCGCCGGGCCGAAATACTGGTTCTGGTTACAGGCGTCGATGGCGACCTGCTGGCCTTCCTTGGTCAGTTGGTAGCGGATCGAGGCGCCGAGCCCCGCGCCCGACGACCCGGCGGCGTGGATCAGGCTGCGATCGACCATTTCCTGGATCACGTCATTGACCACGTTGGAGGTGAGCTTGGTCGCCTCGGTGATCTGGTTGGCTTCCTCCATGTTCTCCAGGTACATGCCCTTGGCGAAATGGTTGATGAGAAACGCCATGTCGAGCCCGGTGTCCTCGACCTTCAAGGGTGAGGGCGGCGCCTCGGCCATGATGGCGTTCGCCTGCTCCTGGGTGACGATCTCCAACTGGACCAGGGCCGCGTTGAGCGTGCCGCCGTGGGTCCCGACATGCTCGTTCGCGCGATCGATGTCTTCCTGGCTGGCCAGTCCCCTGGCGACGAGTATGTTTGCCAACATGATGTCCGCACCTTGTGTCAAAGGATCGAAACGCGTTCCCCGAAATCCCCTTCGCGCGCCTTGAAAAGAGTATCCGAAGAATTGAAATCCACAAGCCGGAATCGGCGCGGGAGGACAAGCGCCGCCTCTCTCGCCGACGGCTATCGATAACAGGTTGAAATGACAGACGATCCTTGGCTACACTGAAACGCCTTTTCCAATCGAGATGGGGGACGGGATCGTGGAGACGGCCGAAGCGGAACGAGCGGACATTCCCGTCCACGTTCGACGGAACATCTTTTTCACCTGGGCGCTCGGCTTGGTCGGCGTGTTGGCCATGGTCGCGGTCATCGCCAACGGCGCCATCCAGTCCCGCAAGAACCAGATCAAATCGTCGAGCGAGATCATGACGGCGCTGAGCGACCTCGTCGCGAACAACGTCGAGCGGACCATCGACGGCGTCGGCCATCTGTTTTCCGGGCTCGAGGCCCTGCTGGAAACCTCGCCCGAGGCGACGCGCCCCCACGCGGACTTGATCCGCTGGATCCTGACAAAACGGCTGGAGGAAAACCCCCACATAAAGGACCTTCTGGTTTTGGACGAAACCGGCGAGATCATCCACTGGACCGGCCAGGAGGATCCCCCCAACGTTCGGGAGGAAGCCTACGCCGCCGTCCATTACGCCGACAACCCGCCCGACTTTTTCATCGGCGAGCCCCAATCCGCCGGAGACCGGGAAATCCCCTGGACCATCGCCACCAGCCGCGCGGTCCGCGACGGCGAAGGCGCGGTGCGATGGATCGTCGCGGCCATCCTGCGCGAGACCTTCTTCCAAAAGGAATTCACTGACCTGGAGTTGCCCGAGGCCACGACCATCTCCCTTGTGTCCCCCAAGGGCGTCATTTTCACCCGCCGCCCGGACCATGACGCATTCATCGCCAAGGTGGTTCCGGACATCGTGGGCTTCTGGGGCATGGAAACCAATTCGATGGTCCACGAAAGGGACACGACGGTCACGGACGTGGTGGAAGTGGCGTCCCACCGGCGCATCGCGGGCTACCCGCTTGTGGCCACGGTCGGCATTTCTCGCGCCGCCGTGCTCGGGCCCTGGCTTCGCATGGTCTGGATCGCCGCGCCCTTGACCGTGGTCGCCGCCATCGCGGTGTTGTTCATGGTCTTCAAGCTGGCGGAAGCCCAACGCAAACAGGCGCTCGCCGCGTTGAAGATGAAAAAGCTCAGAACCATCGACGAGCTGACCGGGACCTTCACCCGCAAGCGTTTCGACAACGAAGCGGAGCGCGAATTCAAACGGGCGCGGCGACACGGCGATCCTATCTCCATCGTCGTCGTGAGCCTCGATCACCTGAGAACGATCAACCGGGAATACGGAAACGAGGCCGGGGACGAGGCCCTGCGCTCCACCGCCGAGGCCTTGCGCAATTGGTGCCGCGCGTCCGACCTGCTCGGACGAGCCAGCGGCAGAAGCTTCCAGATCATGCTGCCCAACACCGACAAGACCGGCGGCGTCGCCCTGGGCGAGAAAATCCGCAAGGGGATCGAGGCCGGCGCCATCCGCTACGGCGACGACGCCATCAACATCACCGTCAGCGTCGGCGTCTCGCAATGGAGCGAAGGCGAGGAAGGACTGGCCCCCGTCAAGGAGCGCGCGACCGCCGCAGCGATCGAGGCCAAGGCGCAGGGCCGCAACCGCGTCCACGCCGCCTGATCGCGCTTATCTTCGGCCTTTCGGCTCTTCCGGCGCGTGTCGCAGCGACGGCTCCAGCAATTCGGCCAGGGTTTGCGCCATTTTCGCCAGCGCCCGAGACCGTCCCCAGGAATTCTGGATGTTCCGCGCCACATCCATGCCGTTGGCGAAGGCGGACCACGCCGCGTCCATGGCGTCCTCGGCGGCGCGGGACGATGACACGTCGCCATAGACCCATACTTGGCTCAGCCGACTCTTGATGGACTTGGTGGCTTCGCGCGCCAGGGACTCGGCGGTTTCGGCGCCCTTCTTGTCGCCCCTCTTCGCTTGCAGCCGCGCCACGGTCCAAAGGGTGTGGGCGCGAAGCTGGTCGTCCTTGATCAGCTTCGCGGTCTTCAGGGCGTCGCCAATGGAGGCGCCCTTGGTCCATTTGTCCATCTCGCCGAGCGCAAGCGTGATGCGGCTATAGGCGAAGGATCGGGCGTAAGGGAACTTGACGCTTTTCGCGACGTTCATGGCTATGCCGATGGTCTCCTTGCCCGTTGCGATCCGCCCGTTCGTCGCCTGGGACACTGCGATGCGGGCGAGGACGACGCTGCGGTAGCGGTCCTCGTCGATTTTCGCCGCGATCTTAAGCGCCTTGTTCAACGAGCCCGCGCGGGCGAAGGCGGAAGCGGTCGAAACCAGGATCGGAAGCCGGTTGGACTTGGATTTCATCCGTCGCATCGCCGAGAGGGCGTCGTCCAGGCGGTTCATCTTGATCATCGCGTTGGCCACATGCCGATAGGCGGTGTCGCGGCGATTTTTCGCGCTCTGCGCCTTGGCCGACTCCTTGGCCTGCTTCAGGTGGCGCTCCACCTCCTCGCGCTCGCCCGCGCGGAACATGATCACGGCGCTTTGGGCGTGGAAGGACGCATGCTTCAAGGTGTCCTTCACCCCGTCGAGGCTCCCCATCAACCGTTCGACCGTGGCGTGGGCTTCTTTCTTGGCTTTGCGCTTGGAATGGATTTCGGCGATCGCGGCGATGGCCTCGGCCTTTTTGATGGGGTCGGGAATGATGTCGGCGGCGGCGAGCGCGTCGTCCGCCCGCCCGGCGATGGCTTGTGACTTGGCGATGTCGCGGAGCGCCACCATGATCAGCCTGGGATCCAGGATGCGCCGGACGGTGCCCAGGGCCTCGTTCAGCAACCCGGCCTTGGCCTGGGCCACCAGAATTTCGCCGAGCGCCCAGTCGCGCATTTCGGGTTTGTGGATGGCCTTGGCGCTTTCCAACGCTTCCGCCAGCAGGCATTTCGGCGCGGGATTGTCGAAACATGGCGACGGATCGCGGGTCGGATCGGCCACGTCCTCGGAGCGGCTTCCCTCAAGGAACTTGCGGGTTTCTGGATGGGACAGGAGGGCTTGGCGGGCCTTTTCGATATTGACCGCGCGGGTGGCGTCCAGGCGTTTAAGCAGAACGCCGACCTTTTCGCCGGTCTCCAACTGGGTGATGAGTTCTTCGGTTGCCTTGCCGTCGACCTTGAAGCCGTTGGCGCGCTGATAGGCGCGGATGGCGGTCCGTGTTTCCGGCCCCATGCGCCCGTCCAGCGCGCCAGTGTAGTATCCGGCGGCCGACAACAGCTCCTGAGCGCGCAGCACCAGAGGGTCGGACAGGCCCGTGGATTCGCGCGCTTGCGGCTTGCCCTGGGACTTGCCCCTGGGAGCGGCGTCGACGGATGCGGGCATGGCGACGCACACGGCGACCGCGATGGCCAACAGCCGCGCCGCGAAACGGGAACGGGCCGGTATGGCTCCCTTTGATTTCATACGTCTTGATTTCTAACGCCTTCTGATTTCGCCCATTATTACGACGATTCCCCCGGGCGTCTTCACCAAAATCAATGATGGCGGCGCGTTTGGAGAGACGCCGGACAACCATATGAAAATTCATGGAAAAAAGATGGAGATAGACTGCCTATCCGTCCATCAACCCGACCTTGAGCCGCGCCGTCACCACGGCCCGGATGGCCTTGGCCACCTCGTCGATGGAGCCCGAGGCGTCGATGACCGCGCAACGGGCGAGATCACGCTTGGCGATTTGGAGAAATCCGTCACGGAGCCTGCGGTGGAAATCCAGGTCCATGCGCTCGTAACGGTCCTCGGTCCCGGATCGCTCGGCGGCGCGGCGCATCCCGTCTTCGGGCGCGATGTCGAAGATGATGGTCAGGTCCGGCGCGAGCCCGCCGATCACCAGGCGATGTAGCCGCTGCACCACCTCGCGGTCCAGACCGTGGCCGAATCCCTGGTAGGCGGCCGTGGAATCGGCGAAGCGGTCGCAGATCACCCACTTTCCATCGGCCAGCGCCGGGGCGATGGAGTTGTTCACATGCTCGTAGCGGGCGGCGTAATGCAACAGGGCCTCGGTCAGCGGTAGCCAGCGCCCGGGCTCGCCTTCGACCAGCAGCTTTCGGATGTCCTCGGCCCCCGGCGCGCCGCCGGGCTCCCGGGTCAGGATCGCATCGACGCCGACGTCCGCGAGCGCGTCTCGAAGCATCTTGGCCTGAGTGGTTTTCCCCGCGCCCTCGCCGCCTTCAAGGGTGATGAAGCGGCCGGGCTCCGTTCGCGCGGTCAATAGGTCTCGGCCCCCCACACCATGTAGCCGAGCGCCGCCGCCAGTCGGCCGAACAGGCCCAACTGCTTCACGTCCACGCCAGCGACCAGGGGCCGGGTGACCTTGGCGAATCCCGGAGCCATGACCACAAGGTCGGCGAGCTTCTGGCCTTTTGCGATGGGGGTGGGAATGGGCTCGGAATAGCGGATCACGGCCTTCATCTCGCGACGCGCGCGCCGGGGAAGCGTCAGGACCAGTTCGTCCTGGATTATCATGGGGACGTGCGCCTCGACGCCAAGCCACGCCGCGGCCCGGGACACCTCGTCCCCGGCGCCGAAAAGCTTGTAGTTGCTGAATTCGCGAAAGCCCCATTCGATCAGGCGTTCGGACTCCCGGGACCTGGCCTTCACGCTTTTCAGGCCGTTGATCACAAGAATCAAGCGCCGGCCGCCCCGCTTGGCCGTGGCGACGAGGCCGTAGCCGGATTCCTCGGTGTGCCCGGTCTTCAGGCCGTCCGCGCCGATGTTCTTGTAGAGCAGCGGATTGCGGTTCGATTGTCGGATGCCGTTGTAGGTGAAGTTCTTCTCGCCATAAAAATGGAAGTAGTCCGGGAAGTTCTCGATGGTCAGCTTGGCCAGCAGCGCCAGGTCGCGGGGCGTGACCCGGTGTTCGGGATGGGGCCATCCGGTGGCGTTGCGGAACGTGCTGTCCAGCATGCCCAGTTCACGGGCGCGGCGGGTCATTTCCTCGGCGAAGGCTTCCTCGGACCCGCCCAACGCCTCGGCCACCACGATGCAGGCGTCGTTGCCGGACTGGACGATGATACCGCGCAACAGGTCCTCGACCCGGACGCGGGAGTTGGGCTCCAGGAACATGGTGGAGCTGCCGCTCTTGGCGCCGCCGCGCCGCCAGGCGTTTTCGCTGACGGTGAATTCGTCGTCCATGGACAGGCGGCCGTCCTGCAGGCGCTCGAACACCATGTAGACGGTCATCAGCTTGCTCATGGACGCGGGCGCCATCAGCTCGTCCGCCTTCTTTTCGTAAAGGACGGATCCCGTAGACATGTCGAGCAGCAGGGCTTCCTTCGCCTTGCTTTCGATGGCGTCGGCTGTCCCGGCCGAGACCAACAGCGCGAGGATAGCGATCAGGATGCGAACGGTGAACTTCAAGCGCAAACTCTCCATCAACCAAGGCGGCCTTGGGACACAATATAACAAGAATACGGCGATTTCATAGGGTTATCCCTCAATCCACGGAAATCACCACGATCCGCGCGTCGTCGTATCCAGCGCGAATGACCTTGTCGAGATAGCCGTCAGCCTGGGACACGCTGGCGATGGGGCCGACCCGTACGCGGTAAAGGTCCCGGCCCCGAACGGAAATCGGCGCAACCTCGACCGGGCCGATGGCGCCGAGCCGCGTTTCGGCGCGTCCGGCGTTGGCGGGATTGGAGTAGGCGCCGGCCTGGATATAGATGCCGGTGTTTCGGACCGGCTCGGTGGTGACGGCGCCGTTCAGGCTTTGCGCGGTCACCGGAGCGGGACGCGGAGCCTTGGCCACGACGGCCGAGCGCGGCGCGACGGGCGCCTTGCGCTGGGTCATGCGCGCGGGCTTCTCGCCCCGCTTGGCGCGTTCGGCGATGGCGCGGCTTTCGTCGGCGAGAATGCGGACGCGGACCCTGGCCGTGCCCTTGACCTTGAAGCCCAGCAACTCGGCCCCGCGTTCGGAAATGTCGATGATGCGTCCGCGGGCGAACGGCCCTCGGTCGTTGATCCGCAATCGAAGGGCGCGGCCGTTCTCAAGGTTCGTGACCTTGACGATGCTGGGCATGGGGAGGGTGCGATGGGCGGCGGTCAGGTCGTACTTGTCGAAGGTTTCTCCGTTGGCCGTGGTCTTGCCGTGGAAGTTGGGGCCGTACCAGGACGCGATGCCGGTTTCCTCATACCCGTAATCCACGGCCGGATGGTACCATTTCCCGGCGATCTGGTAGGGTGTGCCCACCTTGTAGCCCCCTGCCGAGCCGCTTCCCATGCGCTTGGCGGTGTGGGCGGCGAGTTGCACTTCCGAACACGACGCTGTCAAGACCGCCGCCGTCATGGCAAAGGCCAACCATCCCTTCGAACGAAACATTCCCCTGACGCCTCCAACCGTCCGCGATTGCGGAAGAAACATGGTTAATCTATCGACCGCGCCGATTTTGAACAACTACCGCCCCCCCTTCAACCGCTCCAGAAGGCCAATGGAAGGGTATCCGTCGGCGGGCAGCAGAGACTCTTTCTGGAACCGCTTGATAGCCTTGCGGGTTTTCGACCCGACAATGCCGTCTGGTTTGCCCGCGTCGTAGCCGAGTTTCACCAGTAGCCTTTGGATTTCCTCCACGTCGGAGCGCGCGAGCGGCTCGTCCTTGGCCGGACGGGGCTTTTGGATTCGCCTGGCGTCGGTCACCAGCAGGTCCGCGAGGTAGCCCACGGACACGGCGTAAAGCGCCGAGCGATTCCAGACCATGATCACCCGGAAGTTTTTGTAGACCAGGAACGCTGGCCCCTTCCAACCGCCCGGAAGGATGATCGATCCCTTCATGTCCGCCATGGGCAGCGGCCCGCCATCGCCCTTGCGAACGCCGAGCTTGGCCCATTCGGCGATGGTCTTTTTCGTGTCCATTCCGGTCTGCTCCAGGTCGAAACCGTTGGGCAGGCTGACTTCGCGGCCCCAGGTCTCCTCCGGACGCCATCCGGCGCGGGACAGGTAGTTGGCGGACGACCCGAACACGTCCGGAAGGCTTTTCCACAAGTCGCGCTTCGAATCGCCGTCGAAATCCACGGCGAAATCCCGGTACGTGGTGGGGATGAACTGGGTCTGGCCCATGGCGCCGGCCCAGGACGCCTTGGCCTCGACGCCGAAGTCGCCCCGTTCGATCAACTGCAGCGCCGCGATGAACTGCTGGCGGAAGAACTTGGCGCGGCGGGGGTCATAGGCCAGCGTCACCACCGCGTCGGCCACCGGGAACACGCCGGTGTAATCGCCGAAATTGCTCTCGAGCCCCCAGAAGGCGACCAGGAACCGGGGCGGCACGCCATAGCGGCGCTTGACGCGCTCCAGGAGGGCCGCGTGCTTCTTCAGCATCTTGCGGCCGCGCTCGATCCGCGCCTTGTTCACCCGCTTGCCCAGGTAGCCCCAAAAGGTCTGGGTGAATTCGGGCTGGCTCCGGTCCAACTCCACCACACGCTTGACCGGCTTCAGGGTCGCGAACACCTTGTCCAAGGTGCGGTCTCCGACGCCTTTGCCCCGCGCCTCGGCCCGCAGTCCCTGGAGCCAGTCGGAGGGGAAAGCGTCCAATGGCGCTGGGCTTTCCTGCGCCTCCACGCCCCCGGCCGTGGCGGCCACGATCGCGAACGCCGCCAGAATTTTAGATTTCATTTACGTCCCCTCCACCACTGGCCCGGGAAACAAGGCGTCCGTCCGGCCCAACAACCAATAGGCGGCGAGCCCGATCCATTCGTGCAGCCCGCCGTTCAACGACCCCAAGCCGGGACCAAAATTGAACGTCAGGGCGAATTCCTCATCGCCCCTGTAATGATAATCGACCGGATAAGGGATCACGCGCCAACCCGCTTTACGAAAACACCCAACGGATCGGGGCATGTGAAAGGCCGAGGTCAGCAACAACCACGTCTCTCCATCCTTGGGCTGGATCAACTCCATCGTGTTCACGGCGTTTTCCCAAGTGTTCCTGGACGTGGTTTCCATGATCATGCGATCACCGTCAATCCCTAGAACGCCAAGAAGAGGCGCAATCACCTTCGCCTCGCTGAGCTTTTCGCCCAATAGCTTCCCCGACCCGCCCGTGAACACCAGCTTCGCGTCCGGAAAGCGCTTGGCGAGCACCGCCATTTCCGTCAATCTTTCCGCCGAGCCCGACAGGGAGAGTTGGCCGCGCGCGGCGGTGACGGCTTGGTTCACAACGCCGCCGAGAGCAATAATTCCGTCAACGCGTTCGGGCGGCTCCTTGACGATGGGAAAGCGGTCCTCCAAGGCTATGATCATATGCTTGCCCACGTGCGCGACGGCCACGAACAGCCCGAAAGCCGCGGCGAAGGTCACGACCAACCGCCCGGCGCGCCGCCAGCGCGTCCACGAAAGCGCCGCGCCCGCCAATAGCAGCAACAGCAGCACCGTCGCCGGATTTGCGAAAAACCAAACGACCTTGGAAAGCCAAAACAGCATGGTCGGTTTATGCCACTGTTGGCGGCTCCGGGCCAGACATTGGCGGCGCGATGAAGAAAAACCCCGCTAAGCTCTTGAAATTACGAGACACCACAATCTTGCCAGCTCGGCTGGAATGATGTAGAATTTGTCTGCTGAATTATGGAATTCAGAATTGGATTCGTGGAACCTAATTCTTGGTCGCAGAATGCGGTGAAGGGTTCTAGACAGTGGTCGCGATAGGCAACGAATTGTCTTTGTCGCTTCCGCGTTTGACGGAAGCGCCTCCCAACAAGGCTCAGCCCAAGCTGCGCGTGGAGCCGCGCGACCATACGCACGACGAATCCGAATCCCCCCGCGAAGCCCTCGCCAACGAATCCAAGCCCACGGACGTCAAGTCCTCGCGAGAGTCCCTGACCCGCTTGGACGAAATGATCAAGATGCAGGAGGAGCTTTCAAAGGTATCCGACGAAAGGGCCACCGAGGCGAGGGAAGCCCGCAAGCACCATACCGCCGCCGATTCCGCCGACGCGCGCGGCATGCTCGACCCCCACGCTCATCTGACCCGGGAGGAGCTTGCGAAAGTCCGCGCCATGCAGCGGCGCGACGAGGAAGTGCGCCGCCACGAAATGGCCCACAAGCGCGCGGGCGGACAGTACGCCGGTCCCATCACCTATGAATACCGACGCGGCCCCGACGGCGAGATGTACGTGACCGGCGGCCGGGTCACCATCCACATCACGCCGTCCGCCTCGCCCGAGGCCACGGCCCGCAAGATGGACGCGATCCGAAAGGCCGCGCTCGCCCCCGCCAACCCGTCGGGCAGCGACCGCATGGTCGCGGCCATCGCGCGCCGCATGAAGTACGAGGCGGAAAAGCAAATCCAGGCGGAAGAAGCCGCGGAGATGGAACAGCAGAAAAAGTCGCGGTCCAAGGAAATGAACGAGATCCGCGAGACCGCGATCAATTCCGTCACCGCGTCCCCGCTCGCCATGACCCAGGCGACCAACGCCTACGGCGCCATGAAGTCGATCACCGACGAGCGAGCGGCGGAGCAGAAGGCGGTTTTCGCCTAATTCGCCTTGGCTTCGGACGGCGCCTCTTCCACCAGCAATTCCTCCACCGCGCGCGCGACGCGAAGCCACCGGGCGCGGCCATCCGCATCCCCCCGGTCGCGAAGCTGGTCGGCGCGCAGCAGCGCCCCGATGCGGGCCATTTCGCCGTATTCATTAATCAGAAGGTTGGCGACGCGATAGGTTTCGGGATCGATGGGCATGGGGCGGCGCGTCTCAGCCGAACACGCCCTTGATCACCTCGGTCATCTGGATGGCGAGGCGATCCTCCACCACCACAACCTCGCCCCGGGCGATCAGGCGGCCGTTGGCGGTGATGTCCACGGGTTCGCCCACCGAACGGTTGAGCTCCACCACGGCGCCGCGGCCCAGTTTCAGGATCTGGCTAACCTGCAGGTTCGAGGTGCCCAGAACGGCGATGATCTCGACCGGAATGTCGTAGACGGCCTCCATCTGGCCGCTGGAAGCTTGTTCTTCCTCGTCACCGGCAAGGAATTCGTCGTCGTCGACCATGGTCCTCGGTCCCCATCGTGTCTCTTTGAAACGTTAGTCTTATTCCCCTGCCCCGTCCAGCGAGCGGCGGGATGCCGTGAATCCCCCCATGAAAACAAATCGTTTTCGTAGAAAGGAAAAACCGAGCCAATTGAAAAAAGAAGGAGAATCGCGAAACGTTTCCGTCTTCACACCTCCTCGACAGCCACGATCCCGGGGATCATGCCGACCTCCATGACCACATGCGGGGAGACGGCGTAGCGGTCCTTGACCTCGAACTCCACCTCGCCGCCGTCCTCCAGCCGGGCCAGGATTGTCACCCGTCCCCTGCCCCGCCCGCCGCGGTCCAGGGCTTCGCGAAGCGGGCCCAAGGGATTGGCGCTGTCCAGCGTCACCTTGATTCCGGCCTGGGCGGTGGCGGCGACCTTTTCCAGGGACTCAACCGACTGGGCGGTGAAGCGCGGGTTCTCGCCCTGGAACTCCACCCCCGCCTTGATGAACAGGCATTGCCCGGGCTCCAGCCTGTCGCGGTTCGTGGCCAGGATTTCGGAGAACACGGTAATCTCGTAAACGCCGGTGGAGTCCGACAGCCGGACGAAGGCGAACCGGTTGCCCTTGGCGGACGTGCGCTCCTTCTTGTCGATCACGGTGCCCGCCATGTGGACCAGCCCGGCCTCGCCCTCGCGGACGATGTCGGCGGACGGCTTCACGCGCAGGCGCTTCAGGCTTTTTTCGTAGGCGTCGAGGGGGTGGCCGGACAGATAGAACCCGACCGCGTCGAACTCCTGGTCCAGCCTCTCCATCATCGGCCAGTCGGGAACGTCGGGAAGGTCGAGCGCGGCGGATGGGGCCTCGTCGCCGCCGAACAGGCCCATCTGGTTGCTGTCGCGCTCGGACGCCACCAGGTTGGCGTGGCGCAGCAGGCCCTCGATCCCCTCGAACACGCCATGGCGGTTGGGGTTCAGGCAATCGAGCGCGCCCGCGCGGACCAGGTTCTCCAACAGGCGCTTGTTGACGGCGTGGGCGTCGACGCGCTCGGAAAAATCCCGCAGGTCCTTGAACGGTCCGTTGGCGTCGCGCTCCTCGACCAGGGCCTCCATCGCGCCCTCGCCCACGTTCTTGACGGCGGCAAGCGCGTAACGGATCGCGCTGTTTCGGACCGAGAACTCGACCCGGGATTCGTTCACGTCGGGGGGCAGAAGCTCGATCTCCTGGCGGATCAGCTCTTGCCTGAAAACGTTCAGCTTGTCCGTGTTGCCCATGTCCAGGGTCATGGACGCGGCCAGGAACTCGACCGGGTAGTTGGCCTTCAGGTACGCGGTCTGGTAGGCCACCAGCGCATAGGCCGCCGCGTGCGACTTGTTGAAGCCGTAGCCCGCGAATTTGTTCACCTGGTCGAAGATCCCGTTGGCCTTGTCCTTGGGCACGCCCCGGTTTTCGGCGCCTTCGACGAAGGTCTGGCGCTGCTTGTCCATTTCTTCCTGGATCTTCTTGCCCATGGCCCGGCGCAGGAGGTCGGCGCCGCCGAGGGTGTAGCCCGACAGCTCCTGGGCGATCTGCATCACTTGCTCCTGGTAGATCATGATGCCGAAGGTTTCCTTCAGGATGCCTTCGAGCGTCGGATACAGGTAGTCGGGCTTCTCTTCGCCGTGCTTGCGGCGGATGTAGGCTGGAATGTTCTCCATGGGCCCGGGGCGATAGAGCGCCACCACGGCGATGATATCCTCCAGCGTATCGGGTTTCAGCTGGCGTAGAACGTCGCGCATGCCAGCGCTTTCCAACTGGAACACGCCCACCGTATCCGCCCGGCTCAGCATGTCGAAGGTCGGGCGGTCGTCCAGCGGGATGGCGGAGAGGTCCACCTTGACGCCCCGTTGATCCAACAACTTCACCGCCGTGGACAGAACCGTGAGGGTCTTGAGCCCCAGAAAGTCGAACTTCACCAACCCGGCGCTTTCGACGAACTTCATGTTGAAGCCGGTCACCGGCATGTCGGAGCGGGGATCGCGGTAGAGCGGGATCAGTTCGTCCAACGGCCTGTCCCCGATCACCACTCCCGCCGCGTGGGTGGAGGCGTGGCGGTAGAGGCCCTCGAGCTTCTTGGCGATGCCGACAAGATGCTCGACGGTCTCGTCCTCGTCGATCATGGCGCGAAGCTGTGGCTCGCCGTCGATGGCCTGGGTCAGGGTCACCGGCTTGGCCGGGTTGTTGGGAACCAGCTTGCAGATGCGGTCCACCTGTCCGTACGGCATCTCCAGCACCCGGCCGACGTCGCGGAGCACCGCGCGGGCCTGCAGCTTTCCAAACGTGATGATCTGGGCCACCTTGTCGCGGCCGTATTGCTCCTGGACGTAGTGGATCACCTCGTCGCGGCGGTCCTGGCAGAAGTCGATGTCGAAGTCGGGCATGGACACGCGTTCGGGGTTCAAGAACCGTTCGAACAGCAATCCGAAGCGAAGCGGGTCCAAGTCGGTGATGGTCAATGCCCAGGCGACCACTGAGCCCGCGCCCGACCCCCTGCCCGGCCCGACCGGAATGTCGTGCACCCCAGACCAGTGGATGAAGTCGGCGACGATCAGGAAGTAGCCCGCAAAGCCCATCTGGATGATCACGTCCAGTTCGTAGTCCAAGCGCTCGCGGTAGGGCTTGGCCGTTTCCTCCTTCTCCCGGTCCGTCATGGCGTCGGTCAAGACTTGGCGGTCGAGCCGCGCTTGCAGGCCGTCGCGCGCCACCTCGCGTAGCACGTCCGCCTCGTTCCGCCCGCCCGCCGCCTTGGGCGCGGTGGGAAGCAGCGGGTCGCGGGTCTCGACCATGTAGGCGCATCGCTTGGCGATGGCGACGGTGTTGTCGACGGCCTCGGGCAAGTCGTCGAACAGGGCCCGCATCTCGGCCGCCGACTTGAAGTGGTGCTCGGGCGTCAGGCGCCGCCGCTCGGTCTGGGACAGATAGGCGCCGCCCGCGATGCAGAGCAGCGCGTCGTGGGCCTCGTACATGTCCTCGTCGGCGAAGAAGGCCTCGTTGGTGGCGACGATGGGAAGGTCGTGGGCGTAGGCGAGGTCGAGCAAGCGCTCCTCGATTTCCGCCTCCACCGCGAGGCCGTGGCGGCTCAGCTCAACGTACAGCCGCCCGGGATAGGCGGCGGCGAGGCGTTTCAGAACATCTTCCGCCCGCTCGTCCTGTTCTTCCGCCAGAAGGCGGCCAACGGGACCGGCGGGCCCCCCGGTCAGCGCGATCAGGCCATCCGCGTGGGCCTCCAAATCGTTCAAGTCCACTTGCGGGTCGGACGCGTCCTCCCCATCCATGAAGGCGACGCGGAGCAACTTTAGAATATTGCCGTAGCCCACTGCGTTCTGAGCCAGAAGAACGATCTGATCCGGCGGCGGCCGGGTCCCGCCCCGGGTTTCCGGGTCCTCCCTGTCCACGCTGACCTGGCAGCCGATGATGGGCTGCACGCCTCCGCCCGAAGCGGCCTTGGAGAACTCCAGCGCTCCGAACAGGTTGTTGGTGTCGGTGACCGCCACGGCGGGCATGTCATGCCGTTGGCACAGCTTGGCCAGATCCTTGACGTGGATCGCGCCCTCGGACAGGGAATAGGCGGAATGAACCCGCAGATGGACGAAATCGGCGTGCGGCATGGGGGGAGAATTCCATCCGCCGGAAACCCTGTCATCCGACGGAAGCGGCTTTTCCCCAGAAAAACGCTTTAGTCCACCGAGGCGTCCACAGCCTGGATTTCCCCGAGGCATCCCGAGAAGGCGTCCACCAGATCGGGGTCGAGTTCCTCGCCCCGCATCTTACCGATCACCTCCATGGCCTCGTCGGCGCTCATGGCCTTGCGGTAGGGTCGGTCCGAGGTCAGGGCGGCGTAGGTATCGCAAACCCGCACGATCCGGCCAGAAAGCGGGATGGCCTTGCGCGCCAACCCGCGGGGATACCCGGTGCCGTCCCAGTTCTCGTGATGGCTGAAGGCGATTTCGGCGGCGAGCTTCAGGATGTCCGCCTGATGGCCGCTGAGCAACTCGTAGCCTTGGACCGTGTGCTTCTTGATTTCCTCGAACTCCTCGGAATTCAGCTTGCCGGGCTTGGTCAGGATTTCTTCGGAAATGGTCAAATCGCCGATGTCGTGCAGCTTGGTGGCGACGAAGATGCGATCCCGCAGGTCCTGGTCCGCCTCGGACGCCCCGGCTAGGACGGCGGCGTACTTGGCGAGGCGTATGTCCTCGTCCCTGAGCGCGCTGCGGATCAGATTGTCGAGGAGCTCCCGCTCCACCCGCATGCGCTCCTCGGGATCGGGTTGGGGCTCGTCGCCTTCTTTCGCCCGTTGTTCGGGGGATTCCAGCTCGGCAAGACGCTGTTCGTATTCCTGCAGGGACTTCAGGAAATCGTCAGCGGAGATATCGTGTTTCTGGTTCATGGCTCCCTCAAACGAGCACGCCGTTCTCAAGACGGATTGTTCGATCCATGTTGGCCGCGAGGCTTGGATTATGGGTCGCGACCAGGGCGGCCAGGTCGGCGCCGCGAACCAGTTTCATCAGAACGTCGAACACCTCGCCCGCCGTTTCCGGGTCCAGGTTGCCGGTGGGTTCGTCGGCGACGAGCAATGTCGGCGCGTTGGCGAGCGCGCGGGCGATGGCGACCCGTTGTTGCTCTCCGCCAGAAAGCCGGGCCGGCCGATGCTCGGCCCGGTCCGAAAGGCCGAGCCACTCCAACAGGGATGATGCGCGCTTGCGCGCCTCGCTCCGGGACAGGCCGGTGATGATCTGGGGGATCTCGATATTCTCCACCGCCGAGAATTCCGGAAGAAGGTGATGGTATTGATAGACGAAGCCGATGTTGTGGCGGCGGACCTTCGTGCGTTCGTCGTCGTTCATCTTGGCCGCCGCCTTGCCACCGACCATGACGTCGCCCTTGGTCGGCGTCTCCAAAAGGCCCGCGATGTGCAACAGGGTCGATTTTCCCGCGCCGGACGGACCCACGAGGGCGACGATCTCGCCCTTTTTGATCTCCAGGTCGCAACCTTTGAGGATCTCCAGCTCGCGTCCGCCCTGGGAGAAGACCTTGTGCACGTCCTTGATCGCGAGGACCGTCTCACTCATAGCGTAGCGCCTCCGCCGGATCGAGGCGCGCCGCTCGCCAGGACGGATAGATGGTGGCGAGGAACGAGAGCGCGAGCCCCATGATGACCACCGCGACCACTTCGTTCGGGTCCACCTCGGCCGGAAGCTTGGACAGGAAATAGATTTCCGCGTCGAACAGCTCGGTCCCGGTCAGGGACTGGATGAACTGGCGAATGGATTCGATGTTGGCGCAGAACGTTATGCCGATCAGGAAGCCCGCAAGGGTGCCGATCACCCCGACGCTGGAGCCCGCTATCAGGAAAATGCGCATGACCGATCCCTTGGTCGCGCCCATGGTGCGCAGGATGGCGATGTCGCGGCCCTTGTCCTTCACCAGCATGATCATGGAGGACACGATGTTGAACGCGGCCACCAGGATGATCAGGGTCAGGATCAGGAACATCACGTTCCGTTCCACCTGGATGGCGTTGAAGAAGCTGGCGTTGGCCTGTTGCCAGTCGTGCAGCGTCACCTTGCCCTGCATGGCCGCGTTGATGGCGCGTCCGATTTTTCGGGCGTGGTCCGGGTTATCGACGAAGACCTCGAGACTGCTGACCCCCTTGGGAATCTTGAAATAAACCTGGGCCGCCTCCAACGGCATGAAGACGAAGGACGAGTCGTATTCGTACATGCCGATCTTGAAGGTCCCGACGATCCGGTACGCCCGCATGCGGGGCACGGTTCCAAACGCGGTCACGTTGCCCTTGGGCGAGATCAGGGTGATCTTGTCGCCCACCGCCGCGCCGAGCTTGCGCGCCAACGGCGATCCGATGATCACCACGTCCTCGCCCTTGAAATCGTCCAGGCTGCCGGAGCGCATGTTTGTCGAGATGATCTCCCGGCCCATCAGATCGGACGGGCGCAGCCCCCGCACCACCGCGCCCCTGGCCGCGCCGTGGGCCGAGGCCATGACCTGGCCCTCGATCAAAGGCGTGACCAGCACCACGCCCTCGACCTCGCGCAGCTTGTTCGCGAGATCGTCGAACTGGCGCATCTGCGCCGCCCCGGCGTAGACGGTCAGATGCCCGTTGACGCCGAGAATGCGGGACAGAAGCTCCTGGCGGAACCCGTTCATCACCGCCATGACGATGATCAAGGTGGCGACGCCGAGCGCGATGCCCAGCAGGGAGAACCAGGCGATGACCGAGATGAAACCCTCCTGGCGCCGAGCCCGGAGGTAGCGGAAGGCCATGATCCATTCGAACGCGCTGAACACCCTACGCTTCCTCGCCGCCGAGCGCGGCCAGAACCTTTTCAAGCTCCACTCCGGTTCGATCGCCGGTGGCGCGCTTTTTCAGCTCCACGATCCCGTCGCGGATGTTCCTCGGCCCGACGATGATTTGCCAGGGAACGCCGATCAGGTCCATGTTGGAGAACTTGACGCCCGCGCGCTCCTTGCGGTCGTCGTAGAGAACCTCGATCCCCTGGGCTTGAAGGTCGGCGTAGAGCTTGTCGGTCGTGGACCGGCAGACGTCGTCGTCCACGTTCAGGTTGATCAGCCCGACCTTGAACGGCGCGACCGATTCCGGCCAGATGATGCCGTCGTCGTCGTGGTTCGCCTCGATGATGGCGCCGACCAAGCGCGAGACCCCGATGCCGTAGGAGCCCATCTCCACCGTGACCTGCTCCCCATCCGGGCCCGCGACCACGGCGTTCATGGCCTTTGAGTACTTGGTTCCGAAATGGAAGATGTGGCCGACCTCGATGCCGCGCGCGGCCAATAGGTCGTCGCCCAGCTTCTCCGCCTCGGCCGGGTCGTGCTTTTCGTCGGTGGCGGCGTACATGTTGGTGAAGGTCTCGACGATGTTGCGGATGTGCTGGGGATCGTCGTAGTCCAAATCCGAGCCGACCCAGTCCATGCGCTGGAAGTCCTTGTGGCAGAAGACCTCGGACTCGCCGGTTTCCGCCAGCACCAGGAATTCGTGGCTGAGGTCGCCGCCGATGGGGCCGGTTTCCGCCTTCATGGGGATCGCCTTCAATCCCATGCGGTCGAAGGTGCGCAGGTAACTGACGAACATCTTCTCGTAGGCTTGGCGCGAGGCCTCGTAGTCCAGATCGAAGGAGTAGCTGTCCTTCATCAGGAACTCGCGCCCGCGCATGACGCCGAAACGGGGCCGGATCTCGTCGCGGAACTTCCACTGAATGTGGTAGAGCAGCTTGGGCAGGTCCTTGTAGCTCTTGCAGTTGTCGCGGAAGATCTGGGTGATCAGTTCCTCGTTGGTGGGACCGTAGAGCATGTCGCGTTCGTGCCGGTCGGTGATGCGCAGCATCTCCTGGCCGTAATCGTCGTAGCGCCCGCTTTCCCGCCAGATGTCGGCGGGCTGGATGGTGGGCATCAGAAGCTCCTGGCACCCGGCCAGGTCCTGTTCTTCCCGCACGATGTTCTCGATCTTGCGCAGCACGCGCAGGCCCAAGGGCAGCCACGAATAGATCCCGGCGCTGGATTGGCGGATCATGCCCGCGCGCAGCATCAGCCGGTGCGAGACGATCTGCGCCTCGGCCGGCGTTTCCTTGAGCGTCGGCAGAAAATACCGTGACAGTCGCATCAACCCCTCCCGAGCGTCGGTCCGGCGGGACTCTAGGGCATGGTGGGCGGGACTTCAACGGGGCGCGTTCATTCGCGGGCGTCGTGGCGGAGAAGCTCTCCCTCCCATTCCAATATCCTGGCGTCCGCGGTAATCAACGCGTATCCCCCACGAAGGGCCGAGCCCACGATAAAGCGGTCCGCCGGATCGCTTGGCATGCCTTCGAGAGTTACGCTGAACACCGCCGTTCCGCCGTCGAGAGGGACTTCCTCGAGCCCCAGCTCCAACACGGCCCCGCGCCATTGCGCGGGCGGCATGGTCAGGGAAAGGCGGCCGCGCTCCGCAAGCAGGGCGATCTCCCAAAACGAAATCGCCGATACCCTCGCCCGCCCGGAGCGGAGCGCCGCGTTGGTCATTTCCCTGGATTTCGGACCGAATCGTTCGTCCCCCGCCATCAGCCACACCAAGGCGTGGGTGTCGAGGAGCGCGCCGCTCATGTCAAGGAGTCCCATTCCACGTCCAAGGGCGCGATCAAATCCCCATGAACGGTCACCGTCTTCTTCAAAGCGCCAAACGCGTCGGCGGGACGGGCCTTCACCGGCGCCAGTTGCGCCACCGGCCTTCCGTTCTTGGTTATGACCAGGGGATCGCCAGTCTCGGCGACCTCGTCCATGAGCCGCAGACACTTGGCTTTGAACTCTCCCGCCTTGATGGTGCGCATCGGATCGCCTTCACGTGACCATGGTCATGACCATGATAAAATAGTTGCGCCCACAAGTCGACGGTCGAAACCGCCCATTGCCTTCCCCAGCCATGTCGTCCAGAATCCGTTGCTGGGGAATGCAGGGAGAACATCGACGCAATGAACCTTGAAAAGACCATCTTCGGATTTTTCGTCATTCTGGCGTTGACGCTGAACTTCTCGTTCGTGTTGGGCGAGGTGACCGATCCGACGCATCACAACGCGGTGGTGTTCTTCCTGGTGGTGGTTGTCAACGTGATCGCCACGGGGCTGAAGCTCGGCGACCGGTCGCAGATCGGGGCGGTTCTGTTGTCCACCTCGCTGGTGGCCGATCTGCAGCTGGTGGCGGGCGCCCTGGTCTGGATCGGGGCCGAGCACGTGTCCCAGGCGGGATTGACCGCCGAGACCATGGCGGACATCGTCTACCTCGCCTGGGGGGCGCTTCTGGCCAACGTGATTTCGGTCACCGTCGTGGTGGTCGAGACCTTGATGCTCCGGCGCTGATGGCCCGGCGAAGCTCCAACGCCAACCGCATCTTCTTTCTCGCGCTGCGTTTCCTGCGCCGACCGCTCATCGTGCTGGTCAGCGTCTACGGCGTGTCCATGGCGGGATGGACCGTGATCCCGGGGCCGGACGGCGCCGAGCCCATGAGCATCTTCCACGCCTTCTATTTCCTGACCTACACCGCCACCACCACCGGGTTCGGCGAGATCCCCTACCCCTTCACCGACCTGCAACGGATGTGGAGCATCGTCTCGCTTTACGCCGGGGTGGTCGCCTGGCTCTACGCCATCGGCGCCATCATCGGCCTGTTCCAGCATCCCCACTTCAGGCAGGCCACGGCCGAGTGGCGGTTCTCGCGCCGGGTCGCGGGATTGAACGGGCCGTTCGTGATCCTCTGCGGGTTCGGCGGCACCGGAAGCCTTCTCACTCGCGGGCTCAGCGACGCCGGGCTGACGGCGGTGATCCTGGACAAGGACCCGGACCGCATTCTGGCGATCCAGCTTCGCGACTACCGCATCACCGTCCACGGGCTCTGCGCGGACGCGCGCAATCCCGACACCCTGATCGACGCGGGGCTGACCAAGCCCAACTGCCGCGCCATCGTGGCGTTGACCGGCGACGAGGACGTGAACCTGAAAATTTCCGTCGCGGCCAAGCTCCTGAACCCCAAGGCCACGCTCATCGCGCGATCCACCTCCGAAACCCACGAGGACATGCTGTCCACGCTTGGCGGCGGCGTGCACATCGTCGATCCATTCAAGACTTACGCCCGGTATCTGTCCGGCGCCGTCCACACGCCCCAGCGCCACACCCTTTACGAATGGCTGATCGGCGCGCCGGGGGCACGGCTGTCCGAATTCAAAACTCTTCCCGAGGGCACGTGGATTCTTTGCGGGTTCGGGCGCATGGGGCGACGCATCCGCGAAGCGCTGGAAGCGCTAGGCATCGATACGGTGGTCATCGACCCCCGCCTCACGGCCGAAGGCGAGACGATGGATGGCCAGGTGGTGAGCCAAGCGACCAGCGATATGCTGGTCGCGGCGGGCGTCGAGACGGCGGCCGGGATCGTCGCCGGAACCAACGACGATTCCATCAACCTGTCCATCCTGCTCGGCGTCAAGAGAATGAACCCGAACGCGTTCATCGTGGTGCGCCAGAACGACTACAAGAACGAAGTCCTGTTCGAGACCGCCGCCGCCGACATGATCATGCAGCCGAGCCTCGTCGCGGCCCGGCGCATCCTTTTCCTGCTGATCGCGCCCTTGCTGAGAAACTTCCTGGTCTACGCCCGCGAACGCCAGACCCGGCCCGGCGACACCTTCATCGCCGACGCGGTTCATACGCTCCGCGAAACCGTGGGCGGCACCCATCCCAGGCTATGGACCATCCGGGTGGACGAGGCCCACGCGCCCGCGCTGATGGCGCTGATCAATTCGGGATGCGCGGTGACTTTGGGCGCGATCCTCCGGGATCCGTCCGATCGCGATCATTCCCTAGGCTGCGTGCCCCTGGTGACCGAGCAATTCGGAGAAGTCACCGTGATGCCGGACAGCGGAACCGAACTCCGTCCCGGCCAACAGGTGCTTTTTTGCGGGACCGACCTAGCCCAAAGGGAGCTGGACGCCACGTTGGACAACCCCTACACGCTCCATTACCTGCTGACGGGACGCGAAATGATGCGAGGCGTCCTGCTGCGCAAAATTCTGAGCCGGGAAACGGAAACGCCGAATCCGTTCGTTTAAGGCGCTACTTGCAGTTCCGACGCATTGCCCGGCACTGCTCCTTGCAGACCTTGTCGCTGCTGGCGCAGTTCTTTTTGCACTGCTTGTAGGCGGTGCCGCAGTCAATCCCGCCCCCGCGGGCGCCGCCGCCGACCAAACCGCAATCCATGGCGCAGCTCGCCTTGGCGGATTCGCCGTTCTGCTCGATGCATTTATAGAAACAAATCTGGGAGGCGTCCTGGGCGGGGGCCTCCCCGGCCCACAGGGCGAACGCGATCAGGACGATGGGCAACAGAATGATCTTCTTCATGGAAGGCCTCCAAAATCGATAAAATGGAATAGCAAGCCGGAATTACCAGCCCCCAGGATACAACTCCCGGCACCGAGCCGCCAGCTTCGCTTGGCCCGGGTCGGTCAACGGCTGGCCGTTCAAGGTCATGGCCCCGGTCTTCATGTTGAAATCCACCGTGCCGAGATTAAGGCTCATGGACGGAACTTCAGCCGCTTCCTCGTAGGCCTCCTCGACCGCCGTGTTGGCGCTGGAGGACGTGGTGGCGGCCGTGCTGGCGCTGTCCGCATGGGTGGCGGCGCTGGACGCCGTCGTTCGCATGCTGGAAACGTTCGCGTCTTCCGAATACCCCGCCGTCGTCGCCGTGCCGACGGCCGAGGACGCCGACGTAGCCGCCGTCGAGGCGTCGCCCACCGAGGCGGCGGTCTGCGCCGCGTTGTAATCCGAGGTTACGCTCTGCAGCGTCGTATAAGCGCTTTCCGCGTCGGATTTCTTGGTCGCGTCCCAAGGGTCGGCGTCGTAGGCGGCCAGCTTGTCGTCGTAATCGGACTGGGCCCAGTCCACGGCCTCGGCCGCCGCGGCCACCGAGGCGTCCGCCGAGGCCTCGGCGGACGAGGTCGCGGCCGTTCCGGTCTCGCTCGCCCGGGTCGAGCCGCTGGACGAGGCGTCCGCGGCGTCGGCCGCCGTCCGGGCCGCCGCAGCGTCGGCGCTGACCGAGTCGTATGTGGTCTTGGCGTCGTTCATGGTGGTGGTGGCTGCGTCCAATGTCGCCTTCTTGGTCGCGATGTCGGCGCGGAGCGCATCGTCCTGGCTGTCGTCGCCGAAATTGGCCTTATAGGTCTCCACCGCCGTGTTGTAGTCGGATAGCGCGGTCTCGTAGTCCGTCACGGCGGCGTTGTAGACCGTTTCCGCCGCTTCGGCGGTGCTCTCGGCCGAATCGGCCGCCGTTTCGGCCGCCGTGGCCGCGTCCTGGGAAAGCTCGGCCGCGTTGGCGGCGGCGACGGCGGCGGCCGCGTCGGCCTCTGGCCCGCCGGCGTAACGACTCAAGTCCACGTCGATTCCGAAACTGACGGTCTCCGGAAGCTTGAACCGGAATCCGCCGCCCATGTCCGCGGGCGCAACCTGGCGTCCCCCGAGTCCGGAGCCCGGCTGAAAGGCCACGTCCGGCGCGCTCACATGCCCGACCAGTTCCCGGCAGTCGCGTCGGGACGGCGCCAGGAGCGAATCTCCATAGGCGTGGGAAGACGGCCACAACCCGACCAAGGCGCTCGCGGCCAGAAGCGAGGAAAGCAAACGTGTCCTCATGGTCCAATGGTCCGGCAACGTGCTTAACAACTCCTTTACGAATCTATAAATTCCCCCTGCCTTATCAAGTGTCGATTGGGGGGAGCGACATGCTGGAATCCGTCTTCAAGCTGAGCGAACACGGGACCACGGCGCGGACCGAGGTTCTGGCGGGCGCGACCACGTTCCTCACCATGGCCTATATCGCCTTCGTCAATCCGGAAATATTGAAGGCGGCGGGCATGGATGAAGGGGCGGTGTTCGTGGCCACCTGCCTCGCCGCCGCCGTCGGCACCCTGATCATGGGGCTTTACGCCAACTACCCCATCGCCTTGGCGCCGGGCATGGGGTTGAACGCGTATTTCACCTACGGCGTGGTGCTGACCATGGGGCACAGTTGGCAGGTGGCGCTGGGCGCGGTGTTCCTGTCGGGGATACTATTCATCATTATCAGCCTGTTGCCGGTGCGCGAGTGGATCATCAACTCCATTCCCCGGTCTTTGAAGATCGCCATCTCGGCGGGCATCGGCCTGTTCCTCGCCATGATCGGGATGCAGAACGCGGGCGTGATCGCCGACCACCAGGCGACGCTGGTCACGCTGGGCGACCTGACCAAGCCCGAGCCCATGCTGGCCGCCGCCGGGTTCCTGATCATGGTGGCCCTGAGCGCCCGACGCGTTCCCGGCGCCATCATCATCGCCATCCTGGTGGTGACGGCCCTTGGGGTTGGGTTGGGGGTGTCCCAGTCCCATGGCGTGTTCTCCCTGCCGCCCTCCATGGCCCCAACCTTCCTACAGATGGACATCATTGGCGCGATGGAGATCGGCTTGGTCACCATCATCTTCGTCTTTTTGTTCGTGGACCTGTTCGACACGGCCGGGACCTTGGTCGGTCTCGCGCACCGGGGCGGCATGCTGGACGAGCGAGGGCATCTGCCGAGGCTTCGGAAGGCCTTGTTGGCCGACAGCGTGGCGACGACGGCCGGCGCGGCCTTCGGGACCTCGACCACCACCAGCTATATCGAAAGCGCGGCGGGCATCAACCAGGGCGGACGCACCGGGCTGACCGCCGTGACCGTGGCCGTCCTGTTCCTACTCGCCCTGTTCCTGGCTCCATTGGCCGGAACGGTGCCCTCTTACGCCACCGCGCCCGCCCTGGTGTTCGTCGCCTGCCTGATGGCCAGGGGGTTGGCGGAAATCGACTGGGACGACATCACCGAAAGCGCTCCTGCCCTGGTCACCGCCGTCGGCATGCCGTTCACGTTTTCCATTGCGACCGGGATCGGGCTCGGCTTCATCACCTACGCAGCTTGCAAGATCCTGTCCGGACGGCATCGCGAGGCGAGCCCGGCGATCCTGATTCTTTCGGTGGCCTTCATCTACAAATTCGTGGCCATGTGATCGCGATTTGCGCTTATGGCCATTTTGTGTCCAATTTTTTAATGACACGGCCTTGGCGCTTCGCTATGTTGCGCGTCGCTCTTGTGAATACAGGGGCGATCCGGCCCAGGTTATTGGGAGAGGACGTTAAAAGCAAACGGGAGAGACGCGGGTAACGCGCCATAAAATAATAAGAACTTTTCGTCAGCAAGACCTCGCGGTCTTGCTTTTTTGTTTCTTGCGCGGGAATTGCTATTCGTAGATCGCGGGGTCAGCGTCCATCCAGGGCGGTTTATTGTTGGAGATACGAACGAATATGGGGCAGTCTTCGCGGTGGGCGCCGGGCAGGTAGCCGATGCTCATCAGAAATTCCCCGACCACCTCTCCGCCCATGAAGACGAAGGTTTTCCGGAACAACTTGACCCAGTCGGCCTTGCCGAGCGGGTGATGGCCGTCTATCCAATTCGCTAACGCACCGTGTGTCTCGCGCAACGCCCGGACCCGTCGCGCGTTCTCGATGACGGCGTCCACCTTGCGCCGGTTGCGGATGATGCGGGCGTCGGACAACAGGCGGGCCCGGTCGTCCTCGCCGTAATCCGCGACCCTGTCCACGTCGAACCCCCCGAAGGCCTCGAACATTCCGGCGCGCTTTTTCAGGATCAGCTCCCATGACAGGCCCGCCTGGAAGATCTCCAGGCACAGACGCTCGAACAGCACGGCCTCGTCGGCGACCGGGAAGCCGTATTCTTCGTCATGATAAGGCTCGTGGACGGGATGGCCGGGGGCGGCGTCACAGTACCAATTCATGGCTAATCAACCGCGATCAGGGCGGCGGCCACTTGTCTATCCTCGATCAGCAGGACGTTAAAGGTCCGGCATGCGGCGCCGGTATCCATCCATTCCAGGCCGATCCCCACCTCGCGCAGGTTCTCCCTGAGCCCCTTTGGCGGGGGGGCGAAGGCTTGGCCGCAGCCGACGACGAGGATGTCCACGGGCTCGGGCGCGTCAAGGACCGGGGCGAGGCTTTCGATGGTGACGCCTTCGTCCGCCTCCACGTCCCAGGACAGGACGCGCTCCAGGAACACGATGGCGGAACCCTCGAGACGCTCGCCCTCGAAGCGGAATCCCTTCTCGCCGTAGCCCTGGATAAGCTTGCGGCCTTTGGGGACGGATGGGGTGATGTCGAGGCTTATGGGATCAAGACGCCCCTTGCGGCGTCTCCTCCGGCGTGTCCTCGAAACCGCTACGGCGCACGTTCAGGTACAAAAGCAGCGGCACCGCGAGGCAGATGGACGAATAGGTCCCGATCATCACGCCCCAGATCATGGCGAAGCTGAAGCCGCGAATGACCTCGCCGCCGAGGATATAGAGCGCGGTCAACGCCAACAGGGTCGTGACCGAGGTCATGACCGTCCGCGACAAGGTCTCGTTGATGGACAGGTTCAGCACCTCGGGCAGGCTCTTGACCTTGTAGCGGCGCAGGTTCTCGCGCACCCGGTCATAGACCACCACGGTGTCGTTGATGGAATACCCCGCAATGGTCAGCACGGCGGCCACCGTGGAAAGATTGAACTCCATCCCCGTCAGCGCGAAGATGCCGATGGTGGACAGAACGTCGTGCATCAACGCCACCACCGCGCCCACGCCGAACTGCCATTCAAACCGGAACCAGATGTAGACCAGGATGGCCAGGATGGCCGCGCCGACGGCGTAAACGCCGTCCCAGAACAGCTCGTCAGAGACCTTGGGCCCGACGGTTTCGGTGCGGCGGTATTCGACGCCGGTCCCGAGCGTGTCCTTGACCGCCTTGACCGCCGCCTGTTCGGCCTCTTTCCCCGGCTCCTTCACCTGGATGCGAATCAGGATGTCCTCGGCGGTTCCGAATTCCTGCAGGGATACGTCACCCAGGTCCAATGGCCCGAGCTTTTCGCGGAGCGCGGCGATTCCCTCGCCCGAGCGGATCTCCATCAGGATGCCGCCGGTGAAATCGATGCCGTAGTTCATGCCCCGCGCCCCGAACATCCCGATGGAGGCTGCGATCAGGATGACGGAGAAGGCGAAGAACGCCAGTCGCTTCGGGATGAACTGAAAATTCGTGCCGTGTGGGACAAGGTGGAGACGCATGGGCTAGATCTCCAGAACGTCGGGCTTGTTGCGGCGCAGCCAGGTGACCACCATCAGACGGGTGACCATGATGGCGGTAAACATGGACGTCACGATGCCGATGGCCAGCGTCACGGCGAAGCCGCGCACCGGGCCGGACCCGAAAATGAACAGCAGGATCGCCGCGAACAACGTGGTGACGTTGGCGTCGATGATCGTGGTGATGGCGCGGGAATAACCGGTGTCCACCGAAGACAGCGGCCCCCTGCCCCCCCGCCCTTCCTCTCGGATGCGTTCGAAAACCAGAACGTTGGCGTCCACCGCCATACCGATGGTGAGCACGATGCCCGCGATGCCGGGCAAGGTCAGCGTCGCCTGCAGGAAGGACAGCGCCGCCAGAATCAGGACGATATTCATCACCAGGGCCACGTCCGCCATCAATCCGAACCGGCCGTAGGCGAGCGCCATGAAAAATATGACGCCGACGAGCCCGATGATGCTCGCGATCTTACCCGCCGCGATGGAGTCCGCGCCGAGGCCTGGTCCGACCGTGCGCTCCTCCAATACCGTCAACGGCGCCGGCAGCGCGCCCGCGCGGAGGAGAAGCGCCAAGTCCTGGGCCTCCTGGACCGAGAACCGGCCGCTGATCTGGCCCGAGCCGCCCATGATGGCCTCGCGGATATTGGGCGCGGTGATGACCTTGCCGTCGAGCACGATCGAGAAGGGCTTGCCGACGTTGTTCTTGGTCACCTTGCCGAATTTCTTGGCGCCGGTGGGATCGAAACGGAAGTTGACCACGGGCTCGTTGGTGCGGGGATCGAAACCCTGCTGGGCGTCCACCAGATGCTCGCCGCTGACGTCCACCTTCTTACGGATCAGGATCATGCGGGGGCGGCCGCTGGCGTCGGTCTCCTTGGCCATGGGCAGCAGTTCCGAGCCCGGCGGGACCTTTCCGGCCATGGCCTCCTGCACGGGGGTGCGGACGTCCACCAACTGGAACGTCATCTTGGCGGTCTTGCCGATCAGCGCCTTGACCCTTTCCGGGTCGTCCACGCCCGGTAGCTGCAGCAATATGCGGTCGTCGCCCTGGCGCTGGATGGTGGGCTCGCGCACGCCGGTTTCGTCGATGCGGCGCCGGACCACGCCGATGGATTGCTCCACCGCCTGGATCCGCTGGCGCTGAGCCGCCGTCTCCTTCAGGCCGAGCGCGATGTTGGCGCCGCCCTCGGCGTCGATTTCGAAATCCTGGTCCAGCTTGCCGAGCAATTCGCGCGCCTGGGCGATCTTGCCCTCCTCGCGGATGGTGACGCGGACCTCTCCGCCCTGGGCGCCGAGCCCCCCATAGCGAATGCGGGCCTTGCGCAGCTCGCCGCGCACGGCCTCGACCGCGTTGCGCATGCGCTCCTTGATCACCTCGTCGACGCCGACCTCGAACAACAGGTGCGCGCCGCCTTGAAGGTCGAGACCAAGGCTGATCTGCTTGTGGGGCAGCCAATCGGGAAGGGATTCGGCTGTCTTTCGATCCAGCAGGTTCGGCGCGGAGAAGGCAAGACCGAGCGCGCACACGCCCAGCACCAGGATCACCTTCCACTTCTCGAACCGAACCATGGAGCTCATCGACTGGGAACCCTCGCCCTATTTGCCGCCGAGCAGCTTCTTGAGACCGCCGCCGCCGGACGAGTCCCCGTCGTTCGCGGGCTTGGCGTCGTCCCCGACGGGTTCAGTCTTGGACAGAACCGAGGAAATCAGGGAGCGCTGCACCCGGACCTTGACGTTGTCGGCGATCTCGACCGTGACCTCGTTGTCGTTCACAACCTTGGTGACCTTGCCGATGATGCCGCCGCCGGTCACGACCATGTCGCCGCGCCGGATGGCGCCAAGCATTTCCTGGTGGGCCTTCATCTTCTTGTTCTGCGGGCGGATCAACAGGAAATAGAAAATGACGAAGATCAGGGCCATGGTCACCATGAACCCGATTCCGCCCGCCGGGTCGGGCTGCGCTCCTGCGGCCTGCGCGAACGCTGGCGAGACGAACATGCGAAACTCCTAAGATTGCCAGGGGTGCGTTTGGTCAGCGGTATATACCCGCCTTGGGCTCCAATGCAAACGCAATCGGGTTTATTTCGCCCCGACTCTTTCCTTAGGAAGCAGAACCCGCGCGGTGGTTCCCTCTCGGGGTTTGCTTTCGATGATCAATTGGCCGCCGTGGGCCTCGACCAAGCGCTTTGCCAGCGGAATGCCTAGGCCGCCGCCCTTGGCCCGACGCACGAAGGCCCCGTCGTCGGCGCCGCCGCTCAGCGCAGCCTGGACTGCGTCCGCGGTCATGCCGGGGCCGCCGTCGGAAATGACGAAGGCCAAGCGCCCGTCCTTTTCCACAAACGCTTCCAGCTTCACCCATCCGTCGTCGTGGTTGTAGTCGATGGCGTTGCTCAAAAGGTTGGCCAAAATCTGGCGCAACCGCCGCTCGTCGCCCCTGACCGGGGGCATGCGGTCGGGCGTGTTCTGGGACATCCGGACGCCACGCTGCCCCGCGTTTTCCCGCAAAAGGCGGACGCAAGCCGTGACCAACTCCTCCACGTCCACGACCTTCTCGTTCAGGACCAGTTGCTCGCTTTCCAGCCGGGACAGGTCCACCATCTCGTTGACGATTTCCAGAAGCTCCGCCCCCGCCGAGTTGATGTCGGCGGCGTACTCCTGGCAGCCCGGCCCCACCGGCTCTCGGGTCATTTCCGACATCAACATGTCGGAAAAACCGATGATGGCGTTCAGCGGCGCGCGCAACTCGTGGCCCATGCTGGCCATGAACAGGCTTTTCGCCTGGTTTTGCGATTCGGCGGCGTCCTTGGCGTGGCGCAACGCCTCTTCCGATTCCTTGCGCTCGGTGATGTCGCGGGCGAGAACCAGCAACAGGTCCGAATTGGCCAGTTCCAACCGGCCGATGCGCATTTCCACGGGGACCTCGATGCCGTCGCGTCGCCTCGCCACGGCCTCGACGGTCGCGGGACCGGCGCCCAGCACCCATTCCCACAGCTCGCGCATGGTGGCGGGATTGTAGTCGTTGTCGATCTCGTCCACCGGCAGGCCCAGGATTTCCTCGTGGTCGTAGCCGAACAGATCGCACGCGCTCTGGTTGGCGTCGACGATCACGCCGTCCAAATTATGGATCATGATGGCGTCGGCGGCGTGCTCCATGATGGCGCGGAACCGCTCCTCGCTTTCGCGGAGCGCCGCCTCGGCGTGCTTGCGCTCGGTGATGTCGCGGCCGTAGATGTTGACGTAGCCGCTCTCTGGAAACGGCGTCAGGGCCAGGAGGAAGGTGCGCTCGCCCACGTCCAACTCTTCCTCGCGCCCCATGCCGTTCTCAAGGGCGGAGACGATCCGGCCGCGGCAGTCCTCGTCCGGAACCAAGTCTCCCACGCCGCAATCCCAGAACGCCAGCACCGGCTTGCTCGCCGCGTTGGCGTAAAGGATGCGGCCGTCGCGGTCCACGCGGATCACCGGACCCGGATTCTGCTCGGGGAACTTGGCGAGGTCCTGGATCATGCGCACCGATTCGACCCGATCGGTCACGTCGGTGCCGCTGCCGCGGTATCCCATGAAATTGCCGTCGTGATCGAAGAGCGGACGGCCGCTGATGCGGATGTGGCGGACGCGGCCGTTACGGTCCTGGACCGAGTACTCGAAATTTCGGAACGCCTCGTGCCGCTCCAACCCGTCCAGATGCTCTTGCCAATACGGGATCGCCAAGTCCTCGCCGCTGAGCGCCGCGATCTCTTCGCGGCTTTTGCCCAGGACGTCGTCGGGCGTCATGTCGGCGACCTCGTAGAAACGGTCGGTCACCGACGAGAAACGCAAATCGGGTCCCATCTCCCAGAACCAGTCCGAGGCGGATTCGGCGAAATGGCGATAACGCTGTTCGCTTTCGTCGGCCGCTTCCTCGGCCCGGCGCCGGCCGGTGATATCGACGCCGATCCCCCAGCCTTCCCATCCGGGAATGGGGAATTCCTTGGAGATGTCGGACCACTCGATGGTGCGTTCGGTCCCATCCTTGGCGGAAAGCGACCACTCCCAATTGCGGAACTCGTGTCCGGTATTGAGCCATTGGGACAAAACCCGTTTCCTGTAGGCCGGTTCGGGATAGATTTTCTCCAAAGCTCTCCTGTCCCCGATCATCTCATCGGCGGTAAAGCCCGTAACCCGTTCGCATTCCTTGTTCCAGACGATGAACGCCCCAAGGTGGTTCACGGCGGTCAGCAGGACCGGCATGTTCTCCACCACGCTTCGCAGACGCTCCTCGCTTTGGCGCAGATCCTCGATGCGGCGGCGTTCGATCTTCTGACGCATGCCGCCCCAAACGCCGCCGATGACCAGCGCGACGGCGGTGAACAGGATGATCCCGCCCATGGTCCAGTTGGCCGTGGTCTGGCGGCTGATCTGGAGTTTGACCGGATCGAACACGAACCGCTTCAGATCCAGGGGCGGCGGGTCCATCTCCGCCAGGCTCAAGAGCCTGTGCATGTGGCGCCAACGCTCGGCGTTGACGTGGCCGAATTGAACCACGGGATAGAGCGCCAGCCTGCGGACCTCGGCGGCGGCGAACGCGTTCAGGCCGGAAAAGTCGTCCACCGGCCCGGCCCGGACTAGGCCCTTGGCCATCATGTTCGAGGTTTCCTTCGGGTGCTCCAGCGCCCAATGCCAACCGCGCAGGCTGGCCTCGACGAAGGCTTCGACCAAATCCTCCTCGTTTTCGGCAAGCTCCGTCCGGGTGAAAATGGAATCGCCGTAGAAATCGACGCCGTGCGCGGATGGACGCAACAACGACGTCTTCCTTCCGGATTGTTGGGCCTTCCAGGCCAATTCGATGGAATTCCCGGCGATAGCGTGAATGTCTCCCTTGGCGAACAGGGCAATGAGGTCGCTCCGCGCGGGCTCCAGTTCGACCGGGGCGATCTTGGAGACGTCGATGTTCTCGAGCGACATCATGACCCGGGCCTCGAGCCATCCGGGGTCGCGGGGGTCGGTCCGCCCCACCCGCTTGCCCGTCAGCATGGCCGGGGCCTCGGGCCCCCTGCCGTCATGGACCAGGACGGCGGCGGCGCTTTTCTGGAAAATGGACGCAACAACGCTTAGCGGCGTTTTCTCCAAATTCGCCATCAGGATGTCGGCGCCGCCGACCCCGAAATGCGCGTGACCCTCCGAAACCTCGCGGGTTGCGCTGACCGGCGCGCCTTTTTGCGTCAGGCCCGGGCGGATTTCCACCTCCAGCCCCTTCTCGGCGTAATACCCGAGCCATCGCGCCACGTAATAGCCCGCGAAGCGGAAATGATGGTCGCCGGAAAGCTGAAGGACCACCCGGTCCTCGGCGCGAACCGGGATGGCCAAAAGCAGGACGAGCGCCAACGCCCCCAACGCGCCCGGCAAGGAGGGGCGTGCAACATCCTCTATTCCCAGGCCCATCTCGCGCAAGGCGTTCACCGCATGACCGTGGGTTCGAAACAGGAAACGACGTTAATCCCAACGAAGCGCGCGCCGAATTCTTCGTCGGTCGAGCGGCTCGTTTCTTCCCATGTGGGTTCACCCTACTCGCCCATCCCCTTGTTTTCAACAGAGATCACCCACAAGGCTTCTTCCTGGCGCATTCGGGCGAGGCCATGATAGGTTTTCGCCATGGAACAGGATTTCGATAGAATCGCGGCTCTTCTCGAGCGGATCGCCGAAGCTTTGGAGCGACAGGCGCCCCGCTCTTCGTCCGCGCCCGATCTGGATTGCGCCGACGCCTTCGTCTGGAACCCGGACGGCCCCGCGCTTCTCCCCGTTGCCGAGCCCAGCCGCGTGGAACTCGACCTGTTGAAGGGGATCGACCGACAGCGCGACACCCTGCTGGAGAACACGAAGCGGTTCGCCAGGGCGCGCGCGGCCAACAACGCGCTTCTGTGGGGTGCGCGCGGAATGGGAAAAAGCTCTCTTGTCAAGGCGGTGCACGCTGCCGTTAATAATTCTGGCGAGCCACCCATCGCGCTTGTGGAGATCCACCGAGACGACATCTCGACCCTGCCCGACCTACTGGCGATACTTAAGGCATCGTCCAGGCGCTGCGCGCTTTTTTGCGACGACCTGTCCTTCGATCCCGGTGATGCTTCCTACAAATCGCTGAAGGCGGTTCTCGAGGGCGGGCTCGAGGGCAGGCCCGCGAACGTGCTGTTCTACGCCACCTCCAACCGCCGCCATTTGATGCCCCGGGACATGATCGAGAACGAACGCTCGTCCGCCATCAACCCGGCCGAGGCGGTGGAGGAAAAGGTGTCCGTGTCCGACCGCTTCGGCCTGTGGCTTGGCTTCCATCATTGCGACCAAAGGACCTACCTGGACATCGTCGCGGGCTACGCCGCCCATTTCGGCCTTGAAATCCCGGCGGACGAACTCCACGCCCGCGCCAACGAATGGTCGGTCACGCGCGGCGCGCGCTCGGGCCGGGTGGCGTGGCAGTTCATTCAGGACCTGGCGGGAAGCATGGGGCGGTCTGTTTAGCCTCAGGCCCCCTTCAGCCTTTTCTCGGGATTGACCGTCTTCTTGCCTCGACGCAACTCGAAATGAAGCTGCGGGCGCGTGACCGAACCGGTGCTTCCCGCCCTCGCGATCACCTGGCCTCGGGTCACCCGGTCGCCACGGCGGATCACGATCGCGTCGTTGTGGGCGTAGGCGGTGATCCAGCCCCCGGAATGCTTGACGAGGATCAGCTTTCCGAATCCCCGGAGTTGGTTCCCGGCGTAGGCGACCACGCCGTTCTCGGCCGCGCGCACCGGCGCGCCCCGAGCGGCGGCGATGTTGACGCCGTCGTTGTGCAGCCCCTTGGCGCGGGGCCCGTAGCGGGAAATGATCCGTCCCTTCAACGGCCAACGGAACCCCTTGCCGCTCAGTGGCGGAGGTTTGGAGATCGAACCGACGCGCCGGACGGACGGGCGCGGCTTGCGCCTGGGGGCGAATTCGTAAGCGGGCGAAGCCTTGGACACGCGCGTCACTCCGGGCCGCTGGGGCTTCTTCGTCGGGCGAGCGCCTCGCAGGGCGTTGGGCGTTTCGATTGGGGGCGCAAGGGTGGTTGCGGCAACCTTCTCCACGCTGGGGCTAACCGTTGCTTTCGCCGGGGCGGCGGGCGTCCCGGGACTGGGAAGGCGCAGGACTTGGCCAACCTTGATGGTGTAGGGCGCACCAACGCCGTTGGCGCGGGCCAGCGTCGCCACGTCAACCCCGTTGGCGCGCGAGATGCTGTACAGGGTTTCTCCGGCCGCGACCCTGTGCTCCTTGGCCTTGGGCAGCATCACCACTTGGCCGACCAGCAGGTGATAGGGCGGCGCCAGCCGGTTGGCGTCGATAATGGCGCGCACGGAAACCTTATGGCGACGGGACAGGGCGTAGACCGTGTCGCCCTTGCCCACGATCACGCCGCCTTCCGGCGCGGTCGCTATCGTCTTCGGCGCCGACGGCTTAGGCGCGGCGGGTTTCGCGACCACAGCGCTCCTTGCGGGCCGGATGGGCTTGATGGCGTCGGACGAGCCCTCGAACCGCTCCGTCCTCGGCGGCCATTGCGCCCAGCCGCAGGCTGAAAGCGCAGCCGCGACCACGGCCGCCAGAACCGCCGCGCCAACGCCCTTCGATCGCCGTGTTTTGTCCGTCATGTCCCATCTGTTCATTTGTTTTTCGGAAACGCCGTCCAATCATGACAGTATCGCAATCCGGTTCAACCGCTTCGTCCGATGGGCTTGACGCGAAAGGTTTGTTGACGCCGCCGCCTCGCTGACGGTATCGCTTTCATGATAGAATCAGGAACGCGGACCATGGGACTTTTCGGATCTCGCAAAGACGATTCCCGGCCCGACGGGGACAAGGCATTCGACGCCGAACCGGTGGCCGGGCACGTTCCCGTCCAGATCGTGGACGGCGCGCCGTTCCTGGACCTGTCCCGCGAGCGCCCGCCCACCCCGTTCGTCGCGGTGCTGGAGTTGTTGCAGCGACCCGGCGTTGGCGACGTGGTCGTCGCCGTTTTTCCCCGCAATCCCATCCACTTGTATCCGGAGTTGGCGGAGAGAGGTTGGAATTCCGAACGGCTGGAGCGCCCCGGCCCGCCCACGCTCCGGATCACCCGCTCCCCTTCCGGCCCCCAACCCGGAAAGAAGCGCCCGCCCCCGTCTTGCGCCGACTGCGGCTGCGGCGGCTGAGGCGTATGGAATTCCTTCGCCAGGCAAGGTATCATCCCGTCGTTTTTCATCGCGCTCCCGTAGCTCAGATGGATAGAGCAGCGGACTTTGGAAAACGGAGTGCCCCGCCGGAAACGGCGGGCGTAGAACCGCTCAAATTCGGGGAAACCTCAGCGGCCCTGGCCGGTGGCGATCCCGAGCCAAGCCCCGGCGGGGGAAGGTGTAGAGACTAGACGGGCGGCGCCTAAGGGTCGGGAAACCGGCCTAGGGCGAAGGGATAGTCCGGACCACGAACGCCCAAGGAACGACCCTTGGGCGGCGGCGAAAGCCGAGGTGGTGCGCTAATCCGCAGGTCACAGGTTCGAGTCCTGTCGGGAGCGCCAAATTTTATGGGAATGACAGTCCTAGCTATGCGTCAAAACCCGCTTGGCGCTGTAGGCCAGCACCCCGATCACCGCGACGAGCGCCACGCTGGCGACGACGCCGGGGTCTCCGAACGGCACGCCGTAGAACAGGCTTTTCCACACGATCCATAGGCTGGTGAGGATCTGGGTCAACATGGTTCAATTCCCTTTCGTCAAGAGCACGTTTTGTTGTTGGGGGAATTATCGCCCCGATCGCGTCTTGAGAAAGCGAGCGTCGTCACACTTTTGGCCGTTTTTCGAGTCAGGCCTTTCCGCCGATGGTCCGGTAACCGCCATGGAAATAGAGCAGCGGGTCCGCCCCGTCCGCCGTGCGGACCCTATCCACCCGGCCGAGAATGATCAGGTGGTCGCCGCCCGGATAGACCTCGCGCCGCGCGCATTCCAGGGTGGCGAGGCAGCCGTCCAGGACCGGGACGCCGCCAAGGCCCGCCGTCCAGGGGACCTTGTCGAACCGGTCCTCGGCATGACCCGCGAAAAGGTTGGAGGCGTCCATCTGGTCTGCGGCCAGGATGTTGGCGACGAAATGCGAGCCTTCGGAATAGGCCGGAAGGTCCCGGGTGCCGTGTTTCAAGCAGATGGATATCAATGGCGGCTCCATCGACACCGAGGCGAAGGCGTTGACCGTGACCCCAACGGGCGCGCGATCGCGCGTCTGCGCCGTGATTACCGTGATACCCGTCGCGAACCGCCCAAGGGCCGCGCGAAATGTTTTCGCATCCACGGACATGTTCGATTTTCCTTTGAGTTCTTATAATCTTAAGGCAAAGGTTTACCATCTTTGCCCTCTTCGTTGAAAGCCGTATTTCCCCGGGGCGCGGCCACAGAGGACTTGAAGGACGACGCGCGAAGACCGATCTTGTTGATCGCCAAGAAAAAAACTCGTAACGTTATCGCATTGGCGCTATTAGGGAAAACGATCCCGGCCGGAACGGCCCTGGGGGAGGACCTTGAATGTTCTTCATTGTAGGCTTCGTGGTTGTTCTTGGCTGCGTGCTCGGCGGTTACGTCGGGGCCGGAGGGCATTTGGACGTTCTCTGGCAGCCTTTCGAATTCGTCATCATTTTCGGCGCGGCGATCGGGGCCTTTATCATCGCCAACCCGAAGCAGGTCCTCGGCGGGGCCACGAAAATGTTCGGGCCGCTGTTGAAGGGGCCGACCTACAACAAATCCGCCTATCTCGAGCTTCTGGGCGTTCTGTACGCCACCTTCAAGCTGGCCAAGACCAAGGGCGACCTCGTCCTCGAAAGCCACGTTGAATCCCCATACGACAGCGCCATGTTCACCCAGTTCCCGACCTTCATCGGCGACCATCACGCCGTGGAGTTCTTTTGCGACTACCTCAGGCTTCTGACGCTCGGCACAAGCAACGCCCACGAGGTCGAGGCGGTCATGGACATCGAGCTGGAGACCCACCACAACGAACAGCACGCAATCGGCGCCTCCATCCAAACCATGGCCGACGCCATGCCGGCGCTGGGCATCGTCGCCGCCGTTCTCGGCGTGATTCACACCATGGGCTCCATCACCGAGCCGCCAGAGGTTCTGGGCCATCTGATCGGCGGCGCGCTGGTGGGAACGTTCAGCGGCGTGCTGCTCTCCTACGGCTTCGTCGGCCCCATGGGCGCGTCGATCCTCAACACGTTCGGCGCGGACGCCAAATACATGGAATGCATCAAGACCGGGTTGATCGCGCACATGCAGGGCTACGCGCCCCAGGTGTCGGTGGAGTTCGCCCGCAAGGTCTTGAACAGCCACAACCGGCCTTCGTTCGCCGAAACGGAAGAGATGGTCCAAGGCCTGCCCTCCATGACCTAGACGGTCGGGGCGGCCAGACGGAGAGAATCGCATGGCCGAAGGCGTGCAGCCTATCATCATCAAGAAAATCAAGAAGGGTGGCCACGCCCATCACGGCGGCGCGTGGAAGGTGGCCTACGCCGACTTCGTGACCGCCATGATGGCGTTCTTCCTTCTTTTGTGGCTTTTGAACTCCGTGACCCAAGAGCAGTTGGAGGGCGTCGCCGACTACTTCGCCCCGGCGTCATTGTCCGAATCCACCAGCGGCGCGGGCGGCGTGCTCGGCGGGCAAACCGTCGCGGTCCCTGGCTCCATGGAGAACGCCACCTCGCGCCTGACCGAAATCACGGCCGAGCTTCCCCCGCCCCGCGCCGGCAGCGGCGGCTCCGCCCACGCGGGCGAGGACGGCGAGGTTTCGGAAGAGCAGCTCGAAGAACTGATGAAGGAAAAGGAGGAGGAGCAGTTCAAGGAGGCGGAGAAAGAAATCAAGGACGCGATCAAGTCCATTCCCAGCATGAAGGACCTGGGAAAAAGCCTGATGATCGACAACACGCCGGAAGGCATGCGCATCCAGATCGTCGATCAGGAAGGCCTGGCCATGTTCCCCAGCGGCAGCGAGAAGATGTACCACCACACCCGCCGCATCCTGGAGCTGGTGGCCAAGGTGATCAATTCCATGCCCCAGGACCTGTCCATCACCGGGCACACGGACGCGACGCCTTACATGCGCGCCGACGGCAAGGGCAACTGGGAGCTTTCATCCGCCCGCGCGAATTCGTGCCGCCGAACGTTGCTGGACCTTGGCGTCAGCGAGGACCGGGTCGGGCGCGTGGTCGGCATGGCCGCGCGGGATCCCTTGCTGACCAACGATCCCAAACATCCCAAGAACCGCCGCATCTCCATCGTCCTGTTGCGCGGCACGGGCCAGGAAAGGCTCGAGGCGGAGAAGAAGCGCAAGACGCCGCCGTCGGTTCTGTCCAAGCCTTTGAGCCAGCCCGCGATCAAGAAATAATATCCGCGCCTTCGACGCCATGAAGCACGACATCCTGCACGGCCCCCGTCATTTCTTCGCCACCGCCCCCCTGCCCTGTCCCTATCTTTCCGGACGGTTGGAGCGCCGGGTTGTGACCGAGTTGCTGGGCCGGGACGTGGAATCCCTGCACGACGCCCTGTCGCACGCCGGTTTTCGCCGCAGCCACGGCGTCGCCTACGCCCCGTCGTGCCCGGACTGCGACGCCTGCGTGCCGGTGCGCGTGGTCGTCGATGGGTTCGTCCGCTCTCGGGGACAGCGTCGGATCTGGAACGCCAACCAGGATCTTTTCCGCTTCGAAACCGCGCCCGTGGCCACGCCAGAGCAGTTCAACCTGTTCGCCGCCTACCAACGCGACCGCCACGCGGACGGCGACATGGCCTTGATGGATTACCTCGATTACCGCGCTCTGGTCGAGGAGACCACGGTGGACACCCAGCTTCTTGAGTATCGCGATCCGGCCCGCGAAGACGCGCTCGTCGGGGCGTGCCTGCTGGACCGGCTGAGCGACGGGCTGTCGGCGGTGTACAGCTACTACGACCCGGACCTGACGAAACGCAGCCTCGGGGTCTTTATGGTTCTGGACCTGATCGAGCGCGCACGCGACCTGGGCCTTCCCCACGTCTACCTCGGCTATTGGATCGACGAGTGCCGCAAGATGTCCTACAAGCGCAACTTCCACCCGCTCGAAGGATTGGGTTCGGAGGGCTGGAAGCTGCTTGAGGATCGTTGATCAGGGAACGACCCCCGCGACGCGCGCCATGGCGTCCCGCTTGACCCCGGCCCACCAGTCCACCATGGCGAGCCTCTTCTCCTCCCACGCCTCGAACAGAGCGGGTGTCGGATCGAGGTGCGGCGCGATGAAATCCGCGAACGCCTCCCAACTGTCCAACGCCACCACCGGCGCGCCCGCGAGCGGGCCGCCTTCGGATATAAACGGCGATTTCAGGCACACCGGGATCGCGCCCAACTCAAGCGCGTCGTAGAACCGGATGGTTTCGGGGCTGTTACCCGCAGGGACCAGGGCGAAACGGCTGTCGCCCATGTAGGCGGCGTAAGGCGTCGGCCCGAACCCCTGGCCGAACCCGTGGGTCGCCGCCACCGTCGCGGGGATCTTGTGGGCGCGAATCGTTTCCGCCATTTCACGCCGTTCGTCCAGGGGCTTTTCCGGGCGCTCCAGCACACCGGAGAAAAAGGCGAGATGGCGTCGCTCCCCGAACGGGAGATGGAGGTCGGGCCGCGCTGGGCCAACGCCGTTGGCCCAGCCGTTCGGAACCCAAACCACGTTCTTCGCCATCCGTTCGGCGAACCAGTAGTTTCGAAGCACGTAATCCGCCTGGGCGTAGAAGGCGCAGTCGTGCGCGCCCACCTCGTCGCCGACATGAAAATAACCCACGTTCTTCACTCCCGACTTTGCGACGGCCTCAAGAAGATAGTCCCCCGGCGCGCCCATGGTCAGGAACAGCATGTCGTCCATCAACGGGATGGACGCGTCCTCCTCCAACGGGATCAGGCGCAACGGGCGGCCGATGCCGCCCAGGACCACGTCCCGGATGAACTGGCCCTCAAGCATGATTTCCAGAAGCTTGCGGCGAAAGACGACGTTCAGCGGCCGCGGGGCCATGGCCCGCCCTCCCCTTTGTTCCAGGCGGCGGCCAGTATCGCGCCGAGGCGTTTCGAAGAGGTTTACGCGGCCTTCTCGAACGCTTTCAGAATACGATCGACGGACAGGCGCGCGTTGTCGAAATCAAGCACGAGCAGCGCTTCCTCGAGATTCCCAAGATCGACGTCGAGCCCGACGTTCGAAATCTTCCGTTTCATGTCGGCCGCGACCTTGGTGCAGCGCATGTTACGGGCCGTGATCAAGTCGCGCAGCTCGTTGGCCTCGCGCACGATCTCTTTCTTCACCTCCGGGTCCATGGCCTCCAGGGCGCTCTTTTCCGGAAGCGCGTCCGACGTCGCTTCGTCCACGGCCCCTTGCGCCTTTTCGCCGATGGGCCGCATCCATTTTTCCAGCGTCATCAATGCGCGGTCCACGTCGATGGGCTTGGGAATGTGGTCGTTCATGCCGACGTTGAAGCATTCCCTGCGTTCGTGCTCCATGGCGCTGGCGGACATGGCGAGGATCGGCAGGCCCTTGTCCGGGGCCTGTTCGCGGATTTGCCGGGTGGCCTCGTAGCCGTCCATCACCGGCATGTGCAGGTCCATCAGCACCGCGTCGAATGTCCATGGGTTCTTCATGATCGCCGAGACGGCCTCGGCGCCGTTGGGCGCCACCACCACGTTCGCGCCCTGGCCCGAGAAGATCGCCTTGGCGATCTCGGCGTTGATCTCGTTGTCCTCGGCCAAAAGGATGCAGCGGGCGTTCAGGCGGTTCTCGGTCGCCTCGGGGTCCTCGCCCCGGCTCGCCAACGCCTCCTCCTCGTAACCCAACGCGCCGTAGACGGCTGTCAGCAGGGTCGCGGGAAGGATCGGCTTCAACAGCGTGTCGGCCAGACCGAGTTGCCCCGCCTCGGTCTTGGCGTTCTCGTAGCCGTGGGGATTCTCCATCGGAATGATGGTGGCCAGATCGTCGACGGCGAGGATGTCGCGGGCCACGTCCAAGCTTTTGCGGCCCGGCGTCCGCCAATCGAGGAGGATGACGTCGAAACCCGGCCCCTCCTCCTCGCGGTCCTTTTGCAGCAGCGCGGCCGCCGCGTCGCCGTTTTCGACCTCGGCGACCTCGACGCTCCAGGTTTCCAGGGTTTCCCTTATACTTCCGCGGGCAGTCTCGAAACCGGTCGCCACCAGGGCGCGCTTGCCCGCCAGCTTCTCGGCCTCGCCGACGAAGTTCGCGGCGTCGTCCACCTTGCCGAAACGCGCGGTGACGGCGAATTCGGTTCCCTCGCCGAACGCGCTCTCGATGGCGATCTCGCCCCCCATCAACTCGGCGAGCTGCTTGGAGATAATGAGTCCGAGACCGGTTCCGCCGAAGGACCGGGTGGTGGAGGTGTCGGCCTGGGTGAAGGCGTGGAACAGGCGGCTCTGCTGCTCGTCGGTCATGCCGATTCCGGTGTCTTGGACCGCGAAGCGCAACATCACGTCGTTTTCGGTCTCCTCGACCTTGGACACAGCGACGACGACCGAGCCGTCGTGGGTGAACTTGATGGCGTTGCTGGACAGGTTGGTCAGGATCTGACCCAGCCGGGTGGGATCGCCCATCACCGTATCGGGAACGTCGGGTTCGACCACGATGGCGTATTCCAGGTCCTTTTTCGACAGGACCCCGTCCACCACGTCGGCCAGTTGCTGCATCACGTCGCCGATGCGCATCTCGATGATTTCGAGCTCCACCTTGCCCGCCTCGATCTTCGAGAAATCCAGGATCTCGTTGATGATCGACAACAGGGACTTGGCGGCGTTGTCGGCCTTGTTCAGATAGTCGATCTGCTTGTAGTCGAGGTCGGTCCGCTTCAATAGATAGTTCATGCCGATGATGGCGTTCATGGGCGTGCGGATTTCGTGGCTCATGTTGGCCAGGAATTCGGACTTGGTCTTGTTGGCGCGCTCGGCGTCCATCCTCGCGTCTTGAAGCTGCGAGGTCTTGCGCTTCATGTCGGTGATGTCGGTCAGCCAGACCAGCGCCGCGCGCCGGTGTTCGTAAATCCAGGGCTGCATGGAGACCGAGACAAAGACGGCGCGCCCGTCGGGATGGCGGATCAGGGTCTCGTCTTCCTTGGCCATGGCGCCGTTCTGGATGATCTCCATGTTGCGCCGGCCGGTCGCCGGGTCCGCGAACGCCAGAACCATTTGGGAGCCGTCCGATCCGCCCTGGACATGTCCGAACTCCATGAATTTCGAGTTGCCGCGCAGGATCTGGTATTCCTGATCGACCACGCCGGTGGCGATGGGGCTGGACTCGATGGTTCCGGACAGTTCCTCGTTGCGGGCCTTGAACGCGGTGATCTCCGCCCATTGGCTGATCCTGGCGCCGTTCCTCGCCAAGCGCTCCTTGACCTCGACCCAGCGGCCGTCGGTCAGCTTGACGTCGAAGCCCGAACGGTTCTTGAAATGCTGCTCGACGCGCCAGTCCATCCACCCCTTGGGATCGGTCCGGGCCAGGATGTCGTCGATCTCGCCATGGTCCAGCTTGATCTGGACCAAGTCCATGAACGGCATTCCATGGAGTGACGGACGGTCGAAAAGCGATTTGAATACATAGGGCAGGTGCGCGTTGTAATAGACGATCTTGTCGTCTTCGTCGAACACGGCGATGGCCGTGCGGAGAATGTCCAGCGCGTCGGCTACCCTCGTATCAATCATTTATCTCTTCCCCATCGCGGCAACGCTTGCACAAAGAAAACGCGCGCACATGCGAATGATCCGCAAAAGTGTGTGATGGGAACACCGCCATATTAGATTATCATTATCTATGATTCCCTTATCCCGCCCTAGTGATGTTTGGTAAACATTTGTTTTGTTTTGTAATGAAATATTGCTACCCCCCCCCCGCTTTGTAACGAAATATTTTTTCATGGTTGAGGCCATGTTGTTGTTCGCAATCCACGCACGCGCATCTTATTGGCGAGACCATGAAGGCCTTTGTTGCTCATAACAAACTCTTGGCGCACTCATCGTCAGAGGGGGCCGCATTCCTCTCACTGCCCGATTGCGCCGCCGTCGCCTTCGGGTATAGATTCCGCATGGGGGCACGCCGCGACCGGCGCGCATCATTTCGGGAGGAGTACGCATTCATGAAACGCCGCAATTTCATCAAGGGCGCGGCGGCGGCGGGCGTCGCGGGCGCAGCCGCCGGCCTGTCCGCCCCGGCCATCGCCAAAGGCGCCATGGAATGGCGCATGGTGACCACCTGGCCCAAGAACTTTCCTGGCCTCGGCACCGGGGTCAACCTGCTGGCCGACCTGATCACCAAGGGCACCGCCGGCCGATTGACGGTCAAGGTGTTCGGCGCGGGAGAAATCGTGCCCGCCTTCGAATCCATGGACGCGGTATCGTCCGGCGCGGTGGAGATGGGCCACGGCGCGCCCTACTACTGGAAGGGCAAGGTTCCGGCCTCCCAATTCCTGGCCTCGATCCCCTTCGGCATGGACGCCCAGGAGACCAACGCCTGGATGCAATACGGCGGCGGCCAGGAACTCGGCGACAAGGTCTACAAGGAACTCGGCTGCAAATTCTTCCCCTCGGGCAACACCGGCGTCCAGATGGGCGGCTGGTTCAACAAGGAGATGAACACGCTCGACGACTACAAGGGGCTGAAGATGCGCATCCCCGGCCTCGGCGGCGAGGTGGTCAAGGCCGCCGGCGGCAACGTGGTCAACCTGCCCGGCGGTGAAATCCCGCCCGCGCTCCAGTCCGGCGCCATCGACGCCACCGAATGGGTCGGGCCGTACAACGACTTGGCGTTCGGTTTGTATAAAAGCGCCAAGTACTACTACTTCCCGGGCTGGCACGAGCCGTCCACGCTTCTGGACAACTTCATCAACATCAAGGCGTGGGAGTCGCTGCCCGACGACATCAAGTCGGTGATCGCGTCCGCCAACCGCTACGTGAATCAGACGGTGCTGAGCGAATTCACCGCCCGCAACCAGCAGGCGCTGGATACGCTGATCAACAAGCACAAGGTCGAGGTGCGCAAATTCTCGGACGACATTCTGACCGGCCTCGGAAACCTGGCCGGGCAAGTGCTGAACGACTTGGCGTCCAAGGACCCGCTCAGCCGGGAGGTTCTGGACAGCTACCTGAAGTTCCGCACCAGCGCGTCCCAGTGGACCGCGCACTCCGAGCAGCCCTTCCTGACGGCGCGGTTGCTGCCGTTCGAATACGCGAAGCCGTCCAAGGGGTGACCCGTCCATCCATGAACCACGGAAACCGGCGGGCGGCCCCCGCCGGTTTTCTTATGGGAACAGGGCTTTCGGCAGCCAGGTCACCAACGCCGGGAACGCCGCGATGACGCCGAGGGCTACGATCTGGATCGCAACGAACGGGACAATGCCGCGATAAATGTCCATGGTCCGCACCCCTTCCGGCGCCACGCCCCGTAGATAGAACAACGCGAAGCCGAACGGCGGGGTCAGGAAACTGGTCTGCAGGTTGATGGCGATCATGACGCCGAACCAGATCGGGCTGATGTCCATCTGCAACAGCACCGGCCCGACGATGGGCACGACGACGAAAATGATCTCGATGAAGTCCAGGAAAAAGCCCAGGACGAACATCACCGCCATCACCACCGCCATGGCCCCGAACACGCCGCCAGGAAGACTGGCGAACAGGTCCGCCACCATGTCGTCGCCGCCAAAGCCCCTGAACACCAGCGAGAACAAGGACGCGCCGAGGAAGATCACGAACACCATGGTGGTGATCTGAAGGGTGGTTCGCATGATTTCGTTCAGCACCCCGGCCTTCATCCCGCGCGCCAGGCTCGCCCAAAGGCCCCAGCCCCATCCGGGAACCAGCAAAAGCGCCATCAGGAACGCAGCCGCCTCGTGAATCGGAACCGCGTCCCGTTGCATGCGCATGTCGAACAGGGCGGTCAGGGCCACCTGGCCGCCCAAGGACAGCGCCGCCAGAACCACGGGCAGATTGTTGCCGCAATCGAAGCGGAAATTCCGGAACAGGCGGGCCAAAACCACCGCCAACCCCCACAGCCAGCCGAGCAGCAAGATCAGCGACAACCACCAGAGTCCTAGGCCAAGCAAGCCAACCACGGCAGGGTCGAGGAAATTGGACGCGATCGTCAGCGCCATCTTCAGGATCAAGGGAACGGCGAGCGATCCCGCCCCGACCAGGATCGCCATGTCCCCGCCCCTGTCGAAGAAGGCGCCGCTGGGCCGCCCCAGGGTCTTGTCCCTGGAATGGCCGGCGCCGGCGAGCAGGATGGCCCCGATGGAGCCCACCGCCGCCGCCTCGGTCGGAGTGGCCACGCCCGCGAGGATGCTGCCAAGAACGGCAAGGATCAAAAGCGCCGGGGGAACCAGAACCTCGGCCACGCGCCTTCCCAGCCCCTCGACCTTCTCGCCCTCCGCCACCAGGGCGGGGCATGATTGGGGATTGGCGAAGGACTGCCACAGCACCCACCCCATGTACAGAACCACCAGAACCATCCCCGGAATGAACGCGCCCGCGAACAGATCGATCACGGAAATGGGTTCGGGAGCGTAGTTGCCCACCGCCATTTGGGCCTGGGAATAGCTGCCCTGCAGGATGTCGCCCAACAGAACCAGGACAATGGACGGCGGAATGATCTGGCCCAAGGTGCCGGACGCGCAAATGGTCCCTGTGGCGAGCTTGGGGTCGTATCCGGCCTTCAACATGGTGGGCAAGCTCAACAACCCCATGGTGACCACGGTGGCGCCGACAATGCCGGTGGATGCGGCCAACAGCATGCCGACGAAGATGACCGAAAGTCCCAGCCCGCCCCGCATGCGTCCGAACAGAAGGCCCATGGTCTCCAGCAATTGCTCGGCGATGCGGGCGCGCTCCAGCGTCACGCCCATGAACACGAACAGCGGCACCGCCACCAGCACCTCGTTGACCATCACTCCGAAGTACCGCGACGACAAGCCGCCCAGAAGGCGCAGGTCGAACACGTCGAACAACGATCCGACGCCCGCGAACAGCAGCGCCACCCCCCCCAAGGTGAAGGCGACGGGAAAGCCCAGCAGCAAAACGCCGCAGACGACGACGAACATCAATATGGCGAGGATCTGGGCGTCCATGGCTCAGCCGTCCTCCTCGCCCGCGAGCGCGAGGATGGAGCGCCCGGCGAGACCTAGCGCCTGCAACCCGACCAAGACGCAAAAGGCCATGATCGCGGACTTCAAAAGGAACAGTCCGGGAAGTCCTCCGGCTTCGCGGGATTCCTCGAGCCGCATCCAGGAGTCCGCCACATAGGGCGCGGTCGCCCAGGTGACGGCGACAATCATGGGGGCGAGCAAGACCAAGGAGCCGAACAAGTCCACCCAGGCCTTGTAACGGGGACCCGCAGCCCGATAGATCACGTCGACCCGGACGTGCCCGCCGTGCAGCAGGGTGTAGCCGCCCCCCAGCATAAACACCAGCCCATGCATCCAGACGTAGCTTTCCTGCAGCCAAACGAACCCGATGCTGAAGACATAGCGGAGCACGACGACCACGAAGGTCGCCAGGACCATGGCCAAGGTCAGCCAAGCCACCCCGCGCCCGGTCAGATCGTTCAGTCGATCGATCAGGCGAACCGCCGCCGCCAATAATTTCAATTGCCCGCGCCTCGATAACTCATCGCATTCCGGTGACTAAACGTAATAGCGCATGGCGTCCCCGTACAACAGGCACGCTCCCCCGCCCCCGCGCCCCGCCATCTCCATGGCGATCTTGGCCTTGACGATAAGGGTCTGGATCTTGTCCGCGTCCCCGGGAAACAGGCTGACGCCGACGGATAGGTCCACCCCGCTATCATACCCAAGCACCGCGTAGTTCCCGGCGACGGCCTTGACCAGGGACTCGCCAAGCTTGCGCGCCGCCTCCGGGTCCGAACAGTCTGGGACGTAGGCGGCGAACTCCGCGCCGCCAAGACGGAACAAGAGGTCCTCGCGCTTCAGCGCCCTTTGGATGCGGAGCGTCACTTCCTTGACCAGCAGGTCGGCGGCCTTCTCGTCGCCGGCGGCTTCATCGATGTGGTCATAGCCCTCGAGCCTGAGGAGCATCACCGCGACGCCCCTTTCAGCCTTCGAGGCGTCGAACAGGGCGTCCCCCAGTAGTTCTGAGAACATCTTGCGGTCCAGAAGCTCGGTCACCGGATCACGGAGCGCCAGGCGCTCCAGCAATGGCGGGTTCTGTCGCAAGGCTGCCAGGTGGGAGTACAGCTTGGCCGAGGCGAGCGAGAGGGCGTTGTCCAGGGTGGCGATCTCGTTGCCCTCGGGGGGGGGCGGCCCCTCGAAAGCTTCTTCGTTCTCGGCGCAGGCGGCCACCAGAAGGTGGGCGTTGTCCCGAAGCCTGCGCAAGGGCCCAAGAACGGCGAAATGAAACACGGCCAACAGTCCGCCCAGCATCAACGTCAGGATCACGGCCCCGAAGAAGAACCGCCCGCGGCTCGTTCCCATGACCCGTTGCCGGTCCGCGTTCGCGACCGGAATCACGATGCTGAACGGCTTGTTCATGATCTGGATCGGGACGTAATAGAGTCCCCAGTCGTCCGCGTCGTTCATGTCCAGGCGCGGCTCGCCGGACTCCATGGCCATGTTCGCGGCGTCCAGGGAAACCGGGCCGGTTTCCGGCCATGCGCCGCCGGTCGCCGCAGCCTTGCCTGTCACCAGCGCAAGCCCATGCCCAAGCTCTTCCGCGACTCCCCGAAGACGCGAGCCGAACGCGAGAACGCCGCTCCCGTCCGGCGAGGGGCGGAACACGGTCAGCGCCCATTCGCCCGTCACCTTGGCGAGAACCATCCGCCCGCCGCCTTCGGAAGCGGCCTTGCGGGCGAGTTCCACGTCGTTCGCGGATAACGGCCGCTCGCCGAAATAATAGTCCCTGGGCAAGGCCTGGACCGGGGCGCCGGTCTCCTTGTCCAGCGCGATCAGGAAATCCAGCCCCCAGGCGGGAAAAGCGTTTTCTATGGCGGTCCAGTCGAAGCCCAGCCCCTCCGCCTCGCCCTTGGGACGGGAGACCTTGATGTTGGCGAGATGGGCGATTCGCGCATCGATCGCTTCGCGGGCCATCGCGCCCTGGCGCCCAGCGGCTTCGGCCGCGCCCTGGCGCAAGGCGTCGGACAACGGAACGTAATTGATGAAATACCCTGCGACGAACGCCGCCGCCCCCACGAGGAGGGTCACGGCCACCGCCGGATAGATCAGGCTCCGATTACGCCACACGCCGCCCCCTGTTGACCGATTTCGTTCAAAAAGCGCCGCTTTCCCGCCCGCCGAGCGAAAAGCGGCGGTCCGGCTCGTTCCTGGCTCACGTAAAAACATATTGTAAATCAACGGGTCCCATAAAACCTTAATTTTTTATCGACGGGGTGTGACGATCATCACAGGACAAATTGTTCGATATGAGTCATTGTTGGCGTCAGAGGAGGGGTTCCGTTGGAATCCTCCCTTCCCTCAAGAGCATGAACTTGGGCCGCCCCTTGTGGGCGGCTCCTTTTTTTCTCAACCCTGGACCAACGGCCAACATGTCTCCATAATCGCCTTCGCGCATGCGAAACGTCGTGTGCGGGTGCGTCGGTTCGCCGAACCAAGTACCGGCGCGAACGAACGTGAATGGGGGCACGGATGAACGAAGACATTCTAAACGGTATCGAAGCGCGCCTGGCCAAGGCGTCCGGCAAGGATGGCTTGGACGAAACCGAAAAGCGCACGTTCAGGCGGCGCATGGCGGATCTGGAGATGTCCTACGAGGCGCACCAGGAAGGCCACGAGGGGCTTCCCCCGCTGAAGGACCAGGTGGACCAAGTCGGCGCGCTGGCCAAGGCGCTGGCGTCGGTCGAGGACGCGGTCAAGGGAACCCATCCCGCCCTTTGGGAGCTGGTGGCCCTGGAAAAGGACCTGCCTCCGGAAACCACCCAGGACCTTCTCGCCGCCGCCCATTCGGGAGAGGAGGACAACGGCAAGGTCGTCATGGGCCATCTGGGCGCCCTCGCCACCATGCGCGAGGCGTGCGAGAGCCTGTCGTCCCGTTTGGGGTCCCGCGAATCCAAGAAGGGCCGCGAGTATCCGGTGCCGCTGGAGCTTGTGGTCGATCGCTTCGGCCTGGTGTATTCGACCATCGTCGGGTCCTATCCGCCGATCAGCGATTCCGGCGCGTTCGTCTCCTGCATCAAGGAGGTCTTGGACGGGCTCGAAGCCGGGTCCTCAGATGACGTGTCCGGCGAGGCGATAAAACGCGCCACCCGGTTCTGCATCCAGCACGTCTGGCTGAAATATCCCTGATTTCCTTGAAAAAAACGGTTCCCTAAAGGGTTTTTAAACCATTCTCGCCGTATGCTCCGTCCAGTTCGAAACGCTGGCGCGGGCGTCGGCGAGATGATTGCGAGGGGAACCGTGGCTAACGCGAATATCCACACTGACAAACTTGGCGCGCCCAAGGACTACGCGCGCTGGGACCATTGGCCCACCGTCACCGCATGCGCGAAGCGCGGGTGCGGAGCGAGTTGCGCGTTCCGTGGCCGGTGCGCGTGCGCGGCCGAAAGCGGGAAGCCCGCCGTCAACTGAACTTGTTCGTCCTTGAAAAACCTCGGGGCGGCAACTGCCCCGCCTGGGCGCGCTTGCCGACCCAGCGCTGAATCTCGGTCTCGACGCGAACGCCGGCGCCCGTGCGCCAGGATAGCCCCTCCTCCAACTTGAACGTCCGCGCGTCCCCCAAACGACCCGAACGGTATTTCTGCAGGATCACGCCCTTGCCACGGCTCATTTCCGGGACGTCGGCCAAGGGGAAGATCAATAGCTTTCGATTGGTGCCGATGGTGGCGACATGGTCGTCGCCTTCCGAAATCGGAGCGCACGCCTTCGCAACATCGTCGCCAGGATTCAGAACCTGCTTGCCGTTCTTGGTCTGAGCGATGACGTCGTCCTCGGAGACCACGAACCCCTTGCCCGACTCGGACGCCACAAGACGCTTGCGTCCGGGCTGGTGGACGAACATGGCGACCGGGTCGTGCCCGTTGCCGAGGTCGATCATGAGCCGCACCGGCTCCCCATGCCCGCGTCCGCCCGGCAGCTTGTCGCAGCCGACCGTATAGAACCGGCCGTTGGTGGCGAAGATCACCAGCTTGTCCGTGGTCTGGGCGTGAAGGATGAATTTCTCCCGGTCGCCTTCCTTGTATTTCAGCTCGGAATTATCGGCCACATGCCCCTTCATGGCGCGGATCCAACCCTTTTCGGAGCAGACCACGGTGATGGGCTCGCGCTCGATAAAGGCTTCCAGCGGGACCACATCGGCGCTGGGCGCCTTGCCGATCACGGTGCGGCGGCGCCCCAACTCCGTGTCGGGGCCGAAGCGTTCGAGCACTTCCGCGATCTCGGCCGAAATCGCCTCCCAACGCAGGCCCTCGTCCTTCAGAAGCCGCTTGATGTCGCGGCGCTCCTTGGTCAGGGCCTTGTGCTCCTTTCGGATTTCCATTTCCTCAAGCTTGCGAAGCTGGCGCAGACGCATGTCCAGGATGGCGTTGGCCTGAAGCTCGGTCAGCTCGAACGCGCGCATCAGTTCTGTCTTGGGCTCGTCCTCCTCGCGGATGATGCGGATGACCTCGTCCAGGTTCAGATAGGCGGCGAGCAGGCCTTCGAGGATTTCCAGCCTGCGCTCGATCTTCTCCAGCCGATAGCGGGACCGGCGCTGCAGCACCACGTGACGATGGTCCAGAAACGCCTGCAGCGCTTCCTTCAGGTTCATCACGCGCGGCGTGTTGTCGGCGTCGAGCACGTTCAGGTTCAGGCCGAACCGGGTTTCCAGGTCGGTCTGCTTGAACAGGTGCTCCATCAAGACCTCGGGATCGACGGTGCGGTTGCGGGGCTCCAGCACCACACGGACCACGTCGGTGGATTCGTCTCGGATGTCGGCCAGCAGAGGCAGCTTCCGGGTCGCCATCAGCTCGGCGATCTTTTCGATCAGGCGGGATTTCTGGACTTGATAGGGAATCTCGGTCACCACGATCTGGTAAGCGCCGAGCCGCATCTTCTCCACTTCCCACTTGGCCCGCATGCGAAAACCGCCCCGGCCGGTGGCGTAGGCCTCAGCGACGTTTTCGGGCGTTTCCACCAGCACGCCGCCGGTGGGGAAATCGGGGCCGGGAATCAGCTTCACCAGCTCTTCGACCGGCGTGTCCGGCGCCTCGATCAGCTTGATCAGCGCGTCGCAGAGCTCGGCCGCGTTGTGGGGCGGAATGTTGGTGGCCATGCCGACCGCGATGCCCGACGAGCCGTTGGCCAGCAGGTTGGGGAACGCGGCGGGAAGAACCACCGGCTCCTCCTCCTCCCCATCATAGGTTTGGCGGAAATCGACCGCGTCCTCGTCGATGCCTTGGAGCAGCAGCAGCGCCACCTCGGTCAGGCGCGATTCGGTGTAGCGCATGGCGGCGGCGTTGTCGCCGTCGATGTTGCCGAAGTTCCCCTGCCCGTCCACCAACGGATAGCGCACGGCGAAATCCTGGGCGAGCCGCACCAGGGCGTCATAGACCGCCGTGTCGCCGTGGGGATGGTATTTGCCGATGACGTCGCCGACCACGCGGGCGCATTTCTTGTAGCCCTTGTCCGGATCAAGCCGCAGTTGACGCATGGCGAAAAGGATTCGGCGATGAACCGGCTTCATCCCGTCGCGCACGTCGGGCAGCGAGCGCGACATGATGGTGGAGAGCGCATAGGCCAGATACCGCTCCCCCAGCGCGTCGGCGAGCCGGGTTTCGCGGATGTCCTCGTCGTTGGCGGGCGTCGCGCCCTTGGCCATGCCTTGGTCTCCTTACGTTCCGGTTCGCATTCAGTCGCGATTCTGGAAATTCCGTCAAGGACGGTGTTGGCAAGACTGGGCCGGAAAGTTAGGATGCCGGCCCTTGCAGGGAGGGACCTGGGCCAGTCATGGAAATCTTGCTGGGCGCCAAGCAAGTCCAGGCGTTGTTCTGGGCGGGCGTCGCCGTTCTCGTCGTCGCCATCGGGGTGGCCCTGTTCATGGGCCACGACGACCGGCCCTGGGCCTATGTCTTGTTGCTCGCGCTCGCGGCCAACGTGGGGTTCGCGATGATGTCGCCCCTGCGGGAAACCTTTTCCAGAGGTTACAAGACGCTCCCCGCCAACTACCTCCTGTCCGTGGTTTTCCTTTCCATGGCCTATTGGCTCGGACAGTTGATCGACGAGATCATTTGAACGCGGGCTTCACCGTCGGGCGTTCGAGAAGGCGCGCGCCGTGGCCGTAATCGACGACACGGACGCGGCAGGGCTCTTCTGACAAGAAGACCTCCAGGTGCTTGGCCGACGTCAAGTCCTTGACGGGGAACCGAACCCAGGGGCCGACCAGTTTTCCCCCATCGTTTCCATCGACGCAGCCGATTTGGAATCGAAAGACCGCGCCGGGCCGGGTCATCCCCCCGGTGTCGCGGAATATCCGCACGACCTCCCCCGCGACCTCGCAGAGCCCCGCCCGGGCGTCGCGCTTCATGGGCTCTTCGTGGATCAAGCGAAGCTGAACGTGGTGGGTGGCTTCGGCCCGCATGGCCTCATAAGCTTCGGGCGGCATGGCCGCATACGCGGGCCCGGCCGCGAGCGAAAACAGGAACGCCGAAAGGAACCGCATCGCGCCTTCCCCTGGAAACACGGTTTTCATGACTATCACGCCATGCTATCGATGCGTATCGGTAATTGACCGTGGGGGAAGCTTTTCCATGAAACGGACCCTGGCCCTGGCCGCCGCGCTCGCCCTTGGGGGCTGCGTGACCACCTCTTCGCCGGCCCACAAGGGCGTCGAAGTCTGGAACAAGGACAAGGACGGCATCGTCCTTTTGGCGACGGGCAAGCTCACCGCCGAAATTCGCGACAGGATGCGTTTCATGGCCGAGGACCATTGCGCCAAGGCCAATCCCGGCGGCCACGTCTTCATCGGCGGCGACCGGGTGGTGGACGGCCGCAAGGGCGTGTCCTACCTCTGCACCCGTCCGACCATGGGCGGTGGGTACAGGACGCCGTCTAAAAAGAATCCCTGGTGGTAGCCATCCGTCCCTCCAACCGCCTTCGCGCCGCGGGCAGGCCGTTCGGATTGTGGGCGAGCGCGTGGCGCTCCAGGAAATAGCCCGTCAGCTTCAACCCGTCGGCGATCTCGTCCGGGCCCGCCGCGTTCGCGCCATCCTGCAACAAAAACGGAGGCAAGGGCAGCATGCGCTCGCGATAGGGCTCTCCGGCCGATAATGACACCGCCCGACCCGACCGGGGCGAGACGTAGGCGAGCTGGTCGTTTCGTCCCGTCGCCGCGCAACAGGTCAGGTCGAGCCCGAACCCGAGCTCGCCCAAAATCCCCACCTCCCATTTGACGTAGGCCGACGCCCAGTCCTCGGCGGACGCAATGGCTTCGAGCAGGACTAGAAGGCCCTCGAACGCCGGGCCGTGGGGTTCGCGCTCGGGCAGGACGGATTCCGCGACCGCGCAAGCGGCGCTGAGTCCCGCCAGTCGGTCCGCGTCCTCCATCGCTTCGGCGGCGAAGGCGCGGGTCTGCTCCAACGAGAAAGCGCCCAAGTGCTCGGGCAGTCGCGCCCGCCAGGTGGCGCGGACCCGGTTGCCGGGCTGCAGCACCGGCCGCATCCTTGCCCCGCTTCCGCCACGCGCCAGCCCGGCGTGGACGCCCCGCTCCCGGGTCAGAAGCCGGACGATGGCGGCGGTTTCGCCGTGGCGGCGGGCGGAAAGCACGAGGGCGTCGTCGGTCCACTCCATGTCATCTCCACCCCATGACGAAAATTGATTTCATCTAAGTCGATAGCTTTGTTGAACGAATCGCCATGATGGGAATTGAGGCCGAATCATTATTGGCCCTCGTCGTTCATGGGAGGCCATCGAATGGATAAAGGAACGATGCGAGCGCCCTCGAACGCCATCGGCGCCATTCCTTTTTCATGGAAATCCACCCCGGTTGATTCCCGTTAGGTAAGGGCATTATCGTTCCATACGGGCTCGACGGAAAGGGCGTTGCGAAATGGGCGAGGCGAACTTCTTCGAATGGACCGACGATCTGGAAGTCGGCGTGGACATGATCGACGACGACCATAGGATCCTCATCGACCTGATCAACGAGACCATGGCGGCAAGGGAAGCGGGCGCGGAGCCCGACGTGGTGGCGAGCATTTTGAACGCGCTTTTGGACTACACGGAATTCCACTTCACCCGCGAGGAGGCCGTCCAGGACGCCATCGAATACGAGGACAGGGTCAAGCACGCCAAGATCCACGAAGGCTTTCGCGCCAGGATCGTCGAATTCCGCGACGCCCAAGCCAAGGACCCGGCGGACTTCGAAATGGGGCCGGTTTCCGGGTTTCTCAAGGACTGGCTGACCAACCACATCATGGTCGAGGACACGGCGCTAGCGCCATTTGTGAAGGAGCGCCCGGAAGCCGTTGGCGCGGTTTTGGAAATGGGGCTTGTCGATTTGGATGAAATCGACTTCGACAACATGGAGGACGACCCCCTGACCCGACAATAGGCGGGACCGGGGAGATCTTTAAGGCGGGATAGAGGAAATGTCGGGCAACGCATTGCATTTAGGAAAAATCGCCGTTCTGATCGCGGAAGACAACCAGTTCATGCGCCAGATCATCAAGCTGACCTTGCGCGCCTTCAACTGCCGCCTCATGCGCGACGCCGAGACCGGAGCCAAGGCCTGGGAGTTGATCGAAAGCGGCCAGTTCGCCCCGGACATCATCTTCCTGGACTGGAACATGCCCGACATGTCCGGCATCGAGTTGACGCGAAGGGTCCGGACCGACCCGAAATCGCCAAACCCATTCATTCCCATCATCCTGATTTCCGCCCATTCGGAGCAAAGCAAGATCTACGAGGCGTTGGACGCGGGCGTGAACGAGATCCTGGTCAAGCCCATCACCGCCAAGGGGCTCTACGCCCGGATCGCCGCCGTGGTCTCCCGTCCCAGGGAATTCGTCCGCACCAAGGATTTCTTCGGGCCCAACCGCCGCAGACGCGCGAATCCCGACTTCAAGGGGCCGGAGCGGCGCAACGCGGCTTCAACAGGGATGACCCAAGACGAAGTGAACGACCTCATGAAGGACGCCAACAAGTAAACACGACGAAATCGACGCGCCCGGCGCCTGAAGGTGTTTTACTGATTTTCCAAGGAAATTCCCGACGGACCGGCGCGCTCTCGCAGCGCCTCGATCCGTTTGTTTCGGGTCATGGCGTCGAGGACGTTCTCGACCACGAACAGTCCAAGCTCTCGTTCCGGGGCCGTCAGGTCGCGGACGCGCGCCAGCGCCTGATCCTGACCGACGTCGGGAAACACCATTTCGGAGCCGTTCTTCAACAGACACCCCCATCGCCCGACATAGGCGTGGATCGGCGCCTTTGAGGCGTGGAGCGCCCCGCCCTCCTCCTCGAACGGTCGGGCGATGTCCCCGCAAACGCCCAGGCAGACACGTTCGTAGTTGGGCTCGGTCTCGTCCATTCGGGCGATTTGGGCTTCATCCAAATGGGTGATGAACGCGCCGGACACGGCCCCGGCCTTGGCCCGCAAGGTCAACGGAATTGAGCCGTAGGACGTGATATGCGCCGAATAGACAACGACATAACCGAGCAACAGGACCTTCTCGACCGGGATGACGGCGCCGCGCCCGAACTTCTCCAACAACCGCTCCGGCGCGGCGTTGGCGCCGATGGCCAGCACCGCGCGGCGGCCCTGGACGTCCATGCGGCCGCGCAATTCGGCCGAGCCGTTGTGAAAAAGAAACGAACCGTCCGGTCGGGCGAAGGGATAGGCCCTGGCGCGCTCGTAGAGACTCCCGGCGGAGCAGACGGGCTCCACCCCCTACCCCTTCAGCTTGCTTTCCACCCAGACCTCGTGGTGCAAGGTGCGATGCACCGGGCATTTGTCGGCGATTTCCAGCATGCGCCGGCGGGTGGGCTCGTCGATGTCGCCTTCGATTTCGATTTCGCGGGCGATCCAATCCACCTTGCCGCTTTCGGTGTGGCAGTCGGGACAGTCCTCCACCGGACGCTTCTTGTGGGTCAGGCTGACCGAAACCCGTTCCAGCGGTATCTTCTTGCGTTCCGCGTACATGCGAACGGTCATGGTGGTGCAGGCGCCGAGCCCGGCCATCAGCAGGTCATAGGGCGCGGGCCCGGTGTCGTCGCCGCCGACCCTGACCGGTTCGTCCGCGCGCAGGACGTGGTTGCCGTTGATGTTGACCCACTGGGCGTATTTGCCGAGACCGGATTCGGAAACCACCACGGTCTTGGGCTCGGCGCGAGGCGCGGCCCAGGCGTCCGCCTGCTCCTTCTTCGCCAGGTACCTGTTGGCCCAGGCGGCGGTCATGTCGGCGACGAACTGGGCGTCGTCCTTGTCGCTGAGCATGTGGTCGGCTTGGTCGAGGGAGACGAAGCTTTTCGGGTGCTTGGCCGCGTCGAAAATGGTTCGGGCGTTCTCGACGCCAACGACGTTGTCGAGCGGCGCGTGCAGGACCAATAGCGCCTTTTTCAGCCCGCCGACGGCGTCGCGCATGGGCTGGTCGGCGATGTCGTCGAGAAACTGCTTGGTGATGGTGAAGGGCCGTCCGCCCAGGCAGACCTCGGCCTCGCCCTTGGCCTCGATCTCGTCTGCTTTTCCGGTGAAGTGATTCGCCACATGACCTGGATCGCAAGGCGCGTTCACCGTCACCACCGATGTCGCCTCCTTTATCCTTCCGGCGGCCGCCAAAACCGCCGCTCCGCCCAGGCTGTGGCCGATCAGGATGTCGGGAGCCTGGTGGTTTTCGCGCAGGAAGTCGGCGGCCGCGACCAGGTCGTCGACGTTGGACGAGAAATTGGTGTTCTCGAACTCCCCGTCGCTGCCGCCAAGACCCGTGAAGTCGAAACGCAGCACGGCGATCCCATGGCCGGCCAGGGTCCGGGAGATTCGCGAGGCCGCCAGCACGTCCTTTGTGCAGGTGAAGCAATGGGCGAAAAGAGCGAAGGCGCGGGGCGCGCCGTTGGGCAGGTCCAACCTCGCGGCCAGTTCATGGCCCTGGCTTCCGGGAAAGGCGACCTTGTCGCTGCTCTGGGCGGTCATGTTGCTGTTCTCCCCTGGTTCGACGCGGGCGCATGGTATCGCCATCGTCCGGCCGAGTCCAAAACCCTTGATCCCTGGCGGCGCATGCGGGAGGATCGCGGCCATGGAATGGTCCCATTCACGCATCATGAGCACGGCGGCCGAGGGCGTGGCCTGCGTCGTTGACGGCGAAAACGGCTGGGAGGTCTATCCCTTTGGGCTCGACGCGGGTTCGATCGGGACCTACGACACCCGCGAGGAAGCCATCGAGGCCGCCGAGGCCGCCATCGGCTCGGCCGCCTGCTGCGCCGGCGTCGGGGACTGCAACTGACATGGGCCTAAACAAGAAAAAGGTCGACGTCGAGGTTGAAAGCGTCGAGACGGTCTATGAGGCCTATTGTCGCATGGACGTCTACCGTCTACGCCATGGGAAGTACGAGGGCGGCTGGTCCGACACCCTTCGTCGCGAAATGCTGGAGCGCGGGCACGCGGTCGCGGCGCTGCTTTTTGATCCCGACCTGGACAAGCTGGTGATGCTGGAGCAGTTCCGCCCCGGCGCCTACGCCGCCATGAACTCGCCCTGGTGGGACGACGACACCTCGCCCTGGCTGGTCGAGACCGTGGCGGGCATCATCGATTCGGGTGAGACGCCGGAATCCGTCGCCCGCCGCGAGGCGGTCGAGGAAGCCGGGTGCGAGATCCAGGAAATCGAATACGTGGCGAAATGGCTGGCCACGCCCGGCATCTGTTCGGAAACCGTGATTTTGTATTGCGGCCGAGTGGACGCCTCGAACGTGGGCGGCGTCCACGGGCTGGACCACGAGGGCGAGGACATCCTGGTCATGGCCGTGGACGCGGACGAGGCCATCGCCTGGATCGACCAGGGCAGCATTTCCAACGCCACCTGCCTGATCGCGCTGCAGTGGTTCAAGATGAACCGAGACAGGCTCGTGAAGCAGTGGCGCAAGGCTTGAACGGGAAATAGCGAACCGCTACCTTTTCCAACATATTCTTATGCATACGGAGGCCCGAACATGGACACCCGCGACGGATTGTTGGACGCCATCGGCCATACGCCCCTGATCCGGCTACGCAAGGCGTCCGAGGAGACTGGCTGCGAAATTTACGGCAAGGCGGAGTTCATGAACCCGGGCGGATCGGTCAAGGACCGCGCCGCGCTCTACATCGTCCGCGACGCCGAGGCAAAGGGCCTGATAGAGCCTGGCGGCGTCATCGTCGAGGGCACGGCGGGAAACACGGGCATCGGGTTGGCGCTGGTGGGCAACGCCCTGGGCTATCGCTCGGTCATCGTGATTCCTGAAACCCAGTCCCAGGAAAAGAAGGACACGCTTAGGCTTTGCGGCGCGGAGCTGAAGGAAGTTCCCGCAGCCCCCTACAAGAACCCCAATAACTACGTCCATGTCTCGGGCCGACTGGCGGATGAGCTCCGCGAAAAGAATGGGCACGGCGTCATCTGGGCCCAACAGTTCGACAACGTGGCCAACCGCCAGGCGCACCACGAAACCACGGGCCCGGAAATATGGGGGCAGACCGACGGCAAGGTGGACGGTTTCATCTGCGCGGTCGGCACCGGCGGCACGTTGGCGGGCGTCGGCATGGCGCTGAAAGAGCGCAACAAGGACGTGGTCATCGGCCTCGCCGATCCCATGGGCGCCGCGCTCTACAACTACTACAAACACGGAGAGCTGAAAGCCGAGGGCGATTCCATCACCGAAGGCATCGGCCAGGGCCGCATCACCAAGAACCTGGAAGGCGCGGCAGTGGACGAGGCCTTCCAGATTCCCGACGACGAGGCGCTCCCCGTCGTGTTCTCCCTGTTGCGCGAGGAAGGGCTGTGCCTCGGCGGGTCCAGCGCCGTCAACGTCGCGGGCGCGATTCGGCTCGCCAAGCAAATGGGACCGGGCCACACCATCGTCACCATTTTGGGTGACTTCGGCACTCGTTACCAAAGCAAGCTCTTCAATCCGGAATTCCTGCGCTCCAAGAACCTTCCGGTTCCGGAATGGATGGACTGACCAACCAATAAGAATAAGGAAAACCCATGGAGTACCGGAACGGACAGGCGCTGGTCACGACCGAGTTGCTGGCGGAGAACCTGGACGACCCCGCCATCCGAATTATCGACGCCACCCACTTCCTGCCCGGTTCCGAACGGGACGGGGCCGAGGAGTACGAGTTCCGCCACATCCCCGGCGCGGTCTATTTCGACATCGACGTCATCTGCGACCAGGGCGATCCCCTGCCCCACATGATGCCGTCGCCGGAACGGTTCCAGGACATGGTCGGCGTGATGGGGATCGGGAACCAACACCGAGTCGTCATCTATGACGGCAACGGCAATTATTCCGCCGCGGCCCGGGTGTGGTGGATGTTTCGGACCTTCGGCCATGACGACGTGGCGCTGCTCGACGGCGGGCTCGGACGTTGGCTGAAGGAGCGCAGGCCCCTCGCCCACGACCGGGAAGAGCCCACGCCCGCGCCATTCAAGGCCGCCTTTCGGCCCGAACTGGTCCGAAACCTTGACGACGTCCGCTCCGCCATGGAAAGCGGCGCGGAGATCGTCATCGACGCCCGCAACGCCGAACGGTTCGCGGGACAAGCCGACGACCCCCGCCCGGTGAAGCGCAAGGGCCATATTCCGGGCTCCCTCAACGTCTATTTCGGCGACCTGATGAACATGCGCCGGGATTTCGAAATGCGCCCGGGGGACGAAATCCTCGCCATCCACGATGCCGCCGGCGTCGATCTCGACCGCCCCATGGTGGTGAGCTGCGGCTCGGGCGTCACCGCGTGCGTCAACGCCTTCGCGCTCTATCTCATGGGCAAGGAGGACGTGGCGATCTATGACGGGTCGTGGTCCGAATGGGGCAACCGCGACGACACCCCGGTGGAAACGTGAGGATACAAACCGAAAGCCTGCGCCTAGTTCCCAACGGCCCCTTGGGCCGCGCCGCCCTTTCCATCTCCAAGGCCTTGCCCCCGCCGTTTCGGGCCAAGTCGGCCAAACTGTTCATGGCGCTGGGACTCTTAAAGGTGGAATAGATTCAGCATTAATAAAGATTCGCATTCGTACAATGGACTCCGCGCAGAAAGCGAACAAGGAGCCCGCCATGAAGGCGAAACATTTCCTGGCTCCGGTCCTCTTCACATTCCTTGCGACCGGATTTTCCGACGAAGCTTTGGCCTGCAGGTCCCATGAATCCGCCGTGACCGATAGGAACGGCGAAACCACCTGCGTCCAGCGCTCCTACAAACGCGCGCTGAGGCAAAAAACCGCATCTGAAATGCTCATCGCCAAGCAAAGGGCGACGGCAGGACGGCTGAAAAACCAAGTCGGCCAAGCCCGCATGCGCCAGTTGCGGCGCCAGCAAAGGTATCTTTCGACGCAATAACCGGCGGTCTATGATGGTGGCATGAACGCCAACCTGTACGCCGTGCTGCGGGAGCGCTTTCCCGCCGATCCCGAATCCCCCCTGCTTCTCGCCCCCGACGGGCGGGTTTTGAGCTACGGCGAGGCCGGCGACGCCTCGGCGCGGCTCGCGCGCGTTCTCGGCGTCGCCGTCGGCGACCGGGTGATGGTCCAGACATCCAAGAGTTTCGAGGTCGTTCTTCTCTATCTCGCGTGCCTCCGCGCGGGCGCCGTCTACGTCCCGTTGAACACGGCCTACGCCACGGAAGAAGTGGAATACTTCGCAACCGACGCCGAGCCCGTCCTCCTGGTCTGCGAACCGGAAAACAAGGACGCGCTGGCGGGGCTGGCCCCTAGGGTGGAAATCCTGGCCGAGCTTATGGAAGGCCTTGACGGCGCCGAGCCCTTGGAAACCGTCGAGCGAGGCGAGGACGACATCGCCGCCATCCTCTACACATCCGGCACCACCGGCCGGTCCAAGGGGGCCATGATCAGCCATGGGAACTTGTCGTCCAACGGGCTGGCGCTCCATCGCATCTGGGGGTGGCGGGACGGCGAGGTTTTGTTGCACGCGTTGCCCATCTATCACGTCCATGGGCTGTTCGTGGCCATCCATTGCGCCATGCTGAACGGCTCGCCCATGTGGTTCCTGCCGGGCTTCGACGCGGACGCCATCGTCTCCCTGCTTCCCAAATCCACGGTGCTGATGGGAGTCCCCACGTTCTACACCCGGCTATTGTCCCATCCAGGCTTGAAGAAAGACGCGGTCAAGGACATGCGGCTGTTCATTTCCGGCTCAGCCCCATTGTTGGAGGAAACCTTCCGCGCCTTCGAGGACAGGACCGGCCATCGAATTTTGGAGCGCTACGGCATGACCGAGGCGGGCATGATCACGTCCAACCCGCTCGACGGCGCGCGGGTCGCCGGGACCGTGGGCTATCCCCTGCCCGACGTTCGGGCGCGCCTCGCCGACGAAAACGGCGCGCCCGTGGCCGAAGGAGACGTGGGAATCCTGGAAATCACCGGGCCTAACGTGTTCAGGGGCTATTGGCGCATGCCGGACAAGACGGCGGCCGAGTTCCGTCCCGACGGCTGGTTCATCACCGGGGACATGGCGCGCATGGACGAAGACGGCCGCGTCTCCATTGTCGGGCGCGCCCGCGACCTGATCATCTCCGGCGGCCTGAACGTCTATCCCAAAGAGGTCGAATTGCTGATCGACTCGCTTCCCGGCGTCAACGAATCGGCGGTGATCGGGCTCAAGGATCCGGACCTCGGCGAGGCCGTATGCGCCGTCGTCGCCCCGGACGGCGCGCGCGAGCTGGACGAGGCGGAAATCAAGGCGTCCCTCGCGGGACGAATCGCCAAGTTCAAGCAGCCGAAACGGTTTTTTTTCGTGGACGCGCTGCCCCGCAACGCCATGGGCAAGGTCCAGAAGAACGCTTTGCGGGAACGTTATTCTTAGGCGTTAACGCGTTAATATACACAACGGGTGCGCGGCGCATAAGAAATCCACATTGAAACGATAATGAAATTATTGGCCCTTATTTTCTATGGTGGCGCCGCGACATCGGAATGGAATCGGATCATGTCGGTTATCCCAAACACCCCGTCGAACGGGCGCGCAAGGGCCGCCGTCGAGACATCCGGACGAAAAATTTCGGTCCGAGTGGAGCCCGCCCTGTCCGTCAGCGGAATGTGGGTCATCGTTGGCGACGGCGCCGTTTTCGGCGTCTTTGACAGCCCGGAAGAGGCGAAGAGACGTTGCGCGGAGTTCGGAACCTGCGCCTGCCCCGCCGATTAGGGCGAGGATTCTTCGCGATCGCGCAAATCGCCCTTGCATTTACCCCCCGTTATTCAGCACCCTAGGGCATCGCCCTTGTTGCAGAATTCGGGGAGTCCAATGAGCGACGATCGCCGCCATCACTTACGCTACGCCGTGACCCAGGGCGCGAGCGTCAAGACCGACAAGGGCGAGGTCAAAGCCACCGTCGACAACATTTCCGGCGGAGGCGCCTCCGTGAACCTGGACGTGGAGATCGAGATCGGCTCCCAGGTGTCCATCAACATCGAAGGCGTCGGAAAGTTCGATGGCAAGGTGGTTCGGAAATCCGGCTCGACCGGCATCAAGTTCGATATCGAGGAAGACGAGGCCGAGGAACTGGCCTCGGAAATCATGGATCGGATGAAGGGCGCGTTTCCTGTCTGATCACTCCAACGCGCCGGTCTGCTCGTCCATGTCCAGAACCTTCTTGGCGGCCCACGCCAAGACGCCGATCAGCCCTATCGCCACCATGCAGGCGATATAGGGATCGCCGTAGGGAATGGGCGAGAACGCCTGGATCCAAAGCCCCCAGAGGCTGTCGATCAGGCCGACGATAAATCCGCTGACGGAAAAGGCGCTGAGCATTTTGGTTCTCCTTGGGCGTTCGGGGTTTCCATGCTCGATAATGACAAGCCTACGCCCAAAAAGAGCCGTTGCATGTGACGGCCGTCCGCGATCAAGGGGAAAATGAGTCCCGGTTTGTGATATCGGTCACAAAACCGGTTGGCCGTCAGCGGATTTGCCAGCGCCACCTGTCCACCACGCGGGAAACATAGGCCTCGTCGTTGGAATCCGCCTGCCACGCCTGGGAGAACGGCGCGGTGTTCCCGCGGGGCATGGCGTCGTCTGGCAGGTTCCTCAGCCTGACCCGCATGGGCACGGTCGCGCCCTCGCCCACCACCACGGCTTCCTGGGTATGGAGTGCCGGAAGCACCTTCAACAATCCCGACGCCGCGTCGGGCAGCGCGCCTTTAACGAAGTTCAGGTCCAATTCGTTGCTCATGCGGAGCGCGAACAGGGTCGAGCACTGGGACAGGATGGTGGTGGACAACTCCGACGGCCGCTGACTGATCAGGCCGACGGACACGCCGTACTTCCGGCCTTCCTTGGCGATCCGCGCGATGGCCTTCTTGGTCGGGCCGAAGCCGTCCTCGTCGTTTTGCGGGGCGTAGCGGTGCGCCTCCTCGCAGACCAGAAGCACGGGCACGCCGCTTCCCTCCGCGTTGCCCCAGAGCGAGAAATCGAACACCAGCCGGCAGATCAGCGACACCACCACGTCCACGATCTCCGACGGCACGCCGGACAGGTCGACGATGGTCACCGGTTTTCCCTGGGTCGGGATGCGCAGCATCCGCGAGATCACCTCGGCCATGGTGTCGCGGACCAGCATGGTCGAGAACATGAACGAGAACCGCTTGTCCGACTGCAGGCTTTCCAGCTTGCCGAGGATGCGCAAAAACGGCTTGGAGCTGTCGGGCTTGTCCAGCTTGCCCATGCCCGCGTCCAGGTTCCGTTTCAAATCGCTCAGCCGATAGGGGATCGGGGTGTCCACGGTGACGAAGGCGGCGTCCTTCTCGTCGGCGAAGACGGCGCGCTTCGCCCCTACCACGACCTCCTTGAGGATATTGATCTGCGCGTCCCGGTCCTCGCCCTCGCCGGTGACCAGGACCTGGGTCAGCTCCTCGAAGTTCAGCAGCCAATAGGGCAGATGCAGGTTGTCGGTGTTGAGCAACTCGCACACGCCGGGGAAGGCGTGTTGGTACTCGTTGTGGGGGTCCAGCATGATGATGTGGCCGCCCGGGTTCTGCTCCAGGATCGACTGCAGGATCAACGACGTGGTGCACGACTTGCCCGACCCGGTGGTGCCCAGAACGGCGAAATGCTTACTGAGCAGGTCGTCCACCTGGATGTGGGCGGTGACGTTGGGGTTCTGGTGGATGACGCCGATCTGCATGTTGGCCTTTTTCGGCGGCGCGTAGACGGTGGCGATGTCGCTGTCGTCGGTGGGGACCACCACGTCGCCAAGGCGGGGAAAGAACGACACGCCGCGCCGGAAGGCTCCGCCGCCGCCTTCGAGCACCTCGCCCAGAAGTTCGATCTCGAATTCCACGTGGACGTCGTCGGTGACCGGGACCGGCTGGGTGGACACGACGGAATCGACGACCCCGAACACTTGCGATTCGGGCTGGACGATCTTGACTAGGCTTCCGACGCGAACATCCCGCAGATCCTCGATATCGCCGCCGGTGAGCGTGCGCCGGGCCGTCAGCAGCGCGCCGGAGACGGAAACCACGTGGCCGATGATCCCGGACATGTCGAAATCCCCCAGAATGAATGGCTCTTGGACTGGATTTTACATGGAAACCTAGGCGCGAACCACGGCGGTTTCGACGCCTTGGGCCGAAGCGAACCGCTCGAGCGTCCTGACGGCGAAATCCATCGCCTCCTCCAAACCCTCGCCGCCCGCGAAATCGAACAGAACCATCAGCAGGGTTTCGGTGCTCTCCGTGATCATGGTGCGTTCGGAGTCGGACGTGGGGCAGCCAAAGGGGCCTTGGGAGTCCGAAAGAATGGGCAGCCCCTCCAGGTTCAAGGGTCCACGCCCGATGCCGACGTGGCTGTCCCCCGCGCCGGCGCGGCGAAACGCCGTCGGCGGGGCCAGCTTCGCGACGTCGTAGGCCCCGATGGAGTATCCGGTCTTGATGGAAATCAGGTTGTTGGCGTCCACCGCCGTGTTGACGCGGTAAAGCCCCTTTCCCTGCTTGACCCTACGCATCAGGGACTCGGCGGCCGGGCGGTACCGGGCCGGGTCCTTGCCGAGCGCCTTGTAGGCCTTGCGGGTCGAAGCCACGACCGGATCGGCCGAGGGCGCGTTTTCGGCGAGCCAGGGAGCGCGCGCCTCGATCTCCGCATCCAACGCCTCGGCCATGCCGGGCGCGTCCACGGACACGGCGACGCGACACCTTATGCAGCCGAGCGCGGCGTCGATTCCACGCTCGACGAACACGGCGTCGATTGAAATATCCATCTCTGCTCCGCTTCTCTCTCACCCGTATCTTTCAGGCAAGCGAAAGACGGAACAAGCCTTTTTCAGAGCAGGCCAACCGCCACGATCACGAACAGAAGCCCAGCCGTGGCCAATGCGACCATGGTCCCGATCCAATAAAACGGTGATGGAGGCGACAGGGTGTCGTCTTCCATGCTCTTATGGCGAACGAAATGCGCAAGCATGATCGAACCCTCCAGCCGAATTTCAGGGAATATCACCCTTCATTTCAGGAAATATGGTCCGGAGGAAAGATCGGCAAGTGGAGCCGCCGAGCGGTTCGTCCCCTCCCCGCCCGGCGGGTTAATTTTGTATCGTTGTAATACTGGCTAACGCTGCGATCAGAACAAGCCGACCCCGACCACCACGAACAGCAGGCTCACCGAGGCCAAAATCCCGAGCGCGCCGATCCAGTAAAAGGGAGACGGAGGCGACAAGGAATCGTCTTCCACATCCTTATGCTTGACCATATGGGCGATCATGACGTTTTCCTCCGAATGGATTGTTGGAGCGCAATTCCCGACATTGCGCATCAGTTATAGAGATGGGTGTTATATACCGTGGAACAAGGGGAAAACGGCGCGTGAAACTAAACGAACCCCTTCGGCTGCTCCCAGATTTCGCAGTAAGGCCGGAACGCGTCGAGAACCTGGTCGAGCTTCAAGGTGAAAAACTCGCATTCGATATCGATGTAACCGCCTTCATGCAGAATGACCGAGATTGTGGAGGTTCCGGTCCAGCGCCGACTGCGCTCCACATCGACGAGGGCGACGTTGGACCAAGGCGTGAATTCTTCGTCCGCCAAGGCGTAATGAAATCCTTCAGGCGTCACCCGAAGCAACGGGCCGCGCAGGAATATCACCTTAATTACGTAATATGCGCCGAAGGCCACGCCGACGAAGATGACGGCGACGCCGAACCATGACATCCGCGATTCGATCTCTGGGTCCTCATAAAAAAGGGCGGACGCGAACATCACTCCGAGAAATCCCCAGAACGCCAGAAGAAGAAGGTCCAAGAAGATGCGGAACGGACGCTTGCGAAAGACAACCTCGCCTTTGCCCCCTGTCATCGCCGTCTCCCATTCCACGCAACCGACCATCTACATTAAACCAGGCCGTGAAAGATGGAAACGCGCGCGGCCTTCAGCCGCCTTGCATCCAAGGGGGCAACGCCCACCAACCGACATATTGCCCGAACAGAAGCCCGGCGTAGGCGATCGCGGCCACCCCGATAAAGAACACGATATCCATCCACCAGGGCAGGATATCGACGACCTCGTATTCGCTTGGGTTTTCCGGGCGATAGCGGACGGTCACGGGTTGGCCCTCGGCGTAGCGCCGCTTCATCGCCCGACCCTGGGGCCCCGGCAGGATAAAACCATGGAGCTTGAGACGGCCGTCGTGGGTCAGTCCACCGGCCTCGTAGACGAAGTCGGCGTCCATGTTGACGCTTTTCCCGTCGTTGCTGACCTCCTCGTACCGGGACGAGACCACGCGCCCCTCGGTTTCGGACCAGCGGCGGGTGCGGAACTTGCGGATATCCATGGAAACGGATTTCCACATGAAGGCGGCGGCGAAGGCCAGCAGCAGCAGGATTTTCGCGAGTTCGCCTTCCACGACCACCGTCGCGCCCTCCCTTACGTCAGAGCCCCTTGGCCCCGCGACGGTCGGTGTTGTCCAGGTTGGCGCCGCGCAGGTCTGCCTCGGAGAAGTCGCAATCGGTCAAGGACGATCCCGACAGGTCCGCGTCGCGAAGGTCCGCGCCGGTGAGGATCGCGCCCTCCAGGTTGACGTTGGTCAGACGCGCGCCCGCCAGCTTGGCGTCGATGAACCTGGCGCCTTCCAGATTGGCGCGCCACGCCCCGCTGTCCGCGGACGGAATGGGAACCTCGTCGAAGCGGGCGCCGATCATGGATGCGCCGGTCAAGTTCGCCCGCTCCAGCTTCACGCCGCGCAGGTCGGAGTGGTTCAGGTTGGCGTCGCGCAGGTCGGCGTAGGACAGGTCGGTCATGACGAATTCCGACTTGGACACGTCCGCGCCCTTCAGGATGCACGACGACATGTCGGCGGCCGCCAGATTGACGCCCGGCAATTCGTTGTGGGACAGGTCCAGTTGGGACAGGTTGGCGCGCGCGCCCTTTTTTCCATTTGTGTTGAACCACTTGGCGTGCTCGACGATGATATCTTGCAAGGACATTTCCAGATTGGCGAGCGTGCGCGCCATCTTGGTTTCCTTCAGATCGACCCTGGACAGATCGACCTGGTCGAACACGGCCCCGATCAAATCGGCGCCGGTGAAGTCCGCGTGATCCAGGATGGTGCGGGTGAACACCGCGCCTCGGAACACGGCGCCGGACAGATTCGCGTCGGTGAAGTCGGTGCCTTCCAGATTGCACCCGGTCAGGTTCGACAGCGCCAGATTCGCTCCGATGAACTTGGCGAGGCGGAGGTTGGCGTCGGTCAAATCGGTCTGAACCACGAAGGCGTTGGAAATCTTGGCCTCCGACAGGTCCGCGCCCTTGCAGATGGCCTGGTCGAGGGCGGCGGCGGCCTCCTCGAAGCTGACCGGCATCAGGCCCTTTTTCTTGATGGACTTGAACAACAGGCCGTCGCGAAGGTCCGCGTCCTTCAGGATGGTGCGGGTCAGGTTCGCGCCCCGCAGCCTGGCGCCGCGAAGGTCCGCGCGGCTGAAATCCGCGCGCGAAAGATCGGCGCCGGACAGGTCGGACGCATACAGGTTGGCGCTGGAAAAATCGGAGTTCTTGGCCGAAATCTGGGTCAGCTTCGCGCCGGACAAATCCGCCCCGGCGAGGTTGCGGTCGGAAAAGTCCAGATAGGACAGGTCATGCAGCACCAATCGCGCCCGCGCGCCGCCGATGCGGCCAGTGGCGAACAACTCATGCCTGTCCAACACCTCCTCCAGCTCCTGCTGGGAGATCTTTTGCCAGACTTCGTCGTAGTCGTCGGAATCGAATACGTCGTTCATGAAACCGCCCGATCATTTCCCCAATATGCTATCAGTATCCAGGCCTCCGCGCACGATGGCTGTGCGCTGCGTCACCGCCGGCGATTATGGCGTATTCCTTTCCCTTCGACCCACGTCCCGCTCGGCCGGAATGGCGTATAATATGGTTTCGAATCGCTGGTAGCTGTAGGTCTCGATGTAGAATTTGTAATCCCTGCAGCGCTGCATGAGGAACAAGGGGATATCCACGTAATCCTTCCAGCGATGGTAGATGCTTATGACGAGCTGGGGGCGCAAACAAGCGATGGTGTCGATCATGCCTTGGATTGCGAACGTTTCGCCGCCTTCGATGTCCAACTTGATCAGATCAACCCGCTCGAGCCCTTCGTTCTCGACGAAAGCATCGACGGACGTTGCTGGAACCTTCACGTTCTCACAGTCTTTCACCTGAACGTTCGCCAAATGGCCCAAAGCCTGTCCGTCAGCCACTGGCAATGAAATTTCGCACGGCGAATCATGCAGCGCCATGCGATACTCCAAGATCTGTTCTGGAAAGAACGAAATCACTTCCCTGGCGTAACCGCTGAGATGATCGAAACCCAAGGGATCGAAACTGTATATCCTCCCCTTTCCATTCATATGGGCCAGAAAGTGCGGCAATTCGAACCCTTCGCAGACGCCCCCATTTATTATCACGTCTCCGGGCGCGATGGCGGCGTAATCGAAATACTGAGCTTTAATAAAAACGGTCTTCCAGAAGTGATCTACAGCCTCCCCAATTCCTTCGAACACACACCTGTTATAAGCCATGCGGCTATCTTCATTGGCCAACGCGTCCAGCAATAGGGAAATCTTCTTTAGATGGGGGCGTAGTTTGTAGGACGAAAGGCAAATGAAACGGCTTTGCAGTTGATCGAATCCAGGGATACGGGCCATCTCCCGTTCCATGAAACCGCGAACGTCCATGTCCCAGGGATCGCCGAGCGCGCCAATGACGTCCTCGTAAGCCTGATATATTTCCCAATAGCCCCAAAGGTATTCCTCGGGCGCCGGCATGACGAACATGGCGTCCTCGCTCTGGCCTTGATCCCGAAATATTCTTGCTGTTTCCGGCCAATTCGGCTCCACGAGTACGATGGCGGCGTCGCTTGCCCGAATCTCGTCCATGAATCCCAAAAAAGGCGAGGAAGGCGCCACCCGTTGAAGCATGCTGGCAAAAACACGCGTTCTTTCGGAACGTCCGTAAATTCGATACGGCGTGTTTTCCGGAAAAAGCGCGGGAGCGTCGATGACGGGCACGGGGAAAGCCTTATCGGGAGACCCGACCGTCATTTTGCCGTGAATACTCCATAAGTCCACAATTCCATTTCGTCGGCTTCGGCTTGAACATAAACGCCACCCACTCTATAGCCTCCTCATGACAACGCCCTCCCCCGTCCATATCGTCGGCGGCGGCCTCGCGGGATGCGAGGCGGCTTGGGTCCTTGCGCGCGCGGGCGTTCCCGTGGTCGTTCACGAGATGCGTCCCCATCGCGGGACCGAGGCGCACCGCACCGACGGGCTGGCGGAGCTGGTGTGCTCCAACTCCTTGCGCTCCGACGACGCGGGGGGCAGCGCCATCGGACTGCTGCACGCCGAGATGCGGCGGATGGGCTCCTTGGTCCTGGCGGCGGCAGACGCGCATCGGGTGCCGGCGGGTGGCGCGCTCGCGGTGGATCGGGACGGGTTCAGCGCCCATATCCAGGACGCGCTGGACTCCCATCCGCTGGTCACCATCGTCCGCGAGGAAGTCGCGGGCCTTCCGCCCGAGGACTGGGACAGCGTCATCGTCGCCACCGGCCCCTTGACCTCGGACGCCCTGGCCACCGCCATCCGCGACCTGACCGGGGAGGAGTCCCTCGCCTTCTTCGACGCCATCGCGCCCATCGTGCACGCCGATAGCGTCGATTTCTCCAAGGCTTGGCGGCAATCCCGCTATGACAAGGGGGACGGCAAGGACTACGTCAACTGCCCCTTGGATCGGGAGGGCTACCACGCCTTCATCGACGCGCTGATTTCGGGCGAGAAAACAGAATTCCATGACTGGGAAAAAGACACTCCCTATTTCGAGGGCTGCCTGCCCATCGAGGTGATGGCCGAGCGCGGCCGCGAGACTCTCGCCTACGGTCCCATGAAACCGGTCGGCCTGACCAACCCCCACGCCCCCGACGTCAAACCCCACGCCATCGTCCAGCTTCGCCAGGACAACGCGCTCGGCACGCTTCTCAACATCGTCGGGTTCCAGACCAAGCTGAAATGGGGGGAGCAAAAACGCGTCTTCCGCCAAATCCCGGGGCTCGAAAACGCGGAGTTCGCCCGCCTCGGCGGCCTGCACCGCAACACCTTCATCAACAGCCCCCGCCTTCTGGACGAGCGTCTGCGGCTCCGCGCCCGCCCGGCGCTCCGCTTCGCCGGACAGATCACCGGCTGCGAGGGCTATGTGGAAAGCGCGGCCATGGGCCTGATGGCCGGGCTGTTCGCCGCTGTCGACCGCCTGGGCGCAGCCCTTCCCCCGGCCCCGCCCAATACAGCCATGGGCGCCCTTCTCGCCCATGTCACCGGGGGGGCCGAGGAAGAAACCTTCCAGCCCATGAACGTCAACTTCGGCCTGTTTCCGCCGCTGGAAGGGGATGAGGGAAAGAACGAAAAGGGCCGGAGACTGAAGGGACGCAAGAAAAAGGAGGCGTTGTCGGCGCGGGCGTTGAGAGTGCTGGAGCCGTGGCGAAAAGCAATCCGCTGGCTTCCCTGAAAATCATCCGGGCGCGATGGTATTGCGACGCAAGTCAACGCTTGGTTTCCCCATCAAGACATTTAGGATAACATCCAATAGGGAACCGGGGCGTCGGAAAACATCGAGAATGGGCCTAAAGTCCTATCAAGTTATTCTGTTCATTACATTGTTGGCGATACTCGCCACGCCCATCGAAGCGTTCGCGGAATGGGAAGCCATCGGCGGCGACACGCCCGTCGCGCCTGGGCCGGGCGGCGGCGGATATCCGCAACCGACGCCGGGGGGAGGATCGATACCCGATTGGTCCAGCCCCAGCCCCCACCAGCCCCCTCCCCCGACAACGCCCCAGCCTGGCGTCGGGGGACCGGAAACGCCGGGTGGCGGCGGCTCGCCAAAAATCCGCTACGTCGGACGAGCGCGCATGGACGACCGCAGGGCCGAGATCGAATTCAGCGCCGACGGAGCCCGCGTCGAGGGCGTCGTCAGGATTTCGAGCATTTGCCGCTCGAACATGCGGCTCGGCGGCGCGACCATGCGGTTCACGGGCGAGTTGCAAGGCCCATGGGAAGGGCCGAGTTCGTATATCGAGGCGCACTGGAGCGGCGACGACCACAATTGCGGCGTCGATGTCCCCAACAACGGCCGTTTTCGGTTTTTCCGCAAGGAGGAAGCGGGCATGGCCCCGATCCTTCATCTTCGCGTCGACGGCCAACGCGGCCGCTACGGCTACGACTTCCCGCCCAAGAACCGGGTCTTGATCGGCGGCCCCGGGAAAGGCGGTGGCGGAGAGGCCGTCGTCGCCATGGGCGAAGGGTTCGAATCGCCCCTCGGGCGTCCCGGCTCCAACTACCGCACCGGCGCGCCGCCCCCGACCAGAGCCGCGCCCCGCAACTTCGACCCCGACCTGCTGCGCCGCCATTTCGCCATTGGGACCATCGCGCTGCAGGTGGGCGAGAGCAGATTCCAACACGCCCCGCAAGCGCCCCAAAGCCGAAAATCGCTAAGGGATGACGGCAGCATCGTCGTTCGCCGCGTCGATTGCGTGGTGCTGGCCCAGCGCTTTGTCGAGGTCCGGCCCGCTTCGTTGGCTTCTGCGGAATGGGTCGGCAACGGCGTCCGGGTGAGGGCGCGCGCCAAGGGCAAGGGCGAGATTTGGATGACGACCCGGCTTCGATGCAAGGACCTGGACTCGGGCCGATCGGAAACCGCCGTCGCCGTTGGCGTTTACTACCTTCTGGTCGGAGACGAGGCGGTCGAGGAATACCGCAAATCCCAAGGAAAGGGCGGCCTTCCCCCCGCCCCGCTGCCGGACGTCTCGTCGGTGGAGGTTCGCGGCGTGGCGCGCATGCGGAACAGGTCGGAAGGGCCGGTGGGCGGCGCCATGATCTCCCTGGTTCGTCAGGAAGGCGGCGTCTTTCAACGGGACTCCTGGCGCACCAAGCCGGATGGAAGCTTCGCCATCACCGCCCGCGACATGCTGTTGGAGGGAACCTACGAGGTCCTGGTCCAGAAACTGGGGCAAGACCCAAGCGGCTGCAACGCGCCCGACAACGGCGCGCCGCCAGGGGTCGGCGTCGCCTGCGACTTGTGGCCCGTGCGAAAGCACATGGTGAAAATCGGGCGTGGGGCAAAGAGGGTCGAATCCGGCGTCATCGAAATGGATTACGCCCACAGGATCGACTTCTCCAAACGCCGTTGACGGCCCCTACTCCTCCACGAAGCGCGGAAACACCCCCTTGGGCTTGGGCAGCGCGGTTCCGGTGGCGAGCGCGTGGTCGGGGCCGAGGAACTCGAAGGTCCGCTCTCCCTCCCCGATGGACAGCTGATCCAACATGCGCGCCGCCGAATTCGGCATGAACGGCTGGACCACGATGGCCAAGTGGCGGATGGTTTCCGCCAGCACGTAGAGCACCGTCTCCATCCTGGGCGGGTCGTCCTTGCGCAGCTGCCACGGGGCCTGGCGGTCCACATAGGCGTTGGCGGCGCGGACCACGCCCCAGATGGCCTCGAGCGCCTCGTGAAACGCCTGAACGTCCATTTTCCCGCGCAGCGTCCCGATCAGGCCGTGGGCGGCGGCGAGCATCTCCTGGTCCTCGGCGGTGAAGTCCCCGTGCGGGGGCGCGGCCTTGGCGCAGTTCTTGGAGATCATGGAAAGCACCCGCTGCGCCAGATTGCCGAGGTCGTTGGCCAGTTCCCCGTTCATCCGCGTGACCATGGCGGAATGGGAAAAGTCGCCGTCGTTGCCGAACGGCACCTCGCGCAGCAGGAAATAGCGCACCTGGTCGAGGCCGTACTTCTCCACCAACTCCACCGGGTCGATCACGTTGCCCAGCGATTTCGAGATCTTCTGGCCCTCGTTGGTCCACCAGCCATGGGCGAACACGCGCTTGGGCGGCTCCAACCCCGCCGCCATCAGGAACGCGGGCCAATAGACCGCGTGGAAGCGCAGAATGTCCTTGCCCACCATGTGCAGGTTCGCGGGCCAGTATTCGACGTATTCGCCGCCTTCGGTCTCTGGAAAGCCGATGGCGGTGAGATAGTTTGTCAACGCGTCCAGCCACACGTACATGATGTGGGCGTCGTCGTCGGGAACGGGCACGCCCCATTTGAAGCTGGTGCGCGAAATGGACAGGTCCTGCAGGCCGCCCTTGACGAAGCTGGTGACCTCGTTGCGCCGGGTCTTGGGCAGGATGAAATCCGGGTTGGCGTCATAGAATTCCAGCAACCGGTCCTGCCAGGCGGACAGCCGGAAGAAGTAGCTCGGCTCCTCCACCCACTCCACCTCGGCGCCGGTGGGAGCAAGCTGTTTTCCGCCTTCTCCCTTGATTAGTTCGGACTCCGCATAAAAGGCCTCGTCCCGCACCGCGTACCATCCGGCGTAACCGCCGAGGTAGATTTCGCCCGCGTCCATCAGTTTCTTCCACAGCGCCTGGACAGACGTCTTGTGGCGCTGCTCGGTCGTGCGGATGAAATCGTCGTTGGAAAAGCCCATGGTCCGGGCCAGGTCGCGAAAGTTCTGGGACACCCGGTCGGTGAAGGCCTGGGGATCGACGCCGGCGGCGGCGGCGGACTTCTCCACCTTCTGTCCGTGCTCGTCGGTGCCGGTCAGGAACTTGACGTCGTATCCGTCGAGCCGCTTGAACCGGGCCAGAACGTCGCAGGCCAGCGTGGTGTACGCGTGCCCGATGTGGGGCGCGTCGTTGACGTAGTAGATCGGCGTGGTGACGTAGAAGCGTTTCCCGGACCCGGCCATGCGCGTTCCTTTCGATTTCCGCCCCATCCTTATAGGCCCCGGGGGCCTTGATCAAGCTTGGAGCGGCCTCTGGACGACTGGGCCGCGAAATGCCATAGTGTCGCCCGCACGTTTCGGGGGGAAGCGATGATCACCGGGACCTTACTGTACACATTCTTCAAGGGCGAGTTGGTCGGCAGGGACGAGTTCGGCAACCGCTATTACCGGGGCAAGGGCAAGCCCATGCTGCACAGGGAGAAACGCTGGGTGATCCTGAAGGATCGCGAGGCGTCCACCGTGCCGTCCGAATGGCACGCCTGGCTGCACCACACGGTCAAGGACCCCCTGACCGAGGAGGCCGCCAAGGCCGCCCGTTGGCAGAAGGAGCATCAGCCCAACCTGACCGGCACGGCGGCCGCGTTCCGCCCGGCCGGGCACGAGTACAAGGGCGGACAGCGGGCGCGGGCCACCGGCGACTATGAATCCTGGTCCCCCCTGGACGGATAGCCCATGAACACCGAAGCCAAGGAAATCATTGTCGGTATGGTGGCCGTGGTCGTTCTGGCCACGGTGATCCTGATGTCTGTCGGCGGCGGCGGGGTGAAAGCCAAGGCCCCGGTCAACGATTATTTCCTCAACGCCACCTTCAACCGCATCGACGGCTTGGTCGAGGGCGACGAGGTCAGGCTTGGCGGAATCAAGATCGGCAAGGTGGAAAGCGCAATTCTGGACGACAAATACCGCGCGAAGCTGAAGCTCCGCATCAAGAAGGGCGTGGAGCTTCCCACCGACACATCCGTCGCCATCCACACCGACGGCCTGTTCGGGCCTAAGTACATCGTGTTGGAGCCCGGAGGCGAGGAAGCCATCTTCAAGGACGGCGACGAGGCCGTCTTCACCCAGGACGCCGTGATCGTCAGCGAGTTGTTGGACCTGATCATTTCCCAAGGCCACGCAAAGCGGGCGGCGGCGAAGGGCGATCAATAGGAATTTCAAGGAACCCCGAAGGAGTCGTCGAAATATGGGCAGGAACCTGGTCGAAACGGTTATGGGGGCCGTGGTGCTCGTGGTCGCGGGCATCTTCGTCTACCTCGCCTACTCCACCGCCCAGATCAAGGGCGTGAAGGGCTATGAGGTCACCGCCGCGTTCTACAAGGTCGGCGGCCTGTCCAAGGGCAGCGACGTCCGCATCAGCGGCATCAAGGTCGGCACCGTGGTCAAGCTCAAGCTGGACCCGGTCACCTTCGACGCCGTGGCGACCCTGAGCATCAAGGGCGACGTGAAACTGCCCGATGACACGGTCGCCTCCATCGCCAGCGAGGGTCTTTTGGGCGGCAAGTACGTTCGTCTCGAACCCGGAACGTCGAAGAATCACCTCATTGCGGGCGCGGCCATGAAGAAAACCAAGGATTTCCGCTCACTCGAGGACCAGGTCGGCGAGATCATCTTCCTCGCCACCAGCGGCGGGAATGGCGGCGGAAACGGTGGATCCAGCGGTGGCGGCATGCTCGGCGGGGACGGCGGAATGCCTGGCGGAGGCGGCATGCCCGGCGGCGCCATGCCTGAACTGCCGGCGCTTGAATAGCCTTTTCCCATGACGGGCCGCGCTCTCGTCCTCTCCTTTCCCCTGACCGTCCTCGCCCTCGCCGCGCCGAGGGCCGAGCCCATGAACACGGTCATCCTCCAGGGCCTGGACAAGGTGACCGCGCGGGTGTCCGCCATCGAGGCCCCGGTGGGCAAAATGGTGAAATTCGGCACCATCGAAATGATCGCGCGCACCTGCGACAAGCGTCCGCCGGAAGAACCCCCCGAAAGCGCCGCCTTCATGGACATCTGGGAGTCCCGGCCCGGCGAATCGTCGCAAAGCGTTTTTCGCGGATGGATGTTCGCCTCCAGCCCGGCGCTGTCGGCCATGGAGCATCCTGTCTACGACGTCTGGGTGGTCGACTGCGAAAACAGGGAGAGCAGCGACGCCTCCACCTCCCCCTTCGGCAGGTGAGGATACAACACGCCACGCACCTGTAACGCCTGGTCCAACAGCTCCAGATAATCCCTTACCGGTATTTCCCTTGCGCCGAATTGCGACAGGTGGGACGTGACGAACTGGGTGTCCAGCAACACGTACCCTCCATAACGTAACCGCGCCACGAGATGGACCAGCGCCACCTTGGACGCATCCGTCACGCGTGAGAACATGCTCTCGCCGAAAAACGCCCCGCCGAGCGCCAGTCCGTAGAGCCCTCCCGCCAGTTTTCCGTCGCGCCAGCTCTCGACGCTGTGGACGAATCCCATTTTGTGCAGTTCGGTGTAGGCGCGCACGATTTCGCCGTTTATCCAGGTGTCCTCGCGGCCCGGCGCGGCGCGGGCGCATTCGCGGATGACGTCCGGGAACGCGGAGTTGAACCGGATCTCAAACGATTTTTTCCGGACCGTTTTGCGCAGACTGCGCGAAATCCGGAACGCGTCGAGGGGCAAGACCCCCCTTTCCTCGGGTTCGATCCAATAGACGATGTTCTCGTCGCGACTTTCGGCCATGGGAAAAATCCCGCTGGCGTAGGCCCGCAACAAAACCTCCGGCGTCAGCCGGTCTCCGCCCGGGATCGCCCTAACCACCGTTTTGCGAAACGATCGCCTGAATGGCCCTGAGCGCCAGTTCGTAGCCCTGGGCCCCGAACCCGGTGATCATGCCCACGGCCAGGGGGGAGATATTGGAATGATGTCGGAATGTTTCGCGAGCGAAAATATTCGACAGATGCACCTCGACCACCGGGATGTCCACGGCGGCGAGCGCGTCGGGAATCGCGACGGATGTATGGGTGAAGGCGGCCGCGTTGATGACGATCCCGTCGATACGGCCCTTGGCCTCCTGAATCCAGGTCACCAGTTCACCTTCGTGGTTGGACTGACGGAAATCCACCTCCAGGTCCAGTTCGCTCCCAAGGGCCCGGCACGACGACTCGATGTCGCCCAGCGTGGCCGCGCCGTATATGTCCGGCTCCCGCGTTCCGAGCAGGTTCAGGTTGGGGCCATTTAGGATCAGGACCGTCTTAGCCATGGTGAGCGGCTCCGGTTTCATGTCGTAGGGAAACAGGGGGTTATACCATGGCGAACCTAAGAGAACGTATGGTTTTCTGGCGAGCGATCACCTATTGTGGCGACCGTTTTTGGCGCGACCTAGTTTTCGGGGGGCATTCACCATGAAAATCGCCATCACTCGGACGGCTTGGACCCGGTTCTTCATCGGCCTTGGACTGGCGACGGTCTTGTTCGCGGTCGCGCCCGCCATGGCCGGGGAGGCGAAGAAGGATCTTTCGATCCGCCTGGTCTGGGACGACAGCCAGGCCTTCAATCCGTCCCGCGAAGGGCCCGTGGCGGCAAGCGTCCTCGGCAAGCTGGGCGCCGCCCTCCGCAGCCGGGGCGTCGACGTGTCCGAGGATGGCGCCGCGAAGGCCGACGCGGTCGCGGTTCTGTCCATGCCCGCCTCTCTCCGCCGCTTTCGCGACCATTCGGTGGTGCTCTACCACATCCAAACCCTTGTCCGCGACAAGGCGGGCCGGATGGTGCACACCCAGCGCATGCCCTGGGCCGGCCCCGGATACGCCCTGAAGGTGGCGAGCGATTGCGACAAGACCTGCATCGCCAAGGCCCTCGTCAAGTCCAGCGACGACCTATTGCCGCGCCTCGCCGATGACCTCAGCGGACGGCTGAAGGCCCTGCCGCCGCTGGCCGTGGCGGCCCGCCCCATGCCGCCCCTGCCCGCTCCCCAGCCGGTCGCGCCCGAACCTTCCGGGCAAAAGCCCCAACCTCGGCAGCCCCCGCCCATCGAAACCGCGAAGGCGGCGCCAGAACCGGCCCTCGCGCCGGAGCCCAAGCCGGCGCCCGCGATCGAGGAGGCGAAGCCCGCCGAGCCCGACCCCCAACAGACGGCCGAGGCCGCGCCCGAGCCCGCGCCTGCGGAGAAGCCCGAACCGACGCCCGCTCCCAAACCCACGCCCGCCGCCGAGCCGAAACCGGCGCCGCCCGCTCCCGCCACCGCGCCGGAACCCGCTCCGATACAGGCCGCCGCGCCCTCTAAGCCCACCGTGTCCGGCGGGGCCAAGGATTGCGAACTTTGCCCCGAATTGGTGACGATCCCCGCTGGCTCCTTCACCATGGGCTCGCCGGAGTCCGAGCCCGACCGCGGCTCCGACGAGGGCCCGACCCACGCGGTGACCATCGCCAAGCCCTTCTCCATGGGTAAGTACGAGGTCACGTTCGAGGAGTTCGAGGCCTGCGTCGATGACGGCGGCTGCAAGAGCCGACCCGACGACAAGGGCTGGGGCCGCGAACGCCGCCCGGTGATGAACGTCTCGTTCCCCGACGTCGAGGCCTACCTCGCCTGGCTGAGCAAGAAGACCGGCAAGACCTACCGCCTGCCGAGCGAGGCCGAGTGGGAGTACGCGGCCCGCGCCGGAACCACAACCGCCTTCCACTTCGGCGACAATATTTCCGTCGATCAGGCCAACTTCAACGCCAAGTACGTCTACAACGGCTCCGAGCCAGGCGAATACCGCAAGAAGACCACCGAGGTCGGAAGCTTCCCCGCCAACGCCTTCGGCCTGCACGACATGCACGGCAACCTGTGGGAATGGACCCAGGACTGCTACGTTGACAGCTACGAGGGCGCGGCCGCCGACGGCGCGGCCCAGACCAACAAGGGCGACTGCAACAATCGGGTGGTCCGAGGCGGCTTCCTCGGCAATCCGCCGGAATACCTGCGCTCCGCCAATCGCTTCAAGAGCAGCGCGTCGTTCCGGCTGGACCGCAACGGGTTCCGGGTGGTTCGGGAGGACTGATCCGGCGTCCGACGCCGCCGAGCCTCAGGGCTTGGTCTTGTCGTTCTTGACGTAGCAGTAGACGTACAAGGCGTTCTTGGCGATGTCCTCGGCGCTCCCGTCCACGCCGAAACGCTCGGTGAAGTGCTCCACCACCTTGTTGGCCTGCATTTCCGTGGTCGCGGTGCGGATCAGGTAGGGAGCGCTGTTCTTGCCGCCGAGGCCGTGACGCTTCAGGTCGCGCTTGGGGTTGACCGACTGGGCGATGAACCAACCGCGCGGATTGCCGCCGTTTTTCTTAATGAAGGCCGTGATTTCGGGGATGATGGTCGCTGAATCCTTGGCCATGAGCGCGCCTGCCTGTCTGATGGTTAATCGAAAATCCGCTGGCGAGAGAGTATCCCGCCCTCAGCCCTCCGCAAGCTTTTTTTCCTCCATCATGCGGTTGATGACCGGGTGCAGGATCAATTGCATGGCGAAGGCCATCTTGGAGCCAGGAACCACGATGGAGTTGCGCCGCGACATCCATGAATCATGCAGGTGCGCCAAAAGGTAGGGGAAATCCACGCCGAAGTCCTCGGGCCTGCGGAACCGGATCACCACCACGGTCTCGTCGTCGGTGGGCAGGGATCGGGCGGCGAGCGGGTTCGAGGTGTCCACGATGGGCACCCGCTGGAAATTAATGTCGGAACGGCGGAACTGGGGCACCACGTAGTGCACGTAGTCGGGCATGCGGCGCAGGATGGTGTCGATCACCGCCTCCTTGGAATAGCCGCGCAGCTTGGTGTCGCGGTGAATTTTCTGTATCCATTCCAGATTGATAACAGGCACCACGCCGATCTTCAGGTCCACGTGCTGGCCCAAATTCCGGACATCGGTTTTTACGTAGCCATGGAGCCCCTGGTAGATCATCAGGTCCGTGTCGGGCGGGATGTCCTCCCACTCGGTGAAGCGTCCGACCTCGACGCCCAGGATGTCGGCGGTTTCCTCGTCGTGGGAATAGAAACGCCGCCGCCCGGTCCCGTTCTCGCCATAGGTCCGGAACAGGGTTTCCTGCTTGTCGAACAGATTGCTCTCGGGCCCGAAATGGCTGAGATGGTGGTTGCCGACCGCCCCCGCGCCCTTGATCGCCTCCTCCATCTCGAAGCGGTCGTAGCGGTGGAAGCTGTCGCCCTCCACGTAAACGGCGGTGATCCCCTCCTTGACGAAGATGCGCTCGAACGCCGCCATCACCGCGCCGCGCCTGGAGCCGGACGATCCTGTCACCGCGATGATGGGATGTTTTTTCGACATGCGTTTCCTCAGGCGGCCGCGCGCCGCTCGTTGACGATGGACCGCAGGATGGGAGTGATGGTGACCTCCATGGCGAGCCCCATCTTGCCGCCGGGAACCACCAACGTGTTCTCCCGCGACATCCACGAGCCCTTGATCATGGACAGCAGGTACGGGAAATCCACGTCGAAGCGCATGGGCTTGCGGAAATGGACCACCACAAGGCTTTCGTCCGGTTCGGGGATATCGCGGGCGATGATGGGGTCCGAGGTGTCCACCACCGGCACCCGCTGGAAATTGATGTCGGTCAGCGAGAACTGGGGCACCACGTAGTGAACATAGTCGTGCATGCGTCGCAGGATGGTGTCCATGACCACGTCCTCGGAATAGCCCCGGGTCCGGGTGTCGCGATGAATCTTCTGAATCCACTCCAGGTTCACCACCGGCACCACGCCGATCTTCAGGTCCGCCGAACTGGACAGGTCCGCGCCCTCGGTCCGCACGCAGCCGTGCAGGCCTTCGTAGAACAAAAGGTCGGTGCCGGGCGGGATATCCTCCCACGGCGTGAACTCGCCAGGGCCCAGCCCCAAGTGGGCGTGTGGCTCGGCCTCCTCTTCGTTGTGGAGGTAATGGCGAAAACGCCCGGTCCCGTCCCGGCCGTAGCTTTCGAACAGATTGGAAAGCTCGACGAACAGGTTGGCTTCCGGCCCGAAGTGGCTGAGAATGCGTCCCTCTTCCTCCGCTCTAAGCACGGCCGCCTTCATTTCCACGCGATTGTAGCGATGGAAGCTGTCGCCCTCGATCAGCGCGGGGGTGATGCACTCGCGCCGAAACATGTGTTCGAACGCCACCCGCACCGTGGTGGTGCCGGCGCCGGATGAACCGGTGACGACGACGACGGGATACTTTTTGGACATACCCTACCCTGCTCAGCCAAGACCCAGCTTTTGACGCCAGCCAGGATACAAGCGATCCGCGTCCGTCGGAAAGGACTCGAACGCGCCCGCGAGTTCGGGATGGTCCTTGGCGTAGTCCGCCAAGTCAACGCCCTTGGTCCAGGATTCATAGGATTGGCGGAGCGACTTGGCCCCCGCCACCGGGCCGTCCTTGTGCCCGAACGCGCCGCCGCCCGACGTCTGGATGAAGTTTGCGTGACCCAGGTTTTGGAAGAATCCGGGCAACCGGAGCGCGTTCATGCCGCCCGAAATGATGGGCGCGGTCGGCATCATGCCGCCCCATTCCTGATGGTAAAACGGGCCGTCGGCCGAATCCCGCTCCAACATGTAGGCGATCAGCTTGTCCGAGGGATCGCCCTCCATCTTGCCGAATCCCATGGTGCCGGTGTGGATGCCGGACGCGCCGGACAGCCGGGCCATCTTCAGATGGACGAAGGCGGTGTAGCCCCGCTGGGACTGCATGGACGTGATCGCCCCGTGGCCCGCCCGGTGGTAATGCAGGAACTGGCCCGGGAAATTGCGCCTCGCCGTGGTCACCGAGGTGGGTCCCGCCACGAACCCATCGACCAGGAACGCCACGTGGGAGGCGAACTCGCCGAAGGTCTCCATGATGAACTCGCCCCGCGCGACCATTTCCGCCGGATCGTCGGCGGTGATGTTGGCGGAGAACAGCTTTGGCTGGCCGCTTTCGTCCTGGGCGCGGCGCATGGCGTCGGCCACGGCGGCCATGGTGTCCTTGAAAGGGGCGAAGGGCTGGTTGCCCTGGGGCTCGTCGTTCTTCACGAAGTCGCCCGCGAGCCAGAACTGGCGGCAGGCCTCGGCGAAGGGCTTTGGCCTAAGCCCCAACTTGGGCTTGATGATGGTGCCGACGATCATGCCTCCGTCGGTCTCGGGGCGGCCCAAGGTCCGCCACATGTGTCGGATGCCCATGGACGGACCGTCATAGAGGCTCAGATAGTCCGGCGGCAGATGGAAATCGAGCATCTTGGCGTAGTCGATGTCGCCCATGCCCTGGTTGTTGCCCACCGTCAGCGTCAGAAACGAGGCCAGCATGGCCTTGCCGTCGATGATGTTGCGGTCGAACAACTCGATCGGGTAGGCGATCTTCATCAGCTCCTTCGACTCGTCCGCCTCGTAGACCAGCGCGTCCACGCCTCGGGTGAAATCGTCCGTGGTCAGGACCTCCACATTGGTGCCGGTCGACGATTCGGCGGCGAAGTGGGCCGCCGCGGAAATGTATGACTGCCCGGGCTTGGGCTTCATGGCGTAAGCGCACAGCGCGTGCCGTCCGCCTTCGATCAACTCCGATTCCTTCAAGGAAAGGTCGGCGTAGCGTTGGGACTGGTCCATGGTCTCTCTTTTTTTTGGGGCTCGGTCGCCTTTATAAATGGCATATCGAAACCTTGAATTGAACACCCCGAAGGGGGGGAAACGTCCTCCCCCGCGCGAGGGGGGTGCGAAACCGGTAGCGAACGCCGGGCACTTTTTGTAAAGTCCGTGGGAAACAGATTGGAACAGTCATAAAGAAGGGGCCGCCCGAGCGGCCCGAGGAGCGGGGGTGATGAGCGAGATAAACGCCGACAGCGAAAGCTTTGCCAAGGCTTGCGAAAGGGCTATTCCGATGCCGGGACAGGCGTCCCTTCTGGACAGCGTCAACCAGGAGACGTTCGGCCTGGAGTTCCACCTTTCCATGACCTCGGCGGGCTGGTACCGGCTTGGAAGGCTGATCGACCTGAACGGAAACCGGATCGCCGACAACGTGGAGGACTGGGTCGAGGAAGAATCCGAGGGCGATGTCCTGACCCTGATTGAAAAACACGGGGACAAGGATCTGTTCGTCACCAAGATCAAGGGCCGGACCCACTACCTCACCGCCCGCACGGGGCCCCGAACGCTGGACTTCGCCCAGATCGAGGTGGAGGAAACCTTCGAGGAGGCCGACCGCCCCCTTTTCCACCCGGATTGGATTCCGAACAACGTCGAGGACGTGATCGACCCGTTCGACTTTCCCGATGTCACCCCGAGGCCAATTTCCCTGCCGAAATACCAGTTCAAGCGGATCACTTACGTGGCGGACCGTTTCGATGAACTGGAAAGCAATCACCACCTCGACGACCGGTTCCGGCGTTTCGTTCATGACTGGGATCGTTCCAGCGCGGGGGACAACACCCGTTTCTCCGACCAATGGGTGCTGACCATGGCGCCCTATCTTGACGCTTCCGGCGAGCATCGCGACGAAATTCGCCCGATCAGCACCTTTTCCCGCAAGCTCCCGTCCATCGGCAAGGACGAGGTTCGCAGCGGCCCCGCCCTCGCCCGCATGCTTCACGACTTCGACGTGGAGGTGGGGTATCCCATGGCGTGGTATTTCTTCATGCTGACCAGGGATGAAATCTCGGAGCGCCTTGGAGAAGCGGTGGTCAACGACCATGTGGGCGGGGAGTATTCTTACCTGCCCCAGGCGGACGTGAAGGTCCTGGGAAAATGGCGTGAATCGCCCTACCAGCTCTACCACGCCCTTCGCAGCGCATAGGCCATGACAACCCCGCCCCTGCTGGAGATGGAATCCCGCGGCGAGATGACCGAGGGAACGGCGCGCATCGTCGCCATCACCGGGGAGACCGCGTGGCTGGAGGCCGAGAGCAAGTCGTCGTGCGGCGGCTGCAAGGCGTCCAAGGGCTGCGGTGTGTCCGTGCTTTCGGGCGTGGTGGGGAACAAACCCGTGCGCTTCCGGCTGCGCAACACCTTCGGGGGCAAGGTCGGGGACCGAATCGTCATCGGCATTCCGGAAGGCGCGCTGCTCCGCGCCTCGCTGATCGCCTACATGCTGCCCATGGTCTGCATGATCGGGGCGGCTCTCGGGACCATCGGACTCGGCGGCGACGATCCCGCCGCCGCCATCGCCGCCGTCGGCGGCCTCGCGCTCGGCTTCGTCGCCATGAAGCTGTTTTCCGGCAAGCTCAAAATCCAGCCCATCTTCCTGCGCAAGGACAGTGGTGATGCCGCCGACGCGGCCTCGTGTGGCGTGGACCTGAAGTTCTAGTCATGAGCAAGCCGCCGCGCGCCGTATGGGTCGGTCTCGTCGCCGCCGTCTTTCTTATCGTCCTTCTTATCTGGCGGGCGGGCGACCGGCCCGAGCCCTCGGACGCCCACAAGGAGACCCTCTACGTCTTCGGCACCTTGGTCGAGGTGTCCATCCGCGAGACGCCGGAAGACAAGGCGCGGGAAGCCATCCGCGCCATCGATCAGGATTTCCAACGCATGCACAAGGATTGGCACGCCTGGAAACCGGGCGAGCTCGATACCTTGAACAAGGCGTTCGCGAACGGCGAGGCGAGGGAAGCGAGCCCCTTCCTTCTGCCTTTGATCCGCCAAGCCAAAACCCTGTACGCCCAAAGCGAAGGCCTGTTCAATCCGGCCATTGGCGCGCTGATTGGGGCCTGGGGCTTCCACTCAGACGAACTGCCCAAGGGCTCGCGCCCGCCGCTGGAGCGCATCCGGGAACTCGCCGAAAAACGCCCGACCATGGACGATGTCGTGATCGAGGGCGACATGGTCCGGTCCACGAACCCAGCGGTCAGCCTTGATTTCGGCGGCTTCGCCAAGGGCGTCGCGCTGGACAAGGCGGTCGAAACCCTGCGCGCCATGGGGATCCAACACGCCGTGGTCAACGCCGGCGGAGACCTGAACACCATGGGCCGTGCCAAGGGGCGGCCGTGGAGCATCGGCATCCGCGACCCTGTGGGCTGGGGCGTGATCGCGTCGGTGGCGCTGGCGCCGGACGAGAACATGTACACGTCCGGCAACTACGAGCGATACCGGGAGCACGACGGGATCCGCTACGCCCACATCCTGGACCCTCGCACCGGCATGCCGGTGGACCACATCGTTTCGGCGACCGTGATCCATCCCAACGGCGCCCTGGCGGACGCGGCGTCGACGGCGTTGACCGTCGCGGGACCCGACGGCTGGGCTGAAATCGCACGCAAGATGGGGATCAAATTCGCCCTTCTGGTTGACGACAAAGGGACCGTTCACGCCAACCCGGCGATGATCGAACGCATACGGTTCGAGCCCGGCCATCCCAAAAAATTAACGACGTCCAACCCGCTCTAAGGCCCCGACAATGGCGGCGCAGCATCAGGGGTTACATAAAGCCGCCCCCATAACCATCTGTATTTCAAAGAGGTTAAATTTTATAATGCTTCCAGGTTTTATTTTCTGATACCTTCTTCGCCGCAGTGCGACACAAGCCTTGGAAACATTAGAATCGCCCAATATAATGGGCGGCCGTTTTGGGGGGAGGCGCGAGCCGAACGATGGAAGAATATATTTTGATTCTTATCAGCACCACGCTGGTGAACAACGTGGTGCTCGTCAAATTCCTGGGGCTGTGCCCGTTCATGGGCGTTTCCAACAAAATGGATTCGGCCATCGGGATGGGATTCGCCACCACCTTCGTGCTGACGCTCGCCGCCGTCGCCAGTTGGCTGTTGGAGCACTTCGTGCTGACCCCGTTCGACGTGGGGTATCTCCGCATCCTGACCTTCATCCTGGTGATCGCCGCCGTTGTGCAGTTCACGGAAATGGCCGTGCGCAAGATTTCGCCCGTGCTCTATCAGGTGCTGGGCATCTTCCTGCCGCTGATCACCACCAACTGCGCTGTGCTCGGCGTCGCCCTGCTCAACATCCAGGAGCAGCACACCTTCATGGAGAGCCTGATCTACGGGTTCGGCTCGGCCATGGGCTTCACCCTGACCATGGTGATCTTCGCCGGCATTCGCGAGCGGCTCGCGCTTTCGAACGTCCCCGCGTCCTTCGACGGCGCGCCCATCGGCTTCGTCGTGGCGGGTTTGATGTCCATGGCCTTCATGGGCTTCTCCGGCCTGGTGACCAACTAGGAGACGCGCCATGCTCGAAGCGATTGTCAGCCTCACCATCCTCGGCGTCGTTCTCGGCGGCCTGTTGGGCATCGCAGCCGTCTATCTGAAGGTCGAGGGCAACCCGTTGGTCGAGGAAATCGACGAGATGCTGCCCGGAACCCAGTGCGGCCAGTGCGGCTATCCCGGCTGCACCCCGGCGGCAGAGGCGCTCGCCGCGGGCGAGGCCGAGGTCACGTTCTGCCCTCCGGGAGGCAGGCAGCTGGCGCAGGCCCTGGCGGACAAGCTGGGCATCACCGTCGATCTGTCGGGGATGGAGGACAAGGATCCCGCGCTCGCCTTCGTCAACGAGGACCTCTGCATCGGCTGCGCGCGCTGCTTCGGCGCCTGCCCCACCGACGCCATCGTCGGCGCGCCCAAGATGATGCACGCGGTCATCCCCGAATACTGCACCGGTTGCGAGGCCTGCATCGACGTGTGCCCGACCGAATGCATCGAAATGCAAACCATCCAGCCGACGCTGCAGACTTGGCACTGGCCGAAGCCGGACGAGGAAATCAAGGAAATCGCCGCCTGACCGATATTGGCGGACGACAACGATAAACAAGCATTGATTGGGAACGCGAGGGAGACGTCATGAAGCTGTTCAAGATCCGGGGAGGCGTGCATCCGGACGACCGGAAGAGCTTTTCCTCGGAAAAGGCGATCGAGCGGCTTCCCATGCCCGAGCTGCTGTACGTGCCCTTGCAACAACACATCGGCGCGCCCGCCGAATGCGTTGTCGAGATCGGCGACAAGGTCAAGAAGGGCCAGTTGATCGGGGAGCCCAAGGGCTTCATCTCCGCCCCCGTCCACGCGCCGACATCGGGCGACGTGGTCGCCATTCACGAACACGCGGCCCCGCACGCGTCGGGCCTGGCGGGCCTGTCCGTCACCATCGCCACCGACGGCGAGGACGAATGGGGCGAGACCCTGCCGCCGATGGACCCGAACACGGCCGAGCCCGGCGACATCGCCAAGCGCGTGGCCGAATGCGGGGTGGTCGGCATGGGCGGCGCGACCTTCCCGTCGGCGGTGAAGCTCAATCTCCGCGACCGCTACGACCTGAAGACCCTTGTCATCAACGGGGCCGAGTGCGAGCCGTACCTGACCTGCGACGACCGCATCATGCGCGAGCGCACCAAGGAGGTTCTCGAGGGCGTCAACATCATGCGTCGCGCCCTCGGCGCGCCCGAGGCCATCGTCGCCATCGAGAAGAACAAGCCCCAGGCCATCGAGGCCATGACCCGCGAATCCGCCGCCTTCGAAGAGATCAAGGTGGTCGGCGTCCCCACCCGTTATCCCATGGGTTCGGAAAAGCACCTGGTCCAGACCCTGACCGGCAAGGAAACCCCCGCCCGCGGCCTGACCGCCGACATCGGCGTGGTGGTCCACAACGCGGCCACGGCCTACGCGGTGCGCGACGCGGTGCTGTTCGGTCGCCCGCTGGTCCAGCGCGTGGTGACGGTCAGCGGCAGCGCGATGAAGAACACCGCCAACCTGGAGGTGCTGATCGGCACCCCGGTCAACGATCTGGCCGAATACTGCGGCGGCTACACCGAGGATCCGGGCCGCACGCTTCTGGGCGGACCCATGATGGGCACGCCGCTCGGCAACCTGCATCCGCCGGTGGTCAAAGGCACCAACGGCTTCCTCGCCCTCACCAAGGACGAGAACGAATACAAGCAGCCCATGCCCTGCATCCGCTGCGCCAGCTGCGTCGACGCCTGCCCCTGCGGCCTGCTGCCCCTGGAAATGGCGGCGCGCATCCGCAAGGAGGAGTTGGACGGCGCGGTCAAGATCGGCCTGTCGGACTGCATCAGCTGCGGATCGTGCTCCTACGTCTGTCCGTCCAACATCCCCCTGGTCCAGTTTTTCAACTACGCCAAGGGCAAGATGACCGCCAACAAGCGCGACGCGGACAAGAACGAGGAGACCAAGGTCCTGGCCCAGCGCCGCCAGATCCGAATCGAGAAGGAAAAGGCCAAAAAGAAAGAGGCCATGGCGCGCCGCAAGGCCGAACAGGCCGCCAAGCGCAAAGCCGCCGCCGAGAAGAAAGCGGCCGAGGAAGCCGGGGACGCCAAACCGGACGACGCCAAGGCCGAAAAACCGGCGCGCAAGAGAGAGCCCAAGGCCAAAAAGGCCGCCGAGGATGGCGGAGACGCCAAGGCCGAAGAGGCCAAGTCGAATGAGAAACCGGCTCCCGAGAAGGAGCCAGAGGCCGCGAAAGCCGCCGAGGACGACAAGAAGGAAGAAGCGGCGGAGGCCAAGGAATGAGCGACCCCATGATCGTCAGCGCGCCTTACGCGCACCAACGCTCCAGCGTCCGCAAGACCATGGTCTGGGTGATGCTCGCCCTGACGCCCGCGACGCTTTACGGCATCTACCTGTTCGGTTGGCCCGCGCTTATGCTGTTCGGGGTCACGGTGATCGCGGCCCTGATTTTTGAGGCCCTGTCGCTCTGGATCGCGCGCAAGCCGGTCCAGCCCTTCGTCACCGACGGCTCGGCTATCGTCGCGGCTTGGCTTCTGACCATGAGCCTGCCGCCCTGGGCTCCTTGGTGGATCGGGGTGGTCGGCGCGTTCTGCGCCGTCGTGCTCGCCAAGCAGATCTTCGGCGGTCTGGGCCAGAACATCTTCAATCCGGCCATGGTGGCCCGCGTGGCGCTCTTGATTTCCTTCCCGCTGGAAATGACCTTCTGGGTCTCCCCCGCTCCGCTAGGCGGCGGGGAGGCGCTGTCGCTGGTCGACGCGCTCGGCGTCACCTTCGCCAGCAACGTGGACATGGACGCCATCTCGACCGCGTCGCCCTTGGGCTACGTCAAGACCGAGGTCGGGCGCGGCGTGCCGCTGGCCGAGGCGCTCGCAGGAACCGTCGGCATGAAGGACATGGCGCTCGGCCTGATGCCGGGCAGCATGGGGGAAACCTCCACCATCCTGTTGCTGCTGGGCGGGCTGGTGCTGATCTTCAAGCGCATCATCTCCTGGCACATTCCGGTGTCCATGATCGCCACCATGTTCGTCATGGCCACGGTCATGAACCTGATCTTCCCCGACGTCTATCCCAACGGCGTGTTCCACGTGTTGGGCGGCGGCACCGTCCTGGGCGCGTTCTTCATCGCAACCGATCTGGTGACCTCGCCCGTGACCAACAAGGGCAAGATCGTGTTCGGTGTCGGCTGCGGCGCCCTGATCTACATCATTCGGACCTGGGCGGGCTTCCCCGAAGGCCTCGGCTTCGCGGTCCTTCTGATGAACTCGATGACGCCGCTGATCGACCATTACATCAAGCCGCGCATCTACGGCCGCACCACCAAGGGCGAGCCCCTGCAATATGAAACGGGAGGCGACAAGTGAGCGACGAAGCCGCAACCGAAAAGGCCGCCGAGGAAAAGCCGGCCGAAGCGGACGCCGCCGCCGACGCCAAGCCCGCGTTCCGCTCGTCCGTCTACTACCAGGCCATCCTGCTCGGCGTCTTCTCCATGGGGGCGGCGGCGTTGCTCGCCACCGGCAACTGGGGCACGGCCGACGCCATCAAGCAGCGCCTGGCCGAGGATCTGCAGAAATCGCTCAGCCAAGTGGTCCCGCCCAGCTATCACGACAACAACCTGGCCGAGGCCAAGATCCTGGTGAAGACACGCGACGGCAAGGAAAAGACCGTCTACCAGGCCATGCGCGGCGAAAAGGTCGTGGGCAGCGCGTTCCAGTCGGTCGGCTTCGGCTACGCCGGCGCCATCACGGTTCTGATGGGCCTGAACGACAAGGGCGAGTTGATGGGCGTCCGCGTCCTGGCCCACGCCGAGACCCCGGGCCTCGGCGACAAGATCGAAATCGCCAAGGACGACTGGATCCTCGCGTTCGACGGCCTGTCGCTCGACAACACCCCTGAAAAGGATTGGGGCGTCAAGAAGGACGGCGGCATGTTCGACCAGTTCTCGGGCGCCACCATTACGCCTCGCGCGGTGGTCAAGGCGGTCAAGGACGGCCTGGACTTCTACGCCGCCAAGAAGGCCGAGATCATGGCCCCGCCCGCGCCAAAGCCCGCGGAAGCCGCCAAGACCGAGGGAGCCGCCCAATGATCAAGACCCTGATGTCCCCCGAATACCGCCGCATCGCCCGTGACGGCATTTGGGACAACAACGTGGTTTTCTCGCAGCTCTTGGCGCTTTGCCCGTTGCTGGCCGTGACCGGCACGGCGACCAACGGCCTTGGCATGGGCATGGCCAGCTTGGTGGTCATGATCGGTTCGGGGCTCGCCGTGTCGTTGCTGCGCAACGTCATCACCAACGAGGTGCGCATCCCCGCCTTCGTCCTGATTATCGCGACGCTCGTGACCCTGGTCGACATGGCCATGAACGCCTGGACCCACGAACTCTATAAGGTGCTGGGCCTGTTCATCCCGCTGATCGTGACCAACTGCGCCATTCTCGGCCGGGCCGAGGCGTTCGCCTCCCGCCAGCCCATCGCGGCCTCTGTCTATGACGGATTCATGATGGGAATCGGCTTCACCGTCGCCCTGGTGGCCTTGGGCGCCGCGCGGGAAATCGTCGGAAGCGCCACGTTGTTCGCCAACGCGCATCTGCTTTTGGGATCGTGGGCGACCTTCATGGAGATCACCATTATCTCGGATTACAAGGGCTTCCTTTTGATCCTTCTGCCGCCGGGCGGGTTCTTGGTGCTGGGTTTCCTGCTGGCGGGCAAGCGGCTTTTGGACGAGCACATCTTCAAGCCCAAGGCGGTGATGGACGACATTCAGGAAGAGGCGGAAAAGGACGACGCCGAAGCCCCGGCCGCGGCCTAAGACACGGGAGAGACCATCGATGAACGTCGGAGTCGCCTACGCCAAGCCCACGGAACAGGTTTGGTTTCAGATCGAGGTTGAGGATGGAACCACCGCCCTGCAGGCCATCGAGCAATCCGGCCTGTTGGACAAATTCCCGGAAATCGATCTGGAGAACCAGAAGATCGGCATCTTCGGCAAGGCCTGCAAGCCCGACCAGGTCCTGGAGGAAGGCGACCGGGTCGAGGTCTATCGCCCCATCACCGCCGATCCCAAGAAGGTCAAGCGCAAGGACAAGGCCGCCAAGGCCGAGAAAGAGGAGTAGCCTCCCTCCCCGTTTTCAGGAGCGCCTCCCATGCCGTCCGCTTCCAGGAACACGAAGGCCCTTGTCACCCTATTGGTGGGCCTTCCCACGTACCGCGAGAACTGGGAGCGGTTCTACGAATGGACCTGGCGGACCTACGCCGAGCGCAACGGCTACGACGTCATCGTCATCGACAAGCACATCGACGACGGCCCGCGCGGTCACGCCCGCAGCGTGAACTGGCAGAAGTGCCTGATCCTGGAGCACGAGGAGGTTCGCAAATACTCCGACGTGGTCTGGCTCGACGCCGACGTGATGATCAACCCCCACGTAGCGCCCTGCATCGTCGAGCATAACGACTCCGACAAGATCGGGCTGGTCGGATACAAGGAGAATTATTTCGACCTGCCCCACGTCCTCGACAACACCATGCGCCGCAAGGCCATCATCGGGCGCGAGGAGAACCTGGAGAAAACGACCACGATCAAGGGCATGTACGAACGGACCGCCCTGGATTCAAGCGTCGAGAACATCGCCAACACCGGCGTCATGGTCCTAAAGACCGCCCATCACGGCGACGTCCTGCGCCACGTCTACGACAACTACGAGGAAAACGCCCATTCGGCGAAAGAGGAGTTTCCCCTTTCCCACTACATCTACGGCAACGACCTGGCCAACGGCCTGGACCGGCGTTTCAACGAGATCTGGCCCTATCACGTGACCGAGCGCTACCCGTTCCTGTTGTTGGAGGAATTTTCGGCCAACCCCATGCTGCTCGGACTTTGCGTCAATACGGCCTGGACCAATTCGTACTACCTGCATTTCACCCATGACCTAGCCAGCCCCCCCGTCAATCTGGTGATCCAATACAGCACCGCGCTCGCGGGGCTGCGCGAACTGCATGAACGGCTGAATCCCAAGACGAGCCAGCCCGCATGATCGAGGTCGAGGGCCTTCACAAACGCTTCGGCGAGGTGAAAGCGCTTGATGGCGTGGATTTTTCGGTCAAGGACGGCGAGGTCATCGGCCTTCTTGGCCCCAACGGCGCGGGCAAGACCACGGCCTTGCGCATCCTCTACACCGTGATGCGCCCGGACAAGGGCGCGGCGCGCGTGGACGGCTTCGACGTCCTGACCCATCGCAAGGAGGTCCAGCGCCGCATCGGCGTCTTGCCCGACAGCCGTGGACTCTATCCCCGCCTGACCGCGCGCGAGCACGTGCGCTATTACGGCAAGCTTCACGGCCTGCGCGGAAAGGAGTTGAACAGGCGCGTGGATGAATTGGTCGAAATCCTGAACATGGCCGAATTCGCCAACCGCCGCGCCAAGGGCTTTTCCCGGGGCCAGACGCGCAAGGTCGCGCTGGCCCGCGCCCTGGTCCATTCGCCCCGGAACCTGATGCTGGACGAGCCCACCAACGGGCTCGACGTCGCAAGCTCCAAGGCCGTCCACGAAATGATCAAGGGCTTCCGGGACGAAGGCCGCTGCATCGTGCTCTGCAGCCACATCATGCAGGAGGTCGCGACGGTCTGCGACCGGTTGGTGGTGATTTCCCATGGCCGCGTTGCCGCCGAGGGCGCGCCGGACAAACTGCTGGAGCGAACCGGCAGGGACACGCTGGAGGACATGTTCCTCTCGGTCACCGGCGGGAAGGAGGGGCTGTGAACCCGTTCTCCGGCGCATGGGTGGTGTTCGTCAAGGAGGTCGTGGACAACGCCCGCGACCGCCGCTCCATGATGGTGGCGCTGCTGTACCCGTTGATGGGACCGCTATTGCTGGGCCTGATCATCGGCATGGTGGACAGCGTGATGTCGATGAACACAAAGCCCATCGAAAAGCTCGCGGTTCAGGGAATCGACAACGCCCCCGCCCTGGTGAAGTTCCTGGCCAAAAAGGACATCCAGGCCGTGCCCCCCGACGACGATCCCGAGGAAATGGTGAAGCGGGGCCAAGTGGGAACGGTCATCCGGATCGCCGAAGACTTCAAGGCCGACTTCGACGCCAACCGCCCAGCCAGAATCGAGGTGGTGGTGAACACGGCTAGGCTGCCGGGCCTGGTGGCGCTCAATCGGGTGGCCAACCTGTTGGCCGAGTTCAACAGCGTGGTCTGGACCGAGCGCATCGGCGACCACGGTCTCGACATCCAGGTGCTACGCCCCTTCGACATCCGGACCGTCAACGTTTCCGCCCGCGACGACAGCGCCAGCGTATTGCTGCTGATGATCGCGCCCTTGTTCATTTTCAACGTGTTCATGGGCGGTGTGTACATCACCATCGACATCACGTCGGGCGAGCGCGAGCGAGATTCCCTCGAACCCCTTTTGATCAACCCGTTGGAGCGTTGGGGACTGTTGCTCGGCAAGTACGCCGCAGCCGTGTTCTTCACCGGCGTCGCCGTTTTGGTCCAGCTTGTCGCTTTCAAGCTGGCGTTCCAGGGCGCGGGCGCGACCGGGGCCGCCTTCGCCGAGACCCTGACGCCCTATATGATCGCGGGGCTCTTCGCGCTCGGCGTTCCCTTGATGATGGTCGCGGTGGGCGTGCAGTTCCTGATCGCCACCATCACCCGTTCGCTCAAGGAGGCGCAGACCTACCTCGGCTTCCTACCCCTGATCCCCGCCCTTCCCGGCATGCTGATGCTGTTCGCGCCGGTGACGGTGCAGAACTGGATGCTGTCCATCCCCGCGTTCTCCCACACTCTGCTCATCGGACGGTTGATCCGCGGAGAAGCGCCGGATTTGGGCCATGCGGCGATCGCATCCGCTTCGTCTCTCGCGCTCGCGGCGCTGCTGTTGCTGCTGCTGGCTCGGTTGTTCGATCGGGAAAAGCTGGCCTTCTAGTCCGGAATTCCGCACCCTATATGCTCCTGATCCCACTCTGACGGTGGACGCGGATGACCTTCGATCAAGCGCTGATCCTTCTGATCCTCGCCGTGGCGTTCGGGATGTTCGCCTGGGGGCGGTGGCGCTACGACATCGTGGCCTTTTCGGCGTTGATGGTCGCGGCCCTGTTCGGAGTGGTCCCCGCGTCCAACGTGTTCAACGGTTTCGGCCATCCCGCCACCATCACCGTCGCCGCCATCCTGGTCCTTTCCCGGGCGTTGACCAACGCGGGCGTCATCGACGGGCTGGCCAAGCATCTTTCCCACGCCGCGCGCGGGCCGGTCATGCATGTGGGATCGCTTTCGGGCGCCGCCGCCCTGTTGTCCACGGTCATGAACAACGTGGGCGCCCTGGCGCTATTGATGCCGGTCGCGGTCCAGACCGCCGCCAAGGCCGGGCGGTCCCAGGCGCTGGTGCTGATGCCGGTGGCGTTCGCGTCCATCCTGGGCGGCCTGGTCACCATGATCGGCACGCCGCCCAACATCATCATCGCCACCTTCCGCATGGAGACCGTGGGCGAGCCGTTCGGCATGTTCGACTTCACGCCCGTGGGTCTCGCGGTCGCGGGCGTCGGGACCGTGTTGATCACGCTGGTCGGCTGGCGGCTTCTGCCCGAACGGGTTCCGGCGGGAAAGACCGGCGGCCTGTTCAACATCGACGCCTACGTGACCGAGGCGCGGGTGTTGAAGAAAAGCGCCGCCTGGGGCATGACCCTGGCCGCGCTGGAGGAGAAAGCCGCAGAGCACGAGGTGCTTCTGGTCTCCCTGATCCGGCGCAAGCGCAGGGTGTTCTCCCCTCCCCCGGACGAAACCCTGAAAACCTACGACACTCTACTAGTAGAAGGCGGGCCAGAGAAGATCGACGGCTTCGTCTCGGCGCTCGGCCTACGCATCGTCGGCTACAAGGCGGACGATGAGGAAAAACACCCCCTGATGGCCCACGGCGCCGAGGCGATGGAGGCGGTCGTCACCCCCCGTTCGCGAATGGAGGGACGGCGCGTGGACTCACTCCGCCTATCGCCGCGCTGGTGCGTCCGGCTTCTCGCGGTCTCGCGCCAGGGCAGGCCTTATCGCGGACGGCTGCAGTCGTTCCGCTGCCGCGCCGGCGACACCGTGCTGCTGCATGGCGAGCCCGACCGACTGGCCGAGGTGGTGCGCCACATGGGCTGCCTGCCGCTCGCGGACCGGGCCATCAGCATCGGCAAGCGCGGCATGGCGCTGACCACGGTGTCCGTATTCGGCGCGGCGATTCTGGCGTCCGCCTTGGGGCTGGTGGCGTTTCCCATCGCGCTTGGGCTAGCCACGTTGGCCGTGGTCGCCGCCAACGTGGTTCCGCCACGTGAAATCTACGAGACCGTGGACTGGCCGGTCATCGTTCTTCTGGGATCCTTGATCCCCATGGGCCACGCTCTGCAGAGCACCGGGACCACGGACCTGTTGACGACGGTGTTGTTCAACGCGTCCGAGGGCTCGGACCCCTGGGTCCAGATGGCGCGCTTGATGATCCTGACCGTCGGGTTGTCGGCGGTGCTCAACAACGCGGCCACGGCCGTGGTCATGGCGCCGCTGGCCGTTGGAATCGCCGAGCGCCTGTCCGTCAGCCCTGATCCCTTTTTGATGGCCGTCGCCGTCGGCGCGTCCTGCGCCTTCCTCACGCCGGTCGGGCACCAAAACAACACCTTGGTCATGGGACCTGGGGGATACCGCTTCGCGGACTACCTGCGCCTCGGCGGTCCCTTGACCGTGGCCGCCATGGCGACGGCCCTGCCCCTGATCCCGATGATTTGGCCATTTGACGGTTAGGCCCTGTTGCCATTGGGCGCGGGTCCGTATAATCGTGAAGGCGCAAGCGTAGGGATTACCGGATCGGATCATGGCGCGGCTTGGCAACGTACTGGTGGTGGGCTCGGACCCGGAGCGTCTCGCCGTCCTGGTGGACAGCTTGGGCGAACACGAATACCTGGCCCAGGGCTGCGGCTCCACGCCGCGCTTGCTGGAGGAAGCCCGCTACGGCAGGCCCGACGTGGTCTTGATCGACATCGCCAAGCCGGGAATCGACGTCTTCGCCCTTGTCGAGGAAATGCGTTGCGACCCCCAAACCAAATCCCTGCCGGTAGTACTGGTGACGAACGCGCTGTCCGACCGGGTCATGCGCATGGCGCGGGACCTTCAGTGCGACGACGTAATGGTCGATCCCATGATCGAAAGCGACTATCTGCACCGCATGCGCCCGTTGATCCGGCTTTCGACCATGCATGGGGAACTCGCCCGCAGACGCGCCACGGCGGAAAAGTTCGGTGGATACCCGGGACCGGAAGCGGACCTTTCCATCGACGACGCCCCTTACAAGCTTTTGTCTCTCGGCCATGACGGCGGGGATACGGACAAGCTTGAAAGCGCGCTCGGCGGACGCTGCGCGATCTCGCCCTGCACGGACTTTTTCGCCGCCGAGTACATTCTGAACGGCAACGCCTTCGACGCCGCCGTAATAGCCCTGGATGACAACGACCCCGACCAGGTGAACGCGGCGCTCAGCTTTTGCAGCCACATCCGCACCAATCCGCGCCTGTTCAACCTGCCCGCCGTCCTTCTCGCCCCCGAAGGCGCGTTCAACGACCCGGTCGAGCCCTATCGCCGGGGCGCGACCCGGGTTCTGCCCCGTCCGGCATCCGACGAGGAGACGCGCATGGCGCTCGACGGCTTGGTCCGGCGCCAACGCCTTCGCTGGCGCCTTCGCCAGGCCCTGGACGCAACCAAGCTTCCAGAAACCACGGAAACGATCAGCGGCTGTTATTCGCTGGATTTCTTCGCTGGCCATCTTGAAACCCTGATCGCGGATGCGCGGGACTGGCAAAAGCACCTGACGGTGCTGTTCCTGTCCACCCCGAACATTCCCGAAATCCGCCGCCAGTTCGGCGAGCCCGCCGCCAACCACCTGGTCCAGCAGCTTTACCAATGGATCGGCGGGTTGATCCGAGCAGAGGACATGGTGGCCCGGTACGGCGACCACGAATTCTGCGTCGCGCTTCCCGACACCCCGCCCGGCGAAGCCCGGGTGGTCCTGCACCGGATCGCGGGCATCCTGCGCCATACGGACTTCGCGCTTCAGGACGTCTACCAACCCATCAGCGTCTGGGTGATGACCGGCATGGCCAGCGCCACCCTCGGCGAGAACGCCACCAGCCTGATCGCAAGGTCGCGGGAGTCGATGGCTTGACCACGAACCCGGTCCGGGTCGATTTCATCTTCGACGTCATCTGCCCGTGGTGCTTCATCGGAAAGCGCCGATTGGAGCAGGCCGTCAGGATGCGTCCGACGCTTGACGTGGAAATCAGCTGGTTTCCGTTTCTTCTGAACCCGGACATGCCGTCACAGGGCGTCGATCGCAACGACTACCTGATCCGAAAGTTCGGCAGCGAGGCCCGGGTGCGCCGCCTGTTCGGAGCCATCGCCGACGCGGGCGAAAGCGTGTCGATCGATTTCGCCTTCGAACGCATCCGCCGCACCCCCAACTCGGTGAACGCCCATCGCCTGGTCCGGTACGCCCATGCGCGCGGGCGCGGGCATGAAGCGGTGGAGGCCCTGTTCATCAACTACTTCCTCAACGGGAAGGACGTGGGCGACGAGGACATTCTGATCGATATCGGCGCGAAGCTGGGCCTGGAGCAGAAAGAACTGACCTCGCACCTTCGCGGGGTCGCGGATCTGGACGCCGTCTACCGCGACAACACCACCGCGCACCGGCTGGGCATCAATGGGGTGCCGTCGTTCCTGTTCAACGACGCCATGACGATCTCCGGCGCGCAGGAGCCGAAGGTGATCGCGAGAATTCTGGATGTCGCGGCGGCGAAGGCCGATTAGGCCGCCTTGGCTGGGATGTCCCCGGCGAGCGAGCGCAACAGGTCGTCGAACGCCCGACAAACCATCAGACCCCAACAGTCGAAACCCTGGGCGACGAACGTCCCGGAAGCGGTTTTCGCCAGACGTAGGTCCGAATCCCGGTCGTCGCCGATCCGGACGCGTATGACGTCGCGGCCGTCCTCGTCCCGCCTGTCCCAGCCCAGCCAGCCGGGAACGCGCTGAAAACACGACAAAAAATCTTGAATCTCTTGTTCGGAGAACCGCAAATCGGTCATAAACAGTCCCTCAACCCCTGCGTTATATACGACCAACACCGTATCCGGCATTGGTTAACGCAAGGTTATCGAAGGGCAAACGTTCTAACGGACGATCATCACCGAGTTGAACGATTTCTGCATGAGCTGAAAGGCGTTGCTGCCCATGAAGAAGCGTTGGACCGCGGATTTTTCGCTGTCCGAGACCACGACGAGGGAATAGTCCGGCCCGACCTCGGTGATCTCCTCGACAGGGTTGCCGACGCGGGTCATGGTTTCCTTCACCTCGATGCCCATCTCGTCCAGCATGGCCTTGGCGCGGTCCACGTTGGCCTGGGCCTTGTCCTGGTCGGCTTGGTCCAGTGCGACGGAGATGATGGAGATGGGGCATTGGCAACGGCTGGCCAGCGCCGCGTCCCGCCGCACCATGTTGAGCGCGTGATCGGATCCGTCGATGCAGATCAGGTGGCCATTGCCGACCTCGAGCTCGCGAGCCACGATCACCGAACAGGGGGCGTGTACGGCCACTTTTTCCGCCACGGCGGGGTCGAAGAACGCGGCGATGGAGCGTTTCTTGCGCCAGCGCTCCGACGCGCCCAGAATGATCAGGTCGTACTTGGCCTCCTCCCAGTCCTCGAGGATGGCGGAGGCGATGTCGGGCGAGACCTTGAGCTTGAGCGAGATTTTCTTTCCGTCCTCGTTCATGTATTCGAGGGTGTGGTTGCCCAGCGGGTCGCCGTGGGCGCCCTCCTGGTGCAAGCGCTCGTTCCAGTCCTCGCCCATGAAGCCGAGCTCGGTCAGAAGGTCCCTGCCCTTCTTCAGGTATTTGACGCCCGGAAGGTCGAGGCCCCACGCCATGATGTTCTCGCGCGCGACGCTGACCTGAAGCCCGCCGGAGCGGAGACCCTTGTCAACCGGGCGCACGTACAGAAGGGTGATGTCCGATTCCGTGCCGCTGCCCAATTTGGCCGCGTAGCGTAGGCCGCGATAGCATTCGTCGGAGCCGTCGATGCAGACCATCATTCGGAAGCGTTTTTCCTTCTGTTTGTTCTTGTCGGCCATCTTCGTTCCTCCGCGTCCAGGCTTATCAGCCCATTAGCGGCCAGTATACGGCCGCCGCCCCCAACATGACTATGGTGGACATCAGCACCATTTTCCAGCCCACGGTCAAAAAGTCCGTGGTCTTCAGGTAGCCCGACGAATACACGATGGTGCATGCCGGAGTCCCGACGACGGTGAGGTACGCGAAGGCCGACGACACGGCGGTGATGAAGCCGATGATGATTGGGCTTTCCTCGGCGGCGACGGCCAAGTTCAAAACGATCGGGCCCAACACGGCCACGGCCGCGCCGTTGGACATCATGTTGGTGACGCCCGTGGTCAGCACCGACACCGCGCCCCACAGCCCGATGCCCTCGCCCGCGCCGAGCGGCTTGAGCAAGGCCAGGAAGTTGTTGGCGATCCACGCGGCGGCGCCAGTGTCCTTCATCTGAACGCCGAGCGAGATGGCGGCGGCGTACAGCAGGACCACGCCCCAGTTGACGCCGGAGTTCATGTCCTCCCACAAAACCAGCCCGGCCACCAGGAACGCGGCGGCGCCCAAGATGGCGACCGTGCCCATGCCGATGGCGCTGGAAATGGTGATCCAGCCCGTCAACACCAATGTGAACAGGATGATGGCGACCCAGTCCCCGCCCTTCATGGCGCCTTGGGCGCGAACCTGTCGGCGCAGCTTGGCCACGGCGCGGTCCAGACTCTTGTATTCGGGCTTGAAGGTGAGAACCAAGATGATGGTCACGAAGGGAATCTGCAGCAGGAACATCGGGTACGCGTAAATCATCCACTTCACGTAATCGATCAGGAACTTGTACGTGTCGGGATTGCCCGGATCGTAGAAGAATTCCTTCCAGTACCCGATCATGATGGCGTTGCGCGCGCCGCCGGACGGCGTGCCGATGCCGGCGACGGAACAGCCATACGAAATCGAAAACAATAGAACGGCCGCGAGATTGCGGACCTTCTTGGGGTCGTCGGACGTCAACTGGATCAAGGTGATCCCCACCGGCAGCATCATGGCGGCGACGGTGTGTTCGCCGATGAACGATGCCAACAGGCCGGAAACCAGGCTGATGCCGAACGCGATGCGAAGGGTGTTGGTTCCGGTCAACTGCACGATCAGCCAGGCGATGCGCTTGTCCAGTTTCTGTTTCACCACCGCGACCGCCAGCATCAGCGAGCCCATGATGAACAGTACGGAATCGGTCATCAGGCTTTTCGCCACCTGGGTGGATGGCAGGCTGAGCAAGACCACCTGCGCCACCACGATCAATAGCGCCACCGTGGGCAACGGCACCGGCTCGGTCACAAACAGGATAGTGGCGACCACGGACATGGTCAGAACGATCATGCCTTCTTGGGTCAGGCCTTCGGGCAAAGGCAGCGACAACATGCCCGCGCCGACGATCATGGCGATAATAAACCATCGCTTTTCAACGAAGTAGGCCAGGGACAGATGATGGCGTAACGACGTCACCCTCTGCATCATGGTTTTTTCATCGACTTCGGCGTCGATCACCTTGGGGTTCTGGTCGGCGGCGCTGTCCTGGGTCATTCATCCCCCCCTGGTCGGCAGTTGAAAAACGGGGTGTGTCATACCCTGATGCGATATAAGGTTTTTATTACATTGCGTACCGGAACCCAAGGATATTCTAGGCGTGCGGGAACCCAAGGATATTCTTGGAATTTCCCAATTTTCCCACATGACCGGAAGGTGATTTCCCGCCACGGATTTTCTGCGGAAAGTCGATGCCGGCCAGACGGTCAGGCGATGGCCGCCTCGCCCGCCTTGCGGATGGCCTCGATGGTTTGGTCGTAGTCCTTGAAATCGAAATCCTTGAACACGGCGCTGCCGGCCACCAGCGCCCGGGCGCCGGCCGCGCAAACGGCCCCCGCCGTCTCGGGCGAGACGCCTCCGTCCACTTCAAGCACGATGTCACGATCGCCTATCAACTCCCGGACCTTACGGATTTTCTCCACCTGGGAATGCATGAAGCTCTGGCCGCCGAATCCAGGGTTCACGGTCATGACCAGGATCCAGTCCAGCCGGTCGAGCACCGGCTCGATCACGGAGGGGTGGGTGCCGGGGTTGAGCGACAATCCCGCGCGCTTGCCCAGGTCCTTGATCATCTGGAGCGAGCGGTCCACGTGCTTGTCGGCCTCGGCGTGGACCGTGATGATATCGGCGCCCGCCTTGGCGTAAGCCTCCAGATAAGGCTGGACCGGATCGACCATCAGGTGAACGTCGAAGGGAACCTCGGTCCAGCGACGCAGGGTCTTGATAACCATGGGGCCGATGGAGAGGTTGGGCACGAAATGCCCGTCCATGACGTCGATGTGGATGTAATCCGCGCCCTTCTCGGAAACGGATTTGACCTCTTCGCCCAGGATGGAGAAGTCGGCGGACAGGATGGAGGGGGAAATTTCGATCGTCATTCTCGGCGCCCTATTCTTTCAGGCCCCGAGGTCGCCCCACGGGGCGTGGAGCGATCCCGACGCCGAAACGGCGCCGGGATGTCCATGGTTATTACAGCCGCGGTCAGCCGACCTTGGCGTCGAGCGAACCGGAAGCGTAGCGCGCAGCCATCTCGCTGAGCGGCAGGACCTTGATCTTGGAAGCCTTGCCGTCGCACTGGAACTGCTGGTAACGCTCCTCGCACAGGGCCTGCATGGCCTCGCGGGCCGGCTTGAGGTAGTCGCGCGGGTCGAACTTGTCCGGGGTTTCGGAGAACACCTTGCGGATGGCGCCGGTGATGGCCATGCGGTTGTCGGTGTCGATGTTGACCTTGCGCACGCCGTTCTTGATGCCCTGGAGGATTTCCTCGATCGGAACGCCGTAGGTCTGCTTCATGTCGCCGCCATACTTGTTGATGATGTCCTGCAGGTCCTGGGGAACCGAGGACGAGCCGTGCATCACCAGGTGCGTGTTGGGCAGCTTGGCGTTGATCTTCTTGATCACGTCCATGGCGAGGATCTCGCCTGTGGGCTTGCGGGTGAACTTGTAGGCGCCGTGGGAGGTGCCGATGGCGACCGCCAGCGCGTCCACGTTGGTCTTGGAGACGAAATCGGCGGCTTCGTCCGGATCGGTGACCAGCTTTTCCTTGTCGAGCTTGCCCTCGAAGCCGTGGCCGTCCTCCTTGTCGCCCTCGCCGGTCTCCAGCGAGCCGAGGCAGCCCAGCTCGCCCTCGACCGACACGCCGACCATGTGGGCCATGTCGACCACCTGCTTGGTGGCTTGGACGTTGTAGTCGTAGCTGGACGGGGTCTTGCCGTCCTCTTCCAGGGAGCCGTCCATCATGACCGACGAGAAGCCGGAGGTAATGGCGCTCATGCAGGTCGAGGCGGAGTTGCCGTGGTCCTGATGCATGCAAACCGGAATGTGGGGATACATGTCGATGGCCGCCTTGATTAGATAGCTCAGCACGGTGTCGTTGGCGTACTTACGCGCGCCGCGGCTGGCTTGCATGATCACGGGCGCGTCGAGCTTGTCGGCGGCGGCCATGATTGCGAGCATCTGCTCCATGTTATTGATGTTGAACGCGGGGAGGCCGTAGTCATTCTCCGCCGCATGGTCGAGAAGCTGTCGAAGCGAAACAAGCGCCATTGGATTCTAGTCCCTCTCCTTGATTGAGCCTTATGGTTGGCGGCCCCACCTCCCTGAGGCCGCCGGTACATTACACGCGCGCGAGCGCCGCCGCGACAACGTTTTCGGTGGTGATGCCGAAATGTTCAAACAATTGCCCGCCGGGCCCGGACGCGCCGAAGCCGTTCATGCCGATGAAGCCGCCTTCGGAACCGATGTAACGTCCCCAACCCTGTCGGATTCCGGCCTCCACCGCCACGCGAATGGTTCCGGGATTGAGCACCATGTCGCGGTAGTCGGCCGACTGCATCTCGAACAGTTCCCATGACGGCATGGACACCACGGCGGTGGGCACGCCTTTTTCCTGAAGCTCCTTGCGCGCCTCGACCGCGATGTGGACCTCGGACCCGGTGGCCAAAAGCGTCACGCGCCGCGCCGTGAAGCCGCCGTCCGCCTCGCACAGCACATAGGCCCCCTTGGCGGACATGTTGTCGTCGCGCATGTCCGTGCGCACGGCGGGCACCGCCTGGCGGGTCAGCACCATGGCGGTCGGACGGTCCTTGCTGTCCAGGGCCACGGCCCAGCATTCGGCTGTCTCCACCGCGTCGCAGGGACGCAGCACCACGAGATTCGGGATGGCGCGGAGCGAGGCCACGGTCTCCACCGGCTGATGGGTCGGGCCGTCCTCGCCGACGCCGATGGAATCATGGGTGAGAACGTAGATGACCCGAAGCCCCATAAGGGAGGACATGCGAATCGACGGGCGCATGTAGTCGGCGAACACCAGGAACGTGCCGCCGTAAGGAATCAGTCCCCCGTGGCAGGCGATGCCGTTCATGATCCCGGCCATGGCGTGCTCGCGCACGCCGTAGCGGATGTAGCGGCCGGAGAAATCGGCGGCGGAAAGGTCGCGCATGCCTCGCGCCTTGGTGTTGACCGATCCGGTCAGGTCCGCCGCCCCGCCCAGCATTTCCGGGAAATGCGCGGTGAAGATCTCCAGGGCCTTGCCCGACGCGAGACGAGTCGCGATGGTGGGCTTTTCCTCGGCGTACTTGCGTTTGACCTCCAGCAAGGCTTCCTGCCAGCCCGGGGCCAGTTCGCCCTTGGAGGTGCGGTTGAACTCCTGGCGCATGGCCGGGTCCAGGTCCTTGAAACGCTCCTCCCAGGCCTCCCGGTCCTTGGCGCCTCGGCGTCCGGCGTCCCGCCACGCGTCGAGAATGCCGTCCGGAATCTCGAACGGCGGATGGTTCCAATCGAGGTTCTCGCGGGTGCCCGCCACCTCGTCCTCGCCCAAGGGCGCGCCGTGGGTGGATTCCGTTCCGGCCTTGTTGGGCGCGCCGTAGCCGATGACGGTCTCGCAGGAAATCAGGGACGGGGTCGGCGTGGTCTTGGCGTGTGCGATGGCGGCTTCGATGGCGGCGGGGTCGTGGCCGTTGATCACCTGCACGTCCCAGCCGCTGGCCTGAAAGCCCTTGATGTGATCGTGGACCTGGGTCATTTCCGTCGGGCCGTCGATGCTGATGGAGTTGTCGTCCCACAGCACCACCAGCTTGTTCAGCCCCAGGTGGCCGGCGAAGGACACGGCCTCGTAGCTGATGCCTTCCATCAGGCAGCCGTCGCCCGCGATCACGTAAGTGTAATGGTCCACCGCCGACTTGCCGTAACGGTCGCGGCGGATGCGCTCGGCCAGCGCCATGCCAACGGCGTTGGCGATGCCCTGGCCCAAGGGGCCGGTGGTGGTCTCGACGCCAGCGGTGTGGCGGTATTCGGGATGCCCCGGCGTCTTGGAGCCGAGCTGTCGGAAATTCTTGATCTCGTCGATGGTGACGTCCGGGTAGCCCATCAAATACAAAAGCGAATAAATCAGCATGGACCCGTGCCCGGCGGACAACACGAACCGGTCTCGGTCCTCCCAGTCGGGCTTGGTCGGGTCCACCTTTAGGAATTTTGTGAACAGCACGGTGGCCACGTCGGCCATGCCCATGGGCATGCCCGGGTGGCCGGAATTGGCTTTTTGCACGGCGTCCGCCGTCAACATGCGGATGGCGTTCGCCATGTCCCGGAACTCGGCAGTCATAACCTTTATGTCTCCCCGAAGGGCGGGCCGCGGCAGGCGCCGGCGGCGCTCCCGGCAATCAGTGACGGCGTAAAGGCCCGAAGGCGCGCGTCCAGGCTCCCGGAAATGCGGCCCTATCGGGTCGCGGGCGGGAATGGGCTGGTGGGCGCCGCCGGGTTCGTCACTGTATGAAATCCATAGAAATCGATCGCCTCGATCAGGCGTTGCCGATATACGACAACAATAAGAACGAAGCAACCGAAAACCCGGCTTTATCCCCCATCCCGACCGCTGGCCGACATGTAATAGGCGACGGCCTGGGCGCGGTTCTGGACATCCAGCTTGCTGTAGAGGTTTTTCAGGTGGAACTTCACCGTATTCAGCGAGATGTCCAGGTCATGGGCGATCTGAGCGTTGGTGCGTCCGCGGGACAGGCTGGACAGCAACTGGTACTCGCGTCCAGTCAGGTTGGCGAGCGGGTCGCCGTTGATGCGGCTGACATCCATGAAGGGAAAGACCATGCGCCCGTCCGCGACCGCCAGAACCACCTCGACCAGCCGCTCCAACGGGTCGCTTTTGGAGCAGAACCCCGCCCCGCCCAGGTGCATTGCCATCCTGGGCGCGTCCTGGGACGGGTTTCCGGTGTAGACGATGATGCGGGGGGCGTCCGGCCCCAGCGTCTTCACGGCCTCCAGCACGCCTCGCCCGTCGAGGCCCGGCATGTCCCATCCGATGATGCCGACATGGAACGCCTTGCGCTCCACCGCCTCCATGAACCGTTCGCCGTCCGGCGCCATGGCGACGAGCTCGAACCGGTCGTCGTTGCCGAACAGGTGGGTCAGCCCCGCCTGAACCAGCGGACTTTTGTCCGCCACGACGATCTGTATGGGGGCGCGGTCGGGATCGGCCATCCCCTGCTCCTCGCAATCCGGTTGCCTGTGGGATTCCTTATGGATGGCGGCGCGGCGCAATGCAAGCCGATCCTGCGCCAGCAGCCAGAAGAATAAACATGCGAAACTCCTTTATTAGCGATTCCTTATTTAGTCTGCTCTAAATTAGTCAGCCCTTAAACTAGCAGCCGCTGTTAAATGGAGGGGTATCGCCATAATCCATGCGGAAAAACCATTGAAAAAATTGGGTTTAGTTATGCATTCATTGTTTCAATATGATGAGGGTTATGTTATGGGTGTTTCCGACATCATTCATACTGCAGGGAGGAATCAGTATGGCAACAGGACGGATTATCCGGCTTACGCTCGGCTTCGCCGCCGTCGCCGGTTTCATGGCGTCTGCGCCCGTTAACGCGGGCGAGGTCGCGGACGGCCGCCTTCTCGCCGCGGGCTGCTTCAACTGCCACGGCGGCAACGGCAACGCCGTTGGCGAGGTCATGGATCCGCTTTCCGAAGTGTCTCCGAAGAAGATGTATAAGTCGATGAAGCAATATCGCGCCGACACCAAGGCGGGCACCATCATGAACCGCATCGCGAAGGGCTATACGGACGACGAGCTGATGGCCATGCGCGACTACTTCGAGGAGCACTCCGGAAAACCCATGATGATGAAGAAATAGGGAGGGTTGACGCACCATGACAACGCGCAGAAATTTCATTAAGACCGCAGGTGTCGCGGGCGCCGCAACGGCCCTTTCCACGGCTCCGTTCATCAATGGCGCGCGCGCCGGCTCCGGCGGCAAGATCATCGTCGTCGGCGGCGGCTTCGGCGGCGCCGTCGCGGCCCGCTACTGCAAGTTCTGGGATCCCAGCCTCGACGTGACGCTGATCGATTCGAGCAAGATGTACACCACGTGCGTGTTCTCGAACCTGTATCTCGGCGGCATCCGCGATTTCGATTCCATCACGTTCGACCTGTCCAAGCAGTCCGAGCGCGGCATCACCTTCGTCAACGACATGGTGACCGGCGTCGACGCGGCCAAGAAGACCGTGACGACCAAGGGCGGCAAGACGCTCAGCTACGACAAGCTGATCATGTCTCCGGGCGTCGATTTCAAGCCGATGGAAGGCTACAAGACCCAGGCCGACTACGACGCCGTTCCCCACGCCTGGAAGGCCGGTCCGCAGACCGTCACGCTGCGCAAGCAGCTCGAGGCGATGAAGGATGGCGATCCGTTCATCATCGTGGCTCCGCCGAACCCGTTCCGGTGCCCCCCGGGCCCGTACGAGCGCGCAGCCATGGCCGCCTATTACTTCCAGAAACATAAGCCGAAATCGAAGGTCATCATTCTGGACGCCAAGGACAAGCACTCCAAGCAGGGCCTGTTCCAGGAAGGCTGGAAGAAGTTCTACGGCTTCGGTACGCCCAAGTCCCTGATCGAGTGGGTGCCCGCGGCCAAGGACGGCAAGGTCACCGCCATCGACGTCAAGACCCGCACCGCCAAGACCGAGTTCGAGTCGCACAAGGCTGGCGTCCTGAACGTGATCCCGGCCCAGAAGGCCGCCCAGATCTGCTTCGACGCCGGTCTGACCGAAGGCGACTGGTGCCCGATCGACTACATGACGTTCGAGTCCAAGAAGCACAAGGACATCTACGTGATCGGCGACGCGACCATCGCGTCGAAGATGCCGAAGTCGGGCAACGCGGCCAACACCCAGGCCAAGGTTGCGGCGCTTTCGGCGGTCAAGTCGCTCAAGGGCGAGAAGCCGGGCATGCCGACCACGTCGAACACGTGCTACAGCCTGATCACCAACGACTGGGCCTTCTCGGTCACGGCCATCTACAAGCCGACCGACAAGGGCTTCGCCGGCATCAAGGGCTCTGGCGGCCTCAGCCCCATGGTGGGCAAGGGCGCGGACGAGAAGTCCCGCAAGGCCGAACGCAACTACGCCGACGGCTGGTACGACAACATCGCCGCGGACTCCTGGACCTAAAACCAGGACCACAGCGACACGAAATTGGGCGGGGGTCTTCGGACCCCCGCCCTTTTTTTTGCGTTCCGCCTATTATTGGGTTTGATACTCGCCGCGTGGGCCTAAGACGAATCCTTGTCGCCCTTCTCTTCGTCCTCGTTCCCTTCGGGGCGATTGATCACCACCTCGTCGATCAGGCCGAAGTCCTTGGCCTCCTTCGCCTCCATGAAGCGGTCGCGGTCCACGGCCTCCTCGATCACATCCAGCTTCTGGCCGGTGTGCTCGACCAGAACCCCGTTCAGGCGGTCGCGGAGCTTGAGGATCTCGCGAGCCTGGATCTCGATGTCGGAGGCTTGGCCCTGGGCGCCGCCGGACGGCTGGTGGATCATGATCCGGGAGTTGGGAAGGGCGTAGCGCTTGCCAGGCGTTCCGGCGGCGAGCAAAAGCGCCCCCATGGACGCGGCCTGGCCGATGCAGACGGTGGACACGTCGGGCCGGATATAGCGCATGGTGTCGTAGATGGCGAGCCCCGCCGTCACCACCCCGCCCGGGCTGTTGATGTAGAATGAGATGTCCTTGTTCGGGTTTTCCGATTCCAAGAACAGGAGCTGGGCGCAGATCAGGCTGGCCATGTGCTCCTCGACCCCGCCGGTCAGGAACACGATGCGCTCCTTCAACAGGCGGGAATAGATGTCGTAGGCGCGCTCCCCCCGGTTGGTCGTCTCGACGACCATGGGGATAAGGTTCGCCGTGGCGGCGCGGGGATCGATCATGGTCAGTCCTTCTTCTCGTCGGTGTCGGCGTCGCCTTCATCGGGATCCTTCATCAGTTCCTCGGCCGAGACCGTCTTGTCGGTCACGTCGGCGAGTTCCAGGATGAAGTCGATCACCTTGTCCTCGTACACCGGAGCGCGGAGCTGCTCCATCATCTGGGGATTGCCGCGGAAATACTGCATGACCATCTCTTCCTGGCCGGGATAGTTCTTTGCCTCCTCGGCCATGGCCCGGTTCAGATCCTCGGGGGTGACGTCGATGTTGTTGGTCCGCCCCACCTCGGCCAACAGCAGGCCGAGCCGCACCCGGCGCTCGGCGATTTCCCGGAATTCGGCCTTCTGTTCGTCCTCGCTCTTTTCCGCGATCTCCTGATCGTCGCCGGTCAGGCTCCCGGCTTCCTTCTGTTGCTGGAATTGGGACCAGATCATTTCGAACTCGCGCTCGACCATGCCCTCGGGCACGGCGAAGTCGTGGGCGTCGGCCAGGTCGTCGAGCAGCTTTCGCTTCAGGCGCATGCGGGACGCGGCCTTGTACTGCTCGCCATGGGCGTCCTTCAGCTCCTTTTTCAGGTCCTCCAAGTTCTCCTTGCCCGCGCGCTTGGCGAGCTCGTCGTCAATCGCGGCGTCCTTGGATTCCTGGATCTCCTTGACGTCCACCTCGAAGATGGCGTCCTTTCCGGCGAGGTCGGCCGCGCCGTAGTCTTCCGGGAAGGTCACCTTGACGTCGACCTTGGACGGCGCCTTGGCGCCGACCAACTGGTCCTCGAACCCCGGAATGAAGGAGCCGGAGCCGAGCTCGAGCGCGTAGTCCTCCGCCGTTCCTCCGGGAAACGCCTCCCCATCCACCTTGCCGACGAAGCCGATCTTCAGAACGTCGCCCGTCTTGGCGGGCCGGTCCTCGGTGATGGCCTCGGTGGACTTGTAGGCCGACGCCATGCGCTCCAGAACCTCCTCGACCTCCTTCTCCGCCACGTCGGCGACCCATCGCTCCAGCTTCAGGGTGGCGAAGTCCATGGGCTCGATGTCGGGGATCACCTCCAGGGAGATGGTGTACTCCAGGTCCTGGCCGTCCTCGTAGGCGGTGACGTCGTATTCGGGCGGCAGAGCCGGACGCAGGCCGCGTTCGGTGGCCATGGCGCCCGAGGTCTCGCTGACCTTCTCCTGCACCACGTCGGCGGCGACGGACGCGCCGAAGCGCTTGCGCAGGATGTTCAACGGCGCCTTGCCTGGGCGGAACCCGGGCAGTCGGATGGTCTGTCCGACTTCCTTCAGCTTGGAGGTAATGCCTTCCTCGATATCGGACGCGGGAATGACGATCTTATACTCCCGCTTTAAACCTTCGTTTTTGGTTTCGGTAACCTGCATGGACTTCCCAATCGGAACGTGAAATCAGAGATGAATGGACGGCTTGGCCACGGGCGGAGGCGAAGAAAGACGACGCGGTGGTGCGGGTGGAGGGACTCGAACCCCCATGCCCTAAGGCAACGGCACCTAAAGCCGCCGCGTCTACCAGTTCCGCCACACCCGCAGGGAACAGCATTCCCTAAGCCGCAGCGTTCCGGGTGTCAAGTGCGTCGGCCCCGGGCTTGCGCATTCCGCCCGTCTATGCCATGTGGTTGGACGGGAGGAAATACCATGTCCGAACCCAAGTTCAAATGCGTCCGCGCCCGCATCGAGGGCCGGGTCCAAGGCGTCTGGTACCGGGCCTGGACCCAGCAGGAAGCGGTGAAGCGCGGGCTGTCCGGCTGGGTGCGCAACCGCTCCGACGGCACGGTCGAGGCGGTGTTCAAGGGCCCCGCCGACAAGGTGGACGACATGATCGCGGCCTGCAGGGGCGGGCCGCCCGCCGCCATGGTCACCGACATCTTCGTAAAAACCGGCGATGATCCCGGCGGGACCGGTTTCCATCAGAAGGCGACGGTATGAACCGTCCTCAGGTCGCTGAAGGCCCGGCGCTGGTCGGCAACGAAAACAGGAAGCTAGTTCCCTCCCCCAGCGCGCTCTCCACCCAGATCTTTCCGCCGTGGCGATGCACGAGGGTCCTGACGTAGGCCAGCCCCATGCCTTCCCCTTCGACCGCGGGCTTGCCGACGCGACGAAAAATCCGGAATACGTCGTCGAAGTCCTCGCGCGCGATGCCGCGCCCGTTGTCGCGGACGGCGAAGGTCACCTCGTCCGGCTCCATCGCCGCCTCGATCACGATCTCGCCCGGCCGGTCGTCCGCCATGTACTTGATGGCGTTGTCGATCAGGTTGCCGAAAATCTGCTCGAGCGACAGCCGGTCCGCCGTGACCGTCGGCAGGTCGCGGACCTCGACGTTTATGTCCGCGCTTTCGATCTGGAAGGCCAGGGCCTCGACGGCGGCCGAGACAAGCTCTTGGACGTCCAAGGACTCCCACCTGAAGTCGCGACGCCCCAATCTGGACAGCTTGAGCAAGGCCTCGACCAAATGGTCCATCTTGTCCGACGAGGCCTGAATGAACTCAAGGGCCTCGGGAATCCGTTGTTCGATGTTGTCCGCAAGCGAGCGGATCTCATCCTCGGGCAGGTTGGGCGCGTTGCGCTCCAGCCAGCCTTGGATATCGCCGAAGCAGACCTTCAGTTCGTTCGAGAACCCGATGATGCTGGCCAAGGGCGAGCGCAGGTCGTGGGACACGATGTAGGAGAACTGCTGGATTTCCGAATACGCCTGCTCCAGTTGGTCGTTCTTGATTGCGATGATGCGCTCGGCGGCCTTGCGCTCCCGAAAGATACGGTAGCCTTCGATGAATTGGGCGCAGGCGGCCAGGACCGGCTCCAGCCTGGCGGCAAGTTTGTCCGTGTAGCCGTTCCGCCGGTTGGCCAGGCCGATGGCGCCGACGACCGTCTCGCCGCGCATGAGCGGAAGGCCGAGGAAGCAGTCCAGCGGCGGGTGCCCTTCCGGCAGGCGGCCGCAGCTTCTGGCGTCGTTTGCTGGATGGTTGGACACCACCGGCGCGCCCGCTGTCACGGCTTCGGTGTGCAGGCCGTCGAATTCGAAGAACTTGAACCCCGACGGCCCGTAGTCGTCATAGAATTTCCGCGTTTCGTCGTCCCAGGCGATGTTGGAGATCGCCAGCGCCTCCAGGTACGGCTCGCCCTCCCCGTCCTCGCGAAGCTCGCTGATGAAGCCGTACTGGCTTTCGGTCAGGTTGAGGATATCCAGAAGAAGCGCGTCGAACAGTTCGCCAGAGGGCCGGTCGCCGATGAACATGGACTGGATGTTGGAAACGCAGGCGATGAGTCCGTGCTGGCGCCAGAGCGCGTCCTCGCGCTCCCGCAACTCGGCCGTGCGCTCCTCGACCATCGTCTCCAGCTTCCGCTGGTAACGGTGCAGTTCCTCCTCGGCCCTTTTGCGCGCGGAAATGTCCAGAACGGCCATGAGGCAATGGTCGGCTTGCTCCTCGCCTAGGGACACAGGACCGCTTTCGATCATCACGGGAACGAACGCGCCGTTCTTGCGTTTCATCAAAATTTCGTCGGACGCTCTTTCCCCGGCGAAGGCGGCGCGCAGGTGGGCGTCCAGAACCCTCGCCGACTCCCCCATGCAATACACGCCGACCGGCTTGCGCTCCATGTGGTTTCGGGTGTAGCCGAGCAAGTTCGCCAAGGAAACGTTCGAGTCCAGGATCAGACGGTCAGAGCCGATGACCAAGTACCCGACCGGCGAATTGTGGAACAACGAGGAATATTTCTTCGCCGTCGCGTCCAGCTCCTCGTGAACGACGTTCAAGGCTTCGTTCTGGACGTGAAGCTCCTCTTGATAGACCTCCATGTCGTGAAGCGCGAGGTTAAGCCGATGCTGGGCCGAACGCCTTTTCGGCGTAGCCTTGTCGTACTGGAGCTCCTGAGCCAAGTCGTGAAGCTCGCGCAGCAGCTTCCCATGCTCGGTTTTTTTTGTGGCGTCAGCGATCATCAGACCGGCCTGCGTTTTTCGCGCATTCGCGACGTTGGCGGCCCAAGGCGTTTGGGACTGCGTATATCACTTGATATCATACGCGCAACACACCAGTCAAATACGTAGATGTACCTACACACTTAATTTCATCGGCGAAAAGAAAGGCCCCGTCCCTGTCCGGGAGCGGGGCCTTTCGAAAATCGGTCGGATCGGGACCGGGAGGCTGGCTCTACCAGCCCCACGGACGTCCCCAACCGCCATAGCCTGGGTAGCCGCCGCCCCACGGGCCGCCGTAGCCGCCGTAGGGATAGCCGCCGTATCCGTAGGGGCCGTAGCCGCCGTAGTACGGACGGTGGTAGCCGTAGCCGCTGTAGCGGTTCACGGCGTTGCCGCTGCCGCTCATGTTGAAGCTCATGTTGCCGTCGCCCCAACCGCTGCCGTCGCCGTTGTTCCAGCCGCTGCCGGGCCACCACCAAGCGTCGGCCTTGTCGGCCGCGAAAACCGTCGTTCCCAGAAGGAACGCAGAGACAGTCAGAACCTTCGTTAAGCTCTTCATGGTCACATCCCCTAAAAAGGTTTCCCTCTAACCCCTCGCCCGCCCGCAAAGGCCGGATGCGATGGACTGGTCAGGGGATTTAGAGAAAAAAATGACGCTTGTGTCAAATCTCAACGAACATCGCTTCGCAATTTTTTTTCTCGTCACCCTTGGGAAGGGCGTCGATGTCGGCTGGGCCGTCCCATCCGCAGACCCTGTTCCGGCCCTGCTCCTTGGCGGAGTACAAGGCCTGGTCGGCCTGTTCGAGAACCTCGTCCAGAACCGCGCCCGGCTCGAAGGGCGCGACGCCGAACGACGCGGTGATATCCAGGCTTTCGCCGGTCTCGAGCGCGATGGGAAGACTTTCGAGCTTGCCGCGAAGGCGCTCCAGCACCTCCATCCCCTCGGCGAGCGAGGTTTCGGGAAGGCAAATCAGGAATTCCTCGCCGCCGTAGCGGAAAATCCCGTCATAAACCCGCATGGCGCACAAAAAGCGGTCCGCCGCGGCCCTTAGCACCTTGTCGCCAGCCAGATGGCCAAAGACGTCGTTGACCGACTTGAAATGGTCCAGGTCGGCGAGCGCGATGCACGCGGGCGAACCGGTGCGTTCGATCCTGGCCTGTTCGCGGGCAAGCTCGCGCAGCATGGCCTGGCGGTTGTGCAGTCCGGTCAACGGATCCAGATCGGACGTGGCCTGGGAAAACGCGCGCTCCAGCCTGCGCGCCTGGCTGATGAACCGCGAAAAGGCGCGATGCGCCGCGTCCAGCTCGACGGCGGGGACATCCAGGCCCATCCGCGCCTTTTTCAGGCAGGCCTGGGCCATGTCGTGCATTTCGTTGTGCAGCCGCTCCAGGCAGTGCATGGCGGGCTGGTCCACCAGACGGCGCCCCTGGTTGCGCGTGAACCAGACGCCGAAACGGCACAGGTGGTGGGAATCATCCGGTTCACCAGTGTCCAGGCCGTCGGACAGCTTGCGGTGCCAGTCGCCGAGCCACGCCAGATGATCGGCGATGGCGCGGTCCATTTCGTCGAGGAACTCCTGGGGACCAGGCGTCGGGGATATCGGGTTCGACACGTAATTCATGGCGATGCGGTTCCCGGCTGTTTCATGGTTCATTATATGGAATGCATGGGGAACATTCTGTGATCGCCGTCGCACGATGGCGGAAAAATGGGCTCTGGCGTCCCGCCCGCCAGTTCGGATAATCTGCAAAACGCAATTATTCGAGATCGAACCGGAGAGCTTTTATGAAGATTTCATTCGGCAAGCCCGACCTTCCGAACAAAGGCGCGGCCGTGGTCATGGCCATGGAGGACAGCGCCCTCGCCCCCAGCGCCAAGGCCCTGGACGAGAAGACGGAAGGCTGGCTCGCCCGCGCGATCGAAACCAGCCGGTTCGAGGGCAAGAAGGACCAGACCCTACAACTGCTGACCCCTCCGGGAACGGAGCTGGACCGGGTAATGGTGCTCGGCCTCGGCAAGGTCGAGGACCTGGACGACCGCGCCGCGTTGTCGCTGGGCGCAAAAGTCTGGGCCGGGCTTTGCTCCAAGGGCCATGGGACCGCGGCGGTCATGGTGGACGAAATCGAGGGCTGCCCCTTCGCGCCGGAAGTGATGGCGGCGGCGATGGCAGAAGGGCTGCGGCTGAAATCCTACCGCTTCGACCGCTACCGCACCAAGGAGAAGGACGAGGACAAGCCGTCCCTGAAAACCGTGAAGTTCCTGTGCGAGGGCGCGGCCAAGGCGCGGAAGGCCTTCGCCCCTCGGGACAAGGTCGTGGACGGCGTGTTCCTGACCCGCGACCTGGTGACCGAGCCCGGCAACGTCATCTATCCCGAAACCCTGGCCAAGGAGGCCAAGAAGCTCGAAGAGCTCGGTGTCGAGGTCGAGGTGCTGGGCGAAAAGCAGATGAAGAAGCTCGGCATGGGCGCCCTTCTCGGCGTGGGCCAGGGCAGCGACCGGGAATCCAAGCTTCTGGTCATGCGGTGGAACGGCGCGTCCAAGGGCAAGAAGGCCAAGGAAGCCCCCGTCGCCTTCGTCGGCAAGGGCGTGACCTTCGACACCGGCGGCATCTCCATCAAGCCGTCGGGCGGCATGGAGGAAATGAAGTACGACATGGGCGGCGCGGGAACCGTCATCGGCCTGATGAAGGCGCTGGCCGGTCGCAAGGCCAAGGTGGACGCCGTCGGCGTCGCGGGCCTGGTCGAGAACATGCCCTCCTCCACCGCCCAGCGGCCCGGCGACGTGGTCAAGACCATGTCGGGCCAGACCGTCGAGGTGCTGAATACCGACGCCGAGGGGCGGTTGGTGCTGGCCGACGCGCTCTGGTACTGCGCCGACCGGTTCAAGCCCCGGTTCATGGTTGATCTCGCAACCCTGACCGGCGCCATGGTCATCGCGCTCGGCAACGAGCGGGCGGGCCTGTTCAGCAACGACGACGACCTGTCCGAAAACCTGTCCAAGTGCGGCGACGCCGTGGGCGAGAAGGTCTGGCGCTTCCCCATGGGCGACGAGTACGACAAGCTTTTGAAATCCGAAATCGCCGACATGAAGAACATCTCGGGCGGACGCGGCGCCGGGTCCATCACCGCCGCCCAGTTCCTGCAGCGCTTCGTGGACGAAACGCCGTGGGCGCACCTGGACATCGCCGGCGTGTGCTGGTCCCACAAGGAGCGTCCGGTGGTTCCCAAGGGCGGCAGCGGCTTCGGCGTGCGCCTGTTGGACCGGCTGGTCGCCGACCATTACGAGGACGCCTAGGGGCCGTGACCGACGTCGCCTTCTATCACCTCCAACGCTGGCCGTTGGACCGCGCCCTGCCCCGGCTTTTGGAAAAGACGCTGGAGGCCGGGAAACGCGCGGTGGTGATGGCGGGCTCGGAGCAACGGGTGGAGGCCCTGGCCCAGCTTCTGTGGATGTACGATCCGGCGTCGTGGCTTCCCCACGGAACCGCGCGCGACGGAGACGCGGACCTGCAACCCGTCTGGCTCACCGACAAGGACGAGGCCCCCAACGGCGCGACGTTCCTGTTCCTGACCGACGGCGCCGATTCCGGACGCGTGGCGGACTATGAGCGCTGCTTCGACCTGTTCGACGGCAACGACCCGTCCGCCGTCGAGGCCGCGCGAAAGCGCTGGACCGCGTGCAAGGACGCGGGGCACGAGATGGCGTATTGGAAACAGACCGGCAAAGGGGGATGGGAGAGGAAGGCGTAACTCTCTGCTTGAATTATCTTTATTGCCTCATCGACTTCGCAAGTTTCGGACAAGCCCGGACTGACATTCATCGCCAATGACCTCGCGGCGCAACACCCGCGTCGTAACCCAACTTCCACACCATCCGCCGTAAGGCTATAGTGCGCGGAGCCCCCTTGTAGCGGAGCCGCCCTTGCGCCGTCTCGAAGATATTCAAGATCAGATGCGGACCATGCTGCCCGAGCTTCGGCGGCGTTACTCCATACGCTCGATGGGGCTGTTCGGATCGTTCGTGCGCGGCGAGCAGCGGCCGGAGAGCGACCTGGACGTTCTGGTGGAGTTCGGCGACGGGATCGGGCTGTTCGAGGTCGCGGGCCTGCAGATCGAACTGAGCGAGGCGCTGGGCCTCAAGGTCGATCTCGCCAACCGCAACGCCCTCAAGCCCCGCATCGGCAAACGCATCCTGGCGGAAGTGCGGATGCTGTGATGCGGAATTTCGTGGATTACCTAGAAGACATGCTGGCGTACGCCGAAAAGGCCCGCTCCTTCGTTGGGGAGATGACGCCCGCATCGCTTCAGGCCGACGAAAAAACCCACTTGGCGACCATACGCGCCATTGAAGTCGTCGGCGAAGCCGCGCGCCACATTCCCCAGGATTTCCGCGACCGCTTCCCGGCCATCCCTTGGCGCCAAATCGTCGGCATGCGCAACATTCTGGTCCACGATTACGATGGCGCGGACCCGAATATCATCCACCGGACCGCGACCGCGAATATGTCGGAACTGATCGCCACTTTGCCCGACGTTATAAAAGCCGCAAAGGCGATGGCCGGGGAAACCCAAGAATCCGAAGCAAGCGAGGCCATGAAATGAGGGCCGTTCTTCTCGCTAGCCTTTCCATCGCCTTTGGACTGACGGCGCTGGCGAACGAAACCGGCCCATGACCAAACAGGGCTTCATCCAGCGCCATCCCAGGCTCACCCTCCTCGGCGCCTTCCTGTTCACGTTGCTGGTGGGCCTTGGGCTGGTGGAAGGCGCGCTGAAGCTCTTTTTCCCCTACACCGTCGCGACCATCGGCCACCAGCACGCCGAGAACGCAAAACACTACGGCTGGGGTTTCGACCCGCACGAAGGCTTTCTGAACCAGAACCCGGACACCAAAGAGGTCTATTACGGTCTGCTCAACAATCACGGATGGCGCGACCGGGACCGGGAGTATGCAAAGCCGCCGGGCGTGTTCCGCATCGTGGCCTTGGGCGACTCCGTCACCTTCGGCGCCATCACGCCCGAGGACAAGACATACACCCGGATTCTGGAAGACAAGCTTCGGGCCGACGGGTTCGCGGTCGAGGTCATAAACATCTCCACCCCCGGATGGGGCACCGACACCCAGCTCGAAGCGTTCCGGCGCGAGGGAAAGCGCTACAGCCCCGACCTGGTCGTCGTCCAGTTCACCGACAACGACCTCAGCGACAACCAGAGCCTGGGCGTGTGGCGCAAGCGCAAGCCGTTCCTGTACGAGCTCGACGACGCGGGCGCGCTGGTCCGTCGCAAGAACCCGGACTTCACCGGGAACTACTGGAGCTTCCGCCAGCGGCGCGAGGCGTTCCTGAACAACTTCGAAATTCACAAGCGCCTTCGCGGCCTCTACCTCGGCCTGAAATACCGCTTCCAGCCCCGCCATGAACTGAGCCCGTCCCAGGTGAGCCACATCCTCCACGAAATCGCCCCGGCGCCGGACGGTTTCGTCCGCTGGCTCCACGAAAACCAGGGCCGGCCCGTAGAAGAGTCAATAATCCGGGCCCAAATCGAGGCCCACGGCCTGGACCACCAGCGCGAAATCATTCTGCGCCTCGCCGAGAAACAGCATTTTCACGGCCTGTGGCCCGGGTACCGGGACTCCCGCGTCGTCACGTCCTCACCGCAATGGCTGCTCTTCCGGCGGCTCATGGAGGCGATTCGCGACGAGGCCCGGGCCGCCGGGGCCGCGACGGCGGTGCTTTCCGAACGCGAGGAGGGCCTGTTCGCCTGGGCGGCCTATTGGCGGTTCTTCGAGGACACGCCCCACGACAAGGCCCTGTTCCTGGACATGACCGACGCCGTCCACGCCTTCGCCCGGAAAAATGGCATCGCCGTCATCGATACCCCCCTCCCCGTCCCCCGCGCCCGCGACGACCAGCACCCGAACATCGAAGGCAACGAGGCCTTGGCCGAGAACGTTCGGCGCTGGTTGGCGGCGACTTACGGGGACAGGCTTCCGAGGCTTCCGTAACCTCGCCGCACGGCCTTCTGTTCTACTGGCTCGCCCGAGTTCTCCGTTGTCCTTCAGGCTGGAGCTGCCGTCCTTTTTCAAGGAAACCGCGCTTGCGTCCGGAAGCGCTTCGGAAATCCAGTCCCTGCGCAATGGCTACACCCAGGCCCTGTCCGCCGCGCAAGAGTAAGGCGCTTATCGCCGGACCCCTTTTGCTCCGAGCGTCCCGTGTTCTCGCCGAGCCTCCTGACGAAGGGCGGGGAACAGCCCTACCCCTTCTCGAACATCGACGCCAACGCCAGTTCCTGAACCACGCCGCCGCCCTCTCCCACCAGACGGATGGCCTCGCAGGTCGTTTTCCATCGGCCTTTCAGGTTCTCCGCCAGGAACAGGACATTGGCGAGCCGCCCATCGACGACGACTAGGCAGTCGTCCAGCAAGTCCCCCTCAACGTCCAGGACGTCCACGGCGACCTTGCGGGCCTCCGTCAAAATCGGGCCGTCCAGGTAGACGAAGTCGGGCGGCTCGGCCGGAAGCGCGGCGTGGCGCAGCCCGGGCCTCGGGTACTCGTCGGCGGGGACGGACGGGGAATGGAGGATTTCGCAGCAGTCCGCCAAATCGTTCGGCAAGCCCCGACGCGTCACATCGGTCCAGCCCGCGTCGCATTCCATGGAGAAAATCCGCCCCGCCCCGTTCTCTTTCATCGCCCGCGCCAGCACGTAGGTGGACCAGCCGGATCCGAACTCCCAAACCACCCCGGGACGGCATCGCCGGACCTGGGCGTAAAGAAAGAAAAGATCGGCGTAATCGGGCTTGAAGGCGGCGTCGGGGCGAGTGGCGGCGATGGCCTCCAACATGGGGAGGAGCCCGTGGCGCGCGAGCCCCAGCCGCCCCTCCTCCGCACGGGCGGCAAGGGCGGCGTTCACGGTTTCGGCCATGCGGTTCATGCAGGCGGTCTCTTCCGGGTCGAGGCCGTGGATGTCGATTTCCAGGGCCCGGTCGAGGAGAACGCGCACCCGGCCCGAGACCGCCGACAAGTCCAGGGAGCCGACGATCCCCCTCCCGCCCGGAAAATCCTCGACCTCCACTAGCCGCCCTTGACCCGGGCGGCGAGCGCGGCGGCCATGAAGTCGTCCAGGTCGCCGTCGAGCACGGCGGACGTGTTGGAGGTCTCCACCTCGGTGCGGAGGTCCTTGACCATCTGGTAGGGCTGCAGGACGTAGGAGCGGATTTGGTGCCCCCAGCCGATTTCGGATTTGGAGTCGCGCTCGGCCTGGGTTTCCTCCTCGCGGCGCTGAAGCTCCTGCTCGTACAGCCGGGCCTTGAGCATCTTCATCGCCGCCGCCCGGTTCTTGTGCTGGGAGCGGTCGTTCTGGCACTGGACCACAATGCCGGTCGGGATGTGGGTGAGCCTGACGGCGGAATCGGTCTTGTTCACGTGCTGACCGCCGGCCCCGGACGCGCGGTAGGTGTCAACGCGCAGGTCCTTGTCCTGCACCTCGATCTCGATGGTCTCGTCGACCACGGGATAGACCCAGATGGAGCTGAAGCTGGTGTGGCGCCGGGCGCTGGAATCGAACGGCGAGATGCGGACCAGGCGGTGCACCCCGCTTTCGGTCTTCATCCAGCCATAGGCGTTGTGGCCCGACACCTTGATGGTGGTGGACTTGACGCCCGCCTCCTCGCCCGGGCTTTCCTCCAAGAGCTCCAGCTTGTAGCCCTTGCCCTCGGCCCAGCGCATGTACATGCGCAAAAGCATCTCGGCCCAGTCCTGGGCCTCGGTCCCGCCGGCGCCGGCGTGGACCTCGAGATAGCAGTCGTTGGGGTCGGCCTCGCCGGACAGCAGGGTTTCCAGCTCCGCCTTGGCGGCGCGGGCCTTCAGGTCCTGGAGCGCGGTCTCGGCCTCGGCCACGACGTCGGCGTCGTCCTCGGCCTCGCCGAGTTCCAACAGCTCGGAATTGTCGGAAAGGTCCTGCTCGAACGCATCCAGGTTCTTGATGCCGTTCTCGAGCCGCGTGCGCTCGCGCATCACGCCCTGGGCCTTTTCCGGGTCGTCCCAAAGAGACGGGTCCTCCGCCTGGGCGTTCAGTTCGTCCAGTCGCTTGAGCGCCGCGTCGTAGTCAAAGATGCCTCCTCAGCAGCTCAAGGGACTGCTTGATTTCCTGGACGATGGCTTCGATTTCGGCGCGCATGGCGGCTCCTGAAACTCCATTACCGGATCTGTTTGGGAGATTCTTACCCGGTTCGCACCCTCCGGCACAAGGCGAAGGCTGAAATCGCGTCTAGGTCTCACCATATACAGTGGGAAAGGAGGCCCCTCCGCCATGAGCCAACCACGCAAACCTCTTCCCAAGCAGACGGGCCGCGTCCGGCGCTGCTTGATGTGCGGCCGGGACTTCGTTTCCGAGGGATCGCACAACCGGGTGTGCAAGCGGTGCAAGGAAACCAACGCGTGGCGCAGCCCGCCGGACATGGGAAAATTGGCGAATTTCTAGGCCTGCGCCCTTATTTTGATTCCTTCGGCGAAGAGAACACGAACCGATTCTTGCCCTGGGCCTTGGCCGCGTACATGGCCGCGTCCGCCTGTTTCAGCAACTCGTCCGCCGTCTCCCCGTGGCGGAGATAGACGGCGATGCCGATGCTGGCGCCCACCTTGGCCTCGGTCCCGTCGATGGGGATGGGCTCGCCCACGGCCTGCAGGATTTCCTCGGCGACCCGGGAGACCGCGTCCAGGTCCTTCATGTCGGCGAGGACGACGGTGAACTCGTCGCCGCCGTGCCGCCCCACCGTGTCCGAGCGCCGGACCACGGACATCAACCTCTCGGACACCCGCATCAACAGAATGTCGCCCGCCTCGTGGCCCATGGTGTCGTTGACCAGCTTGAAGCCGTCCAGGTCGATGAACAGCGCCGCCACAAAGGTTTCCTGCCGCTCCGCCCGGACCAGGGCGGTCTCCAGGCGGTCGCGGAACAGCGCGCGGTTGGGCAGGCCGGTCAGGGCGTCGTGGCTCGCCATGTGCTTGATCTTTTCCTCCAGCACGCGACGCTGGGTGATGTCGATCATGAAGCCGCGCAACGGGTGTTTGCCGAGGCCCACTGGCGGAACCGTCACGATGTCGCGAACCCACACCGTGGCCCCATCCTTGTCGGACAGGCGGTATTCGTGTTCGTAATCCTCGCCGTCCATCACGGCGGTGATGCGGCTGTCGAGCACTTCTTGCCTGTCGTCCGGGTGCAGGCGCGCGGCCCAGAAATCCGGTGCGAGCCATTCGTCCGACTCGAACCCCAAAAGCCCCCCGGCGTGGGCGGAGACGTACAGGAACTGCTGGGAATTGAAATCCATCTCCCACGCCACAACGCTGGTGGTCTCCACAAGCTTGCGGTAACGCTCCTCGCTGAGCTTGAGCTCGATTTCCGCGACCTTGCGCTCGGTGATGTCCTGGGCGGTGCCGACAACGTGCAGGGGGGCCGAGTTGCCGTCGCCGACGACCTTGGCGCGGAAATCCAGGAACCGGATCGAGCCATCGGCGTGGTCGATTCTGGCCTCCAAGTCGAAGGGCTCTTTCCAGAACGCGGCCTTCTCCAGGGCGTCCCGCACCCTTTCCCAGTCGCTCTGGTGGATGGACTGCTCGAACTGGCCGTGGGGAACGTGTTCGTCCGTGTGTTCGAGTCCCACGAGGCGGAACATCTGCTCCGACCAGGTTTCCGTCCCCTTGGCCACATCCCAGTCCCAGTCTCCGACCCTGGCGATGCGCTGGGCCATGGTCAGGCGGGTTTCGCTTTCCTCCAGCGCCGCCTTGACCCGGTCGCGCTCCGCGATGTCGGCGGCGGCGCGGAAGACCACCACGGTCACGCTCACCAGCAGAACGAGGGACAGGCCAAACACGCCCACGAGCGACGACCAGAACCTGCCCGCGAGATCGGCCTTCTGGCGGGTGATGTCTAAATAGAGTTCATGGG
>CAYFNC010000001.1:0-172834 GCA_964344345.1 uncultured Hyphomicrobiales bacterium | reverse complement strand
TGGCGAGAAGGCTCGACGCCTGGATGGTCAGCGCCGAGTCCTCGGTCGCCGTCGCCGTGTCATCGACGGTCACCGGCGTGTCGTTGGCCGCGTCCACGCTCAGGCTCACCGTCGCCGTCGAGGTCCCGCCCTGGCCGTCCGACACCGTGTAGGTGAAGCTGTCCGATCCGTTGTAGTTCGCGTCGGCGGTGTAGGTGAACGAGGTGACGGCGCCGTCGTCGTCGGTGATGGCGGTGAGGGTTCCGTGCTCGGGTTGCTGGTAGCCGGTGATGGCGAGGGCGTCGCCATCGATGTCACTGTCGTTGGAAAGCAGGCTATTGGCCTGGATGGTGACGGCCATGTCCTCGGTTCCGGACGCGGAATCCGAAAGCGCCACCGGCTCGTCGTTGGCCGGGTCCACGGTCAGGTTGACCGTGGCGGTCGATTTGCCGCCCTGGCCGTCCGACACCGTATAGGTGAAGCTGTCCGACCCGTTGTAGTTGGCGTCCGGCGTATAGGTGAAGGATGTGACGTTGCCGTCGTCGTCGGTGACCGCCAGCACGGTGCCGTGGTTGGGCTGCTGGTAACCGGTGATGGCGAGGGCGTCGTTGTCGACGTCCGTGTCGTTGGCGAGAAGGTTCGAGGCCTGGATGGTCAGCGACGCGTCCTCTTTCCCGCTCAGGTCGTCGTCCGCGCCCTCGGGACCGGCGTTCTCGGCGACCTGGGTCTCGGCCTGGGGCTCGACCTTGGTCTCGGTGAATGCGTCCTCTTCCGCCTGCTCGGCCTTTTCGGCGGCTTTTTCCTCGGCCTTGTCGGCTTCCGCGGCTGGGGCGGCGGCGGCGGGCGCCCCTGGCGCGGCGGCCGGCGCGCCCGTTGCGGCGGTTTGGGTGGTTGCTTCGGTATAGACGTATTCGGATGCGTCGGAGGACGCGCCGTCGCCGCCGTCGCCGGACGCGCTTTCGCCGCCGCCGTGGGTTTCGGTTTCGGAGACGGCGGCGCGCTCGGTTTCCTCCACCGCGCTCGAGGCGGCGTCGATCCCGGCGTCATGCCCTTCGTCGTCCCCGGCGTCGCCGCCGCCGCGATCGGCGCGGCCGCCCGCGTTGCCGGCTCCCTCGCCGGTCAGCGCGTCCTGGCCGTCCTGGCCGCCCGCGTCCGTGGCCATGGCGGCGAGGGCCTCGGCGTCGGCGCTCTCGGCTTCGTCGTCCTCGGCTTCGTCGGCCTGAAAGCCGCCGCCCAGGCTTTCCATCGCGTTCTGGTGGGTGGGCCCGGCGCCTTGGTGGATGGTGGAGAGCGTAGTGAGGTTGTCGTTTTCTTCCTCGTCCTCGAGGCCGGCGTTCGCCTGGGCGTCCTGGTCTTCCTCCTGTTCCGCCTCGGCGGCGCTCAATTCGTCGAGAAGCTGAAGGTCTTCGTCCTCGTCTTCTTCAAGGATGGTTTCGCCCTGTGTTTGGTCCTGGGTCTGTTCATCGGCCACAGTATCATCCCTCCTCAACATTCTTCCTCGCGCGCTCCCTACAAGACCGCGCAACAGTCACCTTTTGCGCTGGAGATCCAGCGCCCATCAAAACGGCCGCATGGGGCCGTTTTCCCCAATATAACCATAATGTAATATTACGTCACGAGACATCCCCCAAATGGGTGATGTGCGGGCCCCTCTATTCCCCTTCGCACATGGTCCGGATCGCCTTCCATTCCGCATCGGAAAAAGCCGGGCCGCGGGCGGTTGGCGCCGCCTTGGCCAAGGCGGCGCGGGCTTCGGTCGGGGGGTGGGTGGACAGGAAGGAAAACGCGTCGTCGATCGCGCCCATGGGGCCCTCGTCCTCCTCGAGCCGGGCCAGAAGGTCGGCGACGGCGCGTCCGTCCAGTCCCGCCTTCTCCATCAGCGCCAAGCCGATGGCGTCGGCCTCCTCCTCCAGCTCGCGGCTGTAGGCGGCGCCAAGCAGGAGCTCCGCCGCCCCGGCCAGCACCGCGCCGCCGGTCACGTCGCCGAGCAGGAAGCCGATCATCAGGGACGCGCCCGCGCGCTCGGCGAAGATGGTGAGCGGATGACGCTCGGCGACATGGCCGATTTCGTGGGCGATCACTCCGGCGAGCTCGTCCCCGTTCTCCGTCTTTTCGATCAGGCCGCCGAGAACAAGGATATACCCCCCCGGAAGGGCGAGCGCGTTGGCCGCGTCGGTGTCGATGGTCATCAGGCGAAGGTCCACGGGCTCGTCGAGCCCGGCCGCGAGCCGATGGGCGAGGCGCTCCAGCGCCGCTTGGCCCACCGTCCCCTTGCAGGTCCCGTCCGGGAAGGGCTTGCCGGAAAACAGAACCGTGGACTGCTCGGCGACCCGCTTTCCCAGGGCCTGGGCCATGTCCGGCGGCATGGACCGGGCCGCGAGCCCGGCGCCCCAGGGCAGCAGGACCGTGAACAGCAGAACGATGCTGGCCGCCGCGGCCCCGCCCCACAACAGCAAGGGCCGCCAGCTCGCCAGCGCGCCTTGCGTGGTCTTGGACATGGCGGGGCAAAAGGGCGCGAGACTCTCGACGTCGGCGACGGACCGCAGCGTCACCCTGGCGTCGGACTCGAAATCGGGCCGAAGACGGGGAAGCCCGCCGTCCCCGGCCTTGCCCACCAGGCGCACCTGGGTCAGGGGCCAGCGGGCGAGCGGCGCGCCGTCCGCGCCCTCGATCAGCAACGCGGGGCCCTCGATGCGGAGAACGACCGGATGGCTGGTCGCGGCCTCTCCGTCGTTGTAGGTCGCCTCCATGCGCTACACGGCGCCCACGTCGAGGGCGTCGGCCAATCCCTCGCCGCGCTCGGGCCCCTTGTCCGGGGACTGGGCCACGTGGTCGAAGGCCTCGACGTTCGCGATCTCCAGGGTCTCGGCGACCTTGGAGATGATGGCGTGGCGGAAGAAGACCCCGACGATCACCGGGCCCACGATCCACTGGGCCAAGACGGCGACGGCGATTCCGAACCCGATCAAGCCTTGGAATACGCCGGGGTCGTTGAAGTCGTCGCCGGTGAACGCGTAGCCCAACGCGCCGAACAACAGGCCGATGACAAAGATAATCGCAAGGAAAACGCCCGCGGTCACCAGACCCGCGAGGAGGATGCTGCGGGTGGACAAGCCGCTCGAAAACGCGGCCTCGCCGAACGTCAGCTTGGACATCACGTAACGGAACTCCCGCACCCGGTACCAGATCATGGCCATGAAGGGCGCGACGGCGGCGATCATGGCCGCGAACAAAAGGAACGTGGCGACGGCGTTGGCCGGCGCCTCGGGGTCGTTCGGGTTCGCGTGCTCCGCGACGCCGACGAGCCCGGCGATCATGGCGAGCGGCAGGCCGGCGGAGACGAAAACCACCATCCAGGCGGGAAACAACGGCGCGCCCGAGCCCTTGAATTCAAAGGTCGTGTTGCCGAACCGGGTATTTTCAAGCCGATAGCGGATGAGCGCCATCCGCATCCAGGGCGCGCCGAGCCCGAGGGTGAAAATCGCGACGCCGCTCCAAACCAAGGCCTTGCCCATGAATTTCCAGGTGGAGCCGTCGAGCCCGAAGCGCACCCCGCGCCACGTGGTCCGGGTCAGGCGATAACGCCACATGCGGTAGAACGCCACCTGGATCAGGGCGAAAAGCAAAAGCAGGTAAAAGACATTGTAGATCACCGCGCCCAACTCTCCGGCGGCGACGGAAACGACCTCGGCAAGGCCTCCCAGCAAACTGATGGGCACGATGGCGACCATCACCACCAAAAAACCGATGAACAGCTCCATGGGCGTTCCGGTGTACTCCATCGGCTCGCCTCGGATGAGGGTGTTGCTCCAGAAATAGCGCCGGACCCAGGTCTTGGCCCAGAAGCGGTAGATTCCAAACGTCAACAACGTGAACACCGCGTTCTTGGCCAAAATCTTCGCCAGAGGGCCCTTCCGCCCGGTGAACGCCATGGGCTCGCCCTGGGCGGGGGCGTTTTCCGTTTCCTGAACCTCGCTGTCCGTCATGTCCGGTCCTCCCTGCCGGAAAACGGTAACATGAACCGCGCGCCCGGCCAACGGACGGTTGACGGCGCGCGCGCGCTCTGCCAGCGTGGAGATACAGGGAAATCAGTCATTCAGGGGGGTGCGGCATGTCCGTCGTCGTTCATTGCGATTCCTTCACAGTGTCCTTGAAGGTCGGGCCGGACATGGCCGACGTGACCAGGGACATCGACCGCATCGTGTCCCAGTCCGGGGTCAAGAACGGCAGCGCGCACGTGACCGTGATCGGCTCCACCGGCTCGATCACCACCATCGAATACGAGCCGGGCGCGGTCGAGGACCTGCGCCGCGCCATCAACCGCATGGCTCCGCCGGACACCGAGTACGCCCACGAAATGACCTGGCACGACGGCAACGGCCACAGCCACGTGCAGTCCGCCCTGATGGGTCCGTCCATGGTGATACCGGTCCGGGGCGGCCAGCTTCGCCTCGGCACCTGGCAGCAGGTGATCGTGATCAACCACGACAACCGGGGCCGGGGACGGCCGGTGGAGGTCACGGTGATCGGAAACAGTTGATTTCCCGGATTTTTTTTCATGACGCGCCAAGCAAACGCGCCCCGCTCCGCGAGAGCCGTTGCGAACGACCGCCGACAAGCGTAGATTACCAATGTCGGATCCAGCGGAGGATGTCGCCATGGGCCTGGAAGACATTCTTGAGGAACGCGAAAAGGGCCATGAGGCCCGTTTCAAGCTTGAAGAGGAACAGCGGTTCAAGGCCGAGTCCCGGCGCAACAGGCTCTTGGGGCTGTGGGCGGCGGAGCGCATGGGCCTGACCAAGGCGGAAACCGAGGCCTACGCCCGCGAGGTGGTGCTGTCCGACCTGCAAGAGCCCGGCGACAACGACGTGGTCGGCAAGGTCCTGGCCGACTTGAACAAATGCGGCGCGCCCTCCAACGCGGCCGAAATCCGCGCGGTCATGGATAAGTTATACGCCCAGGCGCTGGACCAACTGGCCAGCGATTTCCCCGACGCGCTCGGCCCCGACCACGAGCAGGTGGGCGGGTAGGGTTCGTTACGCCTCCGTTTCGTCCGGCGAGATTTCCTCGATGATCTCCACGTCCAACGCCTCGGGCTTTTCGTCCCTGGGTGGCGGTGGTTGCGGCGTTTTTGGGGAAGGAGCGCCGTTCGCCATGTCGCCCGCCCATGACGGCTTGCGCCTGAAACCCACGTGATAGGCCACGTTTTGCATCACCACCTGATGCTCGGCGATCTGCAGGATGTAGAAGTTGCGCTCCATGGCGATGATCTTCCCCTTGGGGAAGCCGGTCAGGCACCTGTTGAGCTCCTCCATCTGCCTTTGGATGGCGTTGTCGTCCTTCAGCCGTTCGGGGTCGGTGTTGCCGACCACGATGCGCTTGACGAAGCCGACGTCGGTGATGTCGACGCCGGGCGTCTGCGTGCGTCCGCCCTTCATGGCTTTCGTTCGTCCCGAAAGGACGCGGAAAGGCTCCGGGCCTTTCCGCGTCCGAGGAGCCGACGCCTAGTCGCCGTCGTTGCCGCCGCCGCCTTTTTTGGGCGTCGAAGGCGTCGGCACGATGACCTCGTTCAGAATGTCGAACACCCGGGACAGGCCTTCCGGCGTCCCCAGTTGGGCCGCGTGGACCTCGACGTGGTATTTTGCGGAATTGTCGCTCGCGCGGGTGTTCTCCTTATGGCTCGAGACCGAGCCCGACACCGTCACCGAGACCTTGAACGGTCCCCATCCCGCCGAGCCCTTGCCGGACAACGAAGCCTTGGAATCCTCCTGGGATACGGACGAGGTCGATGATTTCACCTGCATGTCGAAGGTCACGTCCACCTCGTCGATCTGCAAGGTCGGGACCGGGACGATGGCCAACAGCGGCACCTTCAGATCGTATTCCGTGGGCGTGACCTGAACGTCTCCGTTCTTGTCGACGATCTCTTCCGGACGCGTGAACTGGAAATCCACCATGCGGGCGGTCGGAACGGCGCCCTTCTTGCCCTCCTCGACGGGATCGAAGCCCACGGTGTTGATGAAGTCGCTGGTCGCCTTGGCCAGCATGATCTGCGCGTTGCAGGCGGCCGTAAGCGGCCCTCCGATCAGGTCGCCCATGGGCAAGCCCTGGAATTGGCTGGACATGGATACTAAGCCGTCGGCCATTTTCGCCTCCTTTTTCGGTTTGTCTGTTCGGTTCTCGTCAAATCAGCCTGATCAACAAGTCGTTCAGCTTCACATAGCCCTCGGCGGGCTCCGTCCCCTCGAACGTGATCGAGATTTTCGCCGCCCCCTTGCGGCCGGAAAACATCCCGGGCGAGACGTCCACGTCCAGCAGCTTCTTCTGCGCGTCGGGACCGAGGCAGGAGAGGATTTCCGCCGTCTCCGGCTGTCCGTCGCCCCCGGTCTTGGCGACAACCTCGTGATGGTCCTTGTCGGTCTTCTCGATCGCTTTTTTCAGATTGGCCACTTCGGTCAAGCGGACACGAAAATCCACGTTCATTTCCTTGATGCGGATCGCGGTCTGAGGCACCAGGGAGATCATCGGGATGTTGTAGGTCTCCCACTTGTCCTCGGACGGCGGCGCGCTCATGGAGGGAAGCTGCATTTTCCAGAAACGCGGCTTGCCGTCCTGCGTGAAGTAACGCATCAGGTTTTGGATATGTTGGCGCTCGACCTGATCCTGGGCCATGGACACGGCGCTTTGAATTGATTGCAGCAGATCCTTCAGGGATATGTTCGCCACGCTCGTGATCCCGCCCCGTTTCGAACGCGACGGCCCAGCCCAGCGGTTGTTCGCGTTCCGCGCCGCGCGCGATATGGCTACACGTATAGCGGGGTTACGCCCTAAATGCGAGTCATTATTTTATATTATATTGTCATGGTGCATATAATATAGTGCAGATCGATTTTTGATGATAAGCAGTGACTGAAACCCTCTCTGGTTGCGCCTAGGATACACTCTTCCGTCTGGCCCTTTCATTGGCTATCTAATCGTGCGAACATATTCGATGGAGCCTTCAATGAGCCGCCCCTTCCTCGCCGCCCTCGCAATTCTCGCCTTCGCGGCCTTTCTGCTTCCAGCGCCTGGAGGCGCCGACGACGACGGGCCGACCCCCATGAAGCTCGACGCCGCCCAAATCGCGGGCGCGAAGCGGATCGAGACGTTCCTCAACAAACTGGACACGCTCAAGGCCCGGATCCTGCAGGTGACGTCCGAGGGCGGCTACGCCGAGGGCGAGCTTTACATCGACCGCCCGGGCAAGCTGCGCATCGAATACGCGCCGCCGGTTCCGGTGCTGATCGTCGCCGACGGGACCTTCCTGGTCTATTATGACAGGAAGCTGAACCAGACCAGCCACATCCTCCTGTCGGCCACGCCCGCGAGCATTCTGGTGGCCAAGAACATCAAGCTGTTTTCGGACGAGTTGATCATCACGGGCTACAAGCGGGAATCCAACAGCATCCGCCTGACCGTGGTCCAGGCCGATGACCCGTTCGCGGGCAGCTTGACCCTGGTGTTCACCGACGAGCCCCTGACTTTGCGAAAATGGATCGTCAACGACGCCCAGGGCGTGGCCACCACGGTCTCTTTGGTCGATACCCGCACCGGCATGCCGTTGGCCGACGAACTGTTCGAGTTCGTCGCGCCGGAGGAAGTGAACCCGATGTATTGACGGGACAAGATTTGACCCCGACGGTCGTTGTTCATACACTTTCCGTTCTGGCGAGCCCCGAACGGCGCGGAGCACGAAATGGACGCCCTGGATCAAAAATACGAAACGCTTCTCGAGTTCCTGCGTTCGCTCGACAGCGCGCTCCTGGCTTATTCCGGCGGGGTGGACAGCACCTTTCTGCTCAAGGCCGCCGTGGATTCCGGCATGAACTACCTGGCGGTGACGGCGGTCTCGCCGACCATGCCGTCCACGGACCGCCGGAACGCCCAGGACATCGTGGCCGAGCTCGGCGCCAACTTCGAGATGATCAACAGCGACGAGATGGAGGACGAAAACTTCGTCAGCAACCCCGTCGACCGCTGTTTCCATTGCAAGAGCAACCTGTTCGACAAGCTGACCGCCCTGGCGAAAAAACGGGATTACAAGGTCGTTCTGGACGGCAGCAACATGGACGACCTCGGCGACTACCGCCCCGGCATGGAGGCGAAAAAGAAGTTCCAGGTGGTCAGCCCCTTGATCGAGGTCGGCGTGACCAAGGACGAGATCCGCGAGATCTCGCGCCGCCTGAACCTGAAGACCTGGGACCGTCCGGCCTCGCCCTGCCTGTCGTCGCGTTTTCCCTATGGCGAGCGCATCGACCTCAAGGGCCTGGACATGGTCGAGCGGGCCGAGTTGAAGCTCAAGGATCTCGACTTCCGCGTCGTCCGCGTGCGCAAGGACGGCGACACCGCCCGGATCGAGCTCAGCCCCGAGGACATCCCCCGCCTGATGGAAGACCGCGTTCGGGACGTGATCGTGCCCTTCTTCAAGGAGGTGGGGTTCGTTTACGTAACGCTCGACCTGGAAGGCTTCCAGAGCGGCAAGCTCAACCGCCTGGTTGCTGACTGAGGCCGCCGAGCCAGGACTTCCTGGCGTGCTCCGACGAACGGATGACCCCCTGGGCCTTTTTCTCGTATCGACGCAGGATCGCGCGGGCCTTGGCGTCCAGCGCGGCCTTCAGGTCGCCGCAATCGTTCATGGGCTTCGCCGTCAACAGCGTTCGCTCGATTTCGTTCGCGGCGTCGACGTAGGGCTTGTTCCGGTTGTTCTCGTAGGTTCCGAGTTGCTCGACGAAACGGTCCCACTCGGCCTGGACGCTCGGCTTGGCGGCGACGCGGTCGCGCCAGATCGGGGCCGCCACGCCGAGCAGAAGGGAGACGCTGGCCGCGTCCGCGACGCAGCCCACCCGCGTGGGCCGGGTCCTCACCTTCCACGCCAACACCGGCGGCCCGCCGAGGCGGCCGTTCCTGACCATGCGCCGGATGTCGCTGTCGCCCCGGATTTTCTTCAAGAGCTTTCCGCGCGCCACGAAGTCGTGGTGTTCGACCGTCAGGGGAACGCCCGCGTCCCAATCCGCGCCGCGCCACACCCATCCGCCCACCCCGGCGAGGACGGATATCATGATAAAGATCGCGGCCATGTTGATGATCAGGGGCTTGGGCATGGCTGTTCGTCCTCAGCGTAGCCGCAATCGCGCGGAGCGGGCGTAGCCTTCGCTCTTCAAGCGGTATTTCTCGACGATGCTCTCGGCCTCGGATCGGGCCTTGCGCTCCAGCGTGTCGCAGGACTTGTAGGGCGGGTATTTCGTTACGAGACGACGAATTTCGCCCGCAGCTTTCAAGGCGAAACCGGCCTGGACGCGCTGTTGTCCGTCGATGGCGGAAAGGAAGCGGTCCCAGCGCCGGGCGAGATCGGGCTTGGCCTCATCGCGGCCGCGCCATCGGGGCATGCGGGCCAGAACGTCGATGCGGGTGTCCACGCTTTCGATGCGGCATCGTCCGCCCCATTGCTTGACGGCGAGGGTCCATTTCACGTTCCAGCCGGTGCTGGCCCAAAGCAGCGCGCCCTTGGCGTCCTTGGGGCCGATCTTGGCGGCGTCCGCCCTCAATTCGTCCAGGGTCGCGCCTTTGACGGCGTAGTAATCGTGGCGGATTTCGGCGGTGGACCAAGCCGGCGCCTCGGCCGAAAAGAACGCTCCGCCGATCCCGATGGCGAGCGCGACGACGGCGATGCCGATGATGGCGTAAAGGATTTTCCGATCGCGCAAAGAAGCCCCCTTGGCCGCGAACTTAGGGGATCAATAGGCCCGTTCGATGGTGAAATCCAAAAGATCGATCATGGCGGTCTTCACCGGCCCGTCGCGGAAGATGCCGAGCGCGTCGCGGGCGATGGAGCCGTAGTGGCGCGCCCGCTCCACCGTGTCGACGAGCGCGCTGTGCTTTTCCAGAAGCTCCATGGCGCGGTCCAGGTCGCCGTCGTTCTGCTCCTGATCCTCGAGCGTGCGCCGCCAGAACGCGCGTTCGTCCTCGTCGCCCCGGCGAAACGCCAGAACGATGGGCAGCGTCACCTTGCCGTCGCGGAAATCGTCGCCGATCTCCTTGCCGAGTTGCGCCTGTTTGGCGGAGAAGTCGAGCACGTCGTCCACCAGTTGGAACGCGATGCCGAGGTTCATGCCATAGGTTTCCAGGGCGTCCTTCTCCACCTTGGGCCGCTCGGCCACCACCGCGCCGAGCCTGCAGGCGGCGGCGAACAGTTGCGCGGTCTTGCCCTTGACCACGTCCAGATAGGCGGTCTCGTCGGTCTCGGTGTCGTTGGCGGTCAGAAGCTGCAGCACCTCGCCCTCGGCGATGACGGACGACGTGCGGGACAGCAGGGCGAGGACCTCGAGGCTCCCGTCCTCGACCATCAACTCGAACGAACGGCTGAACAGGAAGTCGCCCACCAGCACGCTCGCCTTGTTGCCCCAGATGGAATTGGCGGAGTCCACGCCTCGGCGCAGGTCGCTTTCGTCGACCACGTCGTCATGCAAAAGGGTCGCGGTGTGGATGAATTCGATGCAGGCCGCGAGCTCCACGTGCCGCTTGCCCGGGTATTCGCATAGCTTGGCCGACGCCAGCGTCAGCATGGGCCGCATGCGCTTGCCCCCGGCTGCGACGATGTGGCTGGCCAACTGGGGGATCAGGGCGACGGGGCTGTGCATGCGGCGCACGATGGCCTCGTTCACGCCCTTCAGGTCGTCTTCGATAAGGGCGATCAGCGTGTCCAAGGACGACGGTTTTTCCCGATCCTTATCCAGACTGACGACAACGCCCACGGGCTATTCCTCCAGCGTATTGGTATTCTTTTGACGTTTTGTTGCGGTCTTGCGTCATAAAGAGCATAGGTATGCGCTCACGCCGTGGCAAGCATATCCGTTAAGGCCCCGCCATGATCGAATTGACCCGAACCTGCGACCCGGTGTTCCTGACATGGCTCCGCGCCCGCCTGGACGAGGAGGGAATCGAGGCGTTCGTGTTCGACGACCGCACGGCGGGGGCCTTCGCCTGCGTTCTCGACGCCATTCTCGCCCGGGTCATGGTGGACGAGGCCGATCTGGCGCGAGCCCAGGCGATCCTGGAGGATAAGCCGTGACGACGACCGAGGACGCAATCCTGGGCGAACGGGTCCGGTTGCTGCAGCCCGAACGGGGCTACCGCGTCGCCATCGACCCCGTGTTTCTTGCCGCCGCGGTTCCCGCTAAGCCCGGCGACCGGGTCCTGGACGCGGGATGCGGAGTGGGCGTGGCGACGCTCTGCCTCGCCGCGCGGGTGGCGGGGATCCAGGCGATGGGGCTGGAGATTCAGCCCGAAATCGCCGACCTCGCGCGGCGCAACGCGGAATTGAACGGCGCGGCGCTCGCGGTGGAGACCGGCTCCATCGCCGCCCCGCCGTCCAAGCTGGAGCCGAATTCCTTCCATCACGTCATGGCCAACCCGCCCTATCTCGAGCCCGGCCGCGCCAACGCGTCCCCGGACCCGTCCAAGGCCGCGAGCACGGTCGAGGGCGGGGAGCGCCTCCGGGACTGGATCGATTTCTGCATCCGGATGGCGCGGCCCAAGGGGTCGGTGACGCTGATCCAGCGCGCCGACCGTCTCGACGCCATCCTCTCCGCCATGCATGGGCGCCTGGGCGAGATCGTGGTCTTTCCGCTTTGGCCCGGCTCCGGGCGCAAGGGCGCCGGACGCGTTGTCGTCCGGGGGCGCAAGGGGCTTGCGACTCCGTTGGCCCTGTCGCCCGGGCTGGTCCTGCACGATGCGGACGGTCGCTTCACCAAGGAGGCGGAGGGCGTTCTCCGTCACGCCAACGCCCTGGACATCGCCGAGATGCGAGACTAAGTAACGCCCATGAACCTGCGCGCCCTCATTCCGATCAAACGCTTTCGAGACCCGGCGCCCGTGGTCGCGGTGGTGCGGCTCGTCGGGCCGATCATGGAACGGGGCCTCGTGCGTTCAGGCCTGAACCTGGACGCCCTCGCCCCGGTTCTGGAACGCGCGTTCAAGCTCAAGCACCTGAAGGCGGTGGCGCTCGCCGTCAACTCGCCCGGCGGCTCGCCGGTCCAGTCCGCGCTGATCGCGGGCCGCATCCGCGAACTGGCCCAGGAGAACGCGGTTCCCGTCGTCGCCTTCGCCGAGGACGCGGCGGCGTCCGGCGGCTATTGGCTCGCCTGCGCGGCGGACGAGATTTTCGCCGACGAGAGCTCCATCGTCGGCTCCATCGGGGTGATCTACGCCAGCTTCGGCCTCAAGGGCGCGTTGGAGCGCCTCGGGGTGGACCGGCGCCTGTACACGGCCGGGGAGCGCAAGTCGCTCATGGACCCTTATCTCGACGAGAAGCCCGAGGACGTGGAGCGCCTCAAGGCCCTGCAGGCGGAAATCCACGAAAGCTTCAAGGCCATGGTCCGCGAACGACGCGGGGACAAGTTGAAAGCCGCCGACGACATCCTGTTCACCGGAGAGTTCTGGACCGGCAAGCGAGCCCTGGAATTGGGACTGATCGACAGCCTCGGCCACCTGCGTCCCGTGATGCGGAAGCGTTACGGCGACGACGTCAAGCTGAAGCGCGTGGACGGCCAAAAGAGCTGGCGGCGCAAGCTTTTCCCGTTTGCGTCCGAGGCGCCGGACGACTGGGCGAAATCCCTGCTGTCGGCGGTGGAGGAAAGGCTCGCCTGGGCGCGGTTCGGGCTTTAAAGCCAATCCGTCAAATCACGGCACACGGTTTCCGGCCGCGTGAAGTCCACGCGCGGATGGCGGAACGGGACCCATTGGAAGCGTTGGTAGAACAGCGTCCCCTCGTGCGCGGGCCGGGAATAGTCGGCGGCGCGGAAGGGGCGGAAGCTCTCCCGGGCCGAGTCCACGTAATCCAGGTTCCCCTGTTCGGACGCATAGGCCTCGAGCGCCCGGCGCTTGAGCGCGGTTTCGTCCGCCGTCAGTTCCAGAACCGTCTCGGAGCCGTCCGGAAACGGAAAGGCCTGGGAGGCGACCGCGCCACCCGCGAAGTTGTACTCGGCGAACTCCCAGACCGGGACCTCCAGGGTCGAGGCCATGGCGTGGGCGGCGTCGTGGTCCTGGTGTCCGCCCTCGTAGGCCGGGGTCCAGACCATGTCGATGTCCAGCCTCCCGATCAGTTCCGCCGTCCGCGCCCGGACCGCGTCCAGGTTCAGCCTAAGCTCGCGGGTCGGCCGGTCCTCGAAGGCGGCGGGCTCCAACCCCAAAATCGCGGCCGCCGCGCGGGCCTCGTCCCGACGCTTCGCCACCTTGTCCGGATGGCGGGCCCGGTCCCAGGGCCAGAGCGTCGCGCGCGACGGAACCCCGGTGGTCAGGTAATGGCAGTGGACCTCGGCTCCGCCCGCGACGGCGCGACGGATGGCGGCGGCGCAGCCCACCGCCTCGTCGTCCGGGTGGGGGACGAGGATCAGGATGGATCGGCCGAACGGCGTTCCGCTCACCGCCCGGTCCACTCCGCCGCCGCCTGGCGCCAGCGGGGCAGCAGGTCGTCGAGCAGCACGTCCTCCCACGACGGCAGCGCGCGTTCGGCGTAGTCCCGGGCGGCGCGGCCCATGGCGGCCAGACGGTCCGCGTTATTTCGCAATTCCCCGATGGCCCGCGCCCAGGCGCCGACGTCGCCGCCGGGCAGGACGCGGCCTGTCCCGCCCTCCTGGATCAGGCGGCCCATGCCGCCCCGCTCGGCCACCAGCGAGGGCAGGCCGGAGGCCAGCGCCTCCATCACCACGTTGCCGTGAATCTCGATTTCGGATGGAAAGGCGAACACGTCGGACGAGGCGTACATACGGGCGAGGGTCGCGGGATCGACCACCCCGGGACAGGCGGCGCGGTCGCCCAGCAGCTCCTGGATGACGGCCCGGTCCTCGCCGTCGCCGGCGCAGACGAAATGCAGGGGCGCGCCGTCCTCGACCAGTAGTGCGATGGCGCGGGCCGCGGTCATGACGTTCTTGCCCTTGTTCAGACGCCCGACGAACAGCGCCGCGACCCGATCTTGCGGAACGCCGAACGCCTCCTCGAGCCAGGCGCGGTCGCGCTTGTTGGGGTGGAACAGGTCGCGGTCGATCCCTCTTCGCAACTCTCCGACCCGGGAGGGCGGCAACGCGGCGGCGGCGCGGTCGTCCTTGTCGGACACCAGCGCCCAGGCCGAGCGTTCCTGATGGCGCGCCAACTTTCGCCGCATCCTTCGCTCGGCCCTTTCGTGGGCCTTGACCCGCTCCAACACGAAACGCGACGCGGAGCCAGAGCCGAGAAGCCGCTTGACCGTGTCCGCCGCAAAGACGCGGGTGTAGGCGGGCGTGTCGGTGTGGACCGAATTCACCAGGGGAATCCCAAACCGGCGCGAAACCGCCACGGCCGTGCGGGCGAAGGCGAAGAAGGCGTCGGTGGTGTGCAGCACGTCGTGGCCGCGCAGACGCCGCGCCAATCCGGCGTGATAGGGGAACAGGTCGGTGTGGTCGGGAATATGGGACAGGAAGGGAAGGTTGCGGGTGCTGAACACCGGCCGGTGAACGACGAAGCGGACGTTGTCGGCCAAACGGTGGACGCGCGCCTCTGCTCCGGAAAAGTGGACGGTGACGTCGAGCGCGTCCGGATGCGCCGCCGCCGCGTTCGCCAGCCGCTCCCAGCACTTCACGTGCCCGCCCGCGCGCTCCGACCATTCCAGGTCCACCAGCACGCCCACGTTTAGGGGCGCGGCGGACAGCCCTTTGCAAGGGCGCGCGGGGGACTGAATTTCGCCTGTCGGCGTGTTCATCCGCGCAACGCTAATGGGCGAATATTGCAGTTTCGAGAAAGAATAATTACAAAACATTGACGCCTCTATGGCAAGCCGGGCCGCATAGCAAGGAAAACCCTTTGCGTCATAAAGACGCGCGCGTCAACATGAAAACAATACTCACTTGGTTACTATTTATTATTATAATGCAAAACGCCTTTTCAATGTCATGGCATCCGTTGGCTTTCCGGTTCGACCAGGCAGCCTCACACACGTCATCGATCTTGACCGGTCTGGTCAACCAACAGGCCGGATCCATGTTCGCTCAGACCACGTCGCCGTCGAAAATTCTTGAACGCGAGGAAAGGTCCCTACATGACGTCGGGGTTGGTTTTACGCGGGCGTTCCGATGGTTCGGGACTTTTTCGCAGCCTGCCAGAGCCGAAACGAAATCTCGGCGAAATTAAGAATTCTCAATGCGGCCCGTCGGACCGGTTCATACCATGGATTCGCGCCGCCAAGGTCGGACCCGCCCGAACGAGGCGGCGCAAGGCAGGAAAACGCGTTGCGCCGTGCGCCCGCGCGAAACCGTCTCCGCCTCCCTGCTCCTTGGCGACGGTTTCTACAAAACGCCGGCGTGGCGCGCTTCCGCCGAACTCTTTGTCTCCCTCCCCCATCGGCCTTACCTTCCCGGTCGATGGGAGCAACCCGCCCGGGACGCCGGGCGGGTTTTTCCTTGTCCGTCTGGCCGCGGGGATTGACGGACGGCTTCGCATGGGGTTGAAACAGGGGCCTGATCCGAACGGAGCCCGTCCCATGGCCTATTCCAGCCTTCGCGACTTCATCGACCGCCTGGAGCGGAACGGACGGCTTGTCAGGGTGAGCGAGCCGGTCTCGCCCGAACTGGAGATGACCGAGATCCAGACCCGCCTGCTCGCCGAGGGCGGTCCGGCGGTGCTGTTCGAGAACCCGGTCAAGGCCGACGGGACCCGCTACGACGCGCCGGTGCTGGTCAACCTGTTCGGCACGGTGGAGCGGGTCGCCTGGGGCATGAACCGGGAGCCGGGGCAGCTTCGCGAGGTGGGCGAGACGCTGGCCTTCCTGCGCCAGCCCGAACCGCCCGGCGGCTGGCGCGAGGCCATGGAGATGCTGCCGGTCATCAAGAACGTCATGGCCATGAAGCCCAAGACCACAGGCAAGGCCCCGTGCCAGGACGTGGTGCTGACCGGCGACGACATCGACCTTTCCCGCCTTCCGATCCAGACCTGCTGGCCCGGCGAGCCCGCGCCGTTGATCACCTGGGCCGTGGTGGTCAGCCAGGGGCCGGACGCGGACGTGAAGGGCGGGGACAAGCGCGACGGCGCCAACCTCGGCATCTATCGCATGCAGGTGACGGGGCGGAACACCACGCTGATGCGATGGCTCAAGCACCGGGGCGGGGCGCAGCATCTGGCGCGGTGGAAGGAAAAGCATTCCGAGCCCATGCCGGTGGCCGCCGTCATCGGCTGCGACCCGGCCACCATCCTGGCCGCCGTGACGCCGGTGCCGGACACCTTGTCCGAGTACGAATTCTCGGGCCTTCTTCGCGGCGCCAAGCTGGAATTGACCGACTGCAAGACCATCCCGCTCAAGGTTCCGGCCCAGGCGGAAATCGTGCTGGAGGGCCACGTCTCCCTGACCGAGGAGGGGATGGAGGGCCCCTACGGCGACCACACCGGATATTACAATTCGCAAGAGCCCTTCCCGGTGTTCACCGTAAGCGCCGTCACCATGCGCAAGAAGCCCATCTACCTTTCCACCTTCACAGGCCGCCCGCCGGACGAGCCCTCGGTGCTGGGCGAGGCCTTGAACGACGTGTTCGTTCCCTTGCTGCAACAGCAGTTCCCGGAAATCGTCGATTTCTGGCTGCCGCCCGAGGGGTGCTCGTACCGCATCGCCGTGGTGTCCATGAAGAAGGCGTACCCGGGCCACGCCAAGCGGGTGATGATGGGCGTGTGGTCGTACCTGCGCCAGTTCATGTACACCAAGTTCGTCATCGTCATCGACGGCGACCTGGACGCGCGGGACTGGAACGACGTGATGTGGGCCATCTCCACCAACGTGGACCCGGCCCGCGACGTGACCATGGTGGAGCGCACGCCCATCGACTACCTGGACTTCGCCTCGCCCGAGCCGCGCCTCGGCAGCAAGATGGGGGTTGACGCAACAACAAAGGTCGAGCCCGAGACCCACCGCGAATGGGGACGCCGCCTGCGCATGAGCGACGAGGTCATCGAAAAGGTCGACCGCAAATGGCGCGAGCTCGGCCTGCCTGGAAGCGGCAAGGCGATCTGGAAATAGCCTTCATGAAGGTGGACCTGTTCGACTTCGACCTGCCCAGGGACGCCGTCGCCCAGCGCCCGGCGCGGCCGAGGGACTCGGCGCGGCTGTTGGAGGTCGGGAACGAACTTCGCGACATGGGCGTCCTGGACCTGCCCGACCTGTTGGCGCCCGGCGACCTTTTGGTGTTCAACGACACCCGCGTCATTCCCGCCCGCCTGATGGGGAAACGCGGCGAGGCCAAGGTCGAGGTCACCCTGCACAAGCGCGTCTCCGACGATACCTGGAACGCCTTCGCGCGCCCGGCCAGGAAGCTGAAGCCCGGGAACCGGGTGGACTTCGCCGACGGTTTTTCCTGCGAGGTGGCGGCGAAGGGGGACGGCGGGGAGGTGACGCTCGCTTTCGACCGCTCCGGCGCCGCCCTGTTGGCGGCGCTGGAGGATTTCGGCGCCATGCCCCTGCCGCCCTACATCAAGCGCGAGGGCCTGGCGGACGAACGGGATAGGGACGACTACCAAACCCTGTTCGCGTCTCGTGACGGCGCGGTCGCCGCGCCCACCGCCGGGCTGCACTTCACGCCCCGGCTGCTGGACGCGTTGGACGCGCGGGGCGTCGCGCGGGCGGCGGTGACGCTGCATGTCGGCGCGGGCACGTTCCTGCCGGTCAAGGCCGACGACACCGACGACCACGCCATGCATTCCGAATGGGGCGCGGTGCCCGAGGAGACCGCGGCGGCGGCGAACGCGGCCAGGGCGCGGGGCGGACGCGTGGTCGCGGTCGGCACCACCTCGCTCCGCATCCTGGAAAGCGCGGCCGGGGGCGACGGAACCGTCAACGCCTTTTCCGGCGACACCGACATCTTCATCACGCCGGGCTACGCGTTCCGGGCGGTGGACCTGTTGCTGACCAATTTCCACCTGCCCCGATCCACGCTGTTCATGCTGGTCTCGGCGTTCGCGGGGCTCGCGCGGATGAAGGCGGCCTACGCCCACGCGCTCGGCGCCGGATATCGTTTCTATTCCTATGGCGACGCCTGCCTGCTGCATCCCGGGGGAACGTCATGACGGCCTTTTCCTTCACCCTTCTGGGCCAGGACGGATCCGCCCGGCGGGGCCGCATCGAAACCGCGCATGGAACCGTGGAGACCCCGGCGTTCATGCCGGTCGGTACGGCGGCGACGGTCAAGGCCATGACGCCCGAGGCGGTGCGCGAGACTGGGGCGCATATCATCCTCGGCAACACCTATCACCTGATGCTGCGCCCGGGGGCGGAGCGCATCGAGCGGCTGGGCGGACTGCACAAGTTCATGAACTGGCCCGGCCCCATCCTGACCGATTCCGGCGGCTTCCAGGTCATGTCCCTGACCGAGCTCCGCAAGATGACCGAGGACGGCGTCACCTTTCGCTCCCACGTGGACGGCAGCTATCACCACCTGACGCCCGAGCGCTCCATCGACATCCAGCGCATGCTGGACGCCGACATCACCATGGTCCTGGACGAGTGCACGCCGTTCCCGGCGACCGAAGAGCAGGCGAAGGAGTCCATGGAGCTGTCCATGCGCTGGGCCGAGCGCTCCAAGGACGCGTTCGTCGAGCGCCCCGGATACGCGCTGTTCGGCATCGTCCAGGGCGGCGTCTATCCGGAACTCCGCGCCCGCTCGGCGGACGCGCTCAAGACCATCGGCTTCGACGGCTACGCCATCGGCGGGCTCGCCGTGGGCGAGGGGCGTGACGTGATGTTCCGGGTCCTGGGCGACACGGCGCCCCATCTTCCCGCCGACCGCCCCCGCTACCTGATGGGCGTGGGCAAGCCCGAGGACTTGGTCGGCGCGGTGGCGCGGGGCGTCGATATGTTCGATTGCGTCATCCCCACCCGGTCGGGCCGCACCGCCCAGGCCTTCACCCGGCGGGGCCCCATCAACCTGCGCAACGCGCGCCACGCCGAGGACCAGCGACCCATCGACGAGAACTGTTCGTGCCCCGCCTGCCGGGGATATGGCCGGGCCTACCTGCATCACCTGGTCCGCACCGGGGAAATCCTGGGCGCCATGCTGCTGACCCGGCACAACCTGACCTATTACCAGGACCTGATGGCCGCAATGCGGGACGCCATCGAGCGCGGGGAATTCCAGGCGTTTCGTGTCGAATTCGAGAAAACCCGGGCGCTGGGCGACATCCCGCCCGTTTGAATTGATTCCAACAAGCAATTGATGGCCATCCCGCCTTGTGGTACCTATGTGGCTGGAAATTGGGCAGAAAACAACAGGACGAACTTGGGAAATGCTCTATCATCTCCATGAAATGAGCCACGCCGCCATGACCCCGCTGCGCATGGCGGCCGGGACCATGGGGCAGGTTTACCGCAGCCCGTTGTTCCCCGGCAGCGGCACCGGCATCGGTCGCGCGCTCGCCGCCGGGTGCGAGGTGGTGGAGCGGGTGACCCAGCGCTACGACAAGCCGAAATTCGGTTTCGACGAGGTGGACATCGGGCGCGAGCGCGTTCCCGTTCGCGAGGAGGTCGTGTTCAGCCTGCCGTTCTGCGACGTCCTGCATTTCCGCCGCCTGACCGACCGCCAGGACCCCCGCGTGTTGGTGGTCGCGCCCATGTCGGGGCACCACGCGACCTTGCTGCGCGGCACGGTCGCGGCCATGCTTCCCGACCACGACGTCTACGTCACCGACTGGGCCAACGCCCGCGACGTGCCTTTGTCCCGGGGCGGCTTCGACCTGGAGGACTTCGTCGATTACCTTCTGACCTTCTTCGAGGAGCTCGGTCCAGACCTGCACGTGGTCGCCGTCTGCCAGCCTTCGGTGCCGGCGCTCGCCGCCTGTTCGGTGGCGTCCACGGACACCGTTTTCACCCGGCCGCTTTCCATGACGCTGATCGGCGGACCGGTGGACACCAGGGTTGCGCCGACGCCGGTCAACATGGCCATCCACGACAAGCCGCTTTCCTGGTTCGACCACGCGGTGATTTCCCGCGTGCCCGCCAACCGGCCCGGCGCGTGGCGCCGGGTGTACCCGGGCTTCCTCAGCCTGACCGGGTTCATGACCATGAATCTGGAGCGCCACGTGGGCGCCCACATGGACCTGTTCCAGCATCTGGTCGAGGGCGACGGCGACGGCGCGGCGCAGCACCGGGCGTTCTACGACGAATACATGTCTGTGATGGACCTGCCGGCCGAATACTACCTTCAGACCCTGGACCAGGTGTTCATGAAGCACGCCCTGCCCGAGGGCCTCATGACCTGGCAGGGCGAGACGGTGGAGCCCAAGGCGGTCGAGAAGACCGCGCTGATGACCGTCGAAGGGGCCAGGGACGACATCACCCCCCCGGGCCAGACCCAGGCGGCGCACCGTTTGTGCCTCAACATCCCCGGGACCATGCGCGCCCATCACCTGCAGGACGACGTCGGGCACTTCGGCGCGTTCAACGGGCGGCGCTGGCGCGAGGAGACCTATCCCCGTGTCCGCGACTTCATCCGCGCCCACGACTGATTTCTGGCGGACCAAGCGCCTGGACGACCTGACCGAGGTCGAATGGGAGGCGCTGTGCGACGGCTGCGGCAAGTGCTGCCTGGAAAAGCTCGAGGACTGGGACACCGGCGCGATTTCCTACACCGAGGTGGCCTGCCCGCTTTTGGACTTGGAAACCTGCCGATGCGAGCGCTACGCCGAGCGCAAGCGCTACGTTCCCACCTGCCAGACCCTGACGTCCAAGACCGTCGGCGAGCTCGAATGGCTGCCGTCCACCTGCGCCTATCGACTGGTGAACGAGGGGCGAGAGCTTCCCTGGTGGCATCCGCTGGTCAGCGGGGATGCGCGGACCGTGGCGGAGGCCGGCGCCTCGGTCCGGGGGCGCGCGGTGGCGGCCCGGGACGCGGGCGAGCTTGAGGACCACATCGTCGCGTGGCCCGAGTAAAGTAGGTCTGGTTTAATAGGATTCCCGCATGCGCTATACTGCCCGGACGCATTCACCAAGGCGCGGAGGGCGTTATGGCGGTCATCAGGCATCCGGCGGTGGCGGGTCAGTTCTATCCCGGAGACGCGGGGACGTTGTCGGCCCAGGTGGCGGATTTCCTGGCCCAGGCGCCCGAGCCCGAGGGCGCGCCGCCCAAGGCGGTGATCGCGCCCCACGCGGGCTACGTCTATTCCGGGCCGGTGGCGGCGACGGCCTACAGGACGCTGGAGCCCTTGCGGGGGACGGTCACGCGGGTGGTGCTTTTGGGGCCGTGCCATCGGGTGCCGGTTTTGGGGCTCGCGGCCACAACGGCGGATTTCTACGAAACGCCGCTCGGAAACATTCCGCTGGACAAGGCCGCGACCGCGGACATCCTCGACATGGCGCAGGTGGAGGCGGCCGACGCCCCCCACGCGCCCGAGCACAGCCTGGAGGTCCACCTGCCGTTCCTGCAGATGGTCCTGGGCGAGTTCGCGCTGCTGCCGCTGGTGGTGGGCCAGGCGACGCCCGAGCAGGTCGCCGACGTGCTGGAAAGGCTGTGGGGCGGGCCCGAGACGCTGATCGTCATCAGCACCGACCTCAGCCATTTCCTCGATTACGACACGGCGCGCAAGGTGGACGCGCGGACGGTGAAAACCATCGAGAGCCTGAACCCCCACGGCTTCGGCCGCGACGACGCCTGCGGGCGGATACCGGTCTCGGGCCTTCTGGAGGTCGCCCGGCGCAAGGGCATGTCCATCACCACGCTGGACGTCCGCAACTCCGGCGACACGGCGGGGGACAAGAGCCGGGTGGTGGGCTACGGCTCGTGGATCCTGCGGGACGGCGGGGATTTGGACGAGGACGCCTTCGGCGGCGAGACCAAGGCGCTTTTGGCCCGCCACGGCGAGACCCTGATCCGCATCGCCGCCGCCTCCATCGAGCACGGGTTGGAGACCGGCAAGCCCGGGCTCCAGGGCGAGTTCCATTCGGCGCTGGCCAAGCCGGGCGCGTGCTTCGTCACCTTGAAGAAGAAGGGCCAGCTCAGGGGTTGCATCGGCAGCCTGCAAGCCCACCGGCCGCTCTTGGAGGACGTGGCCACCAACGGGTATTCCGCCGCGTTCCGCGACCACCGGTTCGGGCCGTTGAAGGCGGACGAGTTGGCGGATTTGGACCTGTCCATTTCGGTGCTGTCCGATTCGGTTCCGATCGAATTCGCGGACGAGGCCGACCTGTTGGCCCAGCTCCGCCCCGGGATCGACGGGCTGATCATCCAGGACGGCGGCAAGCGCGCGCTCTTCCTGCCCTCGGTGTGGGAGCAGCTTCCCGACAAGGCCCGGTTCATGGGCCATCTGAAGGCCAAGGCGGGGATGAAGCCCGACCATTGGTCCCCCGGCTTCAAGGCCTGGCGCTTCGTCACCGAGGAAATCAAGGCGTCCGAGACCCTCGACGACCCGGCGAGCCTCTGGACCAAGGGGGGCTAGAGTTGCTATAGACGCTCCGTCGAAAACCCTTGGCTGGAGCAACGCCTTGACCCTGAACATTTCGCGCGAAATCGTCACCAACGTCGCCGACATCGCCCGCCGCGCGGGCGCGGCGGTCATGGAGGTCTACAACAGCGATTTCGCCGTCGAGAACAAGGACGACAATTCGCCGGTCACCGAGGCCGACAAGCGCGCCGAGGAGGTCATCGTCAAGGCGATCAAGGAGGAGTTGACCGACGACTTCCCCTTCGTCGCCGAAGAGGCGGTCTCCGAAGGCCGCATCCCCGAGGTGGGAAACCAGCCCTTCTGGCTGATCGATCCCTTGGACGGCACCAAGCAGTTCGTCAACCGCAACGGCGAGTTCACCGTCAACATCGCGCTGATCGACGGGGGACGGCCCGAACTCGGCGTCATCTACGCGCCCGCCACCGACGATCTTTATTGGGGCAGCCGCAACGGGGTCATGCATTCCGCCCAAAGCCGGGTGCCGAGCCAGCTCCAATGCCGGACCGCGTCCATCAGCGGCGTCACCGCAGTGGTCAGCCGATCCCACCGCACGCCCGAGACAGACGCGTACCTGAAGAAGTACAAGGTGCTCGAAGAGGTGACGTCCGGAAGCTCGATCAAATTCTGCCTGGTGGCGTCCGGCAAGGCCGACCTTTATCCCCGCATGGGCCGGACCATGGAATGGGATACGGCGGCGGGCCACGCGATCCTGCGCTTCGCGGGTGGGTCGGTGCAGCGGGTCGAGGGCGGCGAGCTTCCCTACGGCAAGCCCGGTTTCTCGAACCCCCACTTCGTCGCCATGGGCAAGGTGGGCTGAGTTGTCCCTGGTTCGGGCGGCGGACCCGAGCGCCATAGAGGAGGCGGCCCGCCTGATCCGAAACGGCCGCCTGGTCGCCTTTCCCACCGAAACGGTTTACGGGCTCGGATGCGACGCGACCAACGCGGACGCGGTCGCCGCCGTGTTCGAGGCCAAGGACCGTCCCCGCTTCAACCCCATGATCATCCACGTTCCGGATGTGGACGCCGCCGGGGAAATCGTCGCGTTCGACGACCGCGCACGGGCGCTGGCGGACGCGTTCTGGCCCGGGCCGCTGACCCTGGTGTTGCCGAGGCGCGAAGACTGCCCCGTCGCCATGCTGGCGGGCGCGGGGCTCGAGACCTTGGCCGTGCGCGCCCCCGCCCATCCGACCGCCCGGGATTTTTTGCGGGCTTGCGCCAAGCCCGTCGCCGCGCCCAGCGCCAACCCTTCGGGAACGCTGAGCCCCACCGCCGCCGTCCACGTGGCCGAGGCCTTGGGCGATAAGATCGAACTGATCCTGGACGGCGGCCCGTGCTCGGTGGGAGTGGAGTCCACCGTGGTGGGCCTCGTGGGCGAAAAGCCGGTCCTGCTGCGGCCGGGCGGCGTCGCGGCCGAAGACATCGAGGCGGTGGTCGGCCCGCTGTTCCCGCCCGCCCCGGGCCCGGCGGCCTCCCCCGGCATGCAGGCGCGCCACTACGCCCCAAGCCGCCCGATTCGGCCCAACGCGCGCTGGGCGCGCCCGGACGAGGCGCTGTTGGCCTTTGGGCCCGAGCTTCCGCCCTACGCGCCGGACGACGCCTTGAACCTGAGCCCCTCGGGCGACCTCAAGGAGGCGGCGGCCAACCTGTTCGACATGCTGCGCCGCCTGGACCGGGAGCCCTACCAGGCCATCGCGGTCTCTCCCATTCCCAACCAGGGCCTTGGCCGCGCCATCAACGACCGGCTCCGGCGCGCGGCGGTGGCCGCGCCCGACGAAGACGCTCAAACGCTTGCGGGCGGCTGCAAAGCCGTGGTCGACCCCTTCGAGTTGGGAGATTGATTTAAGAGTTAACCATAAGATTATGATTCCCTTGAATTTTTGCACATAGACCCTACACTATGCTCTCCCGACTCCATAATGGGGGCGGGGCATGCGCGTGGTGGGGATTCGATGAAGGCGCTCGCGGTTCATCCGGGGCCATTGATGTACACCAAGGTTTTCCTGCGGTTGGAGCCGCTGGGACTGGAGCTCGTGGCCGCCGCCATGCGCCGCGCCGGGCACGACGTCCGCATGATCGACCTGCAGGCCCATCCGCAGAAAAGCTTTTACCGCATCGTCGACGACTGGAAGCCGGACGCCATCGCGTTCGGGTGCAACTATCTCGCCAACGTTCCGGAAATCATCGACCTGGCCAAGGAGGCGCGGCGGCGCCTGCCGAACGCGCTCATCTTCGTCGGCGGGCACAGCGCGTCGTTCATCGCCGAGGACATCCTGACCCACGCCGACGGCGCCATCGACTGCGTGCTGAAGGGCGAGGGCGAGATCACGGCGCCGCGCCTGTTGGAGGCGGCGAGGGACCGCGACGGGCTCGAGGCCATCCCGGGCGTCGTCACCCTGGATGGCGAAGGCCCGCGCCCGCCGTTCGTCGAGGACCTGGACGCGCTCATGCCCGCCCGCGACTTGCTCTCCCACCGGCGGCGCTACTTCATCGGCGAGCTGGACCCCTGCGCGTCCATCGAGTTCTCGCGCGGATGTCCATGGGACTGCAACTTCTGCAGCGCCTGGACCTTCTACGGCCGCAGCTACCGTCTGGCCAGTCCCGAGCGCATCGCCGAGGAAATGGCCCAGATCAAGGAGCCCGGGGTTTTCGTGGTCGACGACGTGGCCTTCATCCAGGGCGACCACGCGCTGAAAGTCGGCGAGGCCATCGCGCGCAAGGGGATCAAGAAGCGCTATTACCTGGAAACCCGGGGCGACGTGCTGCTGAGGAACAAGGAGGCGTTCAAGTTCTGGAAGGACTTAGGGATAGCCTACATGTTCATCGGGATCGAGGCCATCGACGAGGAGGGCCTGGCCCGGTTCCGCAAGCGCATGCCGCTCGGCAAGAACTTCGAAGCCCTGGAATTCGCCCGGTCGTTGGGGATCACCGTCGCGCTGAACATCATCGCCGATCCGTCCTGGGAGAAACAGCAGTTCGAAACCGTTCGCCAATGGTGCCTGGAGATTCCCGAGATCGTGAACATCTCGGTCAACACGCCTTATCCCGGAACCGAAAGCTGGCTGACGGAAACCCGCCCGGTGACAACCTTGGATTACCGGCTCTACGACATCCAGCACGCGGTGCTGCCGACCAAGATGTCGTTGACCGAGTTCTACGAGGAGCTGGTCAAGACCCAGCAGGTCCTCAACATGAAGCACATGGGCTGGGAGGCGCTGCGGGGCGCCGCGTCCATCGCGACGCGGAACCTTCTGCGCGGACAGACCAATTTCGTGAAGATGCTGTGGAAGTTCAACAGCGTCTACAACCCCAAGCTTTTGCTCGACGATCACGACATGCCGGTGGCCTATGGCATGACCCCGCCGCCGAACGCGCGGGACGACGTCGATGGAAGGGAGCTTTACGTCCACGCCGGGCGCGGTCGCGTCGGGCGCGAGCTCGACGACGGCACCGAGGCCTTCGTGGACGAAACCAGGGCGATGGAGCATTGAGCGGAGCAATGGCCAAGGGCCGCAGAAGCCGAGGCCGGGAATTGACAAAGAGGACGCAACGATGAGCACCGTATTACCGTTTTCGATCCGATTGGCGGCCATGGCCTTTGCGGCGATCCTTTTGTGGAGCGGACCGTCCCGGGCCTACGAGAACCTGCCCGACCTCGCGGGGATGTGGGGCCCGGTCCAGGTCGCCAGCGCCGAGGGGGCCGATGACGCGGGGCTCGACCACCCCGCCGGGATCATGGTCCAGAAGATCGGCGCCCGGGTGATCGACACCATCGAGGACAAGGACCTACCCAAGGACGTCAAGGTCCAGCGCTTCCACGAAATCCTGTCCGAGAACCTGGACACCCCGGTCATCGCCAAATTCGTTCTGGGCCGCCACTGGCGCCGCGCCAGCCCCACGCAGCGCAAGGAGTACGTCAGCGCCTTCGGAAACTACATCGTCAGCCGCTACGCCTCGCTCTTGGGCCAGGGATGGAAGCCGGAGAAGTTCAAGGTCGATCGCGTGGACGCCAGCCGGGGCAAGGCGATCCTGGTTTTCACCACGGTCAAAAAGGCCAACATGAAGCCGGTGCCGGTGATTTTCCGAATGCTGAAGCGCGACGGCCGCCACAAGGTGGTGGACGTGATCGTCGAGGGCGTCAGCCTGCTTCTCGCCCAACGCAACGAATTCGCCACCGCCATCCGTCATTACGGCGGCGTGGACGGGCTGATCTCCATGATGCGGGAGAAGACGTTCTGATCACCGCTCATCGAGGAAATCGCTTAGCGCCTCGTTGAACAGGTCCGGCCGCTCCACGTTGGAAAGGTGCCTGACCCCCGGTATGACCCGCAGCCGCGCGTTCGGGATAGCGTTCGCGATGACCTCGGACGCGGCGACCGGGGCGCCCTCGTCCAACTCCCCCGGCATCACCAGGGTTCGGTGCTCGATTTCGCCGAGGCGCCCGGTTACGTCCAGCTCCCGGATGGCGTGGGCGCAGCCGATCAGGCCCTGGGTCGGCGTGCTTCGGATCATGGCCTCGATGCCCGCCACGGCGTCGGGATCGCCGTTGAGGAAGTCCGGGGTGAACCACCGGTCGATGGTGGGCGCGACTTGGCTTTCCATGCCCTGCTCCACCACGTCCTTGATCCGCTGGTCCCACATGGGGCGCCCCTCGGCCGGAACGCGGCTGGTGGTGCTGCAGAGCGCGAGCCGGTCCACCTTGTCCGGGTGCCTGAGCGCGAAGTGCTGCCCGATCATGCCGCCGATGGAGAGCCCGACGAAGTGCGCGCGCTCGATCCCCAGCGCGTCCATAAGCCCGGCCACGTCGTCGGCCAGCATCTCGAAGCTGTAGGGGCCCTCGGGCGCGTCGCTTTCGCCGTGGCCGCGCATGTCGTAGCTGAGGATGCGGTAGGGGCCCGACAGCGCCGTGACCTGCGGCTCCCACATACCGCTCGCCGCGGCGAGGCTGTGGCTCAGGACAACGGTCGGCGCGGCGTCCGAGCCGCTCAGTTCGTAGGCCAACGCCACGCCGTTCGCTTCGATGCGCTCCATGATGCTTCTCCCGTTCGCCGGTCGTTTCCGCAGTGGGGGAGTGTATCGCACCTCCATGGTTTTCCGGCATAGTTTTCTGGAAGCGTCCGAATACTGTGTTATACTCCGCGCCTAGTTGCGGGATCTTGATTGCAATAGGGGGAACCAATGGCGGCGCTAACGCTTCAGGAGCTCGTCGATCTCGTGCAGGGGATGTCCCCAGCCGAAATCAAGACGGCGTCCGAACAGCTCGGCAAGATGGGCAAGGTGAAGGCCGCCGGGATGAAGGGCGCGGCCGCCGGCGCGAAGGGCAAGGCCGCCGCGGCCGGTGCCGGAATTCCCATGGACCCGTTGGCCGCCGTCGCCGACGGCAGGACGCCCATGGAAATCGGCGCCGCCGCCGAACAGCTCGAAAAAATGGCCGAGGTCAAGTCCATCGGCGTCAAGGCCGGGGCCAAGGGCGCGGCGAAAATCGGCGCGAAGGCCGGCGCGAAGGCCGGAGCCAAGGCCGGCGCGAAAGCGGGCGCGGACGCCGCGGTCGGAGCAGGCGCCAAGGCGGGCGCCGGAATGGCCGGAAAGGCGGGCGCCGCGGCGAAAGCCGGTGCGGGCGCCGGAGCGGGCGCGGGCGCGGGCGCCGGACCGGGTGTCGTCGCCTCGGCCAAGGCCGGGATCGCCGCCGCCGCCGGAAAAATCGGCGCCGCCGCCAAGGCGTCGGGCGCGTTCTTGACCGGCCCCGCCGCGCCGGTGGCCATCGTCGCCGTGATCGGCGTTGGCAGCTTCTTCCTCTATCGCAAGATCAAGGACGACGTGTCGATCTTCCGCGCCAAGGACCCGCGTTAATAGCCCAATCCGAAGCGTCGCAGTTTTGTGAAGCTAAAGTGGAGCGGAGGCGAATTGTCATGGCCGGACTTGCCGCTGCTGTCCGGATAATCTTGGATCCATTGGATCACCGTCCGATTTTGGTGTTTCTATGAAATTGGCTGTGCTTCGAGCAGCCTGTCGATACGTTTTCCGCGCACGAGGTTTGCGCAGGCCAGTCGCGCGAAGGCGAGCGGCCTCTTGACGGCTTCCTGCGTTCCCCGGGCGGGCCCGGTTCCGCGAACAGGTCGAAAAACACCGCACTGGGGCGCCAGGCGGCCACCGAGGTGGTTTTCCGGCGCCGCATGGCGTTGGTCCTCAATTCGTGTCAATAATACCAAGCGGAGCGAGCTATGACTCGCGATCGCTTGGCAGCCTGCGAAGCGGGCCGGCGCTTATGCGGAACCCGAATTAATCATCCGGGTTCCGTATTACACCGTCCAGGACATCATCGATCTAACATGGGCCATCAACTCAACCCCGAGAAAATGCCTCGCCTTCAAAACACCCGCCGAAGCGTTCCTCGAAAACTTCAACCGTTGCACTTGAGATGTGAATCTAGCGACTCTTCAGTCGGACCTTGACCACGCATTGATCAAGCGGCGTTCCGGGTTTGAAATTCGGCGCCGCCTTTCCGCGCGCCTACCCCCTCAGCATTCCGCCCGTGGTCTTGGCCACGGCGGCCACCACCTTGTCCCCCACCTTCTCGATTTCGGCGTCGGTCAGGGTCTTTTCGATGGGCTGGAGCGTTACGTTGACGGCGATGGATTTCTTGCCCTCGCCCACGTTGCCGCCCGCGAACACGTCGAAGACGCGCACGTCGTCGATCAGCTTGCGGTCCGCGTTCCGGGCCGCCGCGATCACGGCGCCGGCCTCGACCCCCTCGTCCACCACGAAGGCGAAGTCCCGCTCCAACGGCTGGAAGGGCGAGAGTTTCAGGTGGGTCCGGGCCGCGCCCTTTTTCGCCTTCTTCCTCGGCAAGTTATCGAAGAACAGTTCGAAGCCCACCACCGGACCCTTGACGTCCAGGGCCTGGAGCGCGCCGGGATGGATCTCGCCGAAATGCGCCATCACGGTCTTGGGGCCGAGCCGCATGACGCCCGAGCGCCCGGGATGGAGCCAGTCCGGCGCGTCGGTGGTGATTTGCAGGCTGTCCACCGGCGCGCCCAGCGCGTCCAGCAGCGCCAGGACGTCCGCCTTGATGTCGTAGACGTCCACCGGCCTTGGCGGCGACGCCCAGTTGCGATGCCCGGTGCGGCCCGATCGGATGGCGGCGGCGACCAAGTCCTGTTCTTCCGGCATGCCGCCGAAGAAGCGGGGTCCGACCTCGAACAGCGCGGCGTCGCGCTGGCCCCGGTCCGCGTTGCGCCCGGCGGCCGCGATCAAGTTGGGCAGCAGCGACGGACGCATCACGTCCAATTCGGAGCTGATGGGATTGGTGAGCCGGAGCGATTCCGAAGCCCCTCCGAACCGGTCGGCGTGGGCGGACGGCAGGAAGGAATAGGTCACCGCCTCGATCAATCCCCGTCCCGCCAGAACCCGGCGCGCGGTGGCGCGGCGGCGCTGTTCGGGGTCGAGGGCGGGCGCGGGCAGGGCGCGCTCGCGCATCAGCGGGGTCGATGGAATGTTGTGGTAGCCGTGGATGCGGAGGATTTCCTCCACCAGGTCGGGCTCGCCCACGATGTCGGGGCGCCACGACGGCGGCGCGACCTCGAGCGCATCCCCGTCCTCGCGCAATTCGCAGCCGAGCACGGAGAGGATGCGCTTTTGCTCGTCCACCGGAACGTCGACGCCGCCGAGCGTCAGGCAGCGGTCCAACCGCAGGGTGAAGTTGCGCCGCCATTCGGGCTCGGCTCCGGCCACCACGACCTCGGACGCCTCGCCGCCGCAGAAGTCCAGGACCATCCGGGTGGCGATCTCGGCCGCGTCGGGCAGGAACGCCGGGTCCACGCCGCGCTCGAACCGATAGCGCGCGTCGCTTTGCAGGTTGAGCGCGCGGCCGGTGTGGGCGGTGCGCACGGGGTCGAAATAGGCCACTTCCAGGAACACGGTGGTGGTGGCTTCCACGCAGCCCGATTCCTCGCCGCCCATGACGCCCGCGAGCGCTTCGGCCCCGCCCTCGCCCGCGATCACGGTCATGCCGTCGCCGAGTTCGTACTCCTTGCCGTCCAGCGCCGATAGTTTCTCGCCCGCCTTGGCCGGCCGCACGTGGATGTCGCCATCGACCTTGTCCGCGTCGAACACGTGCAACGGGCGGCACAGGTCGTATGAGACGTAGTTGGTGATGTCCACCAAGGCCGAAATGGGCCGAAGCCCGATGGCGGTCAGGCGGTCCTTGACCCATTGGGGGCTTTCCCGGTTCTCGACCCCGCGAATGGTCCGGCCGACAAAATAAGGGCAGGCGTCCCCCGCGTCCGCGCCGAAGTCCAGATGGACCGTTTTCGGGCTTTCGAAGCCGCCCGGAACCGGTTCGGCGGCGAGCGGTTTCAGCGTTCCGAGCCCGGACGCGGCCAGGTCCCTCGCCACGCCCCGAACGCCCAGGCAGTCGCCCCGGTTGGGCGTGATGGCGATTTCGATCACCGGATCGTTCAGGCCCAAGGCGTCCACGGCCGGGGTTCCGATTTCGGAACTCTCGGCCAGTTCGATGATGCCGCCGTGCTCGTCGGAAATTCCCATCTCGCGCTCGGACAGCAGCATGCCGTTGCTTTCCACGCCCCGGATCTTGGCCTTCTTCAGGGTCATGTCGATGCCGGGGATGTAGCAGCCCGAGGCGGCGAACACGCCGACGAGGCCCGTCCGCGCGTTGGGCGCGCCGCAGACCACCTCCATGGGGTCTCCAGCGCCCGTGTCCACGGAGCAGAGCTGCAGCTTGTCCGCGTTGGGATGGGGCTTGGCTTCGAGCACGCGGGCGACGACGAAGTCCTCGAGCCCGGCGGCCCGGTCCTGGACCTCCTCGATCTCGAGACCGATCATGGTCAAGCGCTCGGCGATCTCGTCGAGCGTCGCGTCGGTGTCAAGATGATCCTTGAGCCAGGAAAGGGTGAATTTCATGGCTAGCCTCCCCTCACCAGGCTCGGCTGGTCGAGCGCGCCGAAACCGTAATGCCGGAGCCAGCGAAGGTCGGACTCGAAGAAGGTGCGAAGGTCCGGAATGCCGTACTTCAACATGGCGATGCGCTCCAGCCCCATGCCGAAGGCGAAGCCCTGATATTTGGCGGAATCGATTCCGCAGTTCTCCAATACCGCCGGGTTGACCATGCCGCAGCCCAAAATCTCGAGCCAATCGTCGCCGTGGCCGATACGGAACTCGCCGCCCTCGCGGGTGCAGCCGATGTCCACTTCCGCCGACGGCTCGGTGAAGGGGAAATAGCTGGGGCGGAACCGGACCGGAAGGTCGTCGACCCCGAAATACGTCCGGCAGAACTCGATCAGGCAGCCCTTCAAGTGCCCCATGTGGACGTTCTCGTCCACCCAGAGGCCTTCGACCTGATGGAACATGGGCGTGTGCGTCGCGTCGTAGTCGCAGCGGTACGTGCGCCCGGGCGCGAGAATGCGGATCGGCGGCTGGTTGTCCACCATGGTGCGGATCTGCACCGGCGAGGTGTGGGTGCGAAGCACGATGCGCGCGCCGTCCTTTTCGCCGGGGAGGTAGAACGTGTCGTGCTCCTGCCTCGCCGGATGGGCGGGGGGGATGTTGAGCGCGGTGAAGTTATGCCAGTCGTCCTCGACCTCCGGCCCCTCGGCCACCGAAAAGCCCATCTCGCCGAAGATGGCCACCACCTCGTCGATGGTCTGGCTGATGGGATGAATGCGGCCCTGGCGCTCGTCGCGGGGCGGCAGGGTGACGTCGATCCGCTCCTCCATCAGGCGCTTATCGAGATTGGCGTTGGCCAGCGTCTCCTTGCGCGCCTCGATGGCGTCCGCGATTTCGCCCTTGAGCGCGTTGAGCGCCTGGCCCGCGGCCTTGCGCTCGTCCGGCGCCATCTGGCCCAGGCCTTTCATCAGGGCGGTGATCTCGCCCTTCTTGCCCAGCGCGCGGACGCGCAGCTCCTCCAGCGCGCCGAGATCGGCGGCGGCGTTCACCGCCGCCGTCAGGTCCGCGCGCAGCGTTTCGATGTCCTGCATGATATCGGAAGCCGTTTCGGGCTTTCCCTGCTAAGGGGTTATTTCGCCAGCGCCGCCTGGGCTTGCTCCACCAGGCTCTTGAACGCGTCGGGCTCGCGGACGGCGAGATCGGCCAGGACCTTGCGGTCCACCTCGATCCCGGCCTTGGTCAGGCCGTTCATGAACTGGGAATAGGTCAGCCCGTGCAGCCGCGCGCCCGCGTTGATGCGCTGAATCCACAGGCGGCGGAACTGGCGCTTTTTCGTGCGGCGGTCGCGGTAGGCGTACTGCAGCGCCTTTTCCACGCGCTCCAGCGACAGGCGATAATTGTTGTTGGAGCGGCCGCGGTATCCGGCGGCCTTCTTGACGACTTTCTTGTGACGGGCGTGCGTCGTGACGCCCCGCTTAACGCGTGCCATGGGTTCCGGTCTCCTCGGTCTGGGCTATTTGGCGTAGGGCATGCAGGCCTTGATCTTGCGCGCGTCCGCGTCGGCCAGGATCATGGTCCCGCGCGCCTGGCGGCGCATCTTCTTGGAGCGCTTGCGCAGGTTGTGCTGCTTCAGCGCCACGTTGGCCCGCACCTTGCCGGTGCCGGTGAGCCGGAAGCGTTTCTTGGCTCCGGACTTGGTCTTCATCTTGGGCATTTGGCAATCCTTTCTTTTCGATTGGTTTTCGGATCGCGCATCTCGAGCGGTTGGGCATGCCCACGCCTCGCCGCCGTCGACGATGTCGCAAGGGGCGAGTTATAGCCGCGCGCGATATCGAATGCAAGGAGTCGCCATGGCGGAACCAACGGTGTATAATTCATGTGGGCGCGACGGAGTATTGACCAGGACATGGCGACCAGAAAGGAGCGCCTCGCGCTCGCCGCTCAAGAAGAACGCAAGGTCAACGACGCGCTGAGCCGCGCGCTCGACCTGTTGGACGCGGCGCTAAGCGAGCAGGAGAACGCGGTCGTCCGCATCCTGGGCCTGGCGGAGCGCATTCTCGACCGCAATCCCGACCAGAATGTCAAGGTCGCCGCCGACGCCATCGTGGAGGCCTGCGAGTTCCAGGACCTGACCGAACAGCGTATCCGCAAGGTGCGCCGCTTGGTGCGCCACATCCGCGACCATCAGCTCGTGGACGCGGACCACCTGCCCCCGGAGGGGCTTAATCAGCATCAGATCGACGCGTTGCTGAAGGGCGAGCGGGTTTAGTCCCCGTCGGCGGCGAAGCGGACCGCCTCCTCGGCGGCGCGGATCAGGGCGCGGGCCTTGTTGCAGCTTTCCTGGAATTCGCTGTCGGGGACGCTGTCGTGGACGATGCCGCCGCCCGCCTGCACGAACATGGTCCCGTCCTTGACCACGGCGGTCCGGAGCGCGATGCAGGTGTCCATTTCCCCGTTGGCGCCGAAATAACCGATGCACCCGGCGTAGACGCCGCGCCGGGTCGGCTCCAACTCGTCGATGATCTCCATGGCGCGGACCTTGGGCGCGCCGGACACGGTGCCCGCCGGGAAGCCCGCGAACAGGGCCTGGATGGCGTCGTATTCGTCCGCGTTCAGCTCGCCCTCGACGTTGGAGACGATGTGCATGACGTGGGAATACAGCTCGATGATATTGCGCTCGGTCACCTTGACCGTGCCCACCTTGGCCACCCGGCCGACGTCGTTGCGGCCGAGGTCCAGCAGCATCAGGTGCTCCGCCAGCTCCTTGGGGTCGCTGAGCAGGTCGTCGATGAGCGCCTGGTCCTCGTCCGGCGTCTTGCCGCGCGGGCGGGTTCCGGCGATGGGGCGGATGGTGACCACGCCGTCGCGGACCCGGACAAGGATCTCGGGGCTGGACCCCACCACCGAGAACCCGCCGAAATCCAGGAAGAACAGGAACGGCGAGGGGTTGAGGCGGCGCAACGCCCGGTAAAGCGCGATCGGCGGCAATTCGAACGGGACCGAGAACCGCTGCGACAGAACCACCTGGAAGATGTCGCCCGCGAGAATGTACTCCTTGGCCTTGTGGACCATGGCGTGGAAGTCCTCGCGGGTCATGTTGGAGGCGGGCTCGGGCGCCGGGCCGCCGCCCGCCGGCTGGGCCGCGGCGTAGGGTAGCGAGCGGCCGAAGTCCTCGGCCACGTCGGCGATGCGCTCCAACGCCTGTTCGTAGGCGCGCTCGGCATTCACGCCGTCCTCGGCCCGGACCGGGGTGATAACCCGGACGCTGTCCTCGATGGTGTCGAACACGGCGACCACGGTCGGGCGGACGAAAAACCCGTCGGGAAGATTCATCTCGTCCGGGTTCTCGTCGGGAATGCGCTCCACCAGCCGGATGGTGTCGTAGGACATGTAGCCCACCAGCCCGGCGGCCATGGGCGGCAGGCCGTCCGGCAGCTCGATCCGGGATTCATCGACCAGGGCGCGGAGCGAGTCGATGGTTCCCGCGCCGTCGGGTTCGAACCGTTCGCGGTCGATGCGGGCGTGGCGGTTGATCTCGGCCTTGCCGCCGAAGCAGCGCCAGATGATGTCCGGCTTCAACCCGATGAAGGAGTACCGCCCCCGGATCGCGCCGCCCTCGACCGATTCCAGCAGAAAGCTGTCCGGCTTGCCGTCGGCGAGCTTGAGCATGGCCGAGACCGGCGTCTCCAGATCCGAGACCAGCGTGGTCCAGACCACTTGGGCCTTCCCGGCGTCGTAGGCGCTCCGGAACGGTTCGAATTCTGGCTGGACCTTCATGACGCGGGGCCTCGCGGCGAAAGGGGCGGACCCGCCATTGATAGAAGGCCCCTCGCGTCGGCGCAAGGGGCGGACCGCGCCCGTCAATTCTTTAATTGTGGATAGAGCGCCCCGGGAAAGGGGCCGGGCCGATTAGTGCTTCAGCCCGAAATCCTTGAAGCGCTTGTTGAACTTGGCGAGCTGGCCGCCGCTGTCCATCAGGCGATGCACGCCCGTCCACGCCGGATGGGTCTTGGGATCGATATCCAGCTTCATGGTGTCGCCTTCCTTGCCCCACGTGGTGCGGGTGGTGAAGGTCTCTCCGTCCGTCGACTGGACGGTGATTTCATGGTAATCCGGGTGGATGTCCTTTTTCATAACTTTGCTCCCAAGATAAGGAGCGTTTATATACCCAAGCGCATGCGTCCGATCAAGACGCGTCTTTCCGAGGTGGGCCATGCGACGGTTTTTGCTCTTTTCGATTCTGGCCCTGGCGGGGCTTGCGGCCGCGTTGCTTCTTGCCCGCGATCGGGTCGCGGCCCTTGGCCTGGAGGAGGCGTTCCGGCGGCTGGGCCTGGAGGACGCGGACTTCTCTTCGGTGTCGGTCACGCCCGGCTCAATCCGCATCGAGAGCCCGCGCCTCGGCCCCGACCTCGCCGCCGAACGCGTCGTCGCGGGCTATTCCCTCGCCGCCGAGCTGAAAATCGTTGGGCTTCAAGCGGACCTGACCCATCCGGGCGGCGCCATCGCCAAGCTGAGCGCGGGCGGCGGCGGTGGCGGCGGGGATTTCTCTCCGCCTCCGGTCCATCTGGAAAAGGCGTCCATCAAGGGTCCGATCCCCAACGGGACGTTCACGGCCCTGGTCGACGGGCTCTCCAAGCGGGACCTGTCGGCCAAGCTCCGCGTCCAGGCCTCGGCGGAGATGGAGCCCGCGCCCGGCCGCCCCATGAGCCTGCGCGGGTTGGAGGCGGACGTGGCGATCCTTCCGGGCCTCGTGGGCGGAACGGTGGAATTCGCCAAGGGAATGCTGGAGGATCGGGCGGCGGCGCCCCTGTTCGCGCCCATCGCGCTTTCTGGCGCGGTCCGCCACGACGGCGGGCCGATCGCGTTCGATCTGACCGCCGGCGCGGCGGGCGGGCGCGCGCCGGTCAAGTTGACAGGGACCTTCGATCCCATGGCGGCCAAGGGGAGGGCCAAGGCGGTCCTGGCCCCCGTGGTCTTTTCCGAAGGCGGGCTCCGGCTGGGCGACGTGGCCCCGGCCCTCGACGTCCTGGACCGGTTTTCGGGGACCGTTTCCGCCAAGGCGGACATCGTCCTGACGCCCAAGGGCGCGGACGGGACCGGCGAGGCGGTCCTCGGCGGAGTCGGCCTCGCCACCCCGGCGGCGACGGTCGACGGGCTCGGCGGGACCATCCGCCTCGCCCGGCTGAACCCGCCCGAGACCGAGGGGACCCAGCGCCTGTCCGCCCGGCGGATCGCGAGCGCCGTCACGCTTGACGACCCGTTCGTCGATTTCGCCTTCAAGGCCCGCGAAACCGGAACCGCCCGGCTTTCCATCGTTCGGGCCGAGGCCGGGTTCGCCGGGGGACGGATCGCGGTTCGGGACGCGGTCATCGATTCCGCCAAATCAGAGAACGGCCTGGTGATCGAATTCGAGCGGGTGGAGCTCGGCATCCTGATGAAACTGATCAACGTCGCCGGAGTTTCCGGCCAGGGCGCGCTCAGCGGCAAGGTTCCGATCCTGGTCAAGGACGGCAAGGTCACCATCCGCGATGCGGTGCTGGAGGCCCGGGAGCCCGGCGCCCTCGCCATCCGCAGCGAACAGGCCCGCGCCGCGCTCGGCGCCGGCGGGGCGCAGGTTGCGCTGCTGCTCGACGTGCTCGAGGACTTCCGCTACAAGCGCCTGCGCCTCGCCATCGACAAGCCCCTGGGCGGCGAGACCGCCGTCACCCTGAACACCGAAGGCGCCAACCCCAAGGTCCAGGACGGGCGAAAGGTGGTTCTGAACATAAATCTGTCGGGAAATCTCGATAACATCCTCGACACCCTGATCGCAGGCTTGCGCTTGTCCGAAAGGGCGATCGGCGCTACCGTCAAGGGCGCGCGATGAGCGCTGGAAAAGGAGATGGCATGACGAACCATGGAGCCTGGGCCGCGAGCTTGGCCATGCTCGCCCTTGTCGGGGCGTGTTCTCCCACCGTGGAGGTCAAGGCGCCCCAAGAACCCATCACCATCAATCTGAACATCAAGCTCGACGCCGACGTGCGCCTGAAGCTGGAAGAGTCCGCCAAGAAGGACATCGCCAACAATCCGGAGATTTTCTGATGAAGCAGACCAGGATCCGAGCCGGGGCCTCCGTTTCCGACGCCATGCGCCTCGCCTTGCTGTTGTTGGGGCTGTTGGCGGGCGCGGCGCTGATGTCGGCGCCCGCGTGGTCGCAGTCGCTCGACGATCTCCGCGCCTCGGGCGCGGTGGGCGAGGCCTTCGACGGCTTCCTCAGGATCAAGGGTGGCGGCGGCAACGCCCAAACCGTGGTGAAAAGCGTCAACGACAAGCGTCGCGCCGTCTATTCCCAGCGCGCCTCCCAGCAGGGCATCACCGTCGATCAGGTGGGCCGGGTCTACGCGGGCGAAATTCGCTCCAAGGCGCCCGCGGGAACCTGGTTCCTTAGCGAACAAGGCAAGTGGAGCCGAAAGTAGGAGCCCCGTCGTGGACGAAAGCGCCTTCCTGAAACAGGCCGAGGACACGCTCGCGGGCGTCTTGGACGTCCTGGACGAGGAGCTGGCCGACCATGTCGAGGCGGACCTCGAGGGCGGCGTCCTCACCATCGAGTTGGAGGACGGCGGCCAATACGTGATCAACAAGCACGCCCCCAACAAGCAGATCTGGATGTCGTCGCCCGCAAGCGGCGCGGCGCATTTCGACTGGGACGAGGGCGCCGAGGCGTGGACCGGAACCCGGGGGCAGGGGGATTTCCTGACCATGCTGGCGGACGAATTGGAGAAGGCCACCGGAACGAAAGTGTCGTTTTCCTGAGCTGTAGGGGCGTTGGGAGGAGGTCGCCATGTCGGTCGTGAGGGACGCCTGGCACGGTTTCATGAACTTGTTCAGCGGGCTGCCGTTCGGGGATTCGGTGCTGCCCATGCTGAGCCTGGTCGCGTTCATCTGGGGGGTGATCATGATCGCGCGCAAGTGGTTCGGGGCGTCGGATAATCTTTGACCCTAATCGTCCACCGGCACCACCACCGACGCGGCCAGCCGGTAACCGGCCTCGTGGGCGTCGGCGGCGACCTCGTTGGCGCCGGCCCGCATCAGGAGGCGGCCCTCCTTTTCGTTCCGCGCATGCGCCAGGATGCGGATTTCCGGGCAAAGATACCGGAGCAGCGACACCAGTTCCCGCGAGGAGGGGCTGTGGCCCATGGCGACGATGGCGGCGGACGCGCGCTCGATCCGGGCGGCGTTCAACGCCTCGGGCCTGAGCGCGTCGGCGTGGAAGACCGGAAGGCCCCTCGCGCGGCCGTCGATGACCTTGCGACGGTCCGCCTCCATGATCACGTAGGGCGCGTGCTGGCTCGAGAACCGTTCGGCGACCACGCGTCCGATGCGGTCGAACCCGGCGATGACGATGTGGTCCGAGGTGTCTTTCAAATGCGCTTCCAGCTCCTTGAGCCCGGGGGCGTCGGCGGGTTCGAACCGATGTCCGACCCAGCCCGCCGCCCAGGCCAGGATCGGCGTCACCGCCATGGTCACCGCCACGGACAGCATCAACAACTTGGCGTGCTCGGTCGAGACGATCCCGCCTTTTTCCGCAAGTCCCAGGAACAAGAAGGCGAACGCCCCGCCCTGGGACAGCAGCATTCCCAGGCGTATTCCGCTGGTCCACGTCAATCCGAACAGACGGCTCGCCACGGCGATGACCAGCGCCTTTCCGACCAGAAGCCCGAACACCAAAAGCGCCACCAATTCCGCCTTGTCCATGGCGAGGCGGACGTCGATGAACATGCCCACCGTCATGAAAAACAGACCCATCAGAAGGCCCTGGAACGGGCGAATGTCCTTTTCCACCCGGTGGCGGAACTCGGTCTCGGCCAGCAGAATCCCGGCCAGAAGCGCGCCCAGCGCCATGGACAGCCCGGCCGCGTACGTCGCCATGCCGGTGCCGATGATGGTCAGCATGTTCATGCCGGTGAACAGCTCCGCCGCCCGGCCCTGGACCACGACGCGGTAAAGGGGACGCAGGATCAGGCGGCCCACGACCAGGATGGCCAACAAAGCCACCGCCGCCTTGCCGGCCGCTAGGCCCATGGCGTTCCAGATGGTGTCGGTCTCTTGGCCCAGAAGCGGGATCAGGACCAGAAGCGGCCCCACCGCCAGATCCTGCAGCAACAGAAGCGCGAACGCGTTGCGCCCGACCTGGGTCGCCAGTTCGTGGCGCTCCACCAGCAACTGAATCACCACCGCCGTGGACGACAGCGCCACCGCCGCTCCGGCCACGATGGCGCCCGCGTCGGACATGCCCGCCCATTTCGCGATGAAGAACGCGACGGTCGAGGTCACGCCCAGTTGCAGCCCGCCGATGCCGAGCATGCGCGGGCTCATGACCTTCAGCCGTTCGAGCGTCAATTCCAGGCCGATGGAGAACAGCAGCACCACCACGCCGAGTTCGGCCGCCGCGCGCATGCTCTCCACGTTGTCCACCACCGAGAATCCGGCGGGCCCGATCACCGCGCCCGCCAGCAGGTAGCCGACCAGCGGGCTCGCCCGCATCCGCTCGAACAGCGGCACCACCAGCACGGTGGCCAGCAGGAAGACGACGACGTCCCAAAGGTACGCGTGGGCGGGCATCATACCTCCAGCCTTGATTGCGCTGTCCGATACATAGTCCCGCCACAGATCAATGAACAGGAAAACCGGCGAAAAAATTCGGACTTACAACAAGGACTGTTGATTTTAACCCCCCGGTTGACGATCATGGCGAAAAGGCCGAAAGCGCCTATGGGGCGGGGAAAAACCGATGCTGTCCCAATCATATCGGTCGCAAGGAGTGTTTTTTCGTCGACAAGCGCCCGGACAGGGTCCGGACGCGCAACAGAGGATTGAATGACATGACGAATTTGATGTCGAAGTTGAAGAGGGGGATGCTCGTCCTGTTGGGCGCGGCGGCCCTGCTCTCGTTTGCGTCCGCGCCGGGCATGGCGCAATCGGGCACGGGCCTTCGCGTCCTGGTGATGGGCGAGGATTCCGATCCCCGCTCCGTGATCCGCACCAGCGACATTTTCAAGCGCGTGCTGGCCGAGCTGAAGAACGGCATGCAGTACCACGGCTTCCGCATGGTGGACGAAGAGATGCTGGCGGTCGATCTGGGTTGGCGCATCACCACGCGTCGTCCCAAGACCGAACTGATCCAAGCCGCCAAGCTGGCGGTGCAGCACGGCACGGCGGCGACCAACGTCCGCGCGATCGTGATCTTCTCGATCCACGCCTTCAAGCAGAACCTGGGCTTCACCAACAAGGTGAACACCCGGATCGACGGCGAGATCTACGACGTGCAGACAAACCAGTTCCTGGGCGCGTTCGAGCTGCCCCGCTCCCAGTATCCGGCCCCGGCCGACTGCAACGCGGCCTGCATCACCGAGGTGGTGGGCGAAAAGGCTCGCGAGATCGCCACCAGCCTGGGCGACGTGCTCGGCAAGAAGCTGGCGCATCTGGCTCCGCCTCCGGGCTCTGCCAGCTCCGGCGGCGGCGCGCCGGTCGAGGGCTCGGCCCCGTCCACCGGCCACGGGATGGTCAGCACCTACACCATCGAGATGCAGCGCTTCAACGCCAAGGAGGCCATGGAGATCATCGGCGTCATGTCGTCCGAGTTCCCCGGCTACTCCTCGCACAACACGCTGCAAAACACGTCCGCCGTGCGCAAGTACGAGTACGTGACCACGGCCAAGGCCGGAAAGATCCATGAATGGCTCAACATCCTGCTTTTGGACATGGGTCTGGATCCGGACAGGTTCGTCGAGGTGGTCCAGAACGGCCATCACTTCCGCCTGTACAAGATCAACAGGCCGGGCACGACGCCCGCGTCCGGCGGCCGCTTCAACTAGGATCCTCCATCGACATCGGGCCATCCCCCTTCCCTCGGGAAGGGGGATTTCCCTTCCACAGGAGAATCGAATCATGAGGATAAGGACAGTCATCGGCGTGCTCGCCATGTCGGTCGCGCTCGCCGCCTGCCAGACCACGAGTTCGTCCGGGAGCAAGGGCAAGAGCATCGCCAAGGTGATCGCCGCCGGCGGCCCCAAGGTCACCGTCGCCGAACACCCCCAGCGCACCTTCCGTCGGGCCGACGGCACCTTCTGCCAGGTGCTGGACTTCTGGCAGAAGGACGCCTACTCCCAACGCCACGGCGTCGCCACGGTCTGCCTGATGGGCGACAACAAGTGGGTGCTGGCGGAAAAGAAATGGGTCACGGCTCCGGCCTCGCCCCGGCCGACGCCGGTCTATCAGCCGGTCCCGACCCCGCCCAGCCAGCCCACCCCCTACCAGCCGGCCCCGACGCCCCCGCCGTCCGACCCGGACGGCTGGCAGCCGATCACCAACTAGGGCCATTCCCCGTCGCGATTTTGCGGCGAGGCGCGTTTCAGAGCGATTCCGGTTCTCCTGGAATCGCTCTTTTCTTCCTCGAAACCTTGAATCGGGGTTTTTTCGTGACTCCCGTCACAAAACTCCCGCTTTCCCCTGGACAAGTGATCCGGCTCACACCCCCCGCGGGCGAAAACGGCGAGAATAAGCTCATCAACAACGCGGACGAACGTTCCGGTGGGCGTGAAAAAGGTTAGAGGAGAAAGACGATGTTCATTCTGAGGAATACCTGGGACGCTTGGGTCGACCTGTTCGACGGACTGCCCGGAGGCGACAACATTCTTCCCGTCGCGGCCCTGATCTTCGCCATCTGGGGCCTGATCTGGATCAGCCGCAAGTGGGTGAACGCGGGTTAGGCGGGCTACTGAATAAGTTCGCGACTTCGCCGGAATCCATGACAGTCCACACTTGGAAAACAATCACTCTTTCCCCTACGGGCCAGGGACCCCGGATAACCGTCGGCGCGGTTTCCGGTGTGACAAAATAACGATAATTCCGCAAAATTCAGCGCCCTGCCGGGCTTACTCCTCCGCCTCGGGCGGACGGCTCAGGTAGCGGTCCAGCCTCCGAAGCACCGGCCCGCCGAACGCGTGTTCGGGCAGGGCCTCGGTCGGGCCCCCCGGCCGGACCGGACGACGGGCGAAGCGGCCCAGACTCATCACCCGATCGTACATGACGATGGCGCCGGCCAAGCCGACGTTGACGCAGAACTTGGTCGGGATCTTCACCACGAATTCGCATTTCTCGACCATTTCCGGCGACAGCGACCCCCGCTCCGGCCCCAGGATGTAGGCCGCCTGGCGCGGGTGGTGGAAGCTCGGAAGCTCGATCGCCTCGTCGATCAGCTCGACCCCCACCAAGGCGCACCCCTTGGGCAGCAACAGGGCATCCGCGTCGGGGAATTCATAGAACGGCACGTGGCCCGGCGCATCCGAGGTGTCGGACTTTCCCCCCTCCGCCCGGGCGTAGGCGGCGGCGACGGTGAACACGAAGCCGGCGCCGAAGGCGTGGGCGGTGCGGAACAGGCTGCCCACGTTCATGGTTTTCGAGATTCGCTCGGCGCCGACGCCGAAATAACCGCGCATGGAGCCTCCTTTCCCGTGGCGTTCGTTGTCGAGGACCGATACCCTTGGGCAAAACCGTCCCGGGATCAAGCGCGTCATGACCCAAGACCCCGTCCAGGCCCAGTACGAGGCCTATCCCTATCCCGAACGGGACCCGGCCGACGAGGCCCGCCGCCTGGTCGTGGGCTCGCCGGGGAACCTGGCCGAGGTTAACCACTACGTCTTCGCCGGGCGGCGCGACTTCGCCAAGCCGTTCCGGGTGCTTTCGGCGGGCGGGGGCACCGGCGACGGGACCGTCATGATAGCGAGCCAGTTGGCCGAGGCGGGGGGCGCGGGCCAAGTGGTCTACGTGGACCTGTCCAAGGCGTCCCTGGAAATCTGCGAGGCCCGGGCCCGGGCCCGGGGCTTGTCGAACATCCAATTCCACGCCATGGGGCTGGAGGCGGCGGGGGACTTCGGCCCCTTCGACTACATCGACTGCTGCGGCGTGCTCCATCATCTGGAGGACCCGGGGGCGGGGCTTGCCGCGCTCGCCGGGATGCTGGCGGACGGCGGCGGCGTGGGCGTGATGCTTTACGGCGAGCTTGGGCGGACCGGGGTCTACCACATGCAGGACGCGCTTGCGATGCTGTCGGCGGCGGACGAGTCCGCTCCGGATCGCGTCAAGTTCGCCAAGACGCTTTTGGGCCAACTTCCCGAAACCAACTGGCTTCGGCGCAATCCCTTCGTCGGCGACCATCTCGACGGCGGGGACGCGGGGCTGTTCGATCTGTTCCTCCACGCCCGCGACCGGGCCTATCGGGTTCCGGAAATCGCCGAACTCTGCAAGGGCGCGGGGCTGAGGATCGCGGCCTTCGTCGAGCCCGCGCGTTACGACCCGGGTTGTTACGTCAACAATCCGGCCGTCACGAAACGCCTGGCCGCCCTGGACGAAACCGGCCGCGCCGCGTTGGCCGAGCTGGTGGCGGGCAACATACGCAAGCACGTGTTCTACGCCGTCCGCGCGGGCGACCCCGGCCCCAACGTGGCGAGCCCCGACGATCTCGACATGATCCCCGTGGCCCCCGACCTGGACGGCCCGGGACTCGCCAAGTCCATGAAACCGGGCGCGGCCATGACCGCGACCATCGACGGCCACACCTTCCGCTTTCCCATGCCGAGGCTGGCGGCGGCCATGGTCTCGCGCATCGACGGGCGGCGCTCGCTTCGAGAGGTGTTCGGGGAATTGCGCGAACTGGACGGGTCGCTGGACGAAGACGGCTTCGGGAAACAGTTCGCCCAGCTCTACGCCGCGCTCAACGGCATGGGGCGTTTGTTTCTTCGGGCGGATCGGGAATAACCCCGGGCCATCGAGGCCTCGGCGCCCGAGGGACGGATAAACGTCAAGGTTGCCCGAAAAGACCGAGTATCGTAGGAAGGCCCCATCATGATGGAATGGATCGACAAGCTTCCCTTCTGGCCGCTCGGCGCGTTCGCGCTGTTGCTGGCGCTCGCGCCTTTCGCGCCGGAGCCCCATCTGGTGGAGAAGCTCCGCATGCTGTCCGAGGGGACGCTGACCAAGCCCATCGACATCCTCGACCTGTTTTGGCACTCGTGGGCGCCGGTTCTGTTCGCCGTCCGCGCTTATAGGGAGTTCACGGGATGACCAACCCCTTCATTCTGGCCCTGAAGTCCAACAGCGACCAGTTCCTCTCCGAGCTGAGCACCCAGGAGTTGGGCGCGCTGGCCGAGGCCTGCGTGGCCAAGCTGGAAAAGAACGCCAAGATGGGCGACAAGGACGCGCCCTCGCTGCTCCAGTCCCTGTACCGCACCGTCGCCAACGTGGAAATCTGACGGCCGCGCGGGCGGGATTTCCATTCGTTTTCGGCTCAGGCGATAAGGGTTTGCGACACGGGCGGATCGTTTTCACGGGTGGGGGATGGATGGCGTGTATCATGATACGACAACCCAGTTTGCGGACCTTGCCGTCAAAAAAATCAATTACCTGAAAAGCAATCCTTCCGGGTTCTTCATCTCGGCCATGATGGCGGGCGCTTACGTTGGGATCGGTATTATCCTGATCCTGACCCTCGGCAACGATGTCGATCCTTCTTCGGCCAAATTGGTGATGGGATGCTTCTTCGGCATCGCCTTGACGCTTGTCATCTTCGCCGGCGCGGAATTGTTTTCGGGCCACACCATGTTCATGGCCTTCGGATTTCTTTACAAGCGGATCGGCGTTGCCGAGGTCATTCGGGACTGGTTGGCGTGCTGGTCGGGAAATCTGGTCGGGGCCATCCTCCTTTCCGTGCTTTTCGCGCTGGGGGGAGGAGGGGGGTGGATGGATGACCCCGGAAGCCTCGTTCACCGCATTGCCGAGGCCAAGATCAACAGCGGCGTGATCGAATTGCTGGCCCGAGGAACCATGTGCAACTGGTTGATCTGCCTCGCCATCTGGATGACCTTCAGAACCAACAACGACGCGGCGAAGTGCCTTTTGATCTTTTGGTGCCTGTTCGCGTTTATATCCGCCGGATTCGAGCACGGCGTCGCCAACATGACGGTGTTCGTGATCTCGCTCATCGGCGCGCATCCGGATTCGGTTTCGCTTCAGGGCGTTGTCTACAATCTTTTGATGGTCTCGGTCGGGAACATCATCGGCGGCGCCGGTTTTATCGGGATGGCTTATTTCCTGACTGGCTATTCGCGGGAATACGAAGCGGATTAGGACGTCTTCATTTCACGCAAAACCACGGGCCGCCGAGCGCCCGGCCGCGCAAGGTCTCTTGCGTCGCCTTTGTGGAAATCCGATCACCCCGGATAGGGGCAGTCCGCCCGTCCGCAGTTGCTCGTCCCCCTGGGCGCGACGTAGGCGTCGCAGGCCGGGCACTTGACCAGGTCCTGGGCGACGGGGGCTTTGGCCTTCTTTTCCTTTCCCAGCGCGTCCCGCCGTTCCCGTAGGCGCGCGTACATCTTGAACCCGTACCACGCGAGCGCGATCAGAAGGGCCGTGACCAGAAGCTTGGGAAGGCTGACGAACATGCGGCCTTTGTACGGGCGCGGAGGAGAAGGGGTCAAGCGCGCTTGACTCGAATTGGGAATTATCAATGCGGGCGTCCCGGCCCGGGTCTAGGCTGTGTCCATGGATAGCGACCAAGTGGGAGCGCAGGCCGCGCGCCGCTTGAGCGCCATCCACCGGTCATTCCCAATGACCGGTGGAACGAAACGAGGGAAACCGCCATGACGCCCGCAACCGTCAACGCCATCGCCGCCGCCGGAAACGGCGCCAACGCGGCCGCTCTTTCGGGAAGCCCGCTCCTGAAGGCGCTGGTCCAGTCCCACGTAATCAAGGGGCTGGGCATGGGCGTCGGCATGGGGACGGGGTTCGCCGTCTTGGCGGCGGGTCTCGCGGTCGTGGCCGGCGGCTATCTCCTGTGGCGGAAAGCCAAGGCCTAGGGAGGACGCCATGCCTGGACCCGCAACCCAATTCGCGATGCAGGGCCTCGCCGTCACGTCCGTCGCCAAGGCCCAATTCCTCAAGGAGGCCGGGATGGGCCTCGGCATGGGCCTGGGCCTGGGGATTTGGGGCGTTCTTGGGCTGGCTGCGGCGGGGGGGCTTTACCTCGCGTATCGGAAATATCGCGCCGCCTGACCCGGAATCAAAAACCCCGCCTTGCGGCGGGGCGTCGGCTTGCGTCGGCCGGGGCGGTCAGCCCTGGCGCGCCTTGAAGCGCGGGTTGCGTTTGTTGATGACGTAGACGCGGCCGCGGCGGCGCACAACGCGGCAGCCCTTTTCCCGCAGCTTGGCCGACTTCAACGAATTCCTGACCTTCATGACATGATCCTCCGTCCAGGCGGCGGACCATAAGGGGCCGGGGGCGTTCTGTCAATTCCCGGCTTCGGCGGCGCATAGCGGGGCGCGGGCCATAGCTCCCGCCGGGCGAAGGCGAAGCTCCCCCCGCGACGACTGGACCCGGACCGGTTCCGGGCGTGGGTTCAGCGCCTTGGCGGCGACCATTCATCCTTTTCGTGCGGTTAACCATACAACGGACTGGATATTAGGCGGAAATAAAGGTATTCGTTCATAATAACACCATAATACGGGGGACCGGCGCGCGCGCCGGAATCGAGGGGGAAGCACGGAGCCATGAACTGGAACGACCCGCTGTGGTACAAGGACGCCATCATCTACCAACTTCACGTGAAGGCGTTTTGCGACGCCAACGGGGACGGCATCGGCGACTTCGACGGCCTGGCGAGCAAGCTTGACTACCTGAGCCACCTCGGCGTCACGGCGGTGTGGCTTCTGCCGTTCTATCCCTCGCCGTTGCGCGACGACGGCTACGACATCGGGGACTATCGCGACGTCCACCCCCTTTACGGCCAGCTCAAGGACTTCAAGCGCTTCGTGCGCGAGGCCCACAAACGGAATCTGAAGGTCATCACCGAGCTGGTGATCAACCACACCTCGGACCAGCATCCCTGGTTCCAGCGCGCCCGCAAGGCCAAGCCCGGGTCCAAGTGGCGCGACTTCTACGTCTGGTCCGACACCAACAAGCGCTACGAGGGCACGCGCATCATCTTCTGCGACACCGAGACTTCCAACTGGCAGTGGGACGACGAGGCCGGGCAGTACTACTGGCACCGGTTCTTCCACCACCAGCCCGACCTCAACTTCGACAACCCCCGGGTGTTCGAGGAAGTCACCAAGGTGATGAAGCTGTGGCTCGACATGGGGGTGGACGGGATGCGGCTCGACGCCATCCCGTATCTTTGCGAGCGCGACGGCACCAACAACGAGAACCTGCCCGAAACCCATCAGGTGCTGAAGAACCTGCGGACCTGGCTGGACGAGAACTATCCCGAGGCCTTCTTCCTCGCCGAGGCCAACCAGTGGCCCGAGGACGTGCGCCATTACTTCGGCGACGACGACGAATGCCACATGGCGTTCCACTTCCCCCTGATGCCCCGCATCTACATGGCGGTGGCCCAGGAGGACCGCCACCCGGTCACCGACATCATGCGCCAGACCCCCGAGATCCCCGAGGACTGTCAGTGGGCCATCTTCCTGCGCAACCACGACGAACTGACGCTCGAGATGGTGACCGACAAGGAGCGCGACTATCTCTGGAGCTTCTACGCCGCCGACACCCAGGCGCGCATCAACCTGGGCATCCGGCGGCGCCTCGCCCCGCTGCTGGGCAACGACCGGCGCAAGATCGAGCTTCTGAACAGCCTGCTCATGTCCATGCCGGGCACGCCCATCGTGTACTATGGCGACGAAATCGGCATGGGCGACAACATCTACCTCGGCGACCGGGACGGGGTGCGCACGCCCATGCAGTGGTCGTCGGACCGCAACGGCGGCTTCTCGCGCGCCAATCCGCAGCAGCTCTACCTGCCCGCCATCATGGACCCGGTTTACGGCTTCGAGGCGGTGAACGTGGAGGCCCAGAGCCAGAGCCCGTCCTCCATGCTCAACTGGATGCGGACCCTGATCGCGGTGCGCAAGCGCCACGTCTCGTTCGGGCGGGGCTCGCTTCGCTTCCTGTTCCCCGGCAACCGCAAGGTTCTGGCCTATCTGCGGGAATACGACGGCGAGATCATTCTCTGCGTCGCCAACCTCTCGCCCGCGCCCCAGCCGGTGGAGTTGGACCTGTCCGAATTCAAGAACCGGGTGCCGGTGGAGCTGATGGGACAGAACCCGTTCCCGCCCGTGACCGACGCGCCTTATTTCGTGACCTTGACCGGATACGGATTCTACTGGTTCCTTCTCGCCAGCCCGGAAGACACCGAGGCGCCAGATTGGCACGAGGCCTACGTGACGTCCATGCCCGAACTCCTGACCCTGGTCATGCCCAACGGCTGGGACAGCGTGCTCGACGCCGCTGTCAAGGACACGCTCTGCGGCCACATCATGCCCGAGTTCCTGCCCAAGCAGCGCTGGTTCGGGGCCAAGGACACGCCGATCGCGAACGTAACGCTCGGCGACCACGCGCGGATCAAGGGGAAGGACGGCGAATGGTTCCTCGGCGTCTGCGACGTGGACCTGAAGGGCGGCGCGCGACAGCACTACCAACTGCCCCTCGACATCGCGTGGGAGACCATGGACGACGATCCCACCTCGTCGCTGCTGCCCTTCGTGATCGGGCGCGTGCGCACGGTGAACAGGCTGGGCGTGGTCTATGACGCGCTCGCCAACGAGCCCTTCACCGCCGAGGTCCTGCGCCTGATCCGCGAGGGCGGGGAGGTCGCCACCCACCAGGGGCGGCGTATCGTGTTCAAGGCCGGTCCCGCCTTCGGCGACGTGGAGCTTCCCGACGACGCCGCCATCAAGCGCATGGGCGGAGAACAGAGCAATTCATCCATGCTGATCAGCGATCAGATGGTCATCAAGTTCCTGCGTCGCCTGGATTCCGGCATCCATCCCGAGCTCGAGATCGGGCGTTACCTGACCGACGTGGCCGGGTTCAAGAACGTGCCGCCGCTGCTGGGTTCGGTGGAACTGATGGACCAGGACGGAACCCCGACCGCCTTGGCGTTGCTCCAGGGCTTCGTCATGAATCAGGGCGACGGGTGGGACTACACCCTGAAGCACCTGCGCCGCTTCCTCGAAAAGGTGGAGCGCAAGCCCGACCCCGGCGTCCCCGACGGGCGCGAGGAGCATTCCCATTACATCGAGATGGCCGGCGTTCTCGGCCGCCGCCTGGCGGAAATGCACAAGGCCATGGCGCTCGAGACCGACGACCCCGCCTTCCAGCCCGAACTGGTCGGCCCCGACGACGTCGGCGCCTGGACGCGCCAGGTCTTCGACCAGGCGGACCAGGCCCGCAAGGCCCTGGAAGGGGTCCGGGGCGGCGTGGACGAAGACGTCCAGGCGAAGGTGGACCGCATGCTGGACCGCTGGGACGCGGTGAACCGCCTGATCCAGGCGCCGCTGCCCAGGCGGCTGGAGCTCTACAAGACCCGCTTCCACGGCGATTTCCACCTGGGCCAGGTGGTGCTTGCCAAGGACGACTTCTATCTGCTCGACTTCGAGGGCGAGCCGGTGCGCAGTCTGGACGAACGCCGGGCCAAGCATCTGCCGATCAAGGACGTGGCGGGCATGGTGCGGTCCTTCAACTACGCCGCCTGGGCCTCGTTGTTCGAGCGCGCCGCCATCCATCCCGAAGTCATGACGCGCCTGCAGCCCTGGACCGAGGAGTGGGAGATCCTGACCGTTGGGGCCTTCCTGGAAGGCTATCGCGGCGCCATCGACGACTGCCCGTCGGTGCCGTCCGACCTCAAGGCCTTCCATCGGCTGATGGACCTGTTCGTGCTGGAAAAGGCGTTGTACGAAATCTGTTACGAAGCCGCCAATCGACCCGACTGGCTGCGCATTCCGCTGCAGGGCGTCTCGCGGCTGATCTCGCGCCGGCGCTGATATTGAACGGGGGCGCGCCGTCCCATGCCGTTCCAAGGATTGGAATTCATCCGGCTTCTTCTGTTCGTCGCCGCGGTTTTCCTGGCCGTCGCCGCCATTGGATTGTTCCTGATGGAAGCGGACCGCACGGCGCGGCGCCGTCCGAGGCGAAAGCGATTGGCGGAATGGTGGCGCGCCCGGCAGGGTCTTCCTTGGGGCGCGCTGCTCGCGGAGTCCGCCCGGGCGTGCGCCGGGACGTGGGACGCGGCGAGAACCGCCCTGTTCGACCAGGCCGACCGCGCGACATGGTTCGCCGTCCTTGTCACGTTCGTTCTTTTCGCTTTCATTCCCTTTGCTTCCGTGGTCAACGCGATGATAGGGGGCTCGCCGTTTCTCGCGACCGTGGTCGGGATGTGCGCCATGGGATTCTTGGTCCTGAACGTGACCGGGGAATTCCGATCGTTGAAGCCGCTGGCGCAAATTTTGTCGTTGTCGTTGTTCATGGCGACATTCGTTTTCATTCCGGCGTACGTATTCAAGTCGTTCACCATCCGGCTCATCACCGAGCCCATGGACCGCGTCGGGTTCGAGATGTTCGCCGTGGCCCCGTTCTGTTATATCGCCGCCAAGGGCGCGGGCATGCTGATTCAGGCGCTGCTTCCCCGGCGGGTCTACGACCGGACAGCCTTGGGACTCGCCGTTCGCGATTTCCTGTTCGCCTTGCCGTTGGCCTTCCTATTCGCGTTCGCGGGCCTGATCGCGGGGTATGTTTCGGAAACCCGCTTCGCGAATCCCGGCCATATCCAACTTGTGTACGCGGCGATGGCGGGCGGGGCGCTCGCCTGGACCGCGACGCTGGCCGCGCTCAGGGTCCGCTCGATCATGGCCGCGCCGTTTCTCGCCCTGTCGGCGGCCTTCGCGGCGGCGTGCGGATACGCGCTGTTGTGGTCCGGGCATGCGGGGACCCGTTACGCCATCGCGCATGACGCCATCGTCGGCGCGCTGTTTGGCGAGGGCTTGGAGCTGGGACCGGAGTTCTGGCTGTCCCATCTTCCCATGGCGCCGTTGGCGGCGCTGGTTCTGGCGTTATTGGGCGGGGCTGCGACCAGGGCGTTCGCGGGGCCGGAGGCGCCCAAGCGCCCCTTCGGGCGCCTCGCCATGGCATCGGGTTCGGCCGGGGGGGTGGCGGGACTGGCCGCTTGGCTGATATAAACGCGGCGGGGGACGCTGGGAACGGAGACAACGCGTGAGCGGCAATCTGAATTTGGGCGTGATCGGCAACTGCTCCTACGCCGCGCTGGTCGACGCCAAGGCCCGGGTGAACTGGGCCTGCCTGCCGCGTCTGGACGGCGATCCGGCGTTCTGCTCCCTGCTGTCGGGGGAGGACGACCCCAAGGCGGGATTCATGGACGTGGACCTGGCCGGCTTCGCCCGCTCCGAGCAGCGCTACATCCACAACACCGCCATCCTGGTCACGACCCTTTTCGACTGGGACGGCGGCGCGGTGGAGATCACCGACTTCGCGCCCCGCTTCCGCCGCCTGGACCGCATGTTCCGGCCCATCGCGCTGGTCCGCCACGTGCGCCCGGTGAGCGGGCATCCCCGAATAACCGTGCGGGTCCGGCCCGTCCATTCCTACAACCGCGACGCGCCCGACCGCACCCGGGGATCGAACCACATCCGCTATGTCCTGCCGCACCTGACCTTGCGCCTGACCACGGACGCGCCGGTGAGTTACGTGATGAACGAGACCCCGTTCATCCTCGAGGAGCCCTTCACCCTTTTGCTCGGTCCCGACGAGAGCCTCAACACCCCCATCCACGACACCGCCCGGCAGTATTTCGACAGCACCTTGAAGTACTGGCACGAATGGAGCCGTTCGCTCGCCATTCCGTTCGACTGGCAAAAGGCGGTGATCCGCGCCGCCATCACCTTGAAGCTGTGCTCGTTCGAGGAAAGCGGCGCCATCGTCGCCGCGCTGACCACCTCGATCCCCGAGGCGGCGGGGACCGAGCGCAACTGGGACTACCGTTTCTGCTGGTTGCGCGACGCGTATTTCGTGGTCCAGGCCCTGAACCGCCTCGGCGTCACCCGGACCATGGAGGACCACCTCCGCTACATCACCAACATCGTCGCCGACATCAGCAACGGCGTGGACGAGCACCTGCAGCCGGTCTACGGCATCGGGTTGGAAAGCCGCCTGGTGGAGAAAATCGAGACCGCGCTCCCGGGCTATCGCGGCATGGGGCCGGTGCGCAACGGCAACCAGGCCTACGAGCACATCCAGAACGACGTTTACGGCAGCGTCATCCTGGCCGCCGCCCAGTCGTTCTTCGACCAGCGCCTGGCCCGGCGCGGCGACCAGGCGCTGTTCACCCGGCTTGAGGCGGTGGGCAAGCGCTGCCTGGAGCTGTTCGACAAGCCCGACGCCGGGCTGTGGGAGTTCCGCACCATCGCCAAGGTCCACACCCATTCCGCCGTGATCTGCTGGGCCGGGGTGGACCGGCTGGCGCGCATCGCCGAACGGATCGGCCTTTCGGCCCGGGCCGAGTTCTGGCGCAAGAGCGCGGACGTGATGCATGACAAGATCGTCGACCGCGCCTACGACGCCGAACGCAACACCTTCGTCGAAAGTTTCGACGGCGACGACGTGGACGCGAGCCTTCTGCTTCTTCTGGAGGCCGGGTTCGTCAAGGCGTCCGACCCCCGTTTCGTCGGAACGGTCGAGGCGGTGGAGAAACGGTTGCGCCGGGGCGACTTTCTGTACCGCTACGCCGCCGAGGACGATTTCGGGACGCCGGAAACCGCGTTCAATATCTGCACATTCTGGTATATTGACGCGCTCGCCGCCATCGGGCGGACGGACGAAGCCCGCAAGCTGTTCGACAACATGCTGAAAAGCCGCAACCATCTGGGCCTGCTATCCGAGGACATCGACCCCGAAACCGGGGAATTGTGGGGCAACTTCCCCCAGACCTACTCCATGGTCGGGCTGATCAATTCCGCCATGCGGCTTTCGAGAAAATGGAGGGACGCGTTTTGAGCCGTCTAGTCGTCGTATCGAACCGAGTGACCGTCGCCACCGATCCGCACGCCAAGGCGGGCGGGCTGGCCATGGCGCTTCAGGACGCCTTGAAGGAATTCGGTGGCATCTGGTTCGGATGGAGCGGGGAGGTGATCGAGGACGAAGGCGCCGAGGTCGATCCCAAACCCACCCTCACCGAGGTCGGCCCCATCACCTACGCAACCGTGGACCTGGGCCGAAAGGACTTCGACGAGTACTACAACGGCTTCGCCAACCAGGCGCTGTGGCCGCTGTTCCACTACCGCCTCGGCCTGACCCAGTTCGAGACCCACGATTACAACGGATATCAGCGCGTCAACGCGCATTTCGCCTCCCGCTTGGCCAAGATGCTCAAGGGCGACGAGATGATCTGGATTCACGATTACCACATGATTCCGTTGGCCGAGGAACTGCGCAAGCTGGGCGTGAACCAGCCCATCGGCTTTTTCCTGCACATTCCCTTTCCGGCGATGGAGATCTTCACCGCCCTTCCCCAGCATCGGGAAATCGTCCAGGGACTGTGCGCCTACGACGTGGTCGGCTTCCACACCGTCAACGATCTGCGCGCCTTTCACGACTACATCACCTACGAAGCGGGCGGCGGCGTCATGGCAGACAACCTGGTCCACGCCTTCGGCCACACCCTGAAGACAGGCGTCTTCCCCATCGGCATCGACACCCAGGGCGTGGTGGAGCAGGCCCGCAACGCGGCCCGCACCAACCGGTTCAAGGAAATCAAGGAGGAGCTGGGCCAGAGGCAATGGATCGTCGGCGTCGATCGGCTGGATTACTCCAAGGGTCTGGTGCACCGCTTCCGGTCCTACGAGCGCCTGCTGGACCGCCACGAGGATCTGAGGGGCAAGGTGACGCTGATGCAGCTCGCCGCGCCGTCGCGCTCGGAAATCCAGGACTACCAGGAAATTCGCCAGTCGCTGGAGGCCGAGTCCGGACGCATCAACGGACAGTGGGGCCACATCGATTGGGTGCCCGTCAACTATCTGAACCAGGACGTGAGCCGCACCGACCTTCTGGGCGTGCTTCGCGCCAGCCGGGTGGCCATGGTCACGCCACTTCGCGACGGCATGAACCTGGTGGCCAAGGAATACGTCGCCGCGCAGAACCCCGAGGATCCGGGCGTCCTGGTGCTGTCCCGCTTCGCCGGCGCGGCGCGGGAAATGGAATCCGCGTTGATCGTCAATCCCTTCGATCTCGATGGCGTCGGCGACGCGGTGGCCCGGGGCCTCGCCATGCCGCTGGACGAGCGCAAGGACCGCTGGGATAAGATGATGAACGTCATCCGCAACAACACGCTCGACCACTGGCGCGAAAGCTTCCTCGAAGCCCTCACCGCCGCTCCCTACGAGGTTTGACCATGCCCACCGATTCCCTGTTTCCCCCGGGCCTTATCGCCGACATCGGCGGCACCAACGCGCGTTTCGCCTTGGTGGACGCGAACGGCGCGGTGCGGGACGTCCGCATTCTGCCTTGCGCCGAGCATCCCTCGCTCGCGGCGGCGGCCAACGAATACCTGTTGGGCGTGGCGCCGTCGCTGCGTCCGAACCGGGCCGCGTTCGCCATCGCCTCGCCGATCACGTCGGACCGGGTGCGCATGACCAACCTGCATTGGGAATTCTCCATCGCCGAGACCGGCGAGCAGTTGGGGATGGACAGCTTCGAGGTCATCAACGACTTCACCGCCATCGCGCTCGGCGTGCCCCACGTGGGCGAGAAAGGCCGGCGCCAGGTGGGCGAGGGCGAACCGGTCAAAGACGCCCCCATCGCCATCCTGGGCCCGGGAACCGGGCTCGGCGTCTCGGCGCTGGTGCCGGTGGGAAACGACTGGATGCCGTTGGTGACCGAGGGCGGACACGTGACCATGTCGGCCTTTTCCGACCGGGAGTCCAAGGTCCTGGAGATCCTGCGCGGCAAGTTCCGCCACGTTTCGGCCGAGAGGGTCCTGTCCGGGCCGGGTCTGGTGAACATGTACCTGGCGGTGTGCGAAATGCGCGGCGCGACCGCGGACCCGGGCATCGAGCCCGCCAAGGTCACCAAGCGCGCCATCGACGGCAGCGACGACGAGTGCATGGAGACCGTGGACCTGTTCTGCGCCATGCTGGGAACCATGGCCGCCAACCTGGCCATCAGCATGGGGGCCAGGGGCGGCGTCTTCATCGCGGGCGGCGTGGTGCCGAGACTGGGGCGCATTTTCGACGAGTCCCGTTTCCGGCTCCGGTTCGAGGACAAGGGCCGGTTCGGGGACTACATGTCGAATATCCCGAGCTACGTCATCACCCACGAAAACCCGGCCTTTTTGGGGCTGAGCAATCTGTTGATGCGGGACTGAACATCTAGCCCCGGGATTCCTTCAAGTAGGCCTCGAACTCATCGGAGGGCAGGGGCCTGGAATACAGATACCCTTGCCCCAAGTGGCAGTTCAGCGCCTTCAGGAACGCGGCGTGGGCCTCGGTCTCGATGCCTTCGGCCACCACCTTGAGCCCCAGGTTCCGGGCCATGTCCACGATCATGCGCGCGATGGCGGCGTCGTCCTCGTTTTCGGTGACGTTCTGGACGAAGGACTGGTCGATCTTCAGGATGGTCAGGGGAAACTGCTGCAACTGGCCCAAGGACGAATAGCCGGTGCCGAAGTCGTCGATGGCCACCGCGACGCCGAGGCCGCGGAGGTCGTCCAAAATCTCCCGCGCCCTTTCGGCCTCCTTGACCAAGGCGCTTTCGGTGACCTCGGCTTCGAGCGCTTCCGGCGGCAGCCCGGTCTCGGTCAGGACGTCGCGCACCAGGTCCGAGACGTTGTAGGCGTCGAACTGGCGTCCGGAAAAGTTCACCGCGACCTGCAGGTCGTCGTAGCCCATGTCGATCCATCCCTTGGTGTCGGCGCAGGCGGTTCGAAGCACCCATTCGCCGATGGGCACGATCAGGCCGGTTTCCTCGGCCAGCGGGATGAACTGGCCGGGCGAGACCATGCCCATTTCCTGGTTGTTCCAGCGGATCAGGGCCTCCATGCCCATGACGCCCTTGGTGTCCAGGTCGATCTTGGGCTGGTAGAACAGGCGCAGTTCGTCCCGGTCGATGGCGTGGCGCAACTCGCGCTCGATCATGTGGCGCTCGCTGGCGATGTCGTCCATGCGGGGCGTGAAGAATGTGGTTCCCCGCGCCCCGGACTTCTTGCCGTCGTACATGGCGATGCTGGCGTTCTTGATCAGCGTCAGCGGCTCGTCGCTGTCGAAGGGATAAAGGCTCGCCCCGATGATGCAATCCAGGTTGAGCTCGTTCCCCTCGATCTCGAAGGGATTTTCGATGGCGTCGCGAATCTTGTCCGCCATGGCGGCGACGTCCGTCTCCGACACCAGCCCGTCCAGCGCCACCACGAACTCCCCGCCGCCCCAGGCGCCGACCAGCCCGCTCCGCCCGATCTCGTCGGCGAGCCGATGCCCGGCCGCGCGCAAAAGCTTCTTGCCGATGTCATGGCCCAGGATGTCGGATACCCGCTGGTGGCCCTTGAGCGCCAGGAACAGGATGGCGCCTTCGCCGGCGCCCGCGCCGCCTCCGATGGACTGGACCAGCGCCTTGGTGATCATGGATCGGTTGGGAAGTTCGGTGACCTGGTCGTGGTTGGCGAGCCAGTAGAGCTCTTTCTCCGCCTTCTTGCGTTTGGTGATGTCGCGACCGGTGATGACGAGCCAATCGCGTTCACCCGCCGACATGGGGCTGACGGACAGCTCCATGGGGAAGCGCTCGCCGTCCTTGCGCAGGCCCTTGGTCTCGAAGGTTCCCACCACCTTGGTCAGATTGGAGTGTTTGACCAGGTCGGCGACGTTCAGGGTGTGGGCCTCGCGCTGCTCGTAGCCGAAGGTGCGCTCGGCGGCCCGGTTGAAGGTCTCGATGGCGCCGTCGGGCGTGGCGGTGATGATGATTTCCGACGTGCTTTCCAGGATGCCGTTCATATGGGCTTCGCGTTCGCCGAGTTCGATGCTGCAGGTCAGGATTTCCGTTTCCAGCCCCTCGGCGCGGGACGTGCGCTCGTTGTAGAGCATGCGGACTTCCAGCAGGTTGGCGATGCGGTGCAGGACCTCTTTCTGGTCGAAGGGCTTGGTGATGAAATCCTTGGCCCCGTGCTTCAGGGCCTTCATCCGGGTCTCGTCGTCCGACTGCGCCGTGATCACGAGAACGGGGATATAGTCGTCCTCGGCGGTTTCGCGCAGCCGCGCCATCACGTCGTGGCCGCTCATCACCGGCATGCGGATATCCAGCAGGATCAGGTCGATGCGGTTGTCCCGGTACATGCCCTCGACCTGGGTCGGGTCGGTGGTGCTGAACACGTTCTCGAACCCGGCCTCGTCGAGAATCGCCTCCAGCAGGACGACGTTGGTCGGGTTGTCGTCCACGATCAGGATGTTGGAGGCCCGCATCGGGTCCGTGATTTCGCTCATGCCGTCCTGCGCCCAAGAATCCATGCCGATAGCGTAACCAACGCGGCCGGTGGCGTCCATGAACTTATCACGGGTTTGGGGCGGGCGGCGGTCACGACCCCAGGCGCAGAAACACCAGCCGCGCCGCGCCCTGGACCCTCTCGTCCAGGATCGCGTATCTCTTGGGCGGGTCCAGGGGCTCGTCCGCCGCGACCTCGGCGACGCAGAGCGCGCCGTCCCCGATCCAACCCCGCCGTCCAAGCCCGTCGAGCGCGGGCGCGGTCAGCCCTTTTTCATAAGGCGCGTCCAGGAAGGCGACGCGGCACGGCGCGCCCGCGATCCGGGGCGGGGTCGGCAGCCGGGCGCAGTCGAGTTTCAGGGTCTGGACGTTGCGCCATTCGCCGACGGCGGCCGCGTTCTCCTTGGCCGCGCGGAGCGAGGCCGGGCTGTTGTCGACGAAGCACGCCTTGGCCGCGCCCCGGGACAAAGCCTCCAGCCCCAGGGCCCCGGTTCCGCAGAACAGGTCGAGGACGTTCGCGCCCATTAGCCCCTCCCAATCGATCCCGTGCTCCAGGATGTTGAACAGGGATTCGCGGGCGCGGTCGGAGGTGGGGCGGACGTCGAGCCCCCTGGGCGCCTTGATCGCGCGGCCCTTGCAGCGGCCCGCGACGATCCTCATTTCAGCTTCCCCAGTTGGTCGCGGAGCACCCGGCGGGGGATTTCCGCAATCTGGCCCCGCTTCAGGTTTCCGAGCTGGAACGGACCGTAGGCCACCCGGATCAGCCGGTTGACCTTCAGCCCCACGTGCTCCAGCACCTTGCGGACCTCGCGGTTCTTGCCTTCCTTGATGGACACGATCAGCCAGGCGTTGGATTTTTCCGATCGCTCCACGCTGGTCTGGACCGGGCCGTAGCGCACGCCGTCGATGGTGACGCCCTTGGCCAGTTTTTCCAGCGCCTTGTCGTTGATGCGGCCGTGCGCCCGAGCGCGGTAGCGCCGGGTCCAGCCGTTTTCCGGAAGCTCCAGCCTTCGGGCCAGGCCGCCGTCGTTGGTGACCAGAAGCAGGCCTTCCGACGTCAGGTCCAACCGGCCGACCGACACCACGCGCGGCAGCTCGTGGGCCAGCTTCTCGAACACGGTCGGGCGGCCTTCCGGGTCCTTGTGGCTGGTGACCAGGCCCGGCGGCTTGTGGTAGCGCCAGAGCCGGGTCTCCTCGGCTTCCGGCAGGGGCGCGCCGTCCACCAGAACCATGTCGCCTTCGCCCACGGTCACCGCCGGGGTCTCCAGCACCGTCCCATTCACCGCCACTCGCCCGGCGGCGATCCAGCGCTCGGCCTCGCGGCGCGAGCACAGCCCGGCGCGGGCCATGACCTTGGCGATGCGCTCCCCGCTCATGTGGCGGCGTCGACGAAGGCGCGGAGGATGGCGGCGTCGCCGGGGTCGATCTCGAATTCCGGATGCCACTGGACGCCGAGGCGGAAGGCGTGGCCGGGGGCCTCGATCCCCTCGATCACGCCGTCGGCGGCCCGGGCGTTGACGACGACGCCCGGGGGCGCGTCGGCGGCGGCCTGGTGGTGGGCGCTGTTGACGCTCATGCGCTCGACGCCCACGATTTTATGCAACAAGGTGCCCGCGACCACGTCCACGTCGTGGCCGGGCTCGTCGCGGGGGTTGGGCTGTTCGTGGGCGAGGCAATCGGGCGCGGCGTCGGGGATGTGCTGGATCAGCTTGCCGCCGAGCGCCACGTGCAGAAGCTGCTGTCCGCCGCAGATGCCCAGGATGGGCAGGTCGCGCGCCATCGCGCCCCGGACCATGGCGAGTTCGAAGGCGGTGCGCTCGGCCTTGACGGTGACGCTGTCGTGGCGTTCCTCGGATCCGAACAGCGCCGGATCCACGTCGAAGGCGCCGCCGGACACCAAAAGCCCGCCGATCAGGTCCAGGTAGCGTTCGGCCAATTCGGGCTCGTGGGGCAGCAGCAGGGGAACGCCGCCCGCCCTGGCCACGGACGAGGCGTAGTTCACCCGGAGCGCGTACCAGGGGAACTTGGAGTAGCCGCCCGGCTCCTCCCGGTCCACGGTGATGCCGATCAGGGGTTTGGTCATGGCCGCATCGTAGTTCCCCCCGCTTGACCGCACAAGCGCGGGAAGGCAGGCTCGCGCCCATGGACAAGACGCCCATGGAAATCGCGCTCGAAGAGGCCCGCGCCGCCGCAAGGCGGGGCGAGGTTCCGGTCGGCGCGGTGGTCGTGGCGGGGGGGCGGGTGCTGGCCCGGGCCGGGAACCGGGTCGAGGAGACCGGCGACCCCACCGCCCACGCCGAAATGCTGGCCATCCGCGCCGCGTCCGAGGCCCTCGGCGCGCCCAGGTTGGTGGACTGCGAGCTTCACGTCACGCTGGAGCCCTGCCCCATGTGCGCCGCCGCGATCTCCTTGGCGCGCATCAAGCGCCTCCACTTCGGCGCCTACGACCCCAAATCCGGCGGCGTCGACCACGGCCCCCGCGTCTTCGACCACCCCACCTGCCACCATCGGCCCGAGATCGTCGGCGGGGTGCGGGAGACGGAAGCGGGGGAATTGTTGAAGGGGTTTTTTCGGGAGAGAAGGTAGGGGGGGTCAAGGCGAACCGTTTTCCCCCGCCGCCCGCAAATACTCCTCCTCCGGATAGGGATGGCCGTCCAGAACCTCCAGGCCGGGGACGGGGGGGCAGTCGGGATTGCGTTGGTGGAATTCCCGGACGAAATCCACCATGGCGGCGTCGCGGATGTGGGCGTAGCGCTCGTGGTCCAGGTTGCGGATCTTGGCGCGGCCCCGGTTCTTGCAGTACTTGCAGAGCGGGTTGGGGTCCGGCGCGTTCACGGTTTCGCGCATGTAGCCCAGCATGGGGTGGCTCCACACCCGTTCGAACCCCTTCCGGTCCTTGAGGTCGATTTCGTCGAAGCGGATCTTGAACAGGGTGCTTCGGTTGCAGACCCGGACATAGTGGCTGTTGGGGGCGTCGAGCACCGGCTCAAGATACAGGTCTGTCCAGGGCTGGTAGCAGCGCTTGGCGGCGTCGAAGTTCTCCGGGTCCCAATCGGTTTCCTCGCGGGGGCCGAAATACCGGGGCTCGGACGGCGCGAGCGCGACGCCCTTGTCCCTGGCGTAGGCGTACATCACGTCCAAAAAGGCGTTGCCCGCGTCCGGGTCGTCGTAGAAGTCCACGTCCCGGTCCTGGAGCTTGTTGCGGCCGCCGTGGTAGCGGCTGACCTGGATGGCGTCCACGGCGAAGGCCTTGGCCTTGTCGATGATGGCGGCGTGTTCGTCCGCGTTGACCTTCTGCGGCGCGTAGTTGAAGACGACCCGGGGCTTGGACGTCCCGGCCTCGGCTTTCTTCTTTGCGAGATGGGCGAGGTTGGCGTCCACCTTGTCCACGTTGCCGGTCATGATCGCCTTGTACCCGTCCTTGGTCCCGGCGTGATACGAGACCAGCAACTCGTCGAACCCACGCGCGACCAGCGTATCCGCGAGCTTCGCGCTCAGGGACGAGGCGTTGGTGTTCACGGTCATCCGAAGGTCGTAGCGGGTCTTGAGCCTGTCCACGATGGCGCCGAAATGCGGGTTCAGCAGCGGCTCGGCGCTGCCGCCGAAGAACGCCAGCGTATAGGCCGAGGACAGGAACGCGTCGTAGTTGGCGATGGTGTCCAGGGTGACGAAGTTGGCGCCGCGGTCGGGATAGAGCAGGTTGTCCTTGTGGATCTCGCAGAACACGCACTTGTAATTGCAGATGGCGGCGGGCGCGATCCGGACCCGGATCGGATTGTTGATCGCCCGGGCGAGCCCCCGGTTGATGGCGTAGGCGGCGAGAAGGATGTTCCGGTACTTGTTGATCCTCCCGACCGGGGGAATGAGCAGCGCGGCCAAGCGCGCCAGCAGGGACAGCAACCCGCTTTCCGCGATGATGAGGAACTTTCCGAACATGGACCGGCTCGCCCGACCTATCCCGTTGACCGCGCCGTCACTTGAACTTTTTCACCTTCGCCTTGGCCCTGAGCGATCGCATGTAGTCCTCGCTCAGTTTCTCGGACAATTCCCGTTCCAACCGGGGGCGGGCCTCCTCGAAGGACGGGGGGCGGGCCTTGCGGGTTTCCTCGACCTTGATCACGTGCCAGCCGAACTGGGTCTGGACCGGGCTTTGGGAGATGGCGCCGGGGGAGAGCGCGAAGGCGGCCTTGGCGAAGGCCGGGACCATTTCTTCCCGCTTGAAAAAGCCGAGGTCGCCGCCGTTCTTGCCCGACGGGCCGGTGGAGTGCTTGCGGGCCAACTCGCCGAAGTCGGCGCCGTTTTGCGCCTTTTTGATGATGTCCCGGGCTTCGCCCCGGGTGTCGACCAGGATATGGCGGGCGTGGATCTCGTCCTCGTTCCGGGCGTTTCGCAGCATCTCTTGATAGCCTTGGCGCAGGCGCGCTTCGGTCAGGCTTTTTTTCACGTGGCGCGCGATCAGCGCGCGCTCCAGGACCAGGTCCTCGATCTGGGCCAGTTGGGCCTTGACGTCGGGGGCGTCCCCCAAGCCCTGCTTGCGCGCCTCGGCCGCCGCGACCTTGGTGTCCACCAGGCTGTCGATCAGCAGGTCCCGGATGGCGTCGAGCGGATAGCCCTGAAGGCGCTCGGGCAGGCGCTTCTTCGCCTGCTCCAGGTCGGAGACGCGGATCTCCTCGCCGTTGACGCTGGCGACCACGGGGTCGGCCTGGGCCGGAAGCGCGAACAAGGCCAGGGCCGCGGCGAGAAGACCGAATTTTCCAAGCATGAGGGGGTTCCTTGTCCAGAAGGGGTTCAGTCGGCCCAGGGCGCCGCGCCCGAAAGCCAGAGCGCCTCCAACTCACGCTTTTCGCGGAGCGTGTCCATGGGCCGCCAAAAGCCCTCGTGCTGGAAAGCCATGAGCTGGCCGTCCTCGGCCAGGCGGCGCAACGGCGCGTCCTCGAGTCGGGTGTCGTCGCCGTCGATGTAATCCAGCGCCTGGGGTTCGAACACGAAAAAACCGCCGTTGATCTGGCCCTCGTGGATCGGGGCCTTTTCGGAAAAGGACGCGACCCGATCGCCGTCAAGGGTCAGGTTGCCGAAGCGCGCGGGCGGGCGCACGGCGGTGACGGTGGCGAGCTTGCCGTGGGCGCGGTGGAACGCCGCCAGACCGCCGATGTCCACGTCGCCGACCCCGTCGCCGTAGGTCGCCATGAAGGTCCCGTCGGAAAGATGGTCGCGAAGCCGCAAGATCCGCCCGCCGGTCATCACGTCTTGGCCGGTGTCGACGCACCACACCCGCCAGTCCGGCGCGCGCGACGACAGGGCTTTCGCCTCCCCGGTCCCGAGATCGACGAACAGGTCGCTGGTGTGGATGCGGAAGTTCGCGAAGTACTCCTTGATCACCTCGCCCTTGTAGCCGCAGGCGACGACGAAATCCCGAAACCCATGCCGACCATAAATGGACATGACGTGCCACAGCATGGGCTTGCCGCCGATCTCCACCATGGGCTTGGGCTTGACGTCGGTCTCCTCGGCCAGCCGCGTGCCGAGACCGCCCGCGAGAATGACTGTCTTCACGACGCTCTCCGCGTTGGTTCGGGGCGGAGACTAGCCTGTTTGGACGTCGAAGGCCAGAGAGCGGCCCGGCCCTGAGTATTGGCTTTTCGAGGTAACGGATGGATTTGAGACGGCCCTCAGGCCTCCAATCGATTTCGGCCGTTCGCCTTGGCCCGGTATAGGTTTTCGTCGGCGGCTCCAATCAATTCCTCCGTCGACATGCCGGAATCATGCGCAAACACCGCGCACCCCAGGCTCAAGGTCACGACATCGGCTCCGCTTGAGAACTCATGTGGAATAGCCAATCCGGTCACGGCTTGGCGCAACTTTTCCCCTATGACTCTCGCCCCTTGCAGGTCGGTGTCCGTCAGCACGCAGGCGAACTCCTCGCCGCCGTATCGGGCGACCAGGTCCGTGCTCCTGGCCATGCAGTCCTGGAGCGCGTGGGCGACCTTTTGCAGGCATGCGTCGCCTTCCTGATGGCCGTACCGGTCGTTGAATTGCTTGAAGAAATCGATGTCCATCATCAGCAGCGACAAGGAAGAGCCGCTCCGCTTGGACCGCCCGCATTCTTGCTGGAGGTATTCGTCGAAACGGCGTCGGTTGGGAATCCCGGTCAGCCCGTCGATCCGGGACATCTCCGCGAGATAATCCCGGTATTTCTTGAGTTCGAGCTGGTTTTTCACCCTGAGCTTGGTGATGACCGGATGGACCGGCTTGGTCAGGAAATCGATGGCCCCGAGCTCCAGCGCCACCACCTCGTTCTCGATCTGGTTCATGGCGGTGACGAAGATGATGGGAATGTCCCGGGTCGTCGTGGCGTCGCGCAGCCGCTCGCAGACTTCGTAGCCGTTCATGTCCGGCATCATGATGTCGAGCAGGATCAGATCGGGTCGTTTTTCCTCGGCGAGGGCTATGGCGTCCTGTCCATTGGTCGCGACCAGGATCTGGTAATCCGATTTCAGGATTTCCCCCAACAGGCGGATGTTGTCGGGAAGATCGTCGACGATAAGGATGGTGGACGCGTCGGACATGGCGATGGGACCGTCAGGAGTTCGCTTCGGCGCGTTCGGACGCGATCGCGTCCAGCGCCGCGAGGGCGGCGTCGAAGTCGAACTGGTCCAACGCCCTTTGCAGGTCGCGGACGCCATCCATGCGAACCCGCTCCCCAAGGGACGGCTTCAGGTCGGCCCAGGTTTTCTCCGCCTGGAAATCCCGCTCTTTCAGCATTTCCCGCAAGACCTTGATGTTCCGGTCCAGGGCCTCTTCGTCGATTTCTTGCGCGGCGTCTTCTTTGGATTCTTCCGCTTGCGCCAAGGGCGCGACCCCGTCCAGAACCTCGCCGAGACGTTCGCCGAGGCGGTCGAGCAGGCCGGGCAGGCCGGTGCGGTCTTGCGCGGCCAGCTTTCTTTCCAGCTCCTGCGCGATCTCCATCAGGTCCGCCGCTCCGATATTCCCCGCCAGCCCCTTCATGCCGTGGACGATCTCGCGCGCGGCCGCCAGGTCGTCCGCCTTTACGGCGTCCCGCACGCGCTCCGTCGTTTGGCCCTGTTCCTTGGCGAAGTTGACCAGCAGCCTGCGATAGAGTCCTCGATTGTCGTCAAGGCGCGCCAGCGCGGACGCGATGTCGATTCCGGGCAGGCTGTCCGGCAACGCGACATCCCCTTCGTCCCTCGCGCGCGCCGTGATCGTCGCGCGGACTTCGCTCGGCTTGATCCACCGCACCAGGGTCTGGAACAGAAGGGCGACGTCGATGGGCTTGGCCAGGTGGTCGTCCATCCCGGCCGCCTTGCAGCGCTCCACGTCGCCGACCATGGCGTTGGCGGTCATGGCGATGATGGGCAGGCTGTCCAACTCCGGCTCCGCGCGCAATGCGCGGGTGGCCTCGAACCCGTCCATGACCGGCATGTGGATATCCATCAGAACGGCGTTGTACACCTTCGGCCCCGCCATGATCGCTGTCAGCGCCTCCTGGCCGTTTTCCGCGATATCGACCACGAAGCCCCGTTTTTCGAGGATTTCCTTGGCGACCTCTTGGTTCGCCTTGTAGTCCTCGACCACCAGAAGGCGGGCGCCGCAGATGGCCTCCAGCCCCTCGACCGAGAGCGTGGATTCCTCCACCGCCAGGCGGGTGCGGTACTCCTCGTGCCCGAACACCTCCATCATGGTGTCGAACAGGATCGAGGCGGACACGGGCTTGTACAGGAACCAGGGAACCCCGGCGTCCCTGGCGCGCCTGGCCACTTCGTCGTTGCCGAAGGCGGACACCATGACCACAGACGGATCGACCGCGAGGTCGGGCAGGTTCTTGATCCGGGCCGCGGTCTCGATGCCGTCCATCTTGGGCATTCGCCAGTCGGTCAGAACCGCCTTGTAGGCGTCTTCCTCGCGTTTCCCCGCGCGCTCCAATTCGTGGATGGCCTCTCGTCCGGACGACACGGAATCCACGTCGAAGGAAAACGACGTCAGCAACTCCTTGAACACCATTCGGGACGAATCGTTGTCGTCCACCACCAGGACCCGGGTTCCCTCCAGATCCTCCGGAACCTCGAACCGCCGGGTCTGCTCTTGCGGGCGATATCCGAACTTCGCGGTGAAGGAAAAGACGCTGCCCTCGCCGAGACGGCTTTCGACGCCGAGTTCGCCGTTCATCAGCTCCACCAGCTTGGTGCAGATGCTGAGCCCGAGCCCGGTGCCGCCGTACTGGCGGGTGGTGCTGGCGTCGGCCTGCTGGAAGGCCTCGAAAATGCGTTCGATCTGATCGGGGGCCATGCCGATGCCGGTGTCGCAGACCTCGAACTTGAGCGTGACGGTCTCCTGACCGACTTCGACCTGTTCGGCGGAGACGACGATTTCGCCCTTGCCGGTGAACTTGGCGGCGTTGTCGCACAGGTTGCCCAGAACCTGGCCCAACCGGGTGGCGTCGCCGATCAGGTTGCGGGGAACCGACGCCGGAATGTCGAAGACCACCTCGACGCCCTTGTCCATGACCTCGGCCAACTTGGTGTTCGACAGGTTGTTCAGGACGTAGTCCAGGTCGAACGGCGCCATTTCCACGTCCAGCTTCCCGGCCTCGATCTTCGAGAAGTCCAGGATGTCGTTGATGATGCGAAGCAACGACCGCGCCGAGGTGTTGATCTTGGTCAGGTAGCCTTCCTGCTGCGGCGAGAGCTCGGTCTCCATGGCCAGGTAGCCCATGCCGATGATGGTGTTCATGGGCGTGCGGATTTCGTGGCTCATGTTGGCGATGAACTCGGACTTGTACTGGTTCGCCTGCATCAGTTCGTCGTTGTAGCGCTGCAGCTCGCGGGCCTGGTCCTCCAGGGCTTTCTCCTGGCGCAGGTTCTGCTCGCGCAGCAGCATCTCGGTGCGCTTGGCGCGCATCAGGTTTTCCAGCCCGACGCCCACGGTGGAGACCTGCTCGTCGATGAAGGTCTTCTCGAGCGGCGTCGCGGTTCGGAACAGTCCGATCTCGACGACGGCGAGAACCGTGTCCTGGAACGCCAGGGGAATGGCGAGCACCACCGACGGTCGCGCCTTGCCCACGCCCGCGTAGATCTGGACGAAGTCGTCCGGCACGTCGGTCATGACCATGCGGGCCCCGTTGGCCGCGCATTGCCCGACCAATCCCTCGCCCTTGGCGTAGGCGCGCTGGTGGTATTCCCTTTCCACCAGCCGATGCGAGCCCTTGAGCTCGTATGCCCCGGTTTCCTCGTCCAACAGGAAAAAGGCGGCGTATCCGGCGTTGAAAATTTCGCCCAGGGTTTCGGCGAGCCTTTTCCCCAGTTGGATCGGGTCGTCGGATTCCTGCTGCATCTTCGCCAGTTGGGTGGCGTTGGATTTCAGCCAGGCTTCTTCGGCTGCGTTCAGCGCCATTCTGTCGAAGACGGCTTTCAGGCGGCCGACGTCGCCTTCCTCCTCTTCGCCCTCATGCTCCCCACCGAGCCAGCGCGAATAATCGCCGCTTTCGGCCAGGTCGGTCATGGTCGCGGTCAGGCGGGACAGGGGCCTTGTGACGGAGCGGATGACGACGTAGACGATCCCACCGCCGAAGCCGATTGCGAGGATCGCGCCGACGACCGAAATGATGAACGCCATGTGGGAGGCGCGATTCGACTCCGCGATGCGCTTTTCCACCAGGCCTTCCTCGACCGCGATGAACGCCTGGATGCGGGCGCGGAGGTCGTCCATGATCTTCTTACCCTCGGCCGCCTCGATATGGGCGGCGACGACGGACATGCCCGCGTCGCTTGTCTGGGGCCGTTTGCGGTCCTCGATGCTCGGGTAGGCCACTTGGCTGCGCCAAATGAGTTCGCGCCGCTCGATCTCCTTCAACCGCGCCACCTGGGGCGGATTGTCGCTGACGTGGTCCTGCAGGAACCGCATTTCGATTTGGAACGCGTCGTGGCCGAAGTGGTAGGGCTCCAGGAACTCCTCCTTGCCGACGATCAGGAACCCGCGCAGGCCGGTTTCCATGTCGACCAGAAGCTTGATCAGGTTCCGGCCCCGGCCGATGGCGTCGTAGGTGTGGCTCACCCAATGGGCGGTTTCCTGCTGGGCGCGGATGGTGGTGAAGGTGATGGCGGCGTAAAACACCATGGCCAGCAGGATCACGCCGTATCCCAACAGCATCCGCGTCTTGAAACGCATTCCTCGAAACACTCGTAACGCGATCGGCATTCTCGGACCTAATTCCACCCGCTCCCGGCATTCCCGTTTATTCTAGTCTGAATTCTTCCGATGATGAAAACATACTGGCGCCAATCTCAGTATTAAGGGCGGAAACGACCTGTTGACCGAACGTTGGCGTTAGCCCGTGATCGCCGTTCAGGCCCGTTCAGGGCGGCAACCGATCCATCCGCCCCAAGGAGTTTCATGACCGCGTCGCCGCCGACCCTGGAAATTCCGATCCATGCGAAACGCCGACGAGCCTGAATTTTGTGGCCTTGCCGCCCCGCTGGTTTATAGTTCTATCGACGAACCACCGGAACGAAGGATACAAGAACGATGGCCGACGCTCCCCTCAAGGTCTGGATGGAGGACGATGGCAAGCTGCTCAGGCTTCGGCTCAATCGGCCCAAGGCGAATCTCATCGACATGGAGATGATGAACGCGCTCCACGCCGTCTATATGGAGCACTGCTCGGACAAGCAGATTCACGCCATCATCCTGGATCACGAGGGACCCAACTTCAGTTTCGGCGCCAGCGTCGAGGAGCATCTGCCCGGCAAGGTCAGCGGCATGCTGCGCGAGATGCAGAAGCTGATCGAGCGCATGCTGACCAGCCGCGTGGTCTTCATCAGTTGCATCAAGGGCCACTGCCTGGGCGCGGGGCTCGAGGTGGCGCTGGCCGGCAGCATTATCTTCGCCGCCCACGACGCCCAACTCGCGAGCCCGGAAATCAGGCTCGGCATCTTCGCGCCCGCCGCCTCCGCCCTTCTGCCCGAACGCGTCGGCCAGGGCCGCGCCCACGACCTTTTGCTGTCGGGACGCAGCGTTTCGGGCGACGACGCCTACCAGTACGGGCTGGTGGATTTCGTCGCCAAGGACCCGGTCGAGGCTGCGTTGGAGTATTACCAGACCCATCTCTCGCCACTCAGCGCCAGTTCGCTCCGCTACGCCATCCGCGCCGCCAAGGAGGAGTACGCCGCCCGCGTTCTGGCCCAGTTCTCCCGGGTCGAGGACCTGTACCTCGCGGGCCTCATGGGCACCCGCGACGGGGTCGAGGGGCTGGAGGCGTTCATGGAGAAACGCGATCCCAAGTGGACCCATCGCTGATCCGATGACCGCGGCCGACATCGTCGAGGCCTGCCGCGCGCTTTACGACGACCTGGACTTTTCCGCCGCCCGGGACTGGAAGGCGGAAAAGGACGGACGACGCTGCGTCGGTTATCTGCCCGTCCACGTCCCGCGCGAACTGGTCCACGCGGCGGGCATGCTGCCGGTGGGGATCCTGGGCGCGGGCGAGCGGCTGGAGGTGATCCAGGGCGACGCCTATTTCCAAAGCTACATTTGCCATTTTCCCCGCTCGGCGATCGAGCTGGCGCTCACCGGCCGCCTGGATTTCCTGGACGGGATGCTGTTTCCCGGCACCTGCGACGTGATCCGCAACATGTCGGGCATGTGGCGGGCGCTGTTTCCGGACATGTTCGTCCGCTATCTGGAAACGCCGCAGAACTACGATCCCGGTCTCGGCGGCGCGTTTTACCGCCGGGAGCTGGACGCGTTGAAGGCGGCGCTCGAGGACCTGTCGGGAAACCGGATCACCGACGACGGGCTTCTGTCCTCCATCGCTGTCCATGACGAGAACCGCCGCCTGATGCGCGCGCTCTACGGTTTTCGCTCGGATTTTCCCTGGAAGGCGCCGGCGGCGGACGTCTACCTCGTGGCCCGCGCGGGGATGGTCCTGCCGGTCGCGGACCACAGCAAGCTGGTTGGCGATTACCTGAAAGCCGCCGAGGCCGAGGACCGGCCCATGCGCGACAACTGCCGGGTCGTGATCCAGGGGGGCTTTTGCGAACAGCCGCCCTTGGACCTGATCAAGACGGTGGAGCTCGCCGGTTGCTGGATCGTGGATGACGACCTGGTCCTCGCCACCCGCTGGTTCGGGGCGGACGTGGGAGGCGGCGGCGATCCCATGGACGCCCTGGTCCGGGCGGGGCTGCGCGGAGCGGTCGAGACCGCCGCGCGCTACCAGCCCGAAGGCGCGGCCAAGGGCGGCGGGCTTCTTCGCGCGGTCGAGGAGCGCGCGGCCGAGGGCGTGATCTTCGCCTCGCCCAGCTTCTGCGATCCGGCGCTGTTGGACCGGCCCATGCAGGCCCGCGCCCTGGACCGCGCGGGCGTCCCCCACATGTCCTTCAAGTACGCCGAAAACTCGGCCCAGACCCAGCCGATCCGCGAACAGGCGGGGACGTTCGCGGACTCGGTCAAGCTGTGGGGGGAGGCGTGAGCGGGACCATCGAAAAAGAACCCTCCATGGCCCGCCAGAAGGCCATGATCGCGGCCAACTACGACCGGCTGACCGGCGCGGCGGAAGACGGGCGCAAGGTGGTGTCCACGTTCGTTCCCGGGAACCTGAACGAGCTTTTGATGTGCTTCGACGTGGCGTCCAACCTGCCCGAGATCAACGCCATCAACAACGGCATGCGCCAGAAAAGCCGCAAGCTCATCGCGGACGCGGAGCGGCTGGGCCTGTCCGAGGACGTCTGCACCTATGTGAAGGCCGACATCGGCCTGATGACCGGCGACGCGCTCGCGCCCAACGGCCGCGCGATCCCCAAGCCCGATCTGCTTTTGCTGTCATCCACCGGCTGCTTCACCTTCAACAAGTGGTTCGAGCTGTCCCGCGACCTGACCGGATCGGACGCGGTGATGCTGCAGATCCCCTACCAGGCCGACGGCCGGGCGACGCCGGACATGGTGGACTACGTGGTCCGCCAATTGCGCGAGGTGGTGATCCCGGCGCTGGAGCGGGTCACGGGGATCACATTCGACATCGACAGGCTGCGCGAATACATGGCCGAGTCCGCCAGGGCCGAGGACCATTTCGTCCAGGTCCTGCAAAGCGCCCGGAACCGCCCGTCGCCCATCGACGCCTATTTCGGCGGCTGTTTCTACATCGGCCCCATCTTCACCGCGTTCCGGGGAACGCCCGAGGCGACGGAGTACTATCGACTGTTGCTCCGGGAGGTCGAGGCGCGGGCGGCGGCGGGGCAGGGTCCGATCACGCCGGACGGCCCCATGGGGGAGCAGAAATACCGCCTGGTGGTCGAGGGCCCGCCCAACTGGACTTCGTTCCGGGAGTTCTGGAAGATGTTCGCGGACGAGGGCGCGGTCTCGGTCGCCAGCACCTACACCAAGGTGGGCGGGGTCTACGACCTGGGCTTCCGCCACGACCCCGACCGGCCGTTGGAGAGCCTCGCCGAGTACTGCCTGGGTTGTTACACCAACCTGGGCCTGCCCGAGCGCATCGACCTGCTTTGCCGCTATGTCGAGGAGTACGAGGCCGACGGTATGCTGGTGAACTCGATCAAGAGCTGCAGCAGCTTCTCCGCCGGTCAGCTCCTGATCATGCGCGAGGTGGAGCGGCGCACCGGCCGCCCCGTGGCCTTCATCGAAACCGATCTGGTCGATCCCCGCTATTTCTCCCCGTCCAACGTGCGCAACCGGCTGGAAAGCTGGCTCCAGGTCATCGACCAGCGGCGTTATTCCCCCTGATCCCACACCAGGTTCAACAACTGGACCTCCTTGAGCGCGGCGCGGACCGGGCAGTCGGGGCAGCCTTGGCTGTTGGGCGGGTTTTCGCAGCCCGCGCATCCGGCGACGACCTCTTTCGCCGCGCGGACGTCATGGGCGAGGGCGTTCAGGTCCGCGATCCGGGAGTCCAGGTCGGCGAGGACGGCGTCCAACTGGGCCGAGACCGACCGGCGGCTTTCGTCTCCGGTGGCGCAGGCCTCCCGCGTCCCAGCCAAGGCCTTGATGGAGTCGATGGAGCGCCCGCCCCGCGCCAGGTCCAGGACGGCCCGCAGGCGGTCCAGGCGCCGTTGGTCGTAGAGCCGGGTCCCGCCGTCGGTCCGGATCGGGACGAGCAGGCCTTCCTCTTCATAATATCGGATCGCGCGGACCGAGACGGCGAGTCGGTCCGCCGCCTCGCCGATCTTGCATCGGTCCGCCATCCCCTCACAAACCCACCAGTTGGGCCCGATGGCCGTGGCCGCGGACGGCGTCCAGCAGGGCGGCGGCGGAGGCGCGGCCGGGATCATAGACGACCGCCAGCAGGCGGTCCCGGCTGAAACGGGGCGCGATCACGCCGTCCACGGCCCGCATGCCGTCCTCGATGGCGCGGCGGCGGTTTGCGTCCAGCGGGCCGTCGATGTGAATGATGATGTCGGAGGTTTGCATGGCGGCCTCATACCTAACGTTGACGTTAGATTTATTATCTTCCGTTAACGTTAGATTGTCAAGTTCCGCGCAAAAGAAAGGCCCCGCGCCCTTGCCGGGCCGGGGCCTGTCCGGGAAATCGCGCGAAGCGGGTCTAGCCGACCTCGCCACCGATCCACGCCCAGGTGCCGTTGGGCTGCTGGCACATGGTTCCGCGTTCCCGGTGCACGCCCTGCTCCAGCGAGGTGACGGCGCGGAACTCGCGGCAATAGCGTCCGTCCAGGGACATATAGGAGCGCACCGGCGTGAACACGCCGCCGTTGCCGGTTTGGGGGTTGCTCCACTCGCCCATGCGGCCGTCGGGGTGCTGGTCCAGGGCGGAAATCGCCGTGTGCTCGTAATGCGCCCGGTCAATGGGGTTCATGTTCTGGGCGTACATCATGCCGAGAATGCCGCCGCCGACCGCGCCGAGCGCCGTGTAGGCGAGTTGGGCGGACCCGCTTCCCACCATGGAGCCGAGAAAACCGCCGCCCGCGGCGCCAACGGCGAAGCCGATGACTTCGGGCTGCTGCAGGAGTTGCATGTCCATCCCTCCTTGCTCAGTGCAGGCGGTGGTGGCCAGCAGCAAGGACACGGCGATCGCTTTGGTTTTCTTCATGGCGCCCCCTTTCCCGGGTCACGGATCGAAAAATACGCAAAAAGGTTCATAACCATACCACGGATGACAAAAAACGCAATCGCTAAGACGAAGCGGAGTTAAAAAAATATTAAGCTGAATCAGGGCGATGCAACGTTAAGCTCGTCTAGCGAATTAACTATATTATAAGCTTTCGGGGTTAACATCGTCTAAAGCCGAGAAAAGGCGCGACCGGGAGACGCAACGCCGTAGGGGCCACGCGGAGGAGAACACGGCCATGACTTTCGGAGAATATTTCAACATCGCCATCGCCGATATCGAGGCGCCCTTCCAGCGCGAGGACAACGCCGACCAGCTTCGGGGGGAACTGGCCAGCCTGAAAACCCGCATGCGCGAGCAGCAGCGCGCGAGCGAGACCCGCCAAAACGCAACCGCCGCCCTGGAGAACCGAGGACGGCGGCTGGCGATGACGGGACATCCCGTCGTCAAGCACTGAGAGCGGGAAACGCCTCAGCTCAATCGTGAATGATCCGCGGCGAAGGCCTGGGCCTCCTCCAGGGTTTCGAACACGTGAGGGCGCATGTTCCGCTCGCGCAGCTCCTCGCCCACCTTGCGGCGCATGAAGGCGCTGGTGGCGTAGCGGGTGATGGTGGTGTAGTAGTTCGCCTCCATGTATTTGATCATTTCCGCGTAGTGGTCGATGATCTCGTCGTTGATGCGGAAGGAGTCGTAGTTCACCACCGCGCCGACCTTCTTGCCGATCTCGCCCACCCGGGCCACCAGGGCCTCGCGGAGCCGGTCGATGTCGTCCTTGACCCGCAGGTGCATGCCCTCGAAATTCAAGAAGACGATGTTGCTGTCGGCGTCGTAGCTGATGCGGTCCTCAAGGCCAAGATTCAGGAGCGAGGCCTCCAACTCCATGGGCTCGTCCCGGAAAATCCGGGCGTCCATCAGGAGGGGCTCCTTGATGATGGGCTCGAAGTCCATGTGGGCCAGGATGTCCTTTTCGATGTCGATGCCGGGCGCGACCTCGGTCAGGTACAGGCCCCGCTTGCCCCGGCGGAATACGCAACGCTCGGTCACGTAGTACACCGGCTGCCCGCGCTGTTGGGCGTAGTCGCCCGAGAAGGTGACCTGCTGGACGGCCTTGACGAACTTCTTGTTCTTGCCCTCCTTGATGACCTTCAACTCGCCGTCCTTGAGCGACAATTCGAGCCCACCGGCGGTAAAGGTGCCGGCGAACACCACGGTGCGGGCGTTCTGGCTGATGTTGATGAAGCCGCCGCAGCCGATGACCCGGGGGCCGAAGCGCGACACGTTGACGTTGCCGTGCTCGTCCACCTGGGCGAGGCCGAGGCAGGTCATGTCCAGGCCGCCGCCGTCGTAGAAGTCGAACTGCTGGTTCTGATCGACGATGGCGTCGGCGTTGACGGACGCGCCGAAGTCCGAGCCCCGGGCGGGCACGCCGCCGATGGCGCCGGCCTCGGTGGTCAGCGTGATGTACTGGAGGATCTTCTCCTCCGCCGCGACGGCGGCGACCCCGTCGGGGATGCCGACGCCAAGGTTGACGATGCCGTTGGGCGGCAATTCGAAGGCGGCGCGGCGCGCGATCACCTTGCGCTCGTCATGGTCCATGGGCTTGAGCGATTCCAGCGGCACCCGGATCTCGCCCGAATGGGCGGGATTGTACTGGGTGGCGTAGCTCTGCATGTGGTTCTCGGGCTCGGCCACCACCACGCAGTCCACCAGGATGCCGGGGATGTGGACGTTGCGGGGGTTGAGCGAGCCGCGCTCGGCCACGCGCTCCACCTGGGCCAGCACGATGCCGTTGGAGTTCTTGGCGGCCATGGTCATGGCGAGGCAATCCAGCGTGAGGGATTCCTTCTCCATGGTGATGTTGCCCGCCGGGTCGGCGGTGGTGCCGCGGATGATGGCGACGTTGAAGGGAATGGCCTTGTAGAACAGCCATTCCTCACCGTCGACCTCGACCAGCTTGACGATGTCCTCGGTGGTGGCGTCGTTGATGCGTCCGCCTTCCAGCCTGGGATCGACGAAGGTGTGAAGGCCGATCTTGGTGAAGGTGCCGGGCTTGCCCGCCGCCTGGTCGCGGTACAGGTGCGTCACCACGCCCTGGGGCAGGTTGTAGCCGATGATCTTGTTCTCCATCGCCAGCTTGACGATTTTCGGAACCCGGCCCCAGTTGCCGCCGATGTAGCGCGCGATCATGCCTTCGTGGCCGATGCGGTTGAGGCCCTTTTCCTTGCTGTCGCCCTGGCCCGCGGCGCCCATGACCGTCAGGTTCGTGGGGGAGCCCGTTTCAAGGTAGCGGCGCTCGATGGCGCTCAGGATTTCCTCGCACAATCCGCTTTGGACGAAGCCCGTGTTGCAGATGGTGTCTCCGTCCCGGATCAGGGCGGCCGCTTCGTCCGCCGAAACGATCTTGTTCTTGGTTGTCATTGTTGATCAATCCCCTCCAACGGAAAGTTTTTTTAATCCGAGGCTTCCGATGCGAAGTTCTGCGCTTCTTCCAGAGTCTCGAACACGTGAGGCGCGAGGTCGCGTTCGTGGAAGGCCTGGCCCAGCTTCATCCGCATGAACGCGCTGGTGGCGTAGCGGGTGATGGTGGTGAAGTGGCGATCCAGCATGTAGCGATCCATGTCGGCCCAATCGTCGTAAACGTCCTCGTTGATGCGGAAGGTGTCGAAGTTGACCACGGCGCCGACCTTCTTGCCGATCTTTTTGCAATGGCTCTCCATGGCCCTGCGCACGCGCTCCACATCCTCCGCGACGCGAATAAACATGCCCTCGAAGTTCAAGAACAGGATATCGCGGTCCGCATCGTAGCTGATCCGGTCCTCGATTCCGAGATTCAAAAGCGACATTTCCAAACCCATGGGGTCGGGCTTGAAAATCCGGGGGTCCATGGGCAGCGGATCGTGGATCACGGGCTCGAAGTCCATGTGGGCCAGGATGTCGCGCTCGATGTCGACCCCAGGCGCGACCTCGATCAGGTTCAGGCCCCGCTTGCCCCGGCGGAACACGCAGCGCTCGGTTACATAGAACACGGGCTGGCCTCGTTCGTTGGCGTAGTCGCCCGAGAACGTGACCTGCTGCACCGACTCGACGAACTTCTTGTTCTTGCCTTCCTGCAGGATCTTGAGTTCGCCGTCGTTGATCTCCACCTTCAGGCCGCCTGCGGTGAAGGTGCCCGCGAACACCACCTTGCGGGCGTTCTGGCTGATGTTGATGAACCCGCCGCAGCCGATCACCCGGGTCCCGAATCGCGACACGTTGACGTTGCCGGAAAAGTCCACCTGAGCCATGCCGAGGCAGGTCATGTCCAGCCCGCCGCCGTCGTAGAAGTCGAACATCTGGTTCTGGTCGAGCACCGCGTCGGCGTTCTTGGACGCGCCGAAGTCGGAGCCGCCCGCGGGCACGCCGCCGACGGAACCCGCCTCGGTGGTCAGGGTAATGTAACCGTGGATCTTTTCCTCGTTGGCCACGGCGGCGACGCCGTCGGGGATTCCGACCCCCAGGTTGATGATGCCGTTGGGCGGAAGCTCGAAGGCGGCGCGGCGCGCGATCACCTTGCGCTCGTCGAGCCCCATGGGCGGAAGCGCGTCCAGCGGCACCCGGATCTCGCCCGCGTGGGCCGGGTTGTACTGGGTCGCGTAGCTCTGCATGTGGTTCTCGGGCTCTGCCACCACCACGCAGTCCACCAGGATGCCCGGGATGTGGACGTCGCGGGGGTTCAACGATCCCCGCTCGGCGATGCGCTCCACCTGGGCCAGCACGATGCCGTTGGAGTTCTTGGCGGCCATGGCCATGGACAGGCAGTCCAGCGTGAGGGACTCCTTCTCCATGGTGATGTTGCCCGACGGATCGGCGGTGGTGCCGCGGATAATGGCGACGTTGACCGGGCGGACCCGGTAGAACAGCCACTCCTCGCCGTCCACCTCGACCAGTTCGACGATGCCCTTCTGGCCGACGGCGTTGACCTTGCCGCCCTCGAGCCTGGGATCGACAAAAGTGTGCAGGCCGATCTTGGTGAAGGTGCCCGGCTTGCCGCCCGCCTGGTCTCGGTACAGGTGCGTGATCACGCCCTGGGGCAGGTTGTAGCCGGAGATCTTGTTCTCCATCGCCAGCTTGACGATCTTGGGCACCCGGCCCCAGTTGCCGCCGATGTAGCGCAGGATCATGCCCTCGTGGCCGATGCGGTTCAGGCCTTTTTCCTTGCTGTCCGCCTGTCCGGCGGCGGCGACCACGGTCAGGTCGCGGGGATGGCCGGTCTCGAGGAAACGGCGTTCGAGCGCCAAGAGGATTTCCTCGGCGATGCCGCTTTGGACGAAGCCCGTGTTGCAAAGGGTGTCGCCGTCGCGAACCAGAGCGGCCGCCTCGTCGGCGCTGACGATTTTATTCTTCACAGCCATGACGCCTAAACCTCCCCGCTGAAATCTTTCACTTCCATAGGGGCCGATGCGGGGGGAGGGTCGGACGCAAGCAAGCGTTCCGCTTCGAAAAGCGGCGCGGCCTCGACTTGACGATCCTCCCTACCGGACGCATCAATCGCCCGAAAACCGGCCGTCCGCCCCGTTTTTCGCGGCGGCCGTTCTTTATTTCCGTAGAAACTAGCGCAAATCCGTTTTGCGTTCCATAGCTTCCGTCACCAAATAAGTACGTTTTCGACTCGTTGTTTATAGTGCTTCGCATTTTAATGTTTGCGTTTATCGCTTTCCGGTGTTGACGCCTTCCTCGGTTCGTGAATAATCCACTACTGCCCGTTTCAGTCTCTGGCTGCGGGCGGAGAGAAAGAAATGGCTGGCGCAAAGTCGGTCGAATAATAATGGGGAGGAACACCGCTTTAACCGCGGGCTGCCAGGCGCACGCCGGGTGGGATCCCTTTCATGTTCGGCTGACGCGTGTCGTTTCGACCCGCCGGGCGGTTTGTCGTCCGGCCGAATTGCGGAGTTGATGACGCATGGAAGTAGTGAAGACAGACGTTGCGATCGTGGGCGCCGGGGGGGCTGGTCTTCGCGCCGCCATCGCCGTTGCCGAGGAAGACCCCAACATGAAGGTCACGCTGATCTCCAAGGTCTACCCGATGCGCAGCCACACTTGCGCCGCCGAGGGGGGCGCCGCGGGTGTCATCAAGGATGACGACAGTCTTGAATACCATTTCCAGGACACCGTCGGCGGCGGCGACTGGCTGGTCGATCAGGACGCCGTTGAATTGTTCGTGAACACCATTCCGAAGGAGCTGACCCAGCTCGAGCACTGGGGCTGCCCCTGGAGCCGCGAAGCCGGCGGCGCCGTGGCCGTTCGGCCGTTCGGCGGGATGAAGATCAAGCGGACTTGGTTCGCGGCGGACAAGACGGGCTTCCACATCCTGCACACCTTGTTCCAGACGTCGCTGCAGTTTCCGTCCATCGAACGCATGGACGAATACTTTTGCCTGGACCTGATGGTGGAGGACGGCCGCGTCCAAGGCCTCACCTGCATGGAGATGCGCACGGGCAAGATCGTGCTGGTCATGGCCAAGACGGTGATCATCGCCTCGGGCGGCGCCAGCAAGTTGTTCCCGTTCACCACCAACGGCGCCATCAAGACCGGCGACGGCATGCGCATGGCCTACCAGGCGGGCGTGGCGCTGAAGGACATGGAGTTCGTCCAGTACCATCCGACCGGCCTGCCGGGCACGGGCGTGCTGCTGACAGAGGGCTGCCGCGGCGAAGGCGGCATTCTGGTCAACAAGGACGGCTACCGCTACCTGCAGGACTACGGCCTCGGCCCGCCCGATCCCTGGCCCCGCCTCAAGGCGATGGAGCTGGGCCCGCGCGACCGCCTCAGCCAGGCGTTCTGGCACGAGCAGCAGAAGGGCCGCACGGTCAAGGGGCCGCACGGCGATGTCGTGTACCTCGACATGCGGCACCTGGGCGAGAAGTACATCGACGAGCGCCTGCCGCTGGTCCGCGACCTCGCCACCAGCTACGAAGGCACCGATCCCGTCCATGATCTGGTTCCGATCCGCCCTGTGGTCCATTACATGATGGGCGGCATCGACACCGACATCGACGCGGCCACCCCGTTGAAGGGCCTGTACGCGGCGGGCGAATGCGCCTGCGTCAGCATCAACGGCGCCAACCGGCTGGGCTCCAACTCGTTGGGCGAGCTTCTGGTGTTCGGCGCCCGCGCCGGCCGCCACGCCGTGAACCTCATCAAGTCCGGCGGCATGGACATCAACGAGGCGGCGGTCCAAAAGCAGGCCGGCGACACGGTGGCCCGGATCGAGGAGCTGTATTCGAAGGAAGGCGCCGAGCAAATCGCCGTCCTGCGCAACGAGCTCAACCACACCATGGAGGAAGGCTGCGGCATCTATCGCACCGGGGAAACCATCCAGGCCTCCTGCAACAAGGTCGGCGAGGTGCGCGAGCGCTTCAAGAACATCTCGCTCCGCGACAAGAGCAAGGTTTTCAACACCGACCTGACCCAGGCCCTCGAACTCCACGCCATGATCGAATGCGCCCAGACGGTGGCCCATTCCGCGCTGCTCCGAACGGAGTCGCGCGGCGCCCACCAGCGCCTTGATCACGAGAAGCGGGACGACGAGAAGTTCCTGAAGCACTCCATGGCGATCCGCAACGGCGACGACGCGCCCAAGATCGAATACAAGGACGTGATCATCACCAAGTCCCCGCCGGCTGAGCGCGTTTACGGCGGCGCAGGAGGATTCTAATGGCTGAACGCAAGGTAAATATCGAAGTCCTCCGTTATCGGCCGGAGTCGGACAGCGAGCCCGTTTTCCAGCTGTACGAAAACGTGCCGTGCCAGGAGGAATGGGTGGTCCTTGACGCCCTGAACTATATCAAGGACCACATCGACCGGACTCTGAGCTATCGTTGGTCGTGCCATATGTTCGTATGCGGAAGCTGCGGCATGGTGGTCAACGGCACGCCGAAACTGGCCTGCAAGGCGTTCCTGAAGGACTATCCGGGCGTGATCCGGATCGAGCCCTTGGCCAACTTCCCGATCGAACGCGATCTGGTGGTGGTGCTCGACGACTTCATGGAAAAGCTGTTGAGCGTGAAGCCCTATCTCATTCCCAAGGAACCGCGCTCGGTGGATCAGGGCGAATACCCGCAGACACCGGCGCAGTTGCTGGCCTTCAAGCAGTTCACGCTGTGCATCAACTGCCTGTGCTGCTATTCGGCCTGTCCGCAGTACGGCCTGACCGACAACAAGTTCGTCGGCCCGGCCGCGTTGGCCTTGGCGCATCGCTACAACATGGACAATCGCGACGTCGGGCGCTCGGCGCGCAAGGACGTGGTGGCCAGCGTCGAGGGCATTTGGGAATGCTCGTTCGTCGGCGCGTGCTCGGAGGTTTGCCCCAAGCACGTGGATCCGGCAGGCGCCATCCAGCAGACCAAGATCGCCAGCACCATGGACTTCTTCCTGGGCGGCTTCGCGAAGTAGGAGGTTTTTGAATGAGCCGGAAACCATATGTTCGCCCGCTGCAGAAGTCCACTTGGTGGCTCAGCCAGGGCGTTTACACCAGCTACATGATGCGCGAGGTCAGCTGCGTATTCATTGGAGCGTACTCCACCATCCTGATCTGGGGCCTGATGCGGCTCGGCGAGGGGAAAGAGGCCTGGCAGGCTTTCGTCATGGCCATGAGCGGCCAGGGCGCCATCGTCTTCCACGCCATCGCGCTGTTCTTCGCAATTTGGCACACCACATCGTGGTTCAACGTGACGCCGCGCGCCATGCGCATCCAGATGGGCGACAGCCTGATGCCGGGGCCCGTCATCGTCGGCGGCCACTACGCCGGTTGGGTCGTGGTGTCCATCATCTTCCTTTGGTTCTCGGGGGTGTAACATGGCGTCTTCCAAAGCAAAGCCCATTTTCTGGGGCCTGTTCGCCGCCGGCGGCACGCTCTCCGCGTTCGTCACCCCGGCCATGATTTTCATCACCGGCCTGGCCATTCCCGTCGGAATCTTCGGGCCCGAGGTCCTGTCCTACGACCGCGTGCTGGCGTTCTGCCAGCATCCGCTGGGCAAGCTGATCCTGTTCGGCCTGATCTTCCTGCCGCTGTGGCATTCGGCGCACCGTTTCCGGGTGACGTTGTTCGACATCGGCGTTCGGGCGGACGGGCTCGTGTCCTTGGTCTCGTACCTGTACGCGGCGGCCGGAACCGTGGCCACCATCTATTTCCTGCTGGCCATCTAAGGCGGGGAACCGGCTCTTAAGGAGGGCGACGTCAATGCCGACTCGGAATGCGGATGGCGTCCTCTCCTATTCGCCGGAGCAACTTTTCGATCTCGTCGCCGACGTGGAGCGGTACCCGGAATTCGTTCCGGGATGGGTCGCCGCCCGGGTCGAGCGTCTCGACGAGGAAACCTACGCGACCGACCAGATGGTGCGCTTTCGGGCGCTCCGTCGGCGTTTCAGCTCCCGGACGGTTCTCTCCCGGCCGGAGCGCATCGACATCCATTGCCAGGACAAGGCCTTCCGGCGCTTCGACATCCACTGGTCCTTCGACCGGCTGGACGGCGAGGGCTGCCGGGTTCGCGTGTCCATGGACTATGAATTCCGCTCCCGGGCCCTGCAGAAGCTTCTGGGCGAGTTGCCGGGGACCATGACGGAGAGCATGATCGGCGCTTTCGCCCAGAGGGCGTCGCAACTATACGGCCCCCGAAAAGCGGGCGCCCAAGAGATACATTAGGGGGATGGCATGACCACGAGACAGCAACAGGGAAAAGAGGCGCGCGCCGTCCAGGATGGCGAAGAGGCCGCCGAAGATTCCCTGGTCATGGGTCCGCCCATCGGCGCCGCCCCCACCATCCCCGACTACATGGAGGACGTCTACACCTGGGCCTATATCAGCGAGCGCAACCAGCGTTGGCTCGATCATCAAATGGTGGTCGAATCCATCCTCTGGGGCAATGCGCGCCGCCTGACCGACGCGGTCCTCGACGAGCTTTCGCCCGGCGACAAGGTGCTGCAGCCCGCCAGCGTCTACGGCACCTTCTGCGTGGACCTGGCCACCAAGGTCGGGCCCGAAGGCCGCCTCGACGTCATCGACATCGTGCCGAGCCAGGTGGAGATTTCCCGCGCCAAGCTGGAAGACTACCCCCACGCCACCGCCCGCGTCGCCGACGCCCGCAAGCCCGGCGTCAAGGGTTACGACGCGGTCGCGTGCTATTTCCTGATTCACGAGGTGCCGGACGACTACAAGCGCGACATCGTCGACGCCCTGCTCGGCAGCGTGAAGCCCGGCGGCAAGGTGGTGTTCATCGACTACCACCGCCCGTACTTCTTCCATCCGCTCCGCCCGCTGATGAGCATGGTGCTTGATACGCTGGAGCCCTTCGCCAAGGCGGTGTGGGAGAACGAGCTTTCCGACTACGCCGCCAATGCCGATGTCTTTTCCTGGACCAAGGAAACCTTCTTCGGCGGCCTCTACCAAAAGGTCGTTGCGACGCACAAGGGGTGAGCTCCACCCGTCCCGAGGGGCGAACAATCGAATTAATCCCAATTTAACGGGAACCGTCGCATCATGCCCGCCCGCCCGGGGGAGGCGGGCGCGTCCGCGCGCGCAAACGTTTTATCGGAGTTCGCCCATGATCAAGGTTTCGCCGCTGGCCCCGGACCGGTTTTCCGACATGCCGCCTGTGCCTGGGGCCCGCATCGCCGCCATCGAGGCCGGGGTGCGCTATCAGGGGCGGCTCGACTTGATGCTGGCCAGGTTCAGGCAGGGGACCACGGTGGCGGGCGTGCTGACCCAATCGCTGACCGCCGCGGCCCCGGTCGCGTGGTGCCGCCGTTCGCTGCAGTTGGGCCAAGCGTCGGCGCTTCTGGTCAATTCGGGCAACGCCAACGCCTTTTCCGGACAGGCGGGCCAGACCGCCATGGAGCGCTCCATCGAGGCGGTGGCGGACCTGTTCCCGTGCCGCCCGAGCTCCGTGTTCGTGGCGTCGACCGGCGTCATCGGCGAGGTTCTGCCCGACGACCGCATCGCCAAGGTCCTGCCCCCCCTGGCCGACAAGCTGGACGAGGACGGTTGGGAGGCTGTCGCCCGCGCCATCATGACCACCGACACCTATCCCAAGGGCGCGACCCGGACGGCGATGATCGGCGACAAGACCGTGACCATCAACGGAATCGCCAAGGGGTCCGGCATGATCGCGCCCGACATGGCGACAATGCTGGCTTTCGTCTTCACCGACGCCGCCATTCCCGCGCCCGCGTTGCAAGAGATCCTGAATCCCGCCGTGGACGCCTCGTTCAACGCCATCACCGTGGACGGAGACACCTCCACCAGCGACACCTTGCTTTTGTTCGCCACCGGCGCGGCCGGGAACGACGCGCCCGCAAGCGCCAACGCCCCCGCGCTCGATGGTTTCAAGGCGGCGCTGAACGAGGTCCTGCTCGACCTCGCGCATCAGGTGGTCCGTGACGGCGAAGGCGCGTCCAAGTTCGTCGCCATTACCGTCACCGGCGCGGAAAGCGACCGGGCGGCCAAGCGCATCGGGCTATCCATCGCCAACTCCCCCCTGGTCAAGACCGCCATCGCCGGCGAAGACCCCAACTGGGGCCGGGTGGTCATGGCCGTGGGCAAGGCGGGGGAGCGGGCGGACCGCGACCGGCTGAGCGTCCGCATGGGCGGCGTGCTGATCGCCGAGAACGGCGGCGTGGTCGAGGGCTACGACGAGGCCCCGGTGGCCGAGCACATGAAAGGTCGGGACATCGTCATCGAAACCGACGTCGGCGTCGGCGACGGCCGCGCCACCGTGTGGACTTGCGACCTCACCCACGAATACATCGACATCAACGCCGATTACCGGACCTGATCCATGAGCAAGGCCCTGGTCACCCTGATGGTCGGCGAAACCTATACGGATTTCTGGACCCGTTTCGCCCGCCCGACCTGGGAGCCCTACGCCGAAAGGCACGGTTACGAGATCGTGGCCTTGAACCAAGTCCTGGACGAATCCGAACGCGCCCGGGGGCGCGCGTTCAACTGGCAGAAGCTTTTGATCCTGGAGCATCCGGACGTCCGCGATTTCGAACGCGTCGTTTGGCTCGACAGCGACGTCCTGATCAATTTCCACGCCGCGCCCTGCATCGCTTCAAACTGTCCCCGGGACAAGGTCGGCGCGCTCAGCTACCGCGACACCCTGTTCCGGGACCCGGAAGGCTGGGAGCACGTGATGCGGCGCCTCGGCGACGAAACCCCCATCGCCGAGCGTTACGCGAAGGCGGGTCTTCCGGCCGACGTGGACGACTACACCTGCGCGGGCGTGCTGGTCTACGCGCCCGAGCGCCACGCCGAGCACCTGCGCCATGTCTACGACGCTTACGAACAGAACGAATTCTCCGCCAAGGAGGAACTGCCGCTTTCCTATCACCTTTACAAGAACGACCTGGCCGCGCCCATCGATCCCCGGTTCCATCGCCTCTGGCTCTACGAACTCGCCCGCCATTACACCTTCCTGATGGAGCCCGCCGCTAAGGTCGATCCCCTGATCGCCGGGTTCGCGGTGAACGCCGCGTGGACCAATTCCTGGTTCATGCATTTCACCGCCGACCTTCTCGGCGGTTTCAACGTGCGCCAGCACGCCGCCTTGGTTGTCCGCCATCTTCAGGGGCTGGACGCGGCCCGCGCATTACGTGACGCGAGTGACCGGGGGGCGTTGGTATGAGCGGGGGTGATCCCGCCTGCTTCGATGCCGGGAACTGGCGCGACGGGTCCGTCGAGGCGCCGTCGCTCCGCCTGCGTCCGCCGGTGATCGAGGACGCCCGCGCCATAGCCGATCTCGCCGACGACCACGACGTCGCCCGCTGGACCGCCGATCTGCCCCATCCCTTGGACGAGGCGGGCGCGGTGGCGATGATCGAGCGCATGGCCGAGGGCCGCGCGCTCGAACGGGAGTGGGGCTTCGTGCTGGAGCGCCGCCGCGACAGCGACCTAGTCGGCGCGGCCGGTTTCAAGTTCAAGGGCGAGGACGCGGAGATCCGTTACTGGATCGGCAGCCGCCACCAACGCATGGGCTACGCGCTCGAGACTGTCCGAGGGTTGACGCGTCTACTGTTCGCGCACTTCGACCCGCCCCGCATCCTGGCCGAGGTGATGGCCGAGAACGCTGCGTCCGAGCGGGTTCTGGAAAGGGCCGGTTTCGTCCGGACCGGCCAAGGGACGGGATGCGGGGGGCGCTGCGAAGGCGTCGCCATCCACCATTGGACGCTGGCGCGCGACGACTGGCTCCGGCGCTGGTGGGCGCGGCCGATCCTTTTGGTGTCCGCCGTCGCCATGGTGGACGCCGACGGCCGCGTGCTTCTGGCGCAACGGCCCGAGGGCAAGGCGCTGGCCGGGCTCTGGGAATTCCCCGGCGGCAAGGTCCACGAGGGCGAGACCCCGGAAGCGGCCCTGATCCGCGAACTGGAGGAAGAGCTCGGCGTGGACGTGCGGGAAAGCTGCCTCGCCCCGCTCAGCTTCGCGTCCCACGACTACGACGACTTCCATTTGCTGATGCCGGTCTTCGCCTGCCGGGTGTGGAAGGGGACGCCCACGGCGCGCGAAGGCCAGGCGCTCCGCTGGGTCCGCCCGGTCCGCATGGCCGACCTGCCCATGCCGCCCGCCGATTTGCCCCTGGTCGCGCTGATCCGGGATTTCCTCGGTTAATCCCAGTCATGATGGTGGGCGCCGTCGCGATCCACCCGTTCGAATCCGTGGGCGCCGAAGCGGTCGCGCATGCCTTGGATCAGGGACGCGCCCACGGACTTGGCCCGCCACGCCTCGGCGTAGGCGAGGGCGGAGGCGAAGGCCGAGGCCGGGACGCCGGCGCCGAGGGCCGCGCTCGTTACGCGACGTAAATCATCATCGACGGCGGGGGGCGCGAGAGGCGTGGCCTCGCGAAACCCGTCCAGCATCCGGGCGCGGATGATGCAGCCCCCGCGCCACAGCCCGGCGATCCGTCCCAAATCCAAGCCCCAGCCGTATTCCAACGACCCCGCCGCCATGACCCGGAAGCCCTGGGCGTAGGCGCAGGCGATGGCGGAATGGAGCGCGCTTTCCAGGGCCGCCTCCCCCGCGCCCCAATCACTTGACGGCGTGGTTTCCTGGTTGGGCCGGATCGCGGACAGCGAACGCGCCATGACCGCGGCGGCCAGCGTCGGCGCGGGTTCGCCGAGCGACAGCGCCGCCTCGGTCGCCCATCGCCCCGTTCCCTTCTGCCCGGCGCGGTCCGCGATCATCTCGACCAAGGGGCGGTCCGCGTCGCGGGCGGCGAGGACCTCGGCCGCCGTTCCGATCAGGAACGATTCCAACCGCCCTTGTCCCCAAGCCGCGAAACGCGCCGACGCCCCGTCCGCGCCCAACCCCATCGGCCCCATCAGGATCAGCGCCGCCTCGGCGATGAGCTGCATCACCGCGTACTCTATCCCGTTGTGCATCGTTTTCACGAAATGCCCGGCTCCCCCGGGCCCGACCAGGCCCGAACACGGCGCGCCGTCCGCTTTCGCGGCAATGTCCGAAAATATGGGGCCGACGCGGTCCCAGGCGTCCGCGCGCCCGCCCGCCATGACGGCGGGTCCCAGGCGCGCGCCTTTCTCGCCACCCGAAACGCCCGCGCCGATGAAACTTAGGCCCCGGGCCTCCAGCGCCTCGCCTCGACGGACCGTGTCCAGGAAATGGGCGTTGCCGCAATCCACCAGGACGTCGCCGGGGGCGAGCAGGGGCGAGAGGTTGGCGATGACCGCCTCGGTCGCCTCGCCCGCCGGCGCCATGGCGAGAACGACTCGGGGTGGGGACAGGCGTTGGACCAGCTCGGAAAGGGAGGCGCGGGCTTCGACCCCGCCGCCTTCGCGCTTCGCCGGGTCCTTGTCCCAGCCGACGACCCGATGGCCGTGGTCGATCAGGTTCAAGGCCAGGGCGCGGCCCATGACGCCGAGGCCGACGAGGCCGACGTCGGTCACGGCGCGGACCAGAACAACCGTCCCACGTAGTCTAGCGGCGGCGCGACCTTCGGTCCCGGCGCGGGCTCGGCGAGCCCTTCGATGGCGCGGGTCGGCGTCAGGCCGTAGGTGATCATCGCGACGTCGAGGCCGCCGGGAACGCGGTGAATCCCGATGGGATCGAACAGGAAGCGGCTTCCCGTCGATCCTGTCAGGATTTCCGGGGGCTTGTGGAACATCCTGAAGACCTCGCGCTCGGTCTTGTCGGACCGACCGAAATACCATTGATCGAAGTCCGCGACGCCGTTGAGCCAGGCGCGGCGCAACATGTCGATCCAGGGATTGCGGTGGGAGACGCGCTGAAAGGCGATCCCGCTATCGTCCGGAGCGTCGCCCAGGAACGCCACCTGCCGGCAGCATCGGTAATCGTCCATCATCACCCGAAAGGCGTCGTCCTTGGGCGTGGGGCGAAGGCGCTCGACCCCTATGACCGTCGGCGTCGCGCCGAGGTGGCGCGCGGCCAGGGCCACCGCCATCGGGTCCAGAGCGATTTCTGCGAGGTCGTCCGGGTCCGCGGCCCGTTCGGGCAGGGCGCAATAGCCGTCCTCGGCCAGCGCGGCCGCCAAGTCGTCCGGCGCGTCGTCGGGGACCGTCGGAACGCCCAGGCCGTCCTTGACGAAACCGTCGATGGCGCGGACCAGAAGGCCGACCGCGTCGTCGTCCAGCATGCGCGCCAGCATCTCCATGGCCGAGGCGTGCATGCCGCCGCAGACATCGATATGGTCCAACTCGTCCGCGCGCAGTCGAAAGACGGCGGTGAGGGGGTGGAACTCCTCGTTCGCCAGGATCCATTCCTGGAGCCCCATGAACCAGAATGTGACGCTTTCGGTCGCGGCCATCGCTCGTGTCCCTGCTGCGAGGGACGTTGTACCACGCCCCCCGGCTGGGGTATAGGGAGCCCATGAACGGAACCGACGGATTGCGGAGCGGGCTCTATCTCTGCCTCGGCGCCTCGGCCGCCGTGATGGCGGCGGCGGTGACGGCCGAGCACGGCTTCGGTATCGCGCCGTGCGACCTGTGCCTTTACCAGCGCGTTCCCCATGGGGTGGTGGTTCTGTTGTCGGTCTGGGGGCTTTCGTTCGGCCGCTTGCGTACGGGGCTCGCGCTCTGCGGGTTCGCGTTCCTCGTCGGGGCTGTATTGGCCTTCTATCACGCGGGCGTGCAGCAGCACTGGTGGGCGTCCGTCGCGGCGTGCGGAGGAACCGGCGGAGGCGGGCCGGAAAGCACGGCGGAGCTGCTGTCCCAACTGGGCGCGCCCGCGCCGGGACCGGCGTGCGATCAGGTGGATTGGGCGATTTTCGGCGTTCCGGTCCCTTTCCTGAACGCGGCGCTGTCGCTGGCCATGGCGGGCGTCGCGTTATGGACGGCGAAGTCGCGGCCGACGGCGCATTGACAACCGCGTCCCGGTCCGAAACACTTCCATTGCGCCGCCGGGGGGGCGGGGCGGACCATCGGAGGGCCGTTTGAACCAGTTCCAGGAATTTCGGCAAGCCTTCCAGGAGGAATGCAACCGGTCCTTGAGCGGCCTCGGCGGCCTGCTGGTCGCGCTCAAGCAGGAACGCGAGGACCCCCGGCCGCTGGACGCCTTCAACCGGGTGGTGCATTCGTTGAAGGGAAGCGCGGCCGCCTTCGGCATGCCCCACGTCGCCGCCTTCGCCCACGATCTGCACTTGGCCGTTGATATGATCCGCAGGCGCGGCGGCGGTCTCGACGAGCCGGAATTGATGCTGTTCGGCCTTTCGGTGGACCGGCTGGAGGCGCTGGCCGATCCCGGGCGGTCCGTGGTTCCCGAAACTCCGCTGAGCGAGGCGCTCCGCGCCCTGGCCGAGGGGCGGGAATGGGCCGTGCCCGACATTCCCGCGTTCGAGGAGGCCGCGCCCCAGGCGAAGCCCTCCGCGTCGCCGGCCGAGGACATCGACGCCGACGGCATGTCCGTGGACGACTTGGTCGACGCCCTTGTCGGCGACGAGCTCGCCGCCTCGATGGCGCCCGCCTCCAAGCCCGTTCCCAAGCCCGTTCCCAAGCCCCCCATCGACGAGGAAGGCTGGGAGCGCCTGGTGTCCCAGTCTCCCATCCCGGAGCCCGAGTCGCCCAAGCCGCGCGAAACCAAGCGGAAATCCGGACGGGGCGGGGACCTTTACGAATCCTGGAACACGGTTGTCAGCAAGGTGCGGGGCGCGGGCTTCGTCGAGCGCGACACCCTGATCGATGAGGATGCGCCGCTTCCCCCCGCCGCGCCCCGGGATTTGCCCGTCGTTCCGGGGCCGAAGAATTTCTACGAGGACTTCGACGAGGACGAGGCGCCGCCCGCGCCGGTTCCCGAGCCGCTTCCGGAGCCCGAGCCGCTTCCGGAGCCCGAGCCGGAGCCGGAGCCCGAACCCGAACCCGAGGAGCCCCCGGCGGAGCCCATCGACTTCTACGCCGGAGAGGAGGAGTTCGACGACGAACAGCCGCCCGAGGAACTGCGCGACTTCTACAAGGACCACGACGCGCCCGAGCCGCTGGAGCATCCGGTCCGCGTCGATTCCCCTGACCCTGCCGATATCATCGACGATCCGCTGGCCCTGACCGAGATCACCTTCGATCCCAACGCCCGATTGAAGGAATGGGAGGGCGGCCCGCCAGAGGAGCCCGAGGAGAAAGGGGCCGAGGCCGCGCCCTACGAACCCTTGTCGCCGGAGCCGCCTCCCGCCGCGCCCCCTCCGCCTCCGATGGAGGTCGAAGAGGCGGCCCCCGAACCCGAGGAGGCGCCTTACGAGCCGTTGCCGCCGGAGCCCGAACCCGGGCCGCCGTCCATGGCGCCTCCGCCGCGCGGGAAAAAGCGCAAGGCCGAGGACCCGCTGATGGAGGCCATGAAGGATTACGGCCGATCGGAGGATTGGCCCGACGCCGACGATTACGGCGGAAGGCCGCCATCCGCGCCGAAGAAATCTCGGCGGCGCTTCGCCCCCGAACCGGCCCCGATCACGTCGGGCGATCCCGAGTCGCTGGGCGACCTGGTGTGGAAGACCAAGGCCCGGCGCCGCCGGATCAAGAACGAGGAAAACGTCCATCCGCTGCAGTCGGCGTGGATGGCCATACGAGACGCCTTCGGCCCCCGGAAGGTGAAGGCGCCCATGCGCCCCGCCCCTCCGAAACGGCCCAGGCGCCGCTCCAAGGTGGATGACGATGACTGGCTCGATGACTTGTAAACCGCGCGCGGGAGGAACGCCGTGATCGATTCGTCCAAGGCGCACACCATCGTCGTCGGAAACGAAAAAGGCGGGTCCGGCAAGACGACCACGACCATGCACCTGGTCGTGTCCCTGCTTCGCATGGGATTCAGCGTCGGCAGCGTGGACCTGGACGGGCGCCAGAAAAGCCTGACCCGTTACGTCCGCAACCGGGAGCGCATCAACGCGGCCAAGGGCATGGGGCTCGCCATGCCGGCCCATCACGTGATCGAGCCGAGCGCGGAGACCGACCCAACCACCGCCTTCGAAGACGAACGGGCGCGTTGCGTGACGGTGGTGGACGGGCTGCGCGCCGCGCATGACTTCGTGGTCTTGGACAGCCCGGGCTACGACGCGCCCTTGTCGCGCGTCGGGCATTCCTACGCCGACACCCTGATCACGCCCCTGAATGACAGCCTGATGGACCTGGACCTTTTGGCCGAGGTCGACGGCGGCGCCCTGAACCCCGAGCAGCCGGGCGTCTACGCCCGCATGGTCTGGCAACAGCGCCAGGAGCGCCTGTCGCGGCGCGGGGCGGGTCTGGATTGGATCGTGATGCGCAACCGCATGAGCCCGCTGCGCAACCGCAACCAAGTGATCGTCACCGACCTGTTGAAAACCCTGTCCGGCGAGCTGGGCTTCCGGGTCGCGGAAGGGTTCCTGGAGCGGTTGATCTACCGCCAGCTGTTCCTGGTCGGGCTCACCATCCTGGACCTTCGCGACGAGCCTTTGAAGGTCACCCTGAGCAAATCCCACAAGGGCGCGGTGGACGAGGTGCGGAGCCTGCTGAAGTCCCTGTGGCTGCCCACCATCGACGAGCGGCTGGATCGCTTGTAGTCGGGGGAAACGCCCCGCGGACCCAAGGGCGCGCGGGGCGGTGGTTTCGGTTTATTTATAGTCCCTCAATCCCCGGAAGGTTTCTGGCTCTTTCGTCGCCTTGTTCTTCACGATCTTGCCTTCCTCGTTCATCACCCGGTGCTTGACGCCTTTCATCGCCCTTGGACGATAATCCCGCACGTCCTTAAAGCGCCGCCAGGCCGCGTCATGGACGATGGGGAGGTCGTCGTCGGAGAGGTCTTCGCCATCGACCCGGATGTCGCGCTTGTCAAGGGTGGCCAGGGCGAACGGGAACCAGCGGTCCTTGGGATGGCTCTTGCCGTAGTGGAGAGGCTTGATCTCCAGATCCTCGAAATCGATCTCGTACGAGCCGTCGGGCGCGCGAAGCTTCGCATAGTCCACATCGTCGGGATCGAGGGTCAGAAGCTCAAGCTTCCTGCGTTTGAGCTCGCCCAGCATGAATTCAAGGGCGCCGTCGGACAGGCCGTCGAACCAGAATCCGCCGCCGACGTCGGCGTGCGCGCCCGGAAACCAGATCTCGGTGACGCGCTCGTCCTTGCTCATGAGGGTGGGCTGGAACGCCACCCGGTTTTCATCGATGGAAACCAAGTGCAGGGCTTCCTGGACGAAAGGGGAGACGACCCCGTTCTCGAAGACGACGTCGCTTATCGGCTTGTCGTCGGAATCCAGGTTCGGAAGGCCTATGGACGCCACCGTGTCGAACACCCCGAGAAAACGCACGGGCGCCGCGCCGTCCTCGACATCGATGTGCTCGTCGATCACCGAGGCGAAGCGCCTCGCGATGGCCGCGCCGCGGCTGAAGCCGAAGATGAAGATCTCCTCGTCGCCGGTATAGGCGGCTTTCAGATCCTTCCCCGCCTTCTTGATGATGCGCCCCACATCCATGTTTTCGAGAGCGAAGACCATGTTGAACGTCTGTTCGAACGTGTTGCCGTATGTTCCAACGCCGGAATAGTAAAAGGAGCGCTGGCCGTTCAGGGGGCTCTCGTTCTTCAGGTCGCCCCCGAACAGGATGTGCAGTTTCAGGATGTTCGTGATTCCGTTGTCCTCGACTTCGCCCAATCCGAACCATTCTTTTTCTTGTTTCGCGTCATTGGGATGGTTGCATGTCCCATCGAAGCAAATGATGATCTTGTCCGCCATTGTTTCCTCCCGCAAAAACTATTCAAACGATTTCATACATGGATGATGGCGATAATAAAGAATAGTCATAAAATATAAACACGCGCAACGCGAAACAGCGGCTGGCGGCGTTATCGCGGAAGGGGGAGATCCCGCCGCGTCAGTTCCCGAACCCGGAACACGCGGACATGGTGGTTGGCGTAGGCGGGCTCGTGGGCCCAGACCCAGCCGTCGCCGTTCTGCCAGGTCGGGTCCGCGTCCTTGATGACGAGAACGTCGATCCGGAAGCGGCGACAGACGTCGAGGACGCGGGGAAGCTCGGCCTCGGCCTTGAAGATCCCGGCGACGGGGGCGTGGACGCCGTCGAACAGGGTCTTGTCGACGCCGTAGAGCCAGCCGAAGTGCTCGTCCGCCACCACGGTTTGGCGGTGGGCGTAGAGCGCCTGCATGCGCTCGGCCAGGATGGCGGGATTGTGCTGGGTGACGGCGTCCCGGGTCACGTTGCGGTCGATCCATTCATAGGCGAGCCGCATGGACATGTCCCTGGCGTCCGGCGCCCACAGCCGGCCCCGGGCGTATTGGGCCATGGTCCCGAGAACGCCGATGGCGAGAAGCGCCGCGAGCCCCTTTTTCGCGAGCCCGCCCATGGGAATGGGCGAGGGGCCGATGAGGGCGGCCGCGACCGGGACGCTCCACAGCAGGGCCGCGAACTGGGCGAACATGGCGCCGCGCCAGCCGAGGTCGTTGTTGTGGATGTCGGCCCTGACGAAGCTGACGACCGCGAGGCTGACGGCGGCGAGGACAAGAAGGAGCCTTTCGCCTTCGGACAAGGGCCCCTGCCGTCGCCGCCACCTCCAATAGACGGCAGCTGCGGCGGCGAAAAAGCCGAATTCCAGGAAATAGTTCAATGGCACCAGGGCGAGCAGGCACGTCGGGCCGCAATCCACGCTTTGGCCGTACCATAATTCCGCCTTGGTCACCGGCCAGAACGCCCTGACGGCGGGCGCCAACGGGAAGGAGCCGTCCATGCGGCTGGCCTCGGCGAGGTCGAGCAGGAACGGAACGGTCAGCGCCACCGTGAACGCGCCCGCAAAGCCCCAGCGCGTGAAATCGCCCCAACGCCGGGACGCGGCCAGGACCAGGCACCAGGCCCCGAACGCCGCCCCCGCCACCAGCGTCACCCAAATCGACATCCCCGCCGCCGACGCGAACGCGGCGCCGCCGACGAGGACGGCCGCGGGCGTCCGTCGGGAATGGAGAAGGACCAGGAAGCCCGCCACGCACGCCGTCATGGCGGCGACGTGGTGCGGCACCCAGGTCAGGTGGGCCTGCCAGGCGGAAATCTGCTCGTTCCACCATTCCAGGTCGGGTTGGATTCCGGGGCCGGTCTCCCATCCAGCCCGCATGATCCCGAAGGCCAGCGTCGGCAGCAGATCGAGCCCGGTGACCGCCAACAGCGCCACCGCGACGCCCGCCGTCGGGCGCCATCCGGGCGCGACGGGATACAGGCGTTGGAACAAAAGGACCGCCGCCGCCAGCCCCATCCCGGCCCACAGCGTCCCGGCGTACACCGCGTGCCGGGCCGTGACCAACGCCCCGCCCAGCCGATCGACCAGGGAGCAGACCAGGAACCAGAAGTAATAATAAAAAAGCGGCAAGGGCTCTTCCGGGCGCAGGCTGGGGTTCAGGGGCGGGACACCGGTCCGGGTGACGGCGTCGGTCACCGAGACGTGTTTGACGTAGTCGATGTACAGGGTGGCCTGGGACAGGCCGTCGTCCATCGGCAGGTCGGTCATGGCGACCCAGCAGGCGATGAGCCAGAACGCAAACGCGGGCGCGACCCAGCGGTTCCGCGCCAAGGCCCCGCCGATCCCTCGCGCGAAGTCTCCTCCATCCCGGGCCATCATCCAGGCGAAAGCGGCCCAAAACAAACCGAACGCAGTCCACGCGGGAACGAAGGAGCCGGTCCTGGCGAGCAGGTAGGCGAGGGCGGGAACCACGGCGACGGACAGGACGATGGCCACGAGCAGCCCGTGCGCCGCGCCTTCATCGCGAATTCCCAAAAGGCCAAGGCCGCGCCCGATGGCGTACCCCGGCGCGAACAGGACGAGCGCGAACAGGACGAAGGCGGCGGCGGTGGCCGCGACGTCGCCCGCCAGCATGCCCAACCGTCAGTTTTCCCCGCCGCCTTCGGACGAAGCCGGAAGCAGGGGTTGGGCGCCGGGCAGGGGGAAGGCCGGAACCGCGCCCCGGGCGTGCATGTTGCGGAACGCGGCCACGTTGCGCTGAACCATGTCCTCGTTCAGGTCCATGCCGGCCAGGGCCTCGTATTCCTCGAAATCGCCGCGCAGGCCGTACATCAAGGCCAGGTTCTGGCGGATCTGCGGATTGGTCTTGCCGCCGGAGTTGATCAAGCGGCGTAGAATGTCGATGGCGCCGTCGATGTTGCCCTGCTGGGCCATGGAGAGCGCCATGTTGTTGAAGACCGCGGCGTTGCCCGGCGAACGCTTCAACGCCTCGGTGAACGCGGCCTGGGCCTCGGCGTGGCGGCCCAAGCTGTCGAGCGCCACGCCTCGGATGGACGAAATCTCCCAATGGCCGGGCTTGACGGCTTCGGCTTCCGTCATCGTTTCCAGCGCCTTTTCGCCGTTGCGCTCCGCCAGTTCGAGCCGGGCGCGCTCCAACAGGAAGTCCGGATCGTTATCGAAATCGTCCTCGAACTTGTCGGCCACCTTGCGCGCCTCCTCCAGCGCGCGGATCGTGCGGAGGGACAGAAGGTAGGAGGTCACGTCGTCGCCCTTGAGCGCGCCTCGGGAGTAGAGCTTTCCGAACAGGTTCGCCGCGTTGGGGTAGTCGCGTTTCGCCAGCGCGGTTCGGGCCATTCCCATGATGCTGTCGTGGACGGCCTGGTCCTTCGAGGTCGCGGACGGGCCGCTCTCGCACCCGCCGGCGGCCAGCAACGCGGCAGCGACGGCCAAGGCCTTCAATGGTTTCCGTTTCGCGCCCATGAGCGCAAGCCTCCAGTCTCGTTCGCGTCGGCTGGGGGAATCCTATACATAATCGCGGGTAAAATAAAAAGGTTCGGGGCCGGAGGATGTGAGGATCGTCACTGGCCCGCCCCCAGCAATGGGAGACAATATGGTCAAGGCGGTTTCCCGTCTGGCGTTTTCATTGTCTTTCGAGGCGCTTCTCTTTACCCTTTTTTTGTAATAAGAGGTTAGTGTGATGATGGGAGTGGGTTCGTTCGCCGTCCCACGATATCGACCAGGACGAAACGCGCCGGGGAATCCGTCGCGCCGCGTCCGTCGCCGCGTTTCGCGGGAAGCGCGGCATGGGGGATTCGCTTTGAGGCAATTGACCGACGATTCCGCTTGGGTTGTCAGGGCTGATCGTAAGGCGAGACGCGCATGAAGATGATCATCATAGGCATCGTCGTCCTCGCGCTTTGCGTCGCCGGCGTCAGCACCTACCTCATCAAGAGCTTCCAGACGCCCGAGGCGAAGCAGGAGCTTCAGCGCGAGATGATGGAGCCGCAGAAGTTCGTCCTGGTGGCGGTCCGCAACATCGACGTGGGCGAAACCATCAAGCTCGAAGACCTGACCTGGCAGGTCTGGACCGACGAGGGCATCAACCCCAACTACACCGTCCGCGACGAGTTCGAGGAGATCGACCCGGCCGAGAAGGCCGACCTGTACGTCGGCTCCCGGGTGCGCAGGCCCATTATCCTGGGCGAGCCGCTTCTGCCCGACAAGGTGTTCAAGCGCGACGATCCCGGCTACATGGCGGGCAACCTGACGCCGGGCATGCGGGCCATTACGCTCGGCGTGCAGCAGACAACCGGCGTCGGCGGCTTTATCATGCCGGGCGATTACGTCGACGTCATGCTGACCCATAACCTTTTCACGCAAATCAGGGAGGCGGGCGCCCAACGCTCAACGATTAAGCCGCTCGACACCTTGAAATCCATGACCGAGACCATCATGCGCCGCAAGCGGGTGATCAGCGTGGGCCAGAAAGTCACGAATTTCGAGGGCGTGGCCACCACGGTTCCCAACATCACGCTCGAGGTCACGGCCAAGGAGGGCGAGGTATTGACCGTGGCCCAATCCATGGGCAAGCTTTCGTTCGTGCTCCGCAGCCTCAGCTCCCTTGATCCAAACGCCAAGGTGGATGAGGAGGAGGAAGGCCTGTCCTTCACCAAGGATATCGACGTGAGTCCGTATCTGAGCGAACAAAAATCCGTCCGCCAGGCCAAGATCGACGATATGGAGGCCGCCGCGGCCGCCGCCGCCATGCCCCCCGACGACGCGGGAAGCGCGGAGGAGGTGGTGATCGAGGAAGAGCCGTCCGGCCCGACCATCCGAGTCTATCGCGGCCAATCGAACGAGGTCGAGGAGGTTACATTCGGCGCCGCCGCCGGAACCGGCGCGGCGCCAGACGCCTCGCTCATCGAGGACGCCGCCGCGGGCGTGGTCGACGGGTTCACGGAGAACAGGTTGGCGCGATGATACGAAAGGCCATCCTTCTCGGAGCCGTCCTCGCCGCCGCCTTCGTCGCGGCGACGGAGCGCTCGGGCGCGCAGCAGATCCCCAGGCGCGCGCTGCCGGGCGCCGAGGAGACGACCCCCTCGCCCCTCCCGAGCCCGAACGTCGAGGCGACCCAGGAAAGCATTTCCGTGCCGTTGAACCAGGCCCGGATGGTGGAGCTGCCCCCGGACGTGGCCAGCGTCATCGTGGTCAACGAGACCATCGCCGACGTGAACTTCAATCCGGACCAGCCCAATCACATGTACATCGTCGCCCGCGCCATGGGCGGCACCAACATCATCCTGGTGGACGCCGACGGCGTCATCCTCCACCAGCTCGAAGTCCGCGTCGACGCCGACACCGAGCTTCTGACCAACGCCTTGAAGGAGCTGTTGCCCGACCTGGACATCAAGGTCACCGCGTACAACGGCAACATCTTCCTGCGCGGCTACGTGCGCTCCGCCGCCCACGCCGCCAACGTGGTCTCCATCGCCCAGCGTTTCGTCCCCGACGTGGCCAACGTGGTGAACATGCTGACCATCAAGGGCGCGCAGCAGGTGATCATGAAGGTCAAGGTGGCCGAGGTGGACCGCTCGATCGTCAAGCAGATCCAGGCGAACTCCGCGTTCGACATCGAAGTGATGAACAGGGGCGTGTCCTTTTCTTCCGCGCCTTCCATCATCACGCCGAGCGCGACCGTGAACGACGTGGCCACGATGGCCTTGCAGCATGGACTTTCCGCTTGGGGACTCGGCGCGGTGTCCGTCACGCCGAAATCGAGGAATTCCTTGGTCAAGATTCTGGCCGAGCCCACTTTGTTGGCGCTCTCAGGCGAAACCGCGCGTTTGGTGTCCGGCGGCGAATACCCCTATCCCGCCGGCGTGGACGCGTCGGGCAACTATACTGTCGATTGGCAGGAATACGGCGTCGTGCTCGGCTTCACGCCGTTCGTGCTGGACAGCGGCCGCATCAACCTGCAGATCAGAACCGAGGTCAGCGCGCTTGATTCCGGCAACGCGGTCAGCCTGGGTACGAACGTCAGCGTCAACGCGCTTACGACCAAGCGCGCGGATTCGGTCGTCGAGCTTCCCAGCGGCGGCTCCATGATGATCGCGGGCCTTCTTCAGAACGATTTGACGACCGACACCCAGGGAATTCCCTTGTTGAAGGACGTTCCGATCCTGGGCTCCTTGTTCAGAAGCACCAGTTACGAGCGCACGGAAACGGAGCTGGTGATCGCCGTGACCGCCTATCTCGCCAAGCCACTGGACAACTCGGATACCGCGACCCCGACCGACGGATTGGTTTCTCCCGACGACATCGATCTTTATTTGCTGGGGCGGCTGCACAAGGCTTACGGCAAGAACGGCGAGAAGCCCTTCATGGCCATGCCTTTCCAGATCGAGGGTCCCTTCGGCTACATCATGGAGACCTTGCCATGACCGACATCGCCACGCGGAAACGACGCGTCCTTGCAATCGTCGCCGTTGCGGCCTTCGCGATGTCTGCGGCGGGTTGCAGCCTTCCCGACGAGGGGCTGACGGACAACTACGCCGTCAACCATCCAATCACGGTTGGACAGGAGGACGTGCGCATGGCGTTGCCGCTTCCTCTCGAACCCAACAGCATGTCCGACGAGAACGCGGCCCGTCTTACGCGGTTTCTCAACACCTACGTGTCGCGCGGTCGGGGTCGAATCGTCATCGAGGCCGTGGGCTCGATGCAGGGCGACGAGGTCGGCCAGAACCTTCGCGCCATGCAAAAGGCGCTTCTGGCCGCGGGGATGCGGGAGAACGAAGTCGCGATCCTTCCCGGCGTCAGCGGCGGCGGCAAGCCGTTCGTCCAGATGAGCTACACAGCCTACGCCGTGTCGGTTCCGGAATGCGGCGACTGGAGCGTCGGCGCGAGCGAAACGCCGCGCAACACGGTTTCCAGCAATTTCGGCTGCTCCTATCAGCGCAACCTGGGCCTTATGATCGACAATCCCAAGGATCTGGTCCAGGCCCGCGCCGTGACCCCCAGGGACATCGAGCGCGCGACCGCGGTCATCGTCAATTACCGCAACCAGGCCGCAACGGTTTCTCCGAAGTCTCCGGAACTCATCGACTTCGACACCTGGACCCAGGCGCAATAGGGTAGGGCGGCCCCATGATTCAAAGTTTTCGCAACAACAAATCGGCGGTGCGACGGTGCTTCTGAGAACCACAGTCGGGGCGTTCATTTCCGACTCGGCCACCGCTGAGGCGCTGGAGGCCGTGCGCGAGCACCGCATGTTCCTGCGCTCCAACATCATCATCGAAAAAGGCGGGGTCAAGGCCGCCGCCAAGTACCTGGGCGAGCACGACAGCCCGCCGGTCCTGATCGTAGAGACCGAGGCCAAGGGCGATGCGCTCTACAAGGAACTGGACGCGCTCGCCAACGTGGTCGAGCCCACGTCCCGGGTGTTTCTGATCGGGCGCGACAACGACATCCGCCTGTTCCGCGAATTGATCCGCGAGGGCATCGCCGACTACCTGGTCGGCCCGGTCACGGCCGAGATGCTGCTCGAATCCTTCGGCGAGACCTTCGAGGAGGAGGACGCCGCCAAGCTCGGCCGCACCATCGCGTTCTACGGATCGCGGGGCGGCGCCGGGGCCAGCATCATCGCCGCCCACGTCGCCTCGGCCCTGGTCGAGACCTACGAGGCCCAAACGGTGCTTTTGGACTCGGACATCAACTTCGGCACCGCAGCCCTGGTGTTCAACCAGCAGGCGCGCCAGACCATCGTCGACGCGCTGGCCCAGCTCCAGCAGCTCGATCCGGTGCTGCTCGACCGGCTGATGCTGGAGATCGGCCCGAAGCTTTCGGTTCTAGCCTCTCCGGGCTCGCTCGGCACCGGCGTCAACATCTCGCCGGAAGCCATGGGCGTTCTGTTGAAGCACGTGCGCACGCTGGCGGACTTCGTGATTATCGACCTGCCCAAGACCTGGGACCCGTGGGTGCGCGACACCATCGTCGAGGTGGACGAGATGATCGTCGTCTCCGAGCCCGACCTGTCCAACCTGCGCGACGCCAAGAACGTCATCGAGTTCCTGGGGCCGAATCGGGGCTCCGACGTGGCGACGCGCCTGATCCTGAACAAGGTCGGCGCCAAGAAGAACGAGCTGTCGGCCAAGGAGTTCCGCGACGCGCTCGCCATGACGCCCGCGCTCGAGATTCCCTTCGACCCCGCCGCCTTCGGGCTTGCGCTGAACAACGGCGAACTGATCTTCAAGGCCGCCCCAAAAAGCAAGGCCTGCGATTCCTTCCGCGAACTCGCCAAGATCGTCAGCGACCGCGAGGCCAAGGAGGAAGAGGGCGAAAAGAAGAAGAAAAAGTTCTCCTTGTTCAAGGGCAAGTAGGCGTGTCACGCTTGGGGGTAGGATAGAGGCGCATGTTCGGACGAAAGGGAACATCGGCGGCGACCGCCAAGAAACCCTTCGGGGCCGACTCCCCGTCGGCCGCCGCGCCCGCGCCCGCGCCCGCTCTCCAGGAAGAAGCGCCCCCGCCGCCCCCTCCCGCGCCCGAGCCCGAGCCGGAAGAAGAGCCCGCGGAAGCCGCGCCGGAGGAAGAACCCGAAGAGGCGCCCGCGCCCGACGAAGAAGACGACGAAGCCGGCGGAGGCGGCGGACGGTTCGGCGGCCCCGGAAAGTCGGTCGCCAACGTCGACGTGGACGAACTGATCTCCGGCGCCGGAATGTTCAAGGAGCAGGCCCCGGTGGGCCCGCCCAGCGAGAAGCTCGCCGAAATCAAGATCGCCGTGTTCAACGACCTGCTCGAAGCGGTCGACCTCACCGAGCTCAGCAAACTGAAACCCGATCAGGTCCGCGACGAAATCAACGACATGGTCGCGGAAATCATCAACATGCGCAGCCTGGTGCTGACGGTGATCGAGCAGCAGCAGGTGGTCAAGGACATCTGCAACGACATCCTCGGCCTCGGCCCGCTTGAGCCGCTGCTGGAGCGCGACGACATCGCCGACATCATGGTCAATGGTCCGGACACGGTTTATATCGAAGCCAACGGCAAGATCGAACTGACCGACATCAAGTTCCGCGACGGCGCGCAGCTCATGAACATCTGCCAGCGCATCGTCACCGCCGTCGGCCGCCGCGTCGATGAATCCAGTCCCATCTGCGACGCCCGCCTCGCCGACGGCTCGCGCGTGAACGTGATCGCGCCGCCGCTGGCCATCGACGGCGCCGCGTTGACCATTCGTAAGTTCAAAAAGGAAAAGCTGACGCTGGAAACCCTGGTCGGGTTTGGATCCATTTCGGAGGAAGGCGCCGAGGTGTTGCGCATCGCGTCGGCCACCCGCAACAACATTCTGATTTCCGGCGGCACGGGTTCGGGCAAGACCACGCTTCTGAACTGCATGACGCGGTTCATCGATCCGGGCGAACGCATCATCACCTGCGAGGATTCCGCCGAATTGCAGCTTCAACAGCCCCACACCGTGCGTCTGGAAACCCGCCCGCCCAACCTGGAGGGCCAAGGCGAGGTGACCATGCGCGACCTGGTCAAGAACTGCCTGCGCATGCGGCCAGAGCGTATCATCGTCGGCGAGGTCCGTAGCGCCGAGGCCTTCGACTTGTTGCAGGCCATGAACACGGGCCATGACGGCTCCATGGGCACGGTCCACGCCAACAATCCGCGCGAAGGAATCGGCCGCCTGGAGAACATGATCGCCATGGGCGGCTTCACCCTTCCGGCCAAGGCGGTGCGCGAACAGATCGCGTCGGCGATCAATATCATTATTCAGGCCTCGCGCCTTCGCGACGGCTCGCGCAAGATCACCCACATCACCGAGGTCATCGGCATGGAGGGCGACGTGGTCACCATGCAGGACCTGTTCGTCTATGAAATCCAGGGCGAGGACGAAAACGGCAAAATCGTCGGCGAGCACAAAAGCACGGGGCTGCGTCCCGCGTTTTGGGACAAGGCGCGCTATTACGGCATGGAGCAGCGTCTGGCGAAGGCTCTCGGCATGACGGCGGCCATGTAGGGAGCGTCGCTGGCCATGGAAATTCTTGACGCATTTATCTTCAAGGTGATCGTCGGCTCCATCGTCGCCTTGATCATGGTGGGGGTCGCCATCATCGGGCTCTCCGGCCTGTTCCGGCCCAAGGTCCTTTTGCGCCAACGCATGGCCGCCATCGGCGTGATCGAGGGGCCGAAGAAAAAGGACTCCGCCGTCAGCGAAAAGGCCGAATCTCGTAGGCAGAAACGCATCCAGGAAAAGGTCAAACAGCTCAAGACCAAGGGCGACCGCAAGGGGATCGTCGCCAGCACCAAGCTGCTTTTGCTGCAATCGGGGGTCGAGGCGCCGGTCGAGGGATATTTCATCGCCTGCCTGATCTTCGGTTTTCTAGCCACCTTCCTCTACATGGCTTCCGGCATGCCGCTGTGGGGCGCGATCCCGGCCTTTTTCGTGGGCTCCCTGTTCCTGCCGAAATTCGTTCTGGGCTACCTCGCCAAGCAAAGGCAGAAACGATTCACCCAGCAATTCGCCGACGCCATCGACGTGGTGGTGCGCGGCCTGCGGTCTGGGCTTCCGGTCTCCGAGTGCTTCAACATCATCGGGCGCGAGTTTCCCGATCCCGTGTCCACCGAATTCCGGCTGATGATAGAGGGCCAGAACCTGGGCATGGCCATCGAGGACGTGATGGCGAAAGGGCTGGAGCGGGTCCCGACCCCGGAATACAAGTTCTTCGCCATTGTTATCCAGATCCAAAAGCAGACCGGCGGCAACTTGGCGGATACGCTGTCGGGGCTGTCCAACGTGATCCGCGAGCGCAAGAAGCTGAAGGACAAGGTCCAGGCCCTGTCTTCGGAAGCCAAGTCGTCCGCCATGATCATCGGCAGCCTGCCGTTCGTGGTCGCAAGCATCCTGTCGCTGATCAATCCCGGATATATCATGATCCTGATCGACGAGACGGCCGGCAACATCATGATCGGGGTCGGCCTGGCCTGGATGGGGCTCGGCACCTTCATCATGGCCCAAATGATCAACTTCGACGCGTGACATGGGCGGCGACCTCGACATCACCCAATTGATTCTGTACGCCCTGGTGGGCGTGGCCGTCATCGGCGGGGCCATGTTCGTTCTTCCCATGCTGAAGAACAACAAGCGGGCCCAGCGCATCGACATGGTGGTCACGAAACGGCGCGCGGATCTGGGCCGCCAGCAAATGGACAAGTACGCCGCCGTCAACCAGCTTCGCCAGAAAAAGGAAAAGGCCTACGTCCGCTTCGCCCAGTCCATCAGCCGGACCCTGAAGTTGGACGAACTGCTGTCGGGCAAGCAGGTCACCGACTTCCTCGCCCGCGCGGGCATCCGGGGCAAGCAGGCGCTCGCGGTCTACGCCCTGTCCCGCGTGCTCGCCGCGATCGGCGGCGCCGTCGGATGCTTCATCGTGCTCAGCATGATGGAGGAGGGAAATACCGATTTTTATATGACCCTCGCCATGTGCGCCGGCGCGGGCGTGGCCGGATTCTACCTGCCGAAGCTGATCATCACCAACCAGGCCACCAAGCGGGCTCAGGAAATGACCCGCGCCTTCCCCGACGCCATGGACCTGATGGTGATCTGCGTCGAGGCGGGACTCTCCATCGAGGGAGCCTTCGATCGCGTCACCCACGAAATCGCCGAAAACTCGACGACCCTGTCGGCGGAAATGGGCTTGCTGACGGCGGAATTGGCCTTCCTCGGCGACCGGGGCAAGGCCTACCAGAACTTCGCCGACCGCACCGGCGTCCCGGCGATCAAGTCGCTGGCCACGTCGCTGATCCAATCAGAGCGTTACGGCACGTCCGTCAGCACCGCCGTCAAGGTCCTGTCCGAGGAAAAACGCCAGGAGCGCATGGCGGCGGCCGAAAAGAAGGCCGCCGCGTTGCCCGCCAAGCTGACCGTGCCGATGATCGTGTTCTTCCTGCCGGTTCTGTTCATCGTGGTTCTCGGACCCACAATCTTGCAGTTGATGGCCGACTGACCGCCGCGCGGGACGCGAATCGGGCCGTCTTTGAGGAAAACACCGCCTTGGCGGGATGGGCGGCTTCCTTTGGGGGGGGAGGCTTCATCCATATATTATCTTGAAAATAAATGGCTTTTCGCCGCTGTAACAGACTGAAACCAAATGTGATACGGACCGTTTCCGGTCTTCGGGCGCCAGGCCAGACTCAAAGAAAGCATCGCAAAAACAAGGTGCTATGACCAACTGGCTGGGAGGCGAGGCTTCCCGGCGCGGCCCGGCTCTTGGGCCGCCGGGGGCGCTGTGATTGGAAAAACCATTTTAATACAGCTAGTTACGTGGGTTGTTCCCGCCGCTTCCGGCGCGCCTTGACACAAGGACCCCTGGGATTTACTTCACTCGAAATTCCTTATCTTTTCGCATCTGCGAAATAACGTCGCGACCGAGGGTCCATGTTCGAGCTTGAAGGCAAAACCGCGCTGGTGACCGGCGCTTCCGGCGGAATCGGGGGCGGCGCCGCGCGCGCCCTGCACGCCCAGGGCGCCACCGTGGCGCTGTCGGGCACGCGGGTGGACGCGCTGGAGGCCGTGGCGTCCGAGTTGGGAAGCCGCGTCCACGTGGTTCCGGGCAACCTGGCGTCCGCCGAAGGACCCGCCGCCATCGCCAAGGAGGCCGAGGCGGCCATGGGTCAGGTCGACATCCTGGTGAACAACGCGGGCCTGACCCGGGACACCCTGGCCATGCGAATGAAGGACGACGATTGGCAGACGGTGCTGGACGTGAACCTGACCGCGGCGTTCAAGCTGTGCCGCGCCTGCCTTCGGACCATGATGAAGAAACGCTGGGGCCGCATCGTCAACATCACCTCCATCGTCGGAGCGACCGGGAATCCCGGCCAGGCCAACTACGCCGCGTCCAAGGCGGGCATGATCGGCATGACCAAGTCGCTCGCGGCCGAGGTGGCCAACCGGGGGATCACGGTCAACTGCCTGGCGCCGGGCTTCATCGAAACCGCGATGACCGAAGCCCTGACCGACGACCAGCGCGAAAAGCTGCTGGGCGCGATACCGGCCGGGCGGATGGGGAACAGCGAGGACATCGCGGCCTCCGTGGTTTTTCTGGCCAGCGACGAAGCCGCCTACGTGACGGGGCACACCCTGCACGTCAACGGCGGCATGGCCATGTTGTAGGCGGGGACGGGGAACGTCATGGGCTCTGGCCTCGCGAATCAAAGTGTGTTAGGAAGCGGTCGCCTTATGGTTAACGGCGGCCGGAACGCCAGTCCGGATGCGGCCATGGGGCCGCCGGCTGGAATTGCGTGAATATTGTTTCAACAGAAAACACAGGGGACGGGAAGTTATGAGTGACGTCGTCGAAAGGGTGAAGAAGATCGTGGTCGAGCATCTCGGCGTTGAAGAGGACAAGGTGGTCGAGGGCGCCAACTTCATCGACGATCTGGGCGCCGACAGCCTGGACACGGTCGAGCTGGTCATGGCCTTCGAGGAGGAGTTCGGGATCGAGATCCCCGACGACGCCGCCGAGAAGATCCTGACCGTCAAGGACGCCATCGATTTCGTCAGCCAGAACGTCTAGTCTGTCGCGAAATCCGGCGGCTTTGGGAATGGCGGGCCACCCCCATTCCCGACCGTCAATCGAACCTTTTTCTGTAAACCGTCAGCGGACATCGGGACATCATGAGAAGAGTGGTTGTCACGGGCCTTGGCCTCGTTAGCCCCCTGGGCTGTGGAGCGGAATCCACCTGGAAGCGGCTTATCAACTCCGAATCCGGATTGGGAGCCATCCAAAACTTCGACGTGTCGGACCTTTCTGTCAAAGTCGCGGCGCAGATCCCCCGGGGCGAGACCTCGGAGGGTAATTACAACGCCGACGACTGGGTCCCCGCCAAGGAGCAGCGCCGCATGGATGATTTCATCATCTATGGTCTCTCCGCGGCCGAGATGGCGCTCCAGGACGCCGGGTGGAAGCCCGAGGATCCGGAATCGCTCGAACGCACCGGCATGCTGGTCGGATCGGGTATCGGCGGTTTGCAGACCATCGCCAACACCGCCATTCAGGTGCACGAGGGCAAGATCAGGCGCGTCAGCCCGTTCTTCATCCCCGCCGCTCTGATCAACCTGATCTCGGGCCACGTGTCCATCAAGTACGGCTTCAAGGGGCCGAACCATTCGGTGGTCACCGCCTGCGCCACCGGCGCGCACGCCATCGGCGACGCGGCGCGGCTGATCATGCTGGACGACGCCGACGTCATGGTCGCGGGCGGCGCCGAAGCCGCCATTTGCAAGGTCGGCATCGCTGGCTTCGCGGCGGCCAAGGCCTTGTCGTCCAACTTCAACGATACGCCGGAAAAGGCTTCGCGCCCCTGGGACAAGGACCGGGACGGCTTCGTCATGGGCGAGGGCGCCGGCGTGGTGATCCTCGAAGAGATGGAGCACGCCAAGAAGCGCGGCGCCAAGATCTACGCCGAGGTGGTCGGTTACGGCCTGTCCGGCGACGCCCACCACATCACCGCCCCGTCCGAGGACGGCGACGGCGCCCAGCGCTGCATGCGCGCGGCGCTCAAGCGCGCGGGCCTGAATCCCGAGGATGTGGACTACATCAACGCCCACGGAACCTCGACGCCCTTGGGTGACGAGATCGAGCTCGGCGCGGTGAAGAAGGTGTTCGGCGACGCGGCCTATGATCTGAGCATGTCGTCCACCAAGTCCTCCATCGGCCACCTTCTGGGCGCGGCCGGGGCGGCCGAGGCGATCTTCACCATCCAGGCGATCCAGAACGGCGTCGTTCCGCCGACGCTCAACCTGGAGAACCCGTCGGACGGCTGCGATCTGGATTTGGTGCCCCACACGGCCAAGGAGCGTCCGGTGCGCGCGGCGCTCTCCAACTCCTTCGGATTCGGTGGGACCAACGCCTCCATTGCGTTCCGGGCGGTCTGACGCCCGGAGCCGGAGGGCTCCATGCGCCTAGTCGTCAGCCTGGTCGCCGTGGCGACCTTGTTCTGCGGCCTCGGACTCACCGTGGTCGTGTTGGCTGTCGACAACTACCAGGATCCCGGCCCCTTGATGCGCAACGCCACCGTCGTGGTGCCCAAGGGCGCGGGCGTCGGCGCCATCGCGGCCGAGCTGGCCAAGAAGGGCGTGGTGTCCAACCCGGTCATGTTCCAACTGGCCGCCCGCTTCAAGAAGACCGACAAGAAGCTCAAGGCGGGCGAGTACGCCTTCCCGGCGCATGTCAGCCCGCGCGAGGTCCTGGAGATCCTGGAAAGCGGCAAGACCGTTTCCCATTCCGTCACCCTGGCCGAGGGCCTGAGCACGGCGCAGATGCTCGACGTCATCGCCAAGACCGAGAATCTGGTCGGCGAGGTGGGCGGGCCCCCGCCCGAGGGCGCGCTGATGCCCGAAACCTATTTCTTCTCCAAGGGCGACGCCCGCAAGGACGTGGTCGAGCGCATGCGCCGCGACATGGAGGAGGCGGTCTACGAGGTCTGGGCGCTGCGCGAAAAGGACCATCCCCTGAAATCCGCTCGGGACTTCCTGATCCTGGCCTCCATCGTGGAGAAGGAGACCGGAAAGCCCGAGGAGCGCGGTCGGGTCGCGGCGGTGTTCCTGAACCGGCTCGGGCTCGGCATGCGGCTGCAGTCCGACCCCACCGTGGTCTACGGGATCACGCAAGGCGCCGGGCCCCTCGGCCGCGGCCTGACCCGCAAGGAGCTGCGCCAGGCGACGCCCTACAACACCTACCTGATCGCGGGCCTTCCGCCCGGCCCCATCTGCAATCCGGGTCGGGCCGCGCTCGAGGCCACGGCCCATCCCGAGAAGACCGACGAGCTGTATTTCGTCGCAGACGGCACTGGAGGCCACGCCTTCGCCAAGACCTTGGCCGAGCACAATCGCAACGTGGCCAAGTGGCGCAAAATCGAACGGGAGCGGAAGAAGGGCGGGAAATAGCCGATTCAACCGATCTTAACCCTTGGCGCCTAGTGTCCTTGTTTTGAAATACGTTGAAGAAACAGGACATTTCGCCGCCATGACGGTCCGGATCATTCCCCGTCTCGAAATCAAGGGCCCGAACCTGGTCAAGGGCGTCCATTTCGAGGGCCTGCGCGTGTTGGGCAAGCCCGAGGCCTTCGCCCGGATGTACTACGCGCTCGGCGCGGACGAGTTGATCTACGTGGACGCGGTGGCGAGCCTCTATGGCCGCAACAGCCTTCTGCACATGGTCGAACGCACGGCGGACGAGATTTTCGTCCCGCTCACCGTGGGCGGCGGGCTGCGCACCATCGACGACATCCGCGAGGTTCTGCGCGCCGGCGCCGACAAGGTGGCGCTGAACACCGCCGTGGTCGCCAATCCGGACCTGATCACCGAGGCTTCGCGCAAGTTCGGCTCGTCCACCATCGTGGTCAACATCGAGGCCATCCGCCACCCCGACGGCCGTTACGAGGCGTTCACCGACTTCGGCCGCGAAAGCAGCGGCGTCGACGCCGTCGAATGGGCGAGCCGGGCCGTGGAGCTCGGCGCGGGCGAGCTTCTGGTCACCTCCATCGACCGGGACGGGACCGGCAAGGGGTTCGATGTCGAGCTTATCCGGACCATCGCCGCCGCCGTTCCCATCCCCGTGATCGCGGGCGGCGGGGCTGGCGGGCGCGAACACGTGGCCGAGGTCGTTCGGGACGGCGCGGCGGACGCGGTCAGTTTGGCGTCGCTTCTCCACTACCATCTGGTCCGAACGCTTCCGGTGGACGACGAGGCCTTCCCGGGCGAGGGCAACACGGAATTCCTGCGCCAGGGCGGGGGCTTCCGAAAGATCGAGGACTGCGCCCTGGACGACCTGAAGGCCTACCTCGCCGACGAGGGAATCGACGTTCGGCCCCAGGAAAAGGGGACGGCGCGATGATAAGGATTCCCCGCGTCGCCATCGTCGATTACGGCCTCGGCAACCTCTACAGCGTCCAGCGCGCCTGCGCCAGCTCCGGCATGGCCCCGACGGTGACCGGCGAGCCGGGCGAGTTTAAGGACGCGGACGCGGTGTTGCTGCCCGGGGTCGGGGCCTTCGGCGACGCCATGGCGGCCTTGAACGAGCGCGGGCTGGCGGATGCGTTGAAGGGCTTGGCGGCGGACGGAAAGCCCTTGATCGGCATCTGCCTCGGCCTGCAATTGCTGATGAGCGAAAGCCACGAGTTCGGAACCCACGCGGGCCTCGGCCTGATCGAGGGAACGGTGGAGCGCCTGCCCGAGGATATGGCCCGCCGCCTGAAGGTCCCCCAGGTGAGCTGGCGGCCCGTCACCGCGCCTGACGGCGTCGTTTGGGCGGGCGGGCCGCTCGACGGGGTCGCGGACGGGGCGTTCTTCTACTTCGTCCATTCGTTCTACGTGAAGCCGAACGATCCCGGCGTCGTGCTGACGACCACGGAATTCGGCGACATGGCGTTCTGCTCCGCCGTCCGCCGGGGCAACGTCGCGGCCTTTCAGTTCCATCCAGAACGCAGCGCTTTCCAGGGAATGCGCGTCTACCGTAATATTTCCAGGATGCTGTCCGAAGGAGCTTTCGCATGACCGGGAATAACGTCCCCGAGGCCTATTACGGCTTGCCGCGGGAAGTGGCGTACTGCACGTCGTGCGTCATGTCCAATCAGCGCCCGGCTTCGACGCCCGAGTTCAGGCACACCACCGAACGCAAGGCCACCAGCCTGAAGATTTGGGACGACGGCGAATGCGACGCCTGCCGCTACGCCAAGAAGAAAGAGGAAATCGACTGGGAGAAGCGCGAAGAGGAGCTTCTACGGGTCCTGGACCAGCACCGGCGCAACGACGGCGGCTACGACTGCCTGGTGCCCGGCAGCGGCGGCAAGGACAGCGTCTACGCCGCGCATCTTCTGAAATACAAGTACGGCATGAACCCGCTGACGGTCACCTGGCCGCCGATCCTCTACACCGACGTCGGACTCAAGAACTTCCGCAGCTGGATCGAGACCGGCGGCTTCGACAACGTCACCTTCAAGCCCAACGGCCGGGCGCAGAAGCTTCTGACGCGTCTCGGCATCGAGAACCTGATGCACCCGTTCCAGACTTTCATCCTGGGCCAGAAAAACCTGGCGCCCAAGATGGCGTTGAAGTTCGGCATCCCGTTGGTGTTCTTCGGCGAGTCCGAGGCCGAGTACGGCAATCCCATCGCCGAGACCAACAGCTCGCTTCGGGACAAGTCGTATTTCGCCATGAACAACCTGGACGAAATCTATCTCGGCGGCGTTTCGGTTCCGGAACTGATGGAGACGCACGGGCTCAGGCTCAACGAAATCACGCCCTACCTGCCGCCGTCCACCGAGGAGTTGGAGAAGACCCCGATCGAGGTGCGGTATCTGGGCTATTACGTCAAGTGGACGCCCCAGGAGGCCTATTACTATTCGGTGGAGCATTGCGGGTTCGAGGCCAATCCGGTGCGCACCGAAGGCACCTACAGCAAGTACAACAGCCTCGACGACAAGATCGACGGCTTCCACTACTACACCACCTGGATCAAGTTCGGACTGGGCCGCGCCACCTACGACGCCAGCCAGGAAATCCGCAACAAGCACCTGACCCGGGAAGAGGCCGTCGCCCTGGTCAAGCGCTTCGACGGCGAGTTTCCCGAACGCTATTTCCAGGACGTCATGGACTACATCGAAATGGACCCGGAGCATTTCCTGTCCATCGTCGACAAGTTCCGCTCCCCGCACCTGTGGATGAAGGACGGGGACGAATGGGTGCTGCGCCATCCGGTGTGGGAGGGCGAGTAGCCTTTTATCGATTTCCAAAACGAAAACGATTTTTCCCGGATGTTATGGATTACAGGGGCAAGGTGTCGCGCGCGAAGTAGAACAGGCGCATGGTCCCGGCGTCCCGATACTGCGGCCGCGTGGGCCTGGGAAAGGACAGAATAGCCGATTATAGTGGTTTCGGCGGAACGGAAATGGGAAGCGCGCCTCGACGGGATTCCAATTCGGCGCGCGCGCTTTTTTTCATAGTCCCATGATCGGCGATAACAAGCGGCCAAGGCGAGGCCGAGCGGGAGCAGGGGGGATAGGGCATGCGGCGTTCTTTTCGCGGTTTCGCCTCGGCCATCGCTCTCGCCGCCGCCGGATGCGCCCATCCTCCGCCGCCGATGATGCCGCCCTACGAGCCCACCGGCGCGGTGGAGGTCTGCGCGGGCGGGACGTGCGGAAAGCTTGGAGAGCGCTTCGCGGTCAAGGACGTCGCTCGCGCCATCGGCGCGATGTTCGAGCGCAACGGCCCGGGCGTGTGGAAATTCTGCGAAGCCGACCGCCACACCCGCCAATGCGGCGGGACGATTTCATATCTGGTCAACGGACCGGTTCCGGCCACCGGCTACGTTCCCCAAGGGGCGCTGCGCGCCGGGGCCCGATACGACGGGGAAAGCGGCGTCGCCTTTCGCGTGAACATCCCGACCGTCGTCTGGGACGTGGCCGCCGTCTGCGACGACGCGCGCTCGAGCCTCTCGGTGCGTTCGCCCAACAACATCCTTTGGCTCAGCAACCCCTACTTTTGTAGTTGGGGCGGCGGGCCCAAGACCATCAAGGCGGAAGGTCGTTACGGAATCGATTTCATTGATTTCGATAACGCAATCATGGGCGGCGAATTCGTCATCCGAGTGTCCGAGGGGGGCAACGGCTTCACCACCGGATACGCCGTCACCAGCTTGTCCACCGGCATGAAGGAGGCCCGGGCGACATGGCTGAGCCCCGCGTCCCCCGCCAAAATCAAGGCCCAGACCAAAGCCTTCGCCCCGCCGAAGCCCCGGGTCAAGCCGCTCGCCATCCGCTACCGCAAAGGCCCGACCCGCCCCGACGACATCGCCGTCATCATCGGCAACGGCGGCTATTCCAGGCGGGGCATGGACATCCCCGACGTGGACCCCGCCCACGCCGACGCCGCGAGCTTCCGGCGATACGCCCTCGACGCGCTCGGAATCCGTCCGGGGAACATTATCGACCTCAGGGACGCCACCGGCGCCCAGATGACGCGGATCTTCGGCAGTTCCGACAATCACAAGGGCCAACTTTTCGACTGGACGCGTCGGGTCTCGAACGTCTGGGTGTACTATTCCGGCCATGGCGCGCCGGGCGGCGGCGGCGCCTACCTCGTGCCCACGGACGCCGATGCTTCGCGGATCGAACTGGGCGGCTATTCCCTTGGCGCGCTCTATCGGAACTTGGGCAAGCTTCCCGCGCGTTCGGTCACCGTGGTGTTGGAGGCGTGCTTCTCGGGCCTCAGCCAGGGGGGCGCCGTTATCGCCAAGTCTTCGGGGCTCTACGTCACGCCCAAGACGCCGAGCGCGCCCGGCAATCTGACCGTGATCACGGCGGGCGCGGCGGACCAGATCGCGTCATGGGAGGAAAACGGCGCCAACAGCCTTTTCACCAAGTATTTCCTCCACGGCATGTCCGGGGAAGCCGACAAATCCCCCTACGGCAACGACGACGGCGCGGTCGCTTGGGAGGAACTGGACGCCTACCTGAAGGACACCATGACCTACTACGCCCGGCGCTATTACGGACGCGACCAGACGGCCCAGATCCGGGTCGGCAGGGGGCGGTGAGCGGGGCGCGTCACTCCAATCGCAGCCGCCCGCCCGGCTGGAACGCATGAAACACGAAGGCGAAGGTGACGTGGTGGACCACGTCCTCGCCGTCGCGCGTCGCCGTCACGTTTCCGACGTCGCGGCCCTTGGCGATTGTTCTCGCGTCCAGGGCCGAGTTCTGGCCGGGTGTCCAGCTAAGCGTCAGGTCGCCGGACTTGAGCGTTCCCTTTTCGCGGAGCAGCGTCAGGGACCAAGCCTCCTCGCCCACCACCACGACCCGCTCCATGGGCGCGATTCCCTTGGGCGTTTCGCCGTCGTAAAGGAACGGCCGCGCCGCGCGGTCGTAGCCGACGTAGGGGTTGGCGCCGTAGTCGCGCATGCCGGGATCGTTGGGGACCAGGACTTTTCCCTTGGGGAAACGCGCCTTGAACCGCTCCCACGATTCCATGCGCGACGGGACCATTTCGAGGCGCTTTCCGGTCATCTCGCCGACGATGGCCTCGCCCGAATATTGCTGCCACCAGGATTCGGTCTGGCGATCGTACATGACCAGGTCGCTTCGCCGTAGCTTGCCGGTCGTGCCGAAGTCCAAAACCCGGCCGTCCAAGGTCCGCTTGAACGCGACGCCCGCGTTGCAGAGCGGGCAGAACGTGACGGTCACGGGCTCGCCGCCGACGGCGTCGTTGACGATCTCGTGCCAGGTCAGGATGCGCAGCGGATAGGCCTTCGCCTCCCCGTTGACGCTGAGCGCGATCACGGGTTCTTTCTCGCCCAGGGTCTTGTCCTCGGTCGCCGGAACGAACGTGGGCTCGTCGATGGACGGGATTCCGTCCTTGGGCGGGCCGCCGGAGATGATTTCGTCGAAATCGATGGCGGATTTGGAAAAGTCGGTCTCGCGCCACTCCAGCTTCCACGTCAGGGGGCTGGCCCAGGCCGCGCCCGCGCCAAGCAAGGCGATGGCGAGGGTCCAGGCGAAAAAGCGTCTCGGCATGGCTCGTCTCCGTTTCGGCCGCGTTCGCCTCGGATATGAACCGGATCGCGCGAGAAGGGAAATCACGTTCCCGTGAGGGGGCGAAACGGATAGAATCGCAACATGGTCGAGCGGGTCGAAAGCATCGTCATCGGCGCGGGCGCGGTGGGACTGGCCGTGGCCCGGTCTCTCGCGCGCGCCGGGCGCGAGGTCATCGTGCTGGAATCGGCCGAGACCATCGGGACTGGGACCAGTTCGCGCAACAGCGAGGTCATCCACGCCGGAATCTATTACCAGCCCGGAAGCCTGAAGGCCCGGCTGTGCGTGGAGGGGCGGCGCATGCTCTACGCCTATCTCGCCGAGCGCCGGGTGGACCACCTGCGCTGCGAAAAGCTGATCGTGGCGACGTCGGACGACGAGCTTCCGAGGATCAAGCAACTCCACGACAACGGCCGAGCCAACGGGGTCGAGGGCCTTGAGATGCTGAGCGCGGAGGCGGCCTTGAAGATGGAGCCGGGCCTTCGATGCCTGGGCGCGCTCCGGTCCGCGGAAACCGGAATTCTCGACAGCCACGGCTACATGCTGGCGCTGCGGGGCGACGCCGAGAACGCCGGGGCCGCGTTCGCGTTCCTGAGCCCCGCGACGGGGGGGCGGATCGAGGGCGACGGCGTCGTGATCGCGGCCGGAAGCGGCGCGGACGCGATGGAGCTCAAGGCGCGTCTGGTGGTCAACTGCGCCGGGCTCGGCGCGCAGACGGTCGCCGGCGCCATCGCGGGGGTTCGGGAAAAATCCGTTCCGCCGTTGCATTACGCCAAAGGAAACTATTTCCTGCTGTCGGGGCCCGCGCCGTTCGAACGGCTGATCTATCCGGCGCCGGGCCAGGCGAGCCTGGGCCTGCACTACACCCGGGACCTGGCGGGCCAGGGCCGGTTCGGTCCCGACGTGGAATGGGTGGACCGAATCGACTATACGGTCGATCCGGGACGCGCCGGGATGTTCGAGGACGCCATCCGGCGCTATTGGCCCGACCTGCCCGAAGGCGCGCTCGCGCCCGGGTACGCCGGGATACGGCCCAAGATACAGGCCCCGGGCGAGCCCGCCCGCGACTTCGCCATCGACGACGGCGGGATCGAGGACGGGGCCGGGCTGTTGAACCTGTTCGGCATCGAGTCCCCCGGGCTGACCGCGTCCATGGCCATCGCCGGGGAAGTGATGAAGAGGCTGGTATGAGAACGTTGACCGCTTTCGTGTTGATCCTGTTCATGGCCGCGGGCGCCCGGGCCCAGGTCCTGGTGGACGAGCCGCCGCCCGAGGAAGGCGGCTACACCCAGATCGGCGACAAGATCCAAAAACTCGCCCCGCCCCCGATCGAGCCCCTTCGGGTCAACGTCCGGGACTACCGCGAGGACATGCGCAAGCTGATCACCGACATCGCGCGCTACGCCCGCAAGCAAAAGCGCGAATTCGCCATCGTGGTCGAGGACGGGCTGGAGCTTCTGCTCAAGGAGGACGAGCACGACCCGGAGGTCAAGAATCCGGCCGTGGCCTACATGCGCTCCATCGACGGCGTGCTGCACAACGCGCTGTTCCATGGCGTGCGCGAGATCGGTCGGGCGCGAAAGCCCGAAACCAAGAAGAAATACCTGAAGCTGTTGAAGATCGCCAAGGCCAACGGGCTCAACCGTTTCATCGTGGACTACGCCAAGAACCCGAAAAAGATCGAGGCGTCGTACCGCCAGGCGGCGAAGCTGAAACTGACGCCCTTCGTCGCCGACGCCATGGGGCTGGCCCAGGATTCCATTCCCGCCTATCCCCGGGACCCGTTCCGCGAAAACCCCAAGAACGTGATGTCCATCGCCGAGGCCAAGAACTTCCTCTATCTGAAGCAGTCCAATTCCTTTGGGCGGCTCGAGGAATTCGCCCTGGCGCTGGCCGCGACCAACTTCGACATGGTGGTCGTGGACGTGTACCACCGCCGCAGGCCCTTGACCCGCCAGGCGGTGGAGACGCTGCGCTACAAGAAGATCGGGGCCAAGCGCCTGGTGCTGGCCTACATCAACATCGGCGCTGCGGCGCGGTATCGCTATTACTGGAAGGACCATTGGCGCGAGGGCTCGCCCCGCTGGATCGCCGCGCCTTATCCCGGCGACCCGGACCGCTTCTTCGTCGAGTTCTGGCGGCCGGAATGGAAGAACATCGTCTTCGGCAACCCCAACTCCTTCATCTACGGGCTTCTGGCCCAGGGCTACGACGGGGTGGTGCTGGCCGGCGCCGACGCCTACCGCTATTTCGAGGGCGGCATGGATGCGGTCATGCGGGCCCTGAACGAGGACGAGGAATAGGGACCAAACTCAAGATTTATGGGTCAACTCCCCCCGAAGGGGTGGTATATAGGGGCTCATGAGCGATCCGTTCGAATTGACCGACACCGCGCCGCCGCCGCCCGCCCCGGGGGCGCCGACCTACCTGGACATGCTGAACGACACCCAACGCGACGCGGTCCAGGCGGTGGACGGACCGGTTCTGGTGCTGGCGGGCGCGGGCACGGGCAAGACCCGGGTCCTGACCACCCGGCTCGCCCACATCCTGATTTCCGGCAAGGCCCGCCCGTGGGAGGTGCTGGCCGTCACCTTCACCAACAAGGCGGCGCGCGAGATGCGCGAACGGGTGGCGGGGTTGCTGGGCGTTCCGGTCGAAGGCTGGTGGGTGGGGACGTTCCACGCCACCGGCGCGAGGATTCTCCGCGCCCACGCCGAGATGGTTGGGCTGAAGCCCAACTTCACCATCCTCGACGACGACGACCAGGTCCGTTTGCTCAAGCAGGTTCTGGAAGGCCACAAGGTGGACGACAAGCGCTGGCCGCCCCGGACGCTCTTGGGCGCCATTCAGCGTTGGAAGGATCGGGGCCTCGTCCCCGGCAAGGTCCCGCAAATGGAGGCGGAGGACGCCGCCGACGGCCAGCTCGCCGCCATCTACGGCGACTACCAGGAGCGGTTGACCACGCTGAACGCCGTGGACTTCGGCGATTTGCTGTTGCACTGCCTGACCCTGTTCCAGTCCGCCCCGGACATTCTCGGGAAATACCAGCAGCGCTTCCGCTACATCCTGGTCGACGAGTACCAGGACACCAACGTTGCGCAATACCTGTGGCTGAGGCTTCTGGCGCGGGAGCGGCGCAACATCTGCTGCGTCGGCGACGACGACCAGTCCATCTATTCCTGGCGCGGGGCCGAGGTGGGCAACATCCTGCGCTTCGAGGCCGACTTTCCGGGCGCCCAAGTGGTGCGGTTGGAGCGCAACTACCGCTCCACCCCCCATATCCTCGCCGCCGCCTCGGGCCTGATTTCCCACAACGTGGACCGGCTGGGCAAGACCCTGTGGACCGAGGGCGACAGCGGAGAGAAGGTCACCGTCCACTCGGTCTGGGACGGGGAGGCCGAGGCGCGTTACGCGTGCGCCGAGATGGAGAACCTGCGCTCCCGGGGTCAATCGCTCAACGACATGGCGGTGCTGGTCCGCGCCGGGTTCCAGACCCGCGAGTTCGAGGAGCGCTTCATCACCGTCGGCCTGCCCTATCGCGTCCTCGGCGGCCCCCGGTTCTATGAGCGCCAGGAAATCCGCGACGCGCTCGCCTACCTTCGCGTCATCGCCCAGCCCGACGACGACCTGGCGTTCGAGCGCATCGTCAACACGCCCAAGCGGGGCGTCGGCCCCGCCGCCATGCAGGTCATCCACGGCTTCGCCCGGGCCGAGCGCTGTCCGCTGAGCGCCGCCGTCAACCGGCTGCTGGAAACCGACGAAATCCGGCCCAAGCCCAGGGGCGCGCTCCGCGACCTGATGGCGGCCTTCGACAACTGGCGCCGGCTGGTCGCGGTCGAGACGCCGGGCGATTTGTGCGCCATGGTGCTGGAGGACAGCGGCTACGCCGACATGTGGCGCGCGAAGAAGGACGTGGACGCGCCCGGGCGGCTCGAAAACCTGAAGGAGCTGGTTGCGGCCATGGACGAGTTCGACGGGCTGGACGGCTTTCTGGAGCACGTCAGCCTGGTGATGGAGAACGACGAGTCCGAGGACGTGGACAAGGTGACGCTGATGACGCTCCACGGCGCCAAGGGGCTGGAGTTCGACACCGTGTTCCTGCCGGGCTGGGAGGATGGAATCTTCCCCCACCAGCGCGCCATGGACGACGGCGGCGTCGGCGGGCTGGAGGAGGAGCGGAGGCTGGCCTACGTCGGCCTGACGCGCGCCCGCAAGAAAGCCTATGTCATCCACGCCTCCAGCCGCATGGTCTACGGCAAGTGGCAGAATTCCCCGCCGTCCCGCTTCGTCGAGGAACTGCCCGAGGAGCATATCCAGAAAACAGGCGAGCGCGGGCTCGGCGGCGGAGGCGGCTTCGCCGGGTTCGGGGAGGACACGGCGTCCTATTCCGGATTTGGCCGCGGGCGGCGCAACCTTCTCGAAGACATCCCGTTCGAGGTCACCGACGTGGGCCCAGCGGCCCGGTACGAAGTCGGCCAGCGGGTGTTCCACCAGAAATTCGGCTACGGCCGGGTCGAGTCCGTGGACGGCGCCAAGCTGGAGGTCGCGTTCGAGAAAAGCGGCCTGAAACGCGTCATGGACAGCTTCGTGGACGAGGCCTGAGGTGGCGGACGAGCCCCTGGTCGTGTGGCGCGTCGCGCTGAAAACACCCGAGGCCGCCGTCGCCGCGTTCGAGGCGGCGTTGGAGCCGCATTGCCAATCCCTTTCGGCCATGTCGGGGGATGGGCCCAAGGACCCCTGGACCGTGGAGGGGTTTTGCGCGTTCGAGCCCGATCGGGTGGCGCTCGACGTCGCCATCGCGGTCGCGGCCGCCTCGATGAGCCTCGCCCAGCCCAAAACGCAAATCAAGATGGTGCCGACCCGGAATTGGCTTGAGGGCAACCAGGACGCCTTTCCGCCGACGCGCATCGGGCGCTATTACATCCACGGCTCCCACCTGAAGGGCGCGGCGCCTTCGGGGTGCGTGCCCTTGATGCTGGACGCGGGCATGGCGTTCGGAACCGGGGGGCACGGCACCACGGCCGGGTGCCTGGCGGCGCTGGACCGGCTGGCGCGGCGGCGGTTTTTTCGTCCCCTGGACCTGGGTTGCGGTTCGGGGGTGCTGGCGCTGGCCATGGCCGGAACGTGGCGTCGCCCCGTCGTCGCGGTGGACCTGGACCCGGACGCGGTCGAGGTCGCGGAGGAGAACGCGCGAGCCAATGGGCTTTCGCGACTGGTCCGGGTCGTGGAGTCCGACGGCGTCGGCAAGGTCCGAGAGCGGACTCCCTTCGACCTGATTACCGCCAACATTCTGGCCCGGCCGCTCCGCGCCATGGCGGGCGACGTCATGGCCGCGCTCGCGCCCGGCGGGGTCGTGGTTCTATCCGGATTTTTCATGCGCGACGCCAATCGGGTGTTTTCGGCTTACCACGCGCGCGGCGCGCGGCGGCTGTTCCTGCTGAACCGGGGCGACTGGGCGACGCTGGCGCTGCAAAAAGCCCGTTGACGCCGCCCGCCGCCCCCGGCTTTATGAGCCCCGAAATACGAACACAGGAGACTTCCCACCCATGTCGACCCTTAAACTTGGAATCCCCAAGGGCAGCCTGCAGGACGCCACCATCGAACTGTTCGGCCAGGCCGGATGGGCGATTTCGCCCCGTTCGCGCAACTACTTCCCGGCCATCGACGACGCCGAGCTTTCCTGCGCGCTGGTGCGGTCGCAGGAGATGGGGCCCTATGTCGCGGGGGGGACGCTGGACTGCGGTCTGACCGGCCAGGACTGGGTGATGGAGACCCAGGCGGACGTGGAGGTGATTTCCGAGCTGGTCTATTCCAAGGTCACCGACCAGCCCGCCCGCTGGGTCCTGGTGGTGGGCGAGGACTCGCCGATCAAGTCGGTCGAGGACCTGGACGGCAAAGTGGTCTCGACCGAGTTGGTGGACTTCACCCGGCGCTATTTGGAGCAACGCGGCGTCAAGGCCAAGGTGGAGTTCTCCTGGGGCGCGACCGAGGCCAAGGTGGTCGAGGGGCTGGCGGACGCCGCCGTCGAAATCACCGAGACCGGCAGCACCATCCGCGCCCACGGGCTACGCATCGTCTGCGACCTGCTTTACACCCACACCATCTTCATCGCAAACAAGCAGGCGCTGGACGACCCGTGGAAGCGCGCCAAGATCGACCAGATCGCCATGCTGCTGCACGGCGCGCTGGCCGCCCGGCATCGGGTGATGCTGAAGATGAACGTTCCCGCCGGCGCGCTGGACGGCGTGGTGGCCCTGCTGCCCAGCCTGCACGCGCCCACGGTCAACCCGCTGGCCGACCCCGCCTGGATGGCGGTCGAAACCGTGGTCGGCCGCAACGCGGTCCGCGACCTCATCCCCCGGCTCAAGGCCGCCGGGGCGGAGGGCATCCTGGAGTTCGAACTCCGGACCATGTGTTAACCCAAAAAATAATCAACCTTGGATTTCGCGGGCGCGGGACGTAAACTCGTATGTTCAGGGGAAATATGGGCGTTTCTTCTGCGGCGGTTCGATGAAGGACTGGTCGGTCAATAGGGCTTTCTGGCTTGTTCCCCTGGCGCTGTGGGCGGGGCTTTCGTTCGCGTCCTATTCCTGGAACGTGCGCTCGCTGGAAAAGCACGCCATGGCCATGGCGGCCGGGCGCGGCCGCATGGTGTTCACCTTGGTCCAGACCACCCGGCTTTGGAACGCGCGCCACGGCGGGGTCTACGCCCCCATCTCGGAAAGCACCCCGTCCAACCCGTTCCTTGAAGTGGACGAGCGCGACATCGAAACGCCCAAGGGCGTCAAGCTGACCAAGGTGAACCCCGCCTACATGACCCGCCAGATCGGAGAGGTCCTCCAGTCCGGCGACTTGAACATTCACCTGACCAGCCTGAACCCGCTCAATCCCGGCAACCGCGCCGACGAATGGGAGGCCGCGGCGCTGCGCGCCTTCGAGACCGGGGTCTCCGAGCGGGTCGAGATCGTCGAAAACGAAGGCGCCTCCACCTTCCGTTTCATGGCGCCGCTGTTCGTGAAGACCGCCTGCCTCGCCTGCCACGCCAAGCAGGGCTACGAGGTCGGGGAGGTGCGGGGCGGGCTACGGGTCTCGTTTCCCGCCGCCCCGGTGCTCAACACCTTGGACAAGCAGGCCCGGAACCTGATCGTTGTGCACGGCGCGGTCTGGCTGTTGCTGTCCCTGGTGACGGTGCTGGGGATGGCGAGGGTGCGGCGCAAGGTGCTCTCGCTCAACCGGGAAAAGGACAGCCGCGAGGACATCATCGCCCAGCGCACCGCCGACCTGTCCCGCGAGGTGGCCGAGCGCAAGCGGTCCGGGGACGCGCTCCGCGAGAACGAGGCGTTCACAAGCCTGCTGATGGCCTCCGCCGGAGAGGGGATCATCGCCGTCGATACGGACGGCGCGTGTTTCCTCGGCAATCCGGCGGCGCTTTCCATCCTGGGTTATGAAGGCGGCCTCGAGGGGAAACGCTTCCAGGACATCTTCCCGCCATCCGAGGGCTACGGCGCGATCGAGGCGGTCATTCGCGACGCCGAGCCCCTCAGGGACACGCGCGCCAAGTTCCATCGGGCCGACGGCTCCATTCTGCCGGTGGAATATCACGCCCATCCCATCGTTCGCGACGGCGCGGTCGTCGGGGCCGTGATCAGCTTCCACGACGTCTCGCAAAGGCTGGAGTTCGAGCACAAGCTCGCCCGCTCCAACGCCGAGCTGCAGCAGTTCGCCTACGCCATCTCCCACGACCTGCAGGAGCCGCTTCGGGTCATTTCCGGCTACGTGAGCCTGCTGGAGGACGACTTCGAGGACGAGCTCGGCGAGGACGCCAAGGAATACATCCACCACACCACCGACGCCACCCGACGCATGAGCCGGATGATCAAGGACCTGCTGGACTATTCCCGCATCGAAAGCAAGGGCGCGGAGTCACAACCGGTGAACGTGGGCGACGCCGTGGCCGAAGCCCTCGCCAATCTCCGCGCGACCATCAAGGAGGCGGAGGCGGACATCCTGATCGACGAACTGCCGACGGTTCTCGCCGACAGGGGGCAAACGGTCCGGCTGTTCCAAAATCTCGTCGGCAACGCCCTGAAGTACAGGCCGGAGAACCGGAAGTCGAAAATCATCATTAACTCAGAACGCCGGGGTAATTTTCACGAATTTGCAATCAAGGACAACGGCATCGGAATCGAATCAAAGAACTTCGAAAAGATTTTCGGCGTGTTCCAGCGGGTGCACGCCAGGACGGAATACGGCGGAACCGGCATCGGGCTCGCGATCTGCAAGCGCATCGTCGAACGCCACGGCGGTGATATTTGGCTGGAATCCGAATTCGAGAAGGGCGCGACGTTCTTTTTCACCCTTCCTGTGGCGGATTGATTCGCCCGCCCGCGCACTTGAATTCTTGACTTTGCCGAGGCGCCGTACACACATATAAGAACAAACCACCGTACAGAGGGGGCCTGGGCGGGCGGTTGGGGAAACAGTCTGGACGGGCGCGCAATGCGGGATCCCTCTTTCAAGCACGATGACTTGTTCGATTCGTTCGACAAGTTGCGGGTGGGGTTGACCGTTTTTTCCGTCGAAGACCGCCTGCAGTATTACAACGACCATTTTCAGTATATCTTCCGCTCCCTGCAGCAGATGGACAGCATCCTCGGCATGTCGTTCGAGGAAATCACAAAAATCCTGGTCAACAACGGCGAGGTCGCGGGCTCCCTGGTGCTCAACGATCCGGACCGTTGGATACAGCGCCGCCTGCGCATGCACCGGACGCGCACCGGGGTCTACACCGAACGCCTGACCGACGGCCGCTGGGTCGACGTCAAGGAGCGGGTGCTGGACAACGGGTTGATCATCGGCCACTGGGCCGACGCGACCGACAGGGTGCGCTACCAGCTTCGCCTGGAAAGCGCCATGGAGTGCATGGCCGACGGGTTCGCCGCCTGGGACCAGGCGGGCCGTTTGGACATGTACAACGACAAGTTCGCCGAACGGTTCGCCGGGGCCGCGGGCGCGCCGCGCCGGGGACAGGGATACAAACAGGTGCTCGAGGAGCTGGCCGCCTCCGACAACCTTGTCACCGAGGAGGACCCGCGCGACTGGCTGATCCATTGGCTCAGAAGCCGCAACCGTCCGTCCCGCCAGGCGTTCATGGAGTACCGCGACGAACGGTTCTTCATCGTCAACGAACAGCGGACCCTGGAGGGCAGCGTTGTCACCACGTTGACCGACGTCACCGAGCTGAAGGAGAAGGAGCGCGAGCTCATCTACCGCGGCCAATCGCTGCGCCAGGCCAACGCCGAATTGGAGATGGCCAAGGAAATCCTGGAGCGCCAGGGCGGCGAATTGGTCGAGATGGCCGAGGACATCGAGCGCTCCCGCCTGGATATCGCGCGTCAAAAGGCGGAGATCGAGGCCATCGAGGCCCGCGAACGCGCCATCCTGGACACCATGGCCGACGCCTTGATCGTGGTGACGCCCGACGGCGAGATCGAATGCGTCAACCCGGTCGCCGAACGCATGTTCTGTTTCGAAAGCGGCGGCATGGACGGTTTGAACATCGAATCCGTGTTCCACCTGGAAAGCGGCGGGTTCGGAGCCTTCGCGAGCGAGACGCCGGCGCCTGCGGATGAGCCGTTCGGCTACAGCTTGTCGGAGATGATCGCCACCACCAAGGACGGCCGGTCGTTCCCGGTGGAGCTGTCCGCCACCAACGCCAGCACCGAAAAGGGCGGTTTCCTGGTGATCACCGCCCGCGACATCACCCGGCGCAAGGCGGACGAGGAGGCGCTGCGCCAGTCCCGCGACGTGCTCGAGCTCAAGGTCCAGGAACGGACGGAGGCGTTGAGCAAGGCGCTTGCCGAACAGCAGCGCACCGCCATGGCGATGCTGCGCTCGAAGGAGGAGGCCGAACTAGCCAACCGGGCCAAGTCGGAGTTCCTGGCCAACATGAGCCACGAACTGCGCACGCCGCTGAACGCCATCATCGGTTTCGCCGACACCATCGGCCATCAGGTCTTTGGCCCGTTGGACAACACAAAATACCTGGAATACATCGAAAATATCCGCGAATCGGGCCAGCATCTTCTGGAGCTGATCAACGATATCCTGGATGTCTCGGCCATCGAGTCCGGAAAGATCGAGGTCAATTTCGAACCCGTCGACGTGTCCGAGATGATCCACGAGGCCCTGCGGCTGGTCAGGCCCAGGGCGGAAACGGCGCGGGTCGAACTGCTGACCGACGTGCCGTCCGGACTGCCCCAGGTGCCCGCCGACCGCAGGCGGTTCAAGCAAATCCTGGTCAATCTTTTGTCCAACGCGGTGAAATTCACCGAGGAGCGCGGAACCGTCAAGGTCGCCGCCGCCCATGCCGACGGCCAAGTCCGGCTCATGGTTTCCGATGACGGGATCGGCATGAACGATGACGACATCGACAAGGCGCTGACTCCGTTCGGGCGGGTCGGGGACGTGCTGACCGCCGAAAGGGAAGGGACAGGCCTTGGCCTGCCCCTCACCGTCAATCTCGTGAACCTGCACGGCGGCGCCCTCGACATCGAAAGCAGCCCCGGGCAGGGGACCACGGTCACCGTGTCGGTGCCCGTGGCGTCCGGTCAGTAGTCGATATAAAGCAGGGCCTCCTCCTTGGTCGGGAAGCGGTGGGAGCCGACCCAGAACGCCTGTCCCCTGTGCTTGACCGTGTATCCCTTGTAGTCGAACTCCGGCGGCATGGCGTAGCTGCGGCCGATGCGGGCGTTTCGCGTTTGCGCTGTCATTGTCGTCGTCCTTGGCCGAGAGGAGAAAAAAACGCGCGGGGTGATCCGCCCCCGCGCGTTCAAGCTTTCCTTGGGCGAATGGGTCAGCGCCGACGGCGCACCCGGGTGATGAGGTCCGCGTCGCCGTTGCCGGCGACCGCGTCTCGGGCGGCCCGTTCATTCGGGGCCTCCACGTTCAGGGTGTCGCATACGTGCAGTTCGCCCTCGCCCGTGGACAAAGTGCGCTGAACGGTAACGGCGTAGGTCATTGCGGCCTCCTTGATGAGTGTCATGTCGAAACCCGATTACCTGACTAATATACTCAGACTTTTGCGCGGGTCAAGATAAATTTTCACATTATCACGCTTGGGTGAGTGTTTTATTGTTCAGAAAATTCCAGAGTGATTTTCTGCGAGGTTAGGTCGCGCCCATGTCCTCGCGCGCCCTGGCGATGGCGTCGTGGAGCACGTGCTCCTTCAGCAGGATGGTGGGCTCGTTGAACAGCACGCTCTTCATCCAGTCGAAGCCGAGCAGGAGCATGGCCTCGTCGTCGGTTTTCAGCAGTTCGACCGCCTCGTCCGAGACTTCGTAGGACTCAAGGAATTTGGTCTCGAACACGAAGCGGCGGAAGCGTTCGGGGTCGGTGGAGACCAGGTAGAACATCTGCTTGGTTCGGGGCTCCGGCTCCTGGCCCCAGGGGCCGCCGAGCGCTTGCCACGACGCCATCTTCAAAAGGATGTCCATCCAGCCCCGATTGACCCGGTCGTAATCCTCGACTCCCTGTTCCTCGCGAAAGTCGCCGACGGAGATCTCCCGGGCCTCGTCGTGGCCCTTGCAGTGGTTCTCGCGGACCAGGAAATAGAAGTCCTCGATGCGGTCCGCGTCCTTCATCTTGAACGACGCGAGGCCAAGGGGATAGTAGCGGCAGGTCACCGGCCTGGCCTCGTAGACCGCGCACCCGTCCTCGCGCATGAACGGGCACGGGCCCCGGCCGTCCTCGCCCCCCATCCTCAGCTTGGGAACGGGCAGCATGGCCTGGTCCCACATGCCGGGAACCGCGTGCTGGGCCAGGAAATCGGCGTAGGAAAGCCCTAGATGCTTGCCGAGAACGAGCGCGTCCAGGGGCGTGACGACGATGTCGGCGCCGTGGCAGCAGCGGTTCCAACATTCCAGGCCCGAATGGCACTTGAAGCGGAAATCGTCGCCGGAGGTCAGACGGGTCGGCTGGACCGGGTCGCCGCCCTGGTCTCGGACCCCGTCGAAGATGTTCATCTCCAGGCTGACGTCCTGAAGATTGCGCCGTCCATCGGCATCTGGCATGGGCCGTTCCCTACGTTGGCGTGGCTGTCCGTTCGCGCCCGCATTCAAGACCAGAGCGTCGGATCCCGAAAAGGCGCGTCCGGACTTAGGGCTCCCGGCCCCCGCCGTAGCGCTTCTCGACCAGGTCGACGTGCGGCTGCTTCTTCATCGTCCATTCGCCGGTCGCGGGGTCCATGCGGCTGTTGACGAAGCACTTCCAGTTGGCGTCGTCGAGGTCCGGGAAGTCGGTGCGATAATAGAAGCCCGGGTACCGGGTCTCCTCGCGGAACCGGATGTGGCGCAGGTGGCACTCGGACGCGCGGACGCGGTGGTAGTTCTCCCAGGCGCGCATCAGTTCGTGCAGGTCCTTGGCGCGCAGGTTCTCGGCGTCCTCCATGAGCATCTCGAGGTGCTCGAGCCCGATTTCCAGCATCTTCCCGTTGGTGTTGTAGTAGGTGGAGACGCCCGCCACGTACTCGTCCATGAACTTCTGCAGGCGCTTTTGGAACATGGACGGGGTGATGTAGAACGGGTTCACGTCCTCGGCGGTGGTCTTGTCCTTGTGCTCCAGGTAGTTGCGGACTGGCTTGTAGATTGCCTCGGCCACGTCCTTGGAATCGGCCTTGAGCGTCGGCGTGAAGTCCCTGTTGTTCCGGCAGAACCGGACCATCTGCTTGCCCGCGACGCGGCCCTCGGCGTGCGAGCCCGACGAGAACTTGTGGCCCGACGCGCCCACGCCGTCGCCGGCGGTGAACAGGCCGTTCACGGTGGTCATGCGGGTGTACTGGACGCCCTTGTAGTCCCACTTGTAATTGTCGGGCAGGTTCATGTCCTCGGGGCCGCAGACCCAGATGCCGGAACAGCCGGAGTGGGAGCCCAGCAGGTATGGCTCGGTCGGCATCAGCTCGGAAGGTTTCTCCTCGGGGCGGATGTTCATCCCGGCCCACACGCCCGCCTGACCGATGCACATGTCGAGGAAGTCCTCCCACGCCTCGGCCTCGAGGTGCTCGATCTCATGCGGCGTCATGGTCTCGGCCAGCTTCGCCATGGCGGTGTGGGTGTGCATCAGGATCGGCCCCTTGCCGTCGCGCAGCTCCTTCAGCATGGCGTGGATGCGCATGCAGGACGGAACCGTCCCCGCCTTGTCGTAGGGCGAGAACCGCTCCAGCATGTCGGAGTTCTTTTCGATGTAGTTATCGCCTTGGGCGTTGGTGGCGAACGACTTGAACAGCAGGAACCAGGCTCCGACCGGGCCGTAACCGTCCTTGAAGCGGGCGGGCACGAAGCGGTTTTCCATCATGGTCATCTCGGCGCCGGCCTCGGCCGCCATGGCGTAGGTCGAACCGGCGTTCCACACCGGGTACCAGGTGCGGCCGTTGCCTTCGCCGACGGAGCGCGGGCGGAAGATGTTCACCGCGCCGCCGCAGACGTTCAGGATGGTGTTGGCCTTGAACACGAACAGCTTGTGCTCGCGGACCGACAGGCCGACGGCGCCGGCGATGCGGTTTTCCTCGTTGGCGTCGAGAAGCAGCTTCACGATGAAGCAGCGCTCGATGATGTTCTCGACGCCGAGCGCTTTTTTCGTGGCTTCCGCGACGATGGTCTTGTAGCCCTCGCCGTTGATCATGATCTGCCACTTGCCGGAACGGACCGGCTTTCCCCCCTCGGACAGGGGAACGCCCTCGGTGCTCTTGTCCTTCCAGATCGGCAGGCCCCATTCCTCGAACAGCTGAACGGAATTGTCCACGTGGCGGCCGACGTCGTAGACCAGGTCGTCGCGGGTGATGCCCATCAGGTCGGTGGAGACCATGCGGCAGTAATCCGCGGGATCGTTGTCGCCAAGATAGGTGTTGATGGCGGACAGGCCCATGGCCACGGCGCCGGAGCGGTCGATGGCGGCCTTGTCGACCAGGGTGATCTTGATGTCGTCCCCGGCCCAGCGAACGGCTTCGTAGGCCGCGCCGCAGGCGGCCATGCCGCCGCCGACGATAAGGATGTCCGTATCGATTTCGACAATTTCGGGATCGCCAAAAGTCCCAGCCATGGTAGTCGTTCCTCCATCGAGGGCGCTTGCCCGCCATCCGCGCGGGCTTCGCGCCTTTATGGTTTAATCAGAGGGTGGGAAGCTCGCCGGACTCGGTGAACAGCAGGTTGCTGTCGATGTCCCCGGCTTCGGGCTTGCTCCCATACGGGTCGATGCTGCCCACCGGGGTGGTGCGGACCGGGAAATTGAAGCTCTTGACTTCGCCGTCGCGGAACTTGATGGTCCAGCTGATGTCCTTGTCCGTGCGCACCGGGTTGCACGCGCCGCCCATGGGCACCACGTCCTGATAGGCGCGAACCTCGACCGCTTGACGCGGGCAGGCCTTCACGCAGCACTGGCATTCCCAGCACTGGTCGGGCTCTTGGTTGAAAGCCTTCATCCGCTCGGTGTCGAGCTTCATGAGATTGTTGGGACAGATGTGCATGCAGGCCGCGACTTCGCCATCCTTGCAGCCATCGCACTTATCCGCCCAGACAAATGTCGGCATGATACGGTGTCTCCCTGGTTTCGGCGCCAAAGTTCCGGATACGGGCGCGCGGATAACCCTTGCGTCTCCAAAATGCGGAGCCAGCCCGTTGCGCGCTCCCCCCAACGAACTCGAATATTAAGAATGATTGATATAGCCCCGTCTGGGGCCTGTCAAACGCCTTTGTGGGAAGACGCCGATTGATGAATATCCATGGTGCCGCGCCAGTTTTAACGCCGTGGCGGTGTGGTAAATAATATTTTCGCGAGCCCCTTGTGGCGGCGCTCCGATTGACGCTTAATGCCCTTTCCTCGCTCCCACGGGATATCGACATGGAATCCGATCTTGAACGGCTGACCCGACGCCTGATCCGTTTCCGCGACGCGCGCGACTGGCGCCAGTTCCATTCCTTGAAGGACCTGATGCTGTCGGCGAGCCTGGAGGCGTCGGAAATCCTGGAGCTGGCCCAGTGGCGGCCCGAACGGGCGTTGGAGGAAAGCGTCCGGGACGAGGGCTTTCGCGAACGCCTGGGGGAGGAATGCGCGGACGCGTTCATATACCTCTTGTTGATCTGCGAACGCGCCGGAATCGACCTGATCGCCGCGACCGAGCGCAAGATCGACAAAAACGAAGCGAAATACCCGGTCGAGAAGGCGCGGGGCAACGCCCGGAAGTACACGGAGCTGGAATAACCCCGCTTCGCCGTATTTTTGCGGAAATTCACTGGAGACGCCTCGCGGCCTGTGTTAAACGAACGCCCGAACGGGGGGGATTGATCCGGCGCGGCCGGCCCGCCTTAGGATATTCGGGAAGAAACGCAAGAAAGGAATGTCAAACATGGCTCGGACCATTCTCATTGCCGGCAACTGGAAGATGAACGGCCTCGCGGCCGACGGAACCGCCCTCGCCTCGGGCGTCGCCGAGAAGTTCAAGAGCGGCTGCAACGTCGAGATGCTCGTCTGCCCGCCGTTCCCGCTGATCGGCAAGGTGGTCGACGCGGTGGCCGGTAGCGGCGTCAGCGTCGGCGGCCAGGACTGCCACATGAACGAAAAGGGCGCCCACACCGGCGACACCAGCGCCTGGATGCTCAAGGACTGCGGCTGCGACTACGTGATCGTCGGCCACTCCGAGCGCCGTTCCGACCACGGCGAAAGCAACGACACGGTCAAGGCGAAGGCCCAAGCCGCGCTGGACGCCGGTCTGAAGGTGATCATCTGCATCGGCGAAACCCTCGACGAGCGCAAGGCGGGCAAGACGCTGGACGTGAACAAGAGCCAACTGCTGGGCTCGCTGCCCGAGGCGTCGAACGCGGACAACACCGTCATCGCCTACGAGCCCGTCTGGGCCATCGGCACCGGCGAGGTCGCCACGCCCGAGCAGGCGCAGGAAGTGCACGCCATGCTCCGCGCCGAGCTGGTGTCCGCCAAGGGCCAGGCCGTTTCCGACGGCATGCGCATCCTGTACGGCGGCTCCATGAACCCGAAGAACGCCAAGGAGCTGCTGGCCCTCCCCGACGTGGACGGCGGCCTCATCGGCGGCGCGGCCTTGAAGGTCGACGATTTCTGGGCCGTGGCGACCAGCGCCTAACCCGGATTTTGAAAAGAAGCGCCCCGGCCGGAAACGGTCGGGGCGTTTTTTTTACAGGCCGTTCAGGAACGCGACCACGGCGGCGACGCCGCTATGAAGATTCTCCGACTCGGTCAGGCCCGACGCCTTGCGAGGCTTGAAGCCATGGTCGCCGTCCTGGAGCCAGTGGAACCGCACGGCGGTGGACAGGCGATATCCCACCACCTGGTCCCGGCTTCCGAGCGCGTCGCGGGTTCCCTGGACGATCAAGGTCGGGGTCTTGAACGCGCACAGGTGCTCGATACGGGGACTTTCCGGTTTGCCCGGCGAGTGAAAGGGATAGCCGAGGCACACCAGCCCCCGGGCGTCCACCTTGTCCGCGATCAGGCTGGCCATGCGCCCGCCCATGGACTTGCCGCCGATCACCAGGTTCTTTCCGCCGCCGAGCGCCTTGCACGCCGCGACCCAGGTTTCCAACAGGACAGGCTGGCGATCGGGCGGGCGCTTGGTCCCGTCCTGGCGGCGCTTGATCATGTAGGGAAACTCGAACCGCGCGACCCGATAACCGGCCTCGGCGATTCCCTCGGCGAACACGTTCATGAACTCGGAATCCATGGGCGCGCCCGCGCCGTGAGCGAGGACGACGGTTTGGGACGCGTCGTCGGGTCCGTCGAACAGGAATTCGGGTGGCGTGGTCATGGGGGGTATATTCCACGGATCGGGCGATTGGTGAAGGGAAATCCGTTCAGGGTTTTTGGGCGAGGACCGCCTCGGCGTCGCCGTCGGGCGTCCCGCCCTCCACATGCGCCCGATGCCACAGCGCGTAGAACAGCAGCGTCCACGCCGCCTTGCCCGCCTTGGCGTCGTTGGCGGCGAACAGGCGCTCCACCGCGCCGGGGACGCAGGCTTCTTGCACGCCCGCCTGGGCCGCGACCAGGGGGGCGAGCGTCTGGGCGCGCCTGGAAATCCATTCGCCCACCGGGACCGTGAAGCCGCGCTTGGGTTCGAACGGCTTCGATTCCGGCAGGTAGATGTCGAGCCAGCGGCGCAGCAGCCACTTGCCCTTGCGCCCCCGGGTCTTGAGCCCGTCGGGGAGCGAAAAGGCGAAGCGGCCGAGCTCCGGGTCCAGGAACGGCACCCGGCCCTCGACCCCATGGGCCATCAGGCAACGGTCCACCTTTATCAACAGGTCGTGGGGCAGCCAGTCGGCGCAGTCCACCGCCTGGACCTTCTGCAGCGCGGTCAGGCCGTCCGGGACCTCCGCCTCGGCCTTGGCCAAGCCCTCGCGCCAGCCCCGCCCCTCGTCGCGCAAAACGCCCAGACCGTCGAACATTCCCTTCGCCCGCATGGGCCGCCCGCCGAGCCACCAGGGCCTGGCGGCGCGCCGGTAGCGGCCGTAGCCCGCGAACAGCTCGTCCCCGCCCTCGCCGCTCAGCACCACCTTGAGCCCGGCGTCGCGAACCGCGCGGGCGAGCTTGAAAGTGGGCAGGCAGGCGTAGTCGGCGACCGGGTCGTCCATGGCCGCCGCGACCCCGGGCAGCAGGGACCAGAAGTCGTCCTCGCCGAAGTCCACCTCCACGTGCTCGGCCCCCGCCGCCTTGGCGACGACGCGGGCGTGGTCGCGCTCGTCATGGACGCCCGCGCCCGCGAAGCCCGCGGTGAAGGCCAGGACCGGCCGGTCGTTCAGCCGCGCCATCATGGCCAGCACGGCGGACGAGTCCACGCCGCCGGACAGGAACATGCCGTAGGGAACGTCCGAGCGCTGGTGCAAATCGACGCTCTGCTCGAACGCGCGGTCCAGGTCGGCCAGCGCGGCGTCCTCGCTCAGGTCGTTGGGGGGCGTGGAGGGCAGGGCGTGAAGATGGCGCATGCCCGTAACCCGGCCCGCCTCGACCACCAGGGTCTCGCCGGGCAGGACCCTTTTGACGCCGGGGAAGATGGTCTCGCGCCCGGTGGCGAATTGGAGCTGCAGCAGCTCGTCCCGCCGTCTCCGCTCCTCGCCACGTCCCGTCAGTCCGGCCTGGACCAGGGCCTGGGGCTCGGACGCGAAGGCGAAGCCGAAATGGCCCTCGACGAAATAGAGCGGCTTGATCCCGAACGGGTCGCGGGCGAGGACGAGGCGTCCTTCCGCCGGGTCGTGGACGGCGATGGCGTACATGCCACGAAGCGTCCGCGCGAAGTCCAGCCCGTGGCGGAGATAGAGATGCAAGGGCGGCTCGCAGTCGGAATGGGTGGCGAAGGCCTCCTCGCCCAGGTCCGCTCGAAGCTCCCGGTAATTGTAGATTTCGCCGTTGGCGACCAGGGCCGCGCGGCGTCCGTCTGGCATCGGGGCGAAAAGGGGCTGGTCGCCGCCTTCCAGGTCAATGATGGCGAGCCGGGTCTGGACAAGCCCGACGCCGCCCTCCACATGCCGACCCCGCCCGTCGGGGCCGCGATGGGCCAGCGCTTCGGCGAGCGCGTCCAGCACGGACTCCTCCGGCGGCGCGCCGTCCAGGGTCATCACGCCCGCGACGCCGCACATGTCAGCCGTCTTTTTCCGCTATGTCGCGGAACAGCGTCTTGTAACGCTCGACCACGATGGACTCGGTGAAATTGGCGCGGTGGTTCTCCAGGCCGCCCTTGGCGACCGCGTCCCGGAACGCCTTGTCGCGGAGCAGGGTCCGGATGGAATGCGCCATGGCGTCCGGGTTCTCCAGCGGGACCAGCAGCCCGTTGACTCCGTCGCGGATCAGCGCGCCCGGCCCCTGGCTGTCGGCGGCGACCACGGCGCGGCCCTGGGCCCAGGCCTCCAACACCACGTTGCCGAGCGGTTCGTGGCGGGACGGGCAGACGAATACGTCGCATGACGCCAGCAGCGCGGGCGTGTCGTCGCGCCAGCCCAGGAACCGGACCCGGGGCTTGACGCCGACCTCCTCGGCCAGCGCCTCGAGCTTGCGGCGCAGCGGCCCGTCGCCCGCGAGCCACAGGTAGGCGTCGGGAAGGTGGGCCAGCGCGCGGAGCAGCACGTCGAAGGCCTTGTTCTCGTGAAGGCGGCCCATGGCCAGGATCAACGGGGCCTCGGGCGGGGTGAACAGTTCCCGTTTCGGGATCGGCGGCATCTGATCGTCGCGGACGAAGTTGGGCAGGTAATGGGCCCGGTCCTTGGGCCAGCCCGACTTGATCAGGTAATCGACGATGTCCATGGTGTTGCCGATCAGGTGCTTGCAGCCCTGGTAGTACTTCAGGTCGTAGTATCCTCCCAGACGTCCGGCCCGGACGTAGTCCCCGCTGGGGCAGACCCGCGTCGCCCGGTTCATCCAGGTCAACACCACGTCGGGCTTGAAGGCGTTGATGTCGCGCTTCAGCCGCATGGGCGTGACCATGTCGAGCGGGCCGCCGAAGCGCATCTGGGTGAAATCGACCTTGCCGCCCGACAGGGCCTGGGCGCGTTTTCCATGGGCTCGGATGGCGAGCTTTTGCTCGATCCCGTCTGCGCGCTGGAAGGCCAGGGCGAGCCGGATGAAGAAGGCTTCCGCCCCGCCGACGGCCGCCCCCGCCATGGCTTGGTAGAGCCGCATCAGGAGACCAGCTCCTCGAAGGCGGCGGCGGCCTTGCTCCAGTCCCACCGGCCCTGCTTGTCGATCGCGGCCAGATGCTGGGCCCGCCACAGGTCGTCGTCGTCGAGAAGCCGGAGCGCGGCGTCGGCGAAGACGCCGTCGTCCGGGGCGACGAAGCCGGTCTCGCCGTCAACGACGCGTTCGACCACGGAACCGAGATTCTGGACGACGGCCGGCGTCCCCAAGGCCTGGGCCTCCCCTACCGCGAGACAAAAGGTCTCGTTCTCGTCGCCACGGTAAAGCATGACCCGGCTGGCCCGCAACTCCTTGATGAGGTCGGCTTTCGGGACCGGTTCGCGGAGAACCACGCCCTTGTCCGCGAGCGCGCGGGCGCGGTCCAGGATCGCGTCCATGGCCCGCGCCTTGGCCTCGCCCACCGCGCCGTATGTGGCGGCGCCGGAAAAGACGTGCAGTTCGGCGTCGGGCGTCTGGGGGTGGATGCGGTCCGCCCACAGCTCCAACAGCCAATCGAGGGAGCGTAGCGGGTTGGAGACGAAGATGGCCCTCTTGGCGGGCGGGGCGTCCAGGGGCGGGAAGTTCCGAAAGCCCTCGGGAACGCCATAGGGGATGACCACCCGCTTCCCGCCCGGGCCCCACTTGGGATAGGTGGTGGCGTGGTAATAGCCGATGAACACGATGTCGGGACGCGTCCGCCAAAGCTTGGAGAGATAGCGCCACTTCAACAGGTACTTGGCCGGATTGTGGATCCAGAACGCCGCATGCCGCGCGCCCGGCATGCCCCCGATCAGCTTGTCGCCCCGGTTGGCGATGTAGAGATCCGCCGTGTCCGGAAGCCCCTGGGATATCGGCGTCCATTTGACCCCGTTGTGGTCCATGGCCGCCGGGCAGTTGTTGAACACCAGCGCCTCGTGACCGCGCGCGGCCAGGGTCTCCATCAGCGCGATGACCGACGACTCCACGCCGCCGAGCGGCCGGGAGTCGAGCGTGCGGCCATCGAATTCGATGCCGTCGTCGGCGAGAACGATGCGGCTCACCGAAGGTTCTCCCCCGACTTGGCCTTGATGTGGGAGATCAAGGGATAGAGGCCCGCGAACAGAGCGATCAGGAACCCGTGCCCCCCTTCCCGATAGCCCTTGCGCATTACGTAACACTTGAAGAAACGAGAGAACAGGCGGCGCAGGTTGTTGGCGAAGCTCCCGATCTCGTCGTTCTCCCGCATGTCCTTGGCCCGGGCGGTGGTGTAGCTGTCGAGACGGCGGATCATGTCGGATATGTCGCGATCCACGTAATGCTCGATGCGCGCGGTCAGCATCGGCCCCTTGGTCCCAGTCCAGGTCAGCCTGGGGTGCAGGCGCTGGTCGCCCCAGACCTTGGCCCCCTTGCGGAACAGTCCAGGATACGCCGCCTTGCCGTACGACGCGCCCCAGCCCCAGCGCACCAAACGGTCGCCGATGTAGTTGTCCACCAGGATTTCGTGCCAGTCGTATCGGCTGGTCGCGACGGTTTCGCGGATTTCCCTGGACGCGGCCTCGGTGACGCGCTCGTCCGCGTCCACCTCTAGGATCCAGTCCGTGCGGCAGGCTTCGATGCCGGTGTTGCGGCGGGGGCCCTCGCGCTCCCACGCGCCCTCGACGATTTGCTCGGTGTAGCGGAGCGCGATGTCCTTGGTGCCGTCGGTGCACTTGTCCAGCACCACCACGATCTCGTCGCAGAATTTCAGGCGATCCAGGCAGTCGGCGATCCGGTCCTTTTCGTTGTGGACCACCACCAGGGCGCTGAGCGTCGGCGCGCTCACCGCCCGGCCTCCCGGGCCCGGTCCCATAGCTTCCGGGCCTCGGTCTCGGCCATGTCCACGGTCAGGCTGTCCATCAAGGTGTCGGACGCCCGGTGGTCGAAGTCCGGCGGGAAGATTTCCTCATAGGGAATGGCGGTGGTCGCCACGGCGGTCAGGGGGCCCCAGGGGGCGTAGCTCACCGCCGGGCTCGGCCCGAACAGGCCCAGCGTGGGAATCCCCGACGCCGCCGCGAGATGCATCAGGCCGGAATCGTTGCCGACGTAGAAGGCGCAGCGCTCCAGGCAGGCGTAGGCCTCGGGCAGGTCGAGCCAGCCCACCAGGTCGATGCGCCGCTCTTCCGGGATCGCGTCGATGAGGCGAAGCGCGGACGGCCTTTCGTCGTCGCGTCCGAACACGGCCACGCGGGCGCCGGGCAAGATTCCGCTCTCGCCTGTCAGGCGCCCGATCAGCTCGGCGAAGTACTCCGCCCGCCAGGTCTTGGCCCGCCAGTTGGCGGTGGGGCCGACGGCGAGCACGGGCGGGCCGTCGAGGATGAAGCGCCGGGCGCTTTGGCGGTGGCCGTCGCCGCACCAGAGCTTGGGCGCGGGCGGATCGGATTCCAGGCCCAGAACGCGGGAGAGTTGTTTCACCCGATGCACGTGTTCGCGCTTGTCGCGGCTGAGGCGGCGCGCGCGCTTGGCGGGCAAGATATAAGCCACCGGCGCGTTGCGCAGATCCACGATCACGTCCCAGATCGTTCCCGCGCACGACGCCCACAGCATCAGCCAGTGCAGCGAGAACTTCATCTTATGCAGCACGATCACCCTGTCCAGATTGGGGGTCGCCGAAAACAGGGGCGCGGCGGCGGGGCCGCAGGCGACGGTCACCCGCGCGGACGGGTTGCTCTCGATCAAATGATTCAAGAGCCCCGTGGACAGGATCGCGTCCCCGATCCGGGTCGAGGTGATGAACAGGATCTTCATAGGCGTTTATTACACCGCGAAGCGCCCGCGCGCCACCGTTGGCGCGCCCGCTGTTCGCCGGAAGCGTGACTGGGCCGGCGAAGTAAAAAATAAGAATAAAACTAGATAAAATTTTATCTAATATAATTGTAATGATGCGTGGCGATTCGTTTACAAATAATAACCATAATTTACACACCTAATTGCGGGCGAGGTGTATAATATTTTTCGGTAGGAACACGTCTTGTTATGGGAAGGGGGACATGAACGCGATCACCAATAATAAATTCCGCCCGGAAAGGACGGAGCCGGTCTGCAAGGAAGGGCCGCTGGGCGAGCGCGAGCTGCGCGAAACCTTGGCGAACTCGGCCCGGATCATGAGCCGGACGTCGCGGGAGCTTCGCGAATCCCTGGTCCAGCACGCGGCGCTGGCGCGCAGGGTCAACGTCCTCATCCGCCAGGCCATGTCCGAGCAGGGGCTGCGGGACTGCAGGAACTCGCAGATCCTGAACACGCTTTCCGACATCGGACCACGCGAGGCGGAGATGGACATCGTCGATTTGTTCGACCTGCACCAGCAGGCGCTGGACAATTACCGCGACGCCTGCGCGCAAATGGTGCGCGAGCTTCTGGAGCGAGGGGCTCATACCAGCCGGCCAAAGACTTGACCGGCTCCAGTCCCTCAATCGCCGGGCGCATTCCTCCGGAATGCTTGGCTTTCGGCGCATAAGCGCCGGCCCGCTTCGCAGGCTGCCAAGCGATCGCGAGTCATAGCTCGCGCCGCTTGGTATGAGGCCCTTAATTCAATATCTTGTAAACGACCGCCACCGCCGCCAGGGTGGCGACGGCGAGCAGGATCGAGGTTCCGAGGGAGCCGCCGTCCGCAAGCGACGCGTTTTCGGCGGGCGTTTTCGACGGATCGCGCTGCTGGCGGAAGATGATGGAGGCGTCCATCTCGCCGCTGCCCTCGTCGAAGCGCTCCTCGACCACGCGGACCGCCTGGATGCCGTGGCCCTCGATCAAGAGCCGGGCCTCGTAGAGCGCCATTTCCCGGTCGTCGTAGACGGAATCGATGGTCCAGTTCTCGTTGCGGAAAACGTAGACCTCGTAGCTCATGGACATGGGTCAGGCCTCCCCGCCCCATGGCTTGCCGTTGGCGGCCCCAATCAGGTGGTCGGTTTCCTGGCCCAGGTTGCTGAGCGGCATGACGACGCTGCGGTACATGCCCGCCTTGCCCTGCGCGTCCTTGTATTTCCCGCCGAGCGTGATCGGCACCGACTTGGCCAGCACCAGCCGGTGGAAGTGCAGAGCCTGGGCCAAAAGGGACTTTTCGGGAAGCGCGGAAATGGGCCCGCCGACCAGATCGGCGCAGCCGTCCTCCAGGAAGGCGCGGCCGAGGCGGATGATCGTCGGCGCCTGTCCGGGATGGACCTGGACCAGAAACAGGGCGCTTTCGATCTCGTCCTCCAGCGGGATGGCGGTCAGGGCGTCGAGGGACGGGATCCTGCCCTCGCGCGACTGGGCTTCCCGCCAATGGCGGATGAAGCGGTGAACCATCCGCCGTTCGTCGATGTCGTGGCTGGTTTCGTCCGGCATTTCGCGGCCCTTGAGAAGCTGACTCATATCTAGCGCATGCGGGCGGGTTTTTCCATGCGCTTCAAAGAAAAACGCCGCCCCGATCGGGGCGGCGCGCCAGGATGGCGGGTTTCCCCGGTTCCCCCTATTCCTTTGTCACCACCACGCCCTTGGGCAGCTTGTGGGCGATGCCCTTGTGGCAGTTGATGCAGGTGCGTTCGCCCGCGATGACCTTCTTGTGGTTCTTGCGCGCGCGGCGGCCCTGGTCGTCGAGCGCCATGTAGTTCACGTCATGGCAACTCCGGCACTCGCGGGAGTCGTTCGCCTCCATCCGCTTCCACACGGCTTCCGCCATGTGCAGGCGGTAGTCCTCGTACTTCTCCTCGGTGTTAATGGTGCCGAGAAACTTGTGGTAGATGTCCTTGGTCGCGCGGACCTTGGCCACCAGCTTGTGGATCCACGGCTTGGGCACGTGGCAATCCGGACAGGTCGCGCGCACGCCGGTGGTGGGTTGGTAATGGACGGTTTCCTTGTATTCCTCGAAGGGAATCTTCATCTCGTGGCAGCCAAGGCAGAATTCCTCGGTGTTGGAATTGGCCATGGCCACCTGGAAAACGATCAGCCCCGCCGCGCCGCCGAGGACGCCGATCAGCAAAAGGGCGCCCATGCTGTACTTGGTCGTGGGACGCCAAAAGGACGCCCACAGCTTGCCCAAGCGCGAATTGGAGAAATTCATCATTCAGTCTCCTCCCCGGTCGCTACCGTGTTCTTGTTTCGGGCCGCCATTTTTCCTCGCCGGGAGTTTCCCCCCATCCCGGGCCGGACGGACCGCTTTTGGAGACACATACAGCCAAACGCCGGACATGTCACCGATTTTGAGCCCAGTGATTTATCACAAATCGGCAGCGAATGAAAAGGCGCGTTATCGCCCCGGCGCGAGCGGCGACGCCTCTCCGCGTTGACAACGGCGGGATTTCATGGCGAAATTTTCGCAGTGGGGGAAGGGCCGGAGGCGTCTTCCTCGTTGTTTCGGCGAGGGGTCTGCGCATGAAATGCATAAAAATCATATAGTTAAGAATTTTTGTTAAGGTTAACGCGCAGACTCTTTGGTTTATTTGCTGATTTTCTTGTGACTCTTTTGCAACAAGGCCGTCGAATTCTCGTCCCCGCCACGCGGGCCGCGTTGACGAATCCCCGCGCTAAACATACTATTTTCCCGCGGTCAAGGGACTGACGGGCTCCACCCCCACGCCCATGGCCGAGGCGATCAAGGTTAACCGGAGGCTGCGGGAACGCGACCGTGACCAACGTCCACCACATACAGGCCCTGGGCCGGGGCGCCATGAGCTGGAACGAGTGGCGCAACACCGATCCGGACGTCGAGCCCGATCTGAGCCAAGCGGACCTGCGCGGCGCCAACCTCGCGGGCATGGACCTCAGCAAGGTCACGCTGTCGCTCGCCAACCTGAAAAAGGCGGACCTCAGCGGCTGCGACCTGCGCCGCGCCAACCTCGCCGGCGCCAACCTGGAAGAGGTGAACCTGTCCGGCGCCAACCTGGAGGACGCCGTCTTCGCCGGCGCCTACCTGCTTCGCGCCAATTTCTCCGGCTGCCGCATGCGCCGGACCAACTTCGCCGGAGCCAGCCTGGTGGGCAACGCCCAACTTTCCGGCGCCGATCTGACCGGCGCCAACCTGGCGGGCGCGCGCATGGAAGGGGCGAACCTGACCGGCGCCAACCTTAACCGCGCCTCCCTCGCCGGGACCGACCTGCGCCAGTCCAACATGATCGGCGCCAACCTGGCCGAGACCGACACCGCCGGCGCCATCCTCGACGGCGCCGACCTTCGCGGGACCGTCCTGCAAACCCTGGGCGGGCTCGAGGCCTATCAGGAGGAGCCGGAGCCCGCGCCCCAGCAGGAGCCGTATCTGGAGGCGCCGCCCGAGCCTCCGCCCATGCCCGAACCGCCGCCCATGCCGGAAGCCCCGCCGCCTCCGCCTCCTCCCATGCCGGAGCCCGCGGCGGTCGAGCCGCCTCCGCCTCCTCCAATGCCCGAACCGGAGCCCGAGCCCGAAGAGGAAGAGGACCCGAACCGGTTCAACACCTACGACACCCGGGAAATGGCGATCCTGTCCCTTCACTTGGAAGGCTTCGGCCGCAAATCCGGGGCGGAGAAGCAGGGGCTGGTGGACCTTCTGGTGCGTTACGACCAGTACTTCGGGGTCTCGAAGATTTCCATCGGCATGGCGTTCAGGGGCGACTCCATCATCATCGGGGTCGAGCAGCCGACCAGCGCCTTCCAGTGCGCCGCGCGCTACCTGCGCATGCTGAGCGACATGAACGTGTCCGCCTACGCCGCCGTCAACTGGGGCGTCGCCACCGTGCGCAGCGATCCGAACGGCGAGGCCCAGGAAATGCTCGTCGATTCCATCAGCCCCGGCGCCCGGCTGGAGCCGGTGGCGAACCCCGGCGAGCTCCTGACCCTCGAAGAGCTTTACGTCAATCCGAGCACGGACAAGACCCAACTCGACTTTGAACGGGTCACCCGCAAATGGAAGCGGGCCTCGGACCCGCCCGGAACGGGCGTGGACGCCATCTGCTATCGCGTGACGCCCAAGGCGGAGGCCCAGCAGGCCTGATCGTTTCCCCTTTTCCGGAATCCCCTCCTGTGCGACAATTAACGCTTCGGAGCGGAAACAGGGACGATGTCGTTCACCCTCGACAACCAATCGACCCTAGCGGGGCAGCTTCTGGTGGCGATGCCGGGCATGATGGACCCGCGGTTCGCCCGCACCGTCATCTACATGTGCGCCCACGGGCCCGAGGGCGCCATGGGCTTGGTGATCAACCGGGTCCTCGACTCCCTGACCTTTCCCGACCTCTTGGACCAACTGGGCCTGGATTTCCTGGATGGCGAGGATTTCCTGGACGTGCACTTCGGCGGACCGGTTGAATCGGGCCGGGGCTTCGTTCTGCACTCCGCCGACTATCTGCAGGATTCCTCGCTGATGGTGGACGACCATGTCGCCTTGACCGCGACCGTCGACATCCTGCGCGAAATCGCGGGCGGCGGCGGGCCGCGCAACTGCATCCTCGCGCTCGGCTACGCGGGCTGGGGGCCCGGCCAGCTCGATTCCGAGATCAAGGCCAACGGCTGGCTCCACTGCCCGCCCGACGACGAACTGCTGTTCGGCGAGGAGACCGACGCCAAGTGGCAGCAGGCGATGGAGAAGATCGGCATCGACCCCCGCATGCTGACCGACGACGCCGGCCACGCGTGATTTCGCCCCTCAAGCGCCGGGCGAGGGCCTCCGGGGCCCCAGTCGACGCAAAAGGTCGGCGTTACATCCCGTACATCGGGAACGCGTTGTTGCCGCCCTTGAGGTTGCGGTAACGCGCCAGCGCCCACAGCGGGAAGAAGGCCGAATAGCCGTGGTAGCGGAGATAGAACACCTTGGGGAAGCCGACGGCGTTGTAATATTCCTCCACCCACTTCCCGCCCTCGCGTGGCGCGTTCATCAGGTATTCGACGCCCTTTTTCACCTCGTCGCAGTCCACTTCGCCAGCCGCCATCAGGGCCAGAAGCGCCCAGGCGGTCTGCGAGGGCGTGGAGGTCTTGCAGAGCTCCTTGTGCTCCTCCCAATAGGTGCCGCAGTCCTCGCCCCAGCCGCCGTCTTCGCGCTGGCGAGACTTCAGCCAGTCCACCGCCTTGCGGATGTGGGGGGCCTCCATGTTCTCGCCCACCATGTTGAACGCGCAGAGCGCCGACCAGGTCCCATAGATGTAATTGGTGCCCCAGCGCCCGAACCAGGAGCCGTCGTCCTCCTGCTCCTTGCGCATGTAATCGAGCCCCCGGGCCATGGCCGGGTGGTCCTCTTCATAGCCGATCTGGGCCAGGAAGCTGACGCAGCGCGCGGTCACGTCCAGCGTCGGCGGGTCCAGGAGCGCGCCGTGGTCGGCGAAGGGGATGTGCTCCAGGAAATAATATTCGTTGTCGGCGTCGAAGGCGCCCCAGCCGCCGTTCTCGCTCTGCATGCCGATGACCCACTCGGCGGCGCGGTCGATGGAGTCCTTGTGCTTTTCCGCGTCCTCGCGGTGCAGGGCCATGCCGACGACGGCGGTGTCGTCCACGTCGGGGTAATAGTCGTTCCAGTACTGGAACGCCCAGCCCCCGGGCCGCACGTGGTCCCGGTTGGCGATCCAGTCGCCCCGGACGTCCAGGATCTGGCGGCCGCGGAGCCAGTCGTTGGCGGCGGACGCCTCCGGCGCCTCCTCGCCCCGAGCTTCCATCAACGCGTGCGCCGCGAGGCCCGTGTCCCAAACCGGCGACAGGCAAGGCTGGCAATAGCCCCAGTCGTCGTGGAACACCAGCAGCTTGTCCACCGCCTCGCGGGCGATGACCCGATCGGGGTGGGTTTTTTCGTACCCCAGCACGTCGAAAGCCATCAGCGTGTTGGCCATGGCCGGGAAAATGGCGCCGAGGCCGTCCTCGCCGTTCAGGCGCTCCTTGACGAAGGCCATGGATTTCTCCACCGCCTTGCGCCGCATCGCCGGCGGAATCAGGTGCTGCGCCGCGCGCCCCACGTGGTCGAGCCCCAAAAGGATCTGGCCCAGCCAGTGGCCGGTGGGGTTGGAGTTGTAGCCCCGCTCCTTCCACGGGTCCTTGTCGAACAGCTCGCGGATGTGGACGTCGCGGGGGTTCTTGGCCGTCGGGCGCAATCCGGTCAGCACCAAAAGCGGCACCATCACCGTGCGCGACCAGTACGACACCTTGTCCATGTGGAAGGGCGCCCACTTGGGCAGCAAAATCACCTCGGGCCGGAGCACCGGAGCGGCGCGCCAGGGGACCTGGCCGAACAGGGCGAGTCCGATGCGGGTGAACACGTTGGCCTTGGCCGCGCCGCCGCGCGCCAGGATTCCTTCGCGCGCGCGCTTCATGTGGGGCGCGTCGATGTCGTCGCCCACCAGCTTCAACGCGTAATAGGCCTTCACCGTGGCGCTGATGTCGAACTCGCCGTCGTGGTAGAGCGCCCAACCGCCGTGTTTTTCCTGGGTCGCGCGGATATAGCGCGCGAGCTTTTGCTCGACCACGTCGTTGATCTCGTCCAGGAAGTGGTTGAGCATGATGTATTCGGCGGGGATGGTGACATCCGCCTCGAGCTCGAACACCCAATGACCGTCGTCCGCCTGGCGCCGTCCCAGCCAGGACGCGGCGTCCTCGATGGTCGATTCCACATGCCCCTCGAACGACAGGCTCTCCATGCCTGGCGCGTCAAGGCGCTCGGCCGTCGCTGCATCCATGATTTCCGAAGCCCCCCTAAAGAGACAGCTTTCAACAAGTTAGTTGTAATGATTTAGACATATTGTTCAAGAGGGAGTTTGCTGCAATGCGAGATTCGCCGCCTCCCGTCCCGAACGCATCGCCCCTTCGATGGTGGCCGGAAGGCCGGTGTCGGTCCAGTCCCCGGCAAGAAACATATTGTCCCAAGGACCCTTGGCGGCGGGGCGGCGGGCGACCTCGTCGGGGGTCTGGGCGAAGGTGGCGCGGCGCTCCTTGATGACGCGGTGCGGCGGACGGTCGCGAAGGGCCAGCGACAGGGCCTTGTTCACCTCGGGCCAGACTCGGGAGGCGAGCGTTTCCGCGGACTCGCCCGCCACCGTCTCGGCGGCGCTGATGGTCACGGACGCCACGTCGCCGCGTCGAAACACCCATTCCGCCGTTCCGCCGACGAGCCCGATGAAGTCGATGTCCGGCGCGGAATCCGGCAGGCGGAAATGGACGTTGGCGATGGAGCGCGATTCCCGGGGCGTCTCAAGCCCCGGCAGCAGGTCGCGGGCCGCTTGCGGCGGAACGGCCAGGACCACGGCGTCGTCCGGGGCGAGGGGAACGGCTTCCCCTTCGAAGTTCAGGCCCGCGACGCGGCTTCCGTCGAAGTCCAGCCCGCGCAGCCTGGCGCGGAGCCGGACCGGGCAGCCCTTGTCTTCAAGAAAACGGACCGCCGGATCGACGAACGCCTCGCTCAGCCCCTCCCGCGCGATGCGGGGGCGGCAGGCGGCCTCGCCCTTGCCGAAGGTCTCCTTCAACACCGGCCAGAGCAGATGCGCCGCCGCCTCGTCCGGCTGGGTGTTGAGCACCGAGACGGCGAAGGGCGCCCAAAAGCGGCGATAGATTTGGCTGTCCGGATCCAGGCAGTCGCGGACCGTCGCGTTCGGCCCCGCCCGGGCGATGCGCCAGCCCGACAGGTAATCGCGGATGGACGTGCCGGGAATGCGCCCGGCCTTGGAGAACACCCACCAGGGCATGGCGCCCCTTGACGGGCGGAGAGTCCAGCGGACGTCGTCCGTGATGTCGAGAAAGCGGAATTCCGCCCTTTCCGGCCCTGTGAGGCCCTCGGGCGCGCCGATTTCGTCGAGATAGGCCATGACCGCGTGGTTGCCGCTGAGCAGCAGATGGCTGCCGTTGTCGATGCGTCGGTCCAAGGTCTTGTCGTGAAAGGAGCGGCAGCGTCCGCCGCCGTGGCCCGCCGCCTCGTACACCGTCGCGTTTCGCCCCAGCGTCGCCAGCCGAACGGCGCAAGCGAGCCCCGCGACCCCCGCGCCCACCACGTGGACACGCCCTCCCACGGTCAGATCATCCCGTGGCGGACGGCGATCCACAGTTTCTCCACCTTCGACACCCGGACCGGGTCGGCGACGCGGCTCCATCCCCGTTGGTTCAGGCGGATGAGGATGCGGTGGTAGACCTCCATCATCATGATGGCGGGCTTCATCATCTGCTGGTCGCATCCGGCGAGAAGTTCGCGGGCGTCGCGGAAATGGAGCTCCGCCGCCTGGGCCAGCATTTCGCACAGGGGCTGCAAGCGTTGGTCGGCGGCGATGGCCTTTGCGTCGTCGGTTCGGATACCGCAGTCGGACAGGCGATCGGCCGGAAGGTACACCCGGTCGATGTCCGCGTCCTCGCGGATGTCGCGGAGAATGTTGGTGAGCTGGAGCGCGCTGCCCAGCGAATGGGCGATCTTGTCGCCGGTTTCGTCATCGACGCCGAACACCCGGTTGGACAACCGCCCCACCGCGCAGGCCACCCGGTCGATATAAAGGGTCAACTCGTCCATGCTCTGGATGCGGACCTTGTCGCCCGCGTCCATCTCCATGCCGTCGATGACGGCGAGGAAGTCGCGCTTATATAGCCCGAATCGCTTCACCGGCCCCGCGAGCGCCCGGGCGACGGGCATGGTCGGTTCGCCCTCGAACAGGCGGTCCACCTCGTCTCGCCATTGCTGCAGTTGGCGGCGCTTCTCCTCCTCCTCGCCGGGCTCGTCGGCGATGTCGTCCACCACGCGGCAAAAGGCGTAGACCGCGAACATGGCGTTGCGCTTCTCTTCCGGCAGGACGCGCATGCCCCAGTAAAAGGACGTGCCGGAGCGCCGCACCAACGCCTCGGCGTGGGCGTCTTCTTCGGACATGACGGTTGCGGCGACGCTCATGACGATATCAATACACGACCGCTTCGCGCCCGTCACCCCGGCTTGAGCCCACTCGCCCCAGGCGCTACCATCCCACGTCCCGCCGTTGAAAGGACGAACCCCATGCGCCTGATCGCCGCCGCGCTGGCCCTGTTGCTGGCCTTTCCCGCCGCCGCCAAGGGCAAGGACACCCTGGTCATCGGCATCACCCAGTTCCCGGCCAGCTTCCATCCCAACATCGATTCCATGCTGGCCAAGTCTTATATCCTGGCCATGACGCGCCGCCCCCTGACGGCGTATGACCAGGATTGGAAGCTGGTTTGCCTGCTGTGCGCGGAGCTTCCGACCATCGAGAACGGCCTGGCGAAGCCCGAGCGCACCGACAAGGGGGGCAAGGGGATCGCCGTCACCTACAAGATCCACCCCAAGGCCACATGGGGCGACGGCGTCCCCGTCACGTCACGGGACGTGGTGTTTTCCTGGGAGGTCGGCCGCCATCCCAAAAGCGGGGTCAGCAACATGGAGTTCTACCGCCGCCTGTGGAAGGTGGACGCGGTGGACGACAAGACCGTGGTGCTGCATTTCGACAAGCTGACCTTCGATTACAACGCTGCGGGCGGCTTCGGCATCCTGCCCGCCCACGTGGACGAGCCCCATTTCGCGGACCCCGAGAAGTACAAGGTCCGCACCGCCTTCGACACCGACACCGAGAACGAGGGCCTCTATTTCGGCCCCTACCTGATTTCCGAGGTCGAGCCCGGCTCCCACGTCACGTTGGAGCCCAACCCGACCTGGTACGGAAAAAAGCCCCACTTCAAGCGCATCGTGGTCCGGGTGGTGGAGAACACGGCGGCGCTGGAGGCGAACCTGTTGTCCGGCGGCATCGACATGATCGCGGGCGAACTCGGCCTCACCATCGACCAAGCCATCGCGTTCGAGAAGCGCCACGGAAAGCGCTTCAACGTGGTCTATAAGCCGGGTCTGATCTACGAACATATCGAGCTGAACCTGGACAATCCGGTCCTGCAAGACGTTCGGGTGCGCCGCGCACTCATCCACGCGCTGGACCGCGACGCGCTCAACAAGCAGCTTTTCGCCGGCCGCCAGCCGGTGGCCCACACCATGGTCAGCCCCCTGGACCGGGTGTTCCACGCGGGCGCGCCCACCTACGGCTACGACCAGATGAAGGCGGTCCAGCTATTGAAGGAAGCCGGGTACGTCCGCAAGGTCGGGGCCTATCGCGCCGACGCCAAGGGGAAGAAACTTCAGCTCGAAATCATGACCACGGCGGGCAATCGGTCGCGCGAGCTGGTGGAGCAGGTGCTGCAAAGCCAGTGGCGGCGCGTCGGAATCGACGTCCGCATCCGCAACCAGCCCGCCCGGGTGTTCTTCGGCAAGACCGTGACCGAGCGCCTGTTCCCGGCCATGGCCATGTTCGCCTGGTACAGCGCGCCGGAAAGCGTTCCCCGCTCCACCCTGCATTCCGCCCACATCCCGACGGAGGGCAACAACTTCGCGGGCCAGAACTACACAGGTTGGAAAAACGACGCGGTCGACGCCCTCATCGACCAAATCGAGGTGGAGCTCGACCCCGAGCGGCGCAAGCGGCTCTGGTCTAAGCTCCAGGATATTTACGCAACCGAGCTTCCTGTCATCCCGCTTTACTTCCGCGCCGACGCCCACATCTGGCCACGGTGGCTGAAGGGCGTCCGCCCCACCGGGCACCAGGACGCGTCCACGCTGTGGGTGGAGGAGTGGGGGGTAAACTAGAGCGTTTTCCGACCATATACGGTCACTGTGATCGCCATCCCCATTTCCTCGGCAGGAGGAGAGGCGCTGGCGATGCGCGCCATCGGCAAGCCTTTCCGACGCCCCGAGGGGATGGGGATGGCGACCCGAAGGGCGCGCGATTTGGGTCTTCGGACGGCGTCGCGACCCGCTTGTGATGCTCCAGCATCACGGCGCGGCCCGCTCCTGGCCGAAGGCCAAAATCGCGCGTCACAGTGACCGCATATGGTCGGAAAATGCTCTAGGTTCAGAACTCTTCCTGGCGCGCCCGGAGTTCGACCATGCGTTCGGACGCCTCGATGGCTTGGCCGAGCGTGGCGACGCCACGGGTTTCCAGCAGCGAGAACATGCTCACCAGCACGCCCGCGGTCACGAGCGAATCGCCGAGCGCCGTGTGGCGTCCCCGCACCGCCACCCCGAAGCGGTTGGCCACCGCGCCTAGGCTGTGGTCGGTGGCGTGGTCGTGGACGAAGGCGGACAGCAACAGCGTGTCCAGCACCGGGCCGTCGAAGGCGACGCCGCATTCCCCTTCCTTGAGTTTCAGGAACTTCATGTCGAAGGCGGCGTTGTGGGCGACGAGCGCGGCGTCGTCGACGAATTCCCGGAACCGGGGCAGGACCAGGGTCAAGGGCGGCTTGTCCTGGACCATTTCGTCGGTGACGCCGTGGAAGCGGGTGGAGGTCTTGGGAATGGGACGGCCGGGATCGACGATCTGGCTGAAGGACTCGCCGGTCAGGATGCGCCCGTTGACCACGCGCACGCCCGCGATGGAGACGATCTCGTCGCCGCCCGACGGTCGGAGTCCCGTGGTTTCGGTGTCGAAGGCGACGTAGGTCAACTCGCGGAGCGGACGGTCCAGGTCGACGCCGGTGGCGATCGGGCGGCTGAGCAGGTCGAAATCGTAGAATTCCGGCCGCGACGGCAGGGATTCCGTGCCCCGGCGCGGTCGGGTCGCGGGCGGCAGGGGCAGGCGCAGGCGGGATCGGCCCTGGGTGAAAGGCTGGCTCCACAATTCGGTCTTGTGGTGGTGAAGCACGTCGCGGGCGGTGAGCCCGCCGAGCCCGTGCTCCAACGGCTCGTCGAGCCAGGAGTCGAGCACGCCCGACGCCGTCGGCTCCCCGTCCCAGATCACGTCCAGGTAAGCGTGGTGTTCGCCCCCGCTGGCCTCCAGGTCGAAGGTTTTCGCGCCCGTGTGCTGGACCAGGCGGCCGATCAGATAGTCCATCAACTCCACCAGGGAATGGCTGTCGCCGTGCAGCCAATGGGGCATGCCGGTCATCATGGCCGTCACCTCGCCCCGTCCCTCCAACCGGCGGATCACGCTGCCCAGCAGGTTGGCGGAATAGATGTCGGCGGTGGGCCAGTGGCTGGTGATGATGGCCTGGAACTCCTTGGACATGTCGTCCAGCTTGGCCGACAGGTCCTTGACCTCCCGGTTGATCACGGCTTCGAACTGGGCGCGGTCGGAACGGTCCAGGTTGGGATTTGAGTTCAAGGTCTCGGCGGCGGCGCGAAGGTTCGCAACCGGGCGGCGCGCGCCGTCGATGGCGCGGCTCAGCAACCGGTCGCGCCGGCCGAGCGCCATCAGGTCGTCGGTGACGTCGTCGAAGCTGAGCACGTAGCCGGTGATCTTCTTGTCCTGATCCACGATCAGGCTCATCTGGCCCTCAAGAGTGAATCGGCCGTCCACGGTGGTGGACACGAACGGCGCGGTGAGCGCGCCCGCCTCCAGCGTCGGGCCCTCCTCGTCCGCCTGCAGGTTGGTCAGGCGTTCGAGCGCGTGCAGCACCGGTTCCGGCGCCATCACCGCGAACAGCGAGCGACCCAACCCCAGGCTGCTGCCGATATGCAGGCTTTTCAGGGCCCACTGGTTATAGAGAAGGATCTGGTGGCCCAGGTTGCAGACGATCACGCCCTCGTGCAGGTCGCGCAGGATGGCTTCGAGGCGGCTTTTCTGCTCCTCCATCCCGGCGATGGCGTCCTGGACCGCTTGTTCGGTCCGGTCGCGAGCGGCGGACAGGTGCTCGCAGATGTCGAGCGCGGCGTCGGGAAGCTGGCCCAGAAGGCCGCCCCGCTTCAGGTCCACGGTGTGGCCGGGGTTGACGTGGGTGATGGTTTGCAAGTCGCGGATCAGGCTCTGCAACGGCGCGGCGACCTTGACGTCGAACAGAAGCCACAGCCCCGCCGTCAGCGCCAAAACCAGAAAGACCGCGCCGCCGCCGTAAATGAACAGCACGCCCGCGACTTGGTCCGGGCCCGTCGCAACCAGGACGTCCTTGGACAACAGAGCCGCGCCGACCACGATGGCGGCGATGGAGATCGCGAACATGACGAATACCAGGAAGATTTTTGACCGCAAGCCGATGGCGGGGCGCATCCTTACGAGCCTTTCGCCCCATTCATCAGTTCGGCGACGCGCGCGGTGAGCTCCCGGGTGGAGAACGGCTTGGTGATGTAGTCGTCGGCGCCGAGGGCGATGCCCTTTTCCCGCTCGACCTCGCGGCCCTTGGCGGTCAACATGATGATGCGGACGTCGGCCCAGTCCGGATTGGCTCGGATGGTCTGGCAGACGTCGTAGCCGTCGCGCTTGGGTATCATGACGTCGAGAAGGACCACGTTGGGCGGGTCCTCGGCCACGGCCCGCAACGCCTCTTCCCCGTCGCGGGCGATGCGCACCGCGTAGCCCGCCTTCTTCATCAGGAATTCCAGGGAGATGACGATATTGGGCTCGTCCTCCACGACCAGGACGGTCCTGTTTTCAGCCATGACGGCCTCCCGCTCGCAATCCTTTTTCCCGCGCGGGCGCCGCACTGGCCCGGCGCCGGGAGCAAGGCCCCGTCAGTAAACCAGAACCCGCTTCGGCCGCGCAAGATAGCGGACGTTGTCGTCCATCGGCACCAGGAAGTCATGGGACGCCATCACCCGCCCGTCGGACGCGCGGATCATGCGCAGGTTCACGAAGATCTGGTCGCGCGCGGTGGTGTAGGTGCCCGCGACAACGGCCTGGGCGGCGCTGTTGGTTCCGATGCGGTCCATGTTGCGCGACAGGATCAACTGCCCGGTCCCTTGGCGCACGGACAGGATGTCGCCGAACAGAACCTCGTTCACCGTATAACCCGCGTTGACCAGCCTGGACGCGATCTGTTCGCTCATCAGCCGCCCGAACGGCGAGGACTGGTCCAGGTTTTCCTCGTCGGCGAGAGAGGCGACCAGCAGGGGCTGGGTCGGCTCCAGCCCGTCGCCGACCAGGGCCAGAAGCTGGTCGGCGGCTTCGTAGCTGCGGAAGATCATGTTCTTGGGTCCGGTGCCGCCGTCCGGCGTGTCGGTTTTTCCGGCGCAAGCGGCCAGTCCCGCGACGACAAGGCAGAGAGCCAGGGTCTTGAGCGTTCGCATGGGCTCCCTCCTCAATCGCTCGACACGGTGAAGTCGCGCACCGGCATGGGCTCGTCGATCCAGGCCGGGTCGTGGCGCACCAGGGGCGGCGCCGGGCTGTTCATGCGGTACAGGTCCTCGGAGCGGCGGTCGATGATGTAGGTGGCGTCGGACCGCGCCATGATGGTCGCGTCCTCGACGACCGAAAGGGTCAAGTGGACTTCGGAGAAAGACCGGCCGAAGCCCATCTTCGCAAAAGACCAAGCGGAAAAAACCGACCCGATCCCCGTCAGGGTCGTTTCGCCCTCCACCCAACGTTTCTGTTCGCTTTCAAGCAGCCACAGCCCGGTGGCGATCAAGGTCAAGGCGCCGTACGACGGTTCTTTCGGGCCCAAGCGCTGGGGAACGACCTGGACCGTGTAGTGGATGCGGTAATCCGCGTCGAGGCGGTTCAGCGTGAGCCTGAGCCCCCGCGCCACCAGATGCGTGGTCAGGTATTGGTTCAGCCCCTTGACGAAGGCGGATGTCGGCGGGGGCGCGTCGAGATAGAACGTCCGGTCCTTGAGCGGCGCCGAGTCGCTCTTCACCATTTGGGCGATCCGTCCGGCCGTGTGGGCGGCCATGCCTTCCCACTGGACGGCGCTGCGAACCTCAACCTGATCGTCGAGTCGTTGTTCGGTGTCGAAAGACTCGGCCCGTTCGTCGGAATCGCTGGAGCACGCCGCGAGAAGCAAAGCTCCGGCCGTCAGCGTAAATACCCGCCTCAAAAACATGGCGCTTGTCCCGAAAAGGTGTCGACAAAAAGAATCATAACGCTGGATATGTTTGCCGGTCAACGTCTAACGCCTTGGTAACCATAAATAATCGCCTATGATTTTGCGCTCGAGCCTTATTATGGCGACAATGGAGCCCCCGTGCTGTTACATCGATCACAGCGGGAGGCGATCCATGGAGCGCGCAAGGGGCGTTTTTTCATCGAGGCTGGGATTCGTCCTGGCGGCCGCCGGCTCCGCCGTCGGGCTCGGCAACATTTGGAAATTTCCCTACGTTACTGGAGAAAACGGCGGCGGCGCGTTTCTTTTGATCTACCTGGGCCTCGCGTTCAGCGTCGGGATTTGCGTCATGATCGCGGAGATCGCCATCGGCCGCGCCGCCCGCGGCAATCCCGTCGGCGCCTTCGCCCGGCTTCGCGGCGGCAACTGGCCGTTGGCGGGCTATCTTTGCGTGCTGGTTGCGGTGGTGATCCTGTCCTTTTACAGCGTGGTCGGGGGCTGGACCCTTTCCTACGTCGTCGATTCGCTCGCGGGAACGGTCGGGGCGGACGGATTCGGAGCCCTGGTCTCGAGTCCGACCCGGTCCCTGGCGTTCCACGCGGCCTTCATGGCCATGACCATGGGGGTGGTCGCGCTCGGCGTGCGCTCCGGGATCGAGCGCTCGGCGCGAATCCTGATGCCGGTGTTCTTCCTTTTGCTGGCGGCTCTGGTGATACGCAGCCTCACGCTTCCAGGCGGGTGGGAGGGGGTGAGCTACTTCCTCGCCCCGGACTTTTCGCGCGTCACCTGGGATACGCTCCACGCCGCGCTGTCACAGGCGTTCTTCTCTCTTTCGCTCGGCATGGGGGCGATGATCACGTATGGCTCCTACCTCGGGCGCGAGGAAAGCCTGCCCCGGGCGGCGGCGTCGGTGACGGCGCTGGATTCCCTGGTGGCGGTGATGGCGGGGTTGCTGGTGTTTCCCGCCGTGTTCGCCTTCGGCGTCGACCAGCAGGCCGGGCCGACGTTGACCTTCGTCACTTTGCCGGGCCTTTTCGAGAAGATGCCCCTGGGCGGGCTGTTCGCGGCGGCGTTTTTCTTCCTGCTCGCCATCGCCGCGCTGACGTCGGCGGTGTCCATCCTGGAGGTGGTGATCGCGCACCTTTGCGACGACCGGGGCGTGGCGCGGAAAAAGGCGGTGGCGATCGCCGGGCCCGCGATCTTCTTGTTGGGCGCGCCGTCGGCGCTGTCCTTCGGAGCGCTGGCGGGGTTCCAGCCCGGGGGGCGGACGGCGTTCGACTGGATGGACTGGCTCGGCTCCAGCGTGTTGCTGCCGTTGAACGGCCTGCTCATCGCGCTTTTCGCCGGCTGGGTCCTGGGCGAGCGGGCGATCCGGGAGGCCACGGCCGACGGCCGCGACCGGTTCCGACTCGCCCGGGCCTGGCTGTTTGTCAGCCGGATCGCCGCGCCCATCGCCGTCGGCTGGATCCTAATCGAGGGCCTTGTTTAGGGCCGCTTCCCGTTTCCTGCGCTTGCGCGCCTTGGCGGCGAGCAGGTAGCGCATCGACCAGCGGTAGCTGAGCCAGCCGAAAAACGCGGCGTGGGGCAGGCAGCCGACCATCATCGCCGCCCCTTGCTCGCGCGCGATGAGCCCGGCGAGGCTGACCGTGGTGTCGAGGAGGCTCATATCGCCCGCGAACGCGGTCTCCCACATGGCGACGAAGCTGTTGTAGCCCGACAGATCATCCCATCTGCCCAGCATGACCTGGCCGGTCAGGTAGAACGCGTAATACATGGGAAGCATGGTGAAAACGTTGCTGACCCAGGTCCACGCGAAGGCGACCAGCAGGTTGAACTCCCACTTGAACAACCGGTGCACCAACAGCCAGGTGACAAGCGTCAGGGGCATCTGGATCCCCACCAGCGGGGTCATGGCCCAAAACATGCCGACCGCGACGCCGCGCGCGGTGTACTGTGGCAGTTTCCATCCTCGCTGCAGGGGCACGAACAGGCGATAGCGCATCATGCGTTTGGCCTGCTCAAAAGGCGTATAGCTCCGCCCCACCGATCCGTTGGTCCCCATCGTCCTTTCCGAGCCTGACTGCGGGCGGCGGATCATCGCATATTTGGACGAGGGGGGAACGAGAAATTTTTGTTCGGGCCGCCGAGCGGTTTTCGTCCTAATTGCTTGGAATCAGGACCTTGGTCATGTTATGGAGAACGGAGGAACATACCCGGGAGGAAGACATGATTCACGTTGCGCCGCTTATCGCCGTCGCGGTCGTCGCCGGCCTCGGCTTCACCGTCGGCAAGGAAATGGCCGACAAGCTCATCATTCCCTCAAGCAAGAAGGGCGTGAAGGCCGCCGACGACGGGATGAAGAAACTGGTCGGCAAGTTGCGCTCCGGCAAGGACGAAGCGGCGATCTGATCAACCCGCGCCGTTCCCGCGAAGGGTTCTGCGCGCCCATTCCCAGGGCGCGTTGAAGGCGTCCATGGGCGAGGACAGGGCGATTTCGCTCACGACCGCCGGACGGTCCATGATCTCGCGCTCCAGACCCGAAAGGGCCTCGCGGGGCAGGGGCGCGGCCTGGGGCTGGGCCTCGCGGGCGGGCGGAGGCGGCGGAACGTATTCGGCTTCGGGCGCGCGTTCCGCGCGGGCCTTTCGCCAGGCGCCGATCCCGCGGTTCTCGGTCATGCCCTGCTCGCCAAGCAGGAAGTAGACCGCGAGTCCGAGGGCGCAAACCGCGGCCAACGCGAACACGCCGGCCAGAACCCCATGGGGGATCGCGGCGGCCGCGATCGACGAAAGAACCCACATCAACCCGAAGTATTGGGAATTGCGCATTGCCCCTCCTCGCGAAAACGACGATTTCATGATGGGGCTAGATTGCTGGCGATCATTTACTAATTTGTTAATGTTTGGACACTAGTTTCTTTTGGGCTTTGGGATTATGAAATCGCTATGCTCGGGGGGCGCCGTGGGGAGACGGCGGCGCGTCGGGCGCGGGGAACAGACATGGGTAATTTCTTCAAGTTCAAGTCCTTCACGCAGTCGGTGACGATTCCGTCGGTGGCCTGGATGGTGATCTGGGCGGTCTACGTCAGCTACAACGTCGGCTGGGGCAACATGTTCACCCTGCTGCCGAGCGAGATCGCGGTTTCCGTTCTGGTGGGCGTGACGCCCATGATCGTGCTCTCGGCGCTGTTCGTCTTCGTCTCCATGATGCGCCGGTTGGAGGAGTTGTCCCGCGTGGTCGAAAGCCATGGCGACGGCATGAACGCCTTCGCCGCCCAGATGACCGAGGCGCTCCACGAAAGCACCGAAAGCCGCGAGGAGCTCCGCGAGGACATGCGGACGCTGAACGACCTGACCGCCAGCATGTCCGAAGCGGTGGAGCAGGCCCGAACGTCGCAGGAAGCCGTGGTCTCGGGCCTCGAGATCCAGCAGCGTCTCGCCGAGCGCATCGCCGACGCCATCGACGGCCAGACCGGCGGCTTCGACCGGGTGGTGGACGCGGTCCACGGCGAACGCGATTCGGTGGTCGAGGTCGCGCGCCAGATCGGCAACATCATGGAGACCCAGGGCGGCCGCATGGGCGAGGGCCTCGGCGGCCTGTCGGGCCAGGTGGGCGAGCTTCTGAACCACGTGCGCGAGGCCAACATCGCGGTCCTCGCCGACCTGAACGAACACAAGGAGCTGACCAGCCAGATCGGCAACATCATGGAGACCCAGGGCGGCCGCATGGGCGAGGGCCTCGGCGGCCTGTCGGGCCAGGTGGGCGAGCTTCTGAACCACGTGCGCGAGGCCAACACCGCGGTTCTCGCCGATTTGAACGAACACAAGGAGCTGACCAGCCAGGTCAAGCACGCCATCGAGAACCAGGCCGCCGGCATGGACCTGATGCTCCAGGCCGCCGGCGAGGAGGGCGTCGCCGCCCCAAGCGTGGAGCACGTGTCCGCCATGGCCCCGATGCTGGGCGAGATTCTGGAGCAGAACAAGGCCGCCATCGCGGGCCAGGCCTCGGGCATGGAGACGGTCAAGGAGCTTCTGGCCGAAATGCTGAAGGAGACCCGCGAGTCCCACGCCTCGGTGGACGGCGAGGGCTCGGCCATCCGGGGCATTCGCCAGATCCTGGGTCAGCTTCTGGACCTGGCGCGGGAAAACCGCGCGGCCGCCAAGGCGGACCGGGAATCCCAGCTCGACCTCGCCCGCCAGATCACCGCCGCCATCGAGAACCAAGCCCAGGGCCTGGACGACCTGGCGTCGAAGATCACCCTCCCCGCCACGGTCGAGGGCGGCCCCGGCCCCCAGGTGGACGCCGACGGCAACGAGATCACCCAGCTCGCCACCCTGGTCAACCTGTTCAACGTGGCCATGTCGGACCTCAGCGTCTCGGCAACCCGCATTTTCACCGTGCTGCTGGACTCCACCGGCCATTCCCACGAGGACGTTCAGGGCGTGATCGCCGATCTGGTCGACGCCTACACCACCGGCGACAAGAACGTGTTCTTCCGCGCCGTGTCCCGCCAGCTCGAATCCCATCCCAGCCAGGTCAAGGCCCTGGCCGACGCGTGCGCGGCGAACGAGGACATCCGCCGCGACCTGTCCAAGATCCTCCGCGAGTCCGAGGAGATCATGGCCATGGTCAAGACCCGCGAGGACAACAACCTCATCCGCATCGTGTTCGAGGAAGGCGAGCTCTGGAGCCTGCACGAGGTCCTGAGCAGCCATTTCGAGCCGGACGGGACGTTGAAGGCCTAACTCACCTTTTCCGCAGACCGCGACAGGGCGATGGCCGCGTCGCAGAGCACGTCCGCCTGGATCGGTCCGCCGCCGGGATAGCTTAACGGCGCCATGCAGGCGCGGGCGAGCCATCGTTCGCGGGCTTCCGGCCCATCCTCGAAAGCGAAGAGACGTATCCTGCCCTGGCCGGGAAAGGCGTCCGCCAGGACGGCCTGCGCCCCGTCTTCGCCAAGATCGCCCAAATCCAAAAGAACGTTGTCGTGGATCACCGCGTAATGGGTTTCCTCGGCCGGGAGGATCAGGCCGTCCTCGGGGCCGGGCGCGTCGGCGCCCTCCTGTTCGGTGATTTCATAGCCGAGCAGGCCCTCGCACACGCCCTTGAGGTCCGGCGCGGCGAGAAGCTGGGATCGGGTCATGACCTCCAGCGTCGTCCGCCCGACCATGGCGCCCGCGCCCCGTTCGGCGAGGGCGTTCGCCGCGTTCCGCGCGGCGTCCTCGGCGGCGCGGATGGCGCGGGCGGTCTGCTCGGGGTCGAAGGCGGGGTGATAGATCCAAAGGGTGTGCTGTTTCTCGGGCCCCATGCAGGCGACCGTGGTCTCCATCCTCGGCATGCCCGCCATGACGGCGTGGACCAGGATCGCGGGGCGGACGTTTTCTCCCAACGTCTTGGCCTCCGCCGAGAGCGCCTCCAATCGTTCCTTGGCGCAGACCGCGCAAAAGGGCGACCCGCAGCGCAGCAGGCGGGCGTTGCGTTTTTCATAGCGGGTCATGCGCCCGCCGCGCCCGACGTTCGCGCAGCGGTCCATGGCGTCGAGCAGCTTGCGCCCGTCAGGGTTCTTCGACAACGCGGGCGCGAGCAGCGGACGCCAGTCGCAGGGGCCCTGGGTCCAGGCGGCGAGGTCTTTCGTGGATTCCTGGGGCTCAAGCGACACGACGGTTACGTAATGCCGTTGAAGTCGTCGAGGAGCGCGCTGATGCGCTTGCCGTCCACCTGCTCCATGATCAGCCTTGCGCGGCGGTCGGCGGCGACCGTGTCCAGGTCGCGGACGCGCTGCTTGACCCAGGGGATGTTGGACGCGGTCATGGACATCTCGCGGAAGCCCAGTCCGACCAGAAGGGCGGAAAAGCGGCTGTCGCCCGCGATCTCGCCGCAGATGCTGACCGGGATGCGGGCCCTTAGAGCCGCCGCGGCCGAGAACTGGATCAGGCGCAGCACCGCCGGGTGCAGAGGGTCGTACAGGTGCGCCACCTGCTCGTCGGCCCGGTCGATGGCCAGGGTGAACATGGTCAGGTCGTTGGAGCCGATGGCGAAGAAATCGGTCTCGCGCGCCAGCGCGTCGGCCGAGAGCGCCGCGCCGGGGATTTCGATCATCACCCCCATGGGCGGCAGGGGTTCGGGGACCGGAATGCCGCGCCGTTTCAGCTTCTGCGCCGCGCGGACCATGATGCGCCGGGCCTGACGCACCTCCTCGACCGCCGTCACCATGGGCAGCAGGATGCGGACCGGTCCGTCGAGCGCGGCGCGTAGGATGGCGCGGAACTGGGTCTCCAACAACTCGTTCCGGGACAAGGAAAGTCGGATGCCGCGCATGCCCAGCACCGTGGTGGGCGAGCCGCCGTAAAGGTCCAAAAGCGTGTCCGGCGTCTTGTCCCCGCCCACGTCCAGGGTGCGGATGGTGCAGGGCCGCCCGGCCAGCGGCGCCACGATTTGGCGCAGGAGCTGGTATTGCTCCTCCTCTCCGGGGACGTCGTCGCGGTTCATGAACATGAACTCGGTGCGAAGGAGTCCCACGCCCGCCGCGCCCACCTGATTGACCAGGTTCATCTCGATGGGCAGCTCCACGTTGGCGTGGAGAACGATCTCGGTCCCGTCGCGGGTGACGGAGGGTTGGCGGCGCAGCCTGGCGATGCTGCGCCTCTCGCGAATGGTCTCGTCCTTGAGCCGGCGATAGGCCGCGATGGTGTCCGGCGTCGGATGGACCACGATCCGGCCGGAATAGCCGTCCACCACGATCTGGTCGCCGGTGCGGATGCCGTGATCGACGCCGGTGGCGCCCAGCACCGCCGGGATTTCCAGCGCCCGGGCCATGATCGCCGTGTGCCCCTGGACGCCGCCGAGCGCGGTGGCGAACCCGGACACCTTGGACGGGTCGAGTTGGGCCGTGTCGGCGGGGGTGAGTTCGGTCGCCAAGATGATGGAGCCCTTGGGCGCCGCCGAGAACGGCTTGACCGGCGTCTTGGTCAGGTTGCGGATCAGCCGGTTGGCCACCTCGCGAATGTCGTCCAGGCGGGCGGCGATGTATTCGTCCTCCATGGCCTGGAAGCCTTGGGCGATCTCGGCCAGTTCGGCCTGGACGGCGGCCTCGGCGTTGACGCGTTCTTCGTTGATGCGGCGCTCGGCGTCGCGGACCAGCCGCGAATCCCGGAGCATGTGGGTGTAGGTGTCCAACAGGAACACCAGTTCCTCGGCCGCCGCGCCCGGAACGTCCTTGGTCTTGATCTTGGATCGGATGCGGCCCACCTGGCGCCGGGCAGCGGTGATGGCGTCGCGCAGCCGCTGGATTTCCGCGTTGACCTTGGTTTGGGGGATTTTGTATTCGGGCACCTCGATGGCGCCGGTCTCGCGGACATAGGCGGTCCCGATGCCGACGCCGGGGGAGACGCCGAGTCCGTCGATCACGCGCTCCGCAAAGCCGCCGGCGTCTTGATCGGTCTTTGACGGGGAGGGCACGTCATTCCTCCTCGAACTTGTCTTCGACGATGCCGCACAGAACCTTGATGGCTTCCTTGGCCTCGCGGCCGCGGGTGGTGATGGTGATTTCGGTTCCCGGGCTCGCCCCCAGCATCAACAGCCCCATCACCGAGCCGCCGGACACCGTGTTGGAGCCCTTGGTGACTTCCACGTCGGCGTCGAAGCCCACCGCCAGCTTCACGAACCGCGCCGCCGCGCGCGCGTGCAGCCCCAGCTTGTTGCGGATGGTGGCGATGCAGCGAAAGCCGCCGTCCTCGCCGGGGCCGTCGACGTCGAACGGGGTCATGACTGATCCTGGGTCAGCAGGGTGGAGGCGATGTTGATGTACTTGCGCCCCGCTTCCTGGGCGCTGGCCGACGCCTGGGCCAGGTCCTGGGTCTGGCGCACGCTGGCGAGCTTGATCAGCATGGGCAGGTTGACGCCCGCGATCACCTCGACGTTTCCCTTGTCCATGATGGAGATGGCGAGGTTGGACGGCGTGCCGCCGAACATGTCGGTGAGCACCACGACGCCGTTGCCTTCCTCGGCGCCCGCGACCTTGGCGAGGATCTCCTCGCGCCGCTCATCCATGTCGTCGTCGGGGCCGATGCAGACCGGCGTGATGTTGAACTGTTGTCCGACCACGTGCTCGAGAGCCCGGATCAATTCGACCGCCAAATTGCCGTGGGTTACCAGAACCAAGCCGATCATCGCCGCCGTCCCAGGTCTCGCCCGTTGCCTTCCATATCATAGGACATAGCGGTCATGCGCCGTCCCTGTCCAGTTCCCTGTGGCGGAGATGGGTTTTCTGCCCCCGCTCCTTCAGCCAGGCGGCGAGCTTTTCCGCAATGAAAACAGAACGATGGCGCCCGCCCGTGCAGCCGACGGCAATGGTCAGGTAGCTTTTGCCCTCGGCGGCGTAACGGGGCAGAAGCGGCGCGATCAAGCCGGTCAGTCCGTCGAGGAACGGCGAGAACGCCGCGTCCCCGCTGACGTATTCGCCGACGCCCGGGTCGCGCCCGGTCAGGGGCTTGAGTTCGGGGACGTAGTGGGGATTGGCGAGGAAGCGCACGTCGAACACCAGGTCCGCTTGGCGGGGCAGCCCCCGGCGATACGAGAACGAGGTCACGAACACCGATAGCGTGTTCTCCTCCGACTCGCCGAAATGGGCTTGCATGATGGGTTTCAACGAGCCCGGGCTCTGTCCGGTGGTGTCGAGCACCAGGTCGGCGAGGTCGCGGAGCTCCCACATCTGGCGGCGTTCGGCCTTGATGCCGTCGGCCACCGGGCGGTCCTGGGCGAGGGGGTGGCGGTGGCGGGTCTCGGCGTAGCGGCGGGCGAGCTCTTCGTCGTCGCAATCCATGAACAGCAACCGCGCCCGCCGCCCGTCGCCGCCCTTGAGCCCGTCCAGGGTCTTTTTGAAGGCGCCCACGTCGAAATCGCGGGTGCGGATGTCCACGCCGACGGCCAGGGGCCGGGGCGATGCGCCGGGCGCCGGGCCCGCCGCCAGGATGTCGACCAGGGAGAGCGGCGCGTTGTCGATGGCCTCGAAGCCCAGGTCCTCCAGGGCCTTCAACGCCTGGGTCTTTCCCGCCCCCGACATGCCGGTGACAAGCAGGACTGTGGCGTTGGCGGTGGTTTGGGTCGACATGGCGGCCTCCGGCGGCTTTCGCTGGCCGATTATTGGCCGGTAAGCGCCTGGACGGCAAGGCGAACTTTCATCGGCGCCGAGGCTTCGAACGGGGCCAAGCGGACAAGGGGGAGGGGGACGCCCAGGTATTCCCGGTTCTCCGGTTCGGGCATGCGTTCCACCGCTTCGAGGGCGACCAGGTCGATGGCGAGGGCGAGGGGGGCTTGTTCGCAATGCGGGACGGGAACGACCCCGACGCCTCGGGCCTCGATCAGGCCCTTGATGGGCGCGGGCGCGCGGGCGATCAGGCGGCCCGCCTCAAGCGCGATGTCCACCCGGTCGTCGGCCACCAGTTCGGCCCCGCCTTCGATCAGGCGGAGCGCCAGATCCGACTTGCCGCTTCCGGGCGCGCCCAACAAGAGGACGCCCGCGCCGTCCACGGCGACGCAGGTGGCGTGCGCCTGAACGGTTTCGCCGGTCATTGGGCGGGGGGGCGCATGGGCAGGGTGAAACGGAACGCGGAGCCGACCTCGACGTCGGGGTCCACCCAGATTTCGCCGCCGCGCCGCTCCACGATGCGCTTGCAGATGGACAGGCCGACGCCGGTGCCCTCGAACTCGTGCTGGGGATGGAGGCGCTGGAACAGGTTGAAGATCTTCTCGCGGCCCTCGGGCGGAACGCCGATGCCGTTGTCGCGGACGGTGAATATCCATTCCTTTTTCCCGACCTCGACCTCCAGCGAGATTTCCGGCGTATTGCCTTCGCGGGCGTACTTCAGGGCGTTGCCGATCAGGTTCTGCAACAGGCGCGCGAACTGGGACCGATCGACCTCGGCCGTCGGCAAGTGGGGGATTTCGACCTTGGCGCCGGTCTCCTCGATCCGGCGGCGCAGGTTTTCGACGGCCTCGGCGGCGATTTCGTTCAGGTCGGCGCGAACGAAGGGCTCGCCCTTGCTCTGGACCCTGGAGAAATCCAGAAGATCGCGGATCAGCGATTTCATGCGGTCCACGCCGTCGACGATATAGCCGATGAACTCGTCGCCCTCCTCGCCCAATTCCCCCTCGGCGATCTCGCGCAGCACGGCGACGTAGCCGCCGATCAGGTTCAAGGGCTCCTGCAGGTCGTGGGAGGCCACGTAGGCGAACTGCTGCAACTCGTCGTTGGAGCGCTGCAGGGCGCGGGTCTTGGCGGCGAGCGCCTCCTCCGCCGCGCGCCGCTCGGTCACGTCGCGCGCGACCGCGACCACGAATTCCCGGTCCCGGAAGGGGACGTAGCTGACGTTGATCTCCATCGGCAGGGTGGAGCCGTCCTTGCGGTTGTGCTCTCCCTGGATCAGCATCTGGCCCAGCTTTTTCAGTTCCTCCACATGGGCGCGCCAGGCGTCCATTCCCGGCATCATTGTCTCGATGTCGACGACGCCGAGGGTTAGGATTTCGTCATGGGTGTAGCCTAGGCGGTCGTGGGCGGTGTGGTTGGCCTCGACGAACTTGGACGTATCCGGGTCGATCACGAAGACGCCGTCGGTGGAGCGGTCCAGAAGGCCCTTGAAGATTTCCAGCTCGCGGGTTCTCTGGTCCATCTGGCTTTCCAGGTCGCCATAGGACGCGCGCAGCCGTTCCTCGGCCCGGACCCGGATGATGATTCCGGCGAGCGCGTCCGCCACCGATCGGATGAAGTTGGCTTCCTCCTCGCGATGGGGATGGCCCGCCGCGACATACAGGTTGATGACCCCGAGCAATTCCCCGCCCATGCGGATGGGCGCGCAGTAATGGCCGTGGTCCTCGATGCCGTCGAAGCGGAAATCATGCTTTTCGTCCAGGTGGGAGGCGAAGACCACCTCGTCGCCCTCGGCCGCCCTGCCGCACAAGCACCAGCCGGACTCGATTTCCCGGCAGGCGTCCAGGATTGGTTTGTCGAGCCCCCGTTCGGCGCGCATGGCGAGGCGTCCGGTTTCGGGGTCGGCGATGAAGACGCATCCCTTGGGCGCAAGTTCGAGGCCATGGCGTTCCAGCGCCAGGTCCAGGCATTTTTGCAAAATGTCGTCCAGGCCTTCCCGCCCCAGGCTGGTGCGGAGAACCGACGCGACCACGCTTTGGTCCCTGGCGACGCGGCGATAGCGGTCCTCGGTCCGTTTGTGGTTCACGGCGATGGCGTACAGTTCGGCGAGGCGTTTCAGCCGCTCAGCATCCTTGTCGTCGTAATCCCGGGGCGGGTTGGCCACCCCGATCATGCCGAGAAGGTCGTCCCCCATCATGGCCGGAGCGCCGGCGAAGCGTTCGATCGGGATGTGGCCCTCGGGCGCGCCGCTGGATCGCGGGTCGCTTTTCGGATCGTTGCTGGTCAGGGGCTTGCGCTCGTCCAAGACCGCGCCCCAGAGGCCGGCGAACTCCTCGAACACGATGTCCTTGTCGGGCACGTTGCATTGATCCCAAATATCCCGGGTCAAGGTCGGGCAAACCAGGAACCCGGTGTCCGGGTCGATGTAGCCGACGAAACCGAACTTGCTCTCGGTCAATTTTTGGGCGTGCTCGAGGGTGAGCGCGGAAATGTCGTCGATGGACAGTTCCGGCGTGGACAGGAACGCTTCCGAGATTTTCGAGAGCGCTTGCTCCAGCTCTTCGCGGTGGACGAGGTCGCGGGTCCGCTCGGTGATGCGGACCTCCAGGCGGTTGGCGAGCGCCTCCAACCGCTCCTCGGCTTTTCTGCGTCCCTCGATTTCCTCGGCGAGGCGATCCGTCGTCCGCTTCAGCTCGCGAGCTCTGAGCGACAGGTTTAGGGACGCCCGAACCTTCGCCAGGAACACGTCGTTGTCGACGGGCTTTTCGATATAGTCCACCGCGCCGGATTCATAACCCTGGATGAGGTGGCGATCGTCGTTATAGGCGGCGGTGACGAAGATGATGGGGATGTCTCGGGTTTTGGGATCGTCCTTCAGGCGGTCGGCGGTCTCGAAACCGTTCATTATCGGCATGCGGACGTCGAGTAAGATCAGCGCCACGCCAGGACGACGCGCGACGTCCAGCGCATAGGCCCCCGAAACGGCCTCCAGCGTCTCGACGTCGAGGCGGCCCAGCAATTTCCGAAACGCGACGAGATTGCTCCGGTTGTCGTCGACAACCAGGATTTTGGGTTTCTCGGAAGGGGCGGGCGCGGAGGGCATCAATCGGCGTCGTCACGTATGTTGCGAACGGCTATCATAGACATTCGCGTGGGATTCCGCCAACGTCCGTTAAAGCCCCATCTTCTTCAACGTCTTTTTGGCGTTCTTGTTGCCCTTGGCGGCGGCCTTGCGCAAGAGGCGGATGCCTTCCTGGCGGTTCTTGGCCACGCCCTCGCCGTTCAGGTACATGACGCCCAGGTTGTTCATGGCGGACGCGTGTCCGGCCTTCACGGCCTTTTTGTACCAGAAGATGGCCTTCTTATCGTCCTCCTCGCCGCCGGAGCCGAAGTCGTACATGACGGCGGTGTTGTACATGGCCCCCTTGTAGCCCTTGCGCGCGGCCTCCCGGTACCAGTGGAAGGCGCGATGCTTGTCCTTGGCGGTCCCCTCGCCGTTGTCGTACATGGTGCCGAGCAGGTACATGCCGCGCGGATGCCTCTTGTCGGCGGCCTTCTTGTACCATTTCAGGGCCTCGTGGTCGTTTTTGGGGACGCCGCGGCCGTTGTCGTACATGAAGCCGGTCGCGGTCAGGCCCGCCACGTACCCGGCCTTGGCCGATTTCTTGTAGTATTTCAGGGCCTCGGCCTGATCCTTGGCCACGCCCTGGCCTTCCTCGAACATGTTGCCGAGCATGTAAAGCCCCCGCCCGTGGTCGTTGGCGGCGGCCTTCTTCAGCCATTTGAACGCCTCGCCGTAGTCCTTGGGAACGCCCTTTCCGTGCAGGTAGATGTAGCCGATGGCGGTCTGGGAGCCCGCGTTGTTCTGCTCGGCCGCCTTCTTGTACCAGGCGATGGCCGCGTCTATGTCCTTGGGAACCCCGGATCCGTTCTCGGCCATGACGCCCATGTTGTGCAGGGCCTGGGACAGGCCTTGGGCGGCGGCCTTGCGGTACCAGTGGACGGCCTTCTCGGTGCTTTTCTTGACGCCCTTGCCTTTGTCGTAGCGGAAGCCCAAGGAGTTCTGGGAGCGCGCGTAGCCGTCCTCGGCGGCAAGGCGGAACCAGCGCACGGCCTCCTTCTCGTCCTTGGACACGCCCTCGCCGCTGGAATACATGCTGCCCAGCGCGTGGCGGGCCTTGTTGTGGCCCTTTTCCGCGGCCTTGCGGTACCAGCGCGCGGCCTCGACGTCGTCGGTGGCGACGCCCTCGCCGTAGTCGTACATGGTGGCGAGAAGGTACTGGGCGCGGGTGTGGTCCTGTTCGGCGGATTTTTTGTACCAACGCACCGCCTCGGCGTCGTTCTTGGGCACGCCCTTGCCGATGTCGTAGAGGAAGCCCAGGTTGGCCTGGGCCTTGGCGTACCCCTTTTCGGCGGCTTGGCGGTAAAGCCGCTCGGCTTCCGCCAGGTCCTTTTCCACGCCGGTTCCGCTCTCGTACAGATATCCGAGCGAGGTCGCGGCCCCGGCATGGCCGTTTTCGGCGGCCTTTCTGTACCAGTTGGCGGCTTCCTTGGCGTCCTTGGCGAGACCAGCCCGGCCGTTGCGGTGGTACAGGCCAAGGGCGTTCTGGGCCGCGGCGTTGGATTTTTCGGCGGCGTGCAGGAACCAGTTCAGCGCCTCGTCGTTCCGGTCCGCCTTGGATAGCGCCCGCCCGTATTGATACAGGAACCGCCCCACGTCCGGCCGCGTGGCCACGGCGTCGCGGCAGGCGGGAATGGCCCTGTTCGGGTCGAGGCTTCCGAACGGGACCCCGGCCGCGATGCGCTGGGTGTCCATGGGATTGGCGGCGAGCGCGTCGCAGTCGTGGGCCTGGGCCGCGCCCGCGCCCGGCGCGCCGCTGAGCCGCGATTCATGAATCCAGCCGGACTTGCCGCCGCCGAGGTCGAGCTGGGCCCAGCCGCGCTCCCGCGCCAACACGGCATGGGCCTCGCCGCCGACGAGCGAGGCGGTCTTGGCCGCGTCGTCGGTCGCGCCCGCCCGCGCGCCCGCGCTTTCAAGCAGGTAGCGCGCGTCCGCGCCCGTTGCGCTGACGGCTCTTGGCCGGGGCGGCGGTTTGGGGGCGGCCTCGATGGTCAGGCCGTGGACGAAGCCGCGCCGTTTGCGCAGCCCCATGGGCATGGTCTCGTCGTCGGGCAACTCGACCACGTACCAGTCCTTGGCGCCCGGGTTGGTGACGCGGGCCGAGACCCAGACCTTTTCGCCGCCGGACAGCTTCTGCATGTCGCGGCGCATGGAGGACGGGGCCTCGCGGACCTTGCGGGTTTGTTTCAGGGTGACTTCGCGCTCCACGTCGGCGAAGGACAGCAGGCACTTGGCGGCGTCGGACGGCAGCGACGCCTCCTCGAACCCGATGCTTTCCATGGCCAGGTTGTTCAGGCTGTCGCTCTTCATGTCGCCGACCACCAGCGAGAGCATGACCGCGCCCGCCTCGGCCCGGTGCCAGCGGCCGATGCCGACCACGTCCACGGTCTTGGGGTCGGTGTCCGACGTAATCTTGTAGCCCAGCGCGCCCTTGTCGTTGTGGTCCAGGACCGCGCCGGTCAGCTCGCCCGCCAGAAGCGACGACAGCGGCTCGCACGCCACGTCGGCGTTGCGGTCGCGAAAGCGCGAGATTCCGATGACCGCGCCCTTTTTCTGGCCCGAGCGACGGACGGACATGGCCAACTCGTACCCGGCCTTGTCCAGGGCCTGCTGGTAGGTCTTGTAGATTTCCGCCCGCGCGGACGGGGCGGCGATTGCGAGCGCGAATGCGGCGACGGCCAGAAAGCGCCATCCCATGGTGTGTCCCCCTCGAACGCGAACGGTCGGCGGCTATTTTGCCGCCAACAGTTCGAGGCCGCAACATCCTCGGCCCAAAAAGCGAACGCCGCCCAAGCCCCATCGGGCCTGGACGGCGTTGAATTCAAGCCGCCGTCAATGCGGCTTTGGGCGCTTACCAGCCCCAGCCGCGGCCGCCCCACGGGCCGTAACCGCCGTAACCGGGATAGCCGCCGCCCCACGGGCCGTAACCGCCGTAGCCGGGATAGCCGCCCCACGGGCCGCCGTAGCCGCCATAGGGATAGCCGCCGTAACCGTGGTGACGGTTGTAGCCGCTGCCGCTGCCGCTGCCGCTCATGTTGAAGCTCATGTTGCCGTCGCCCCAACCGCTGCCGTCGCCGTTGTTCCAACCGCTGCCGGGCCAGAACCAAGCTTGGGCGTCTCCGGCGGCGAAGCCGGTTCCGAGCGCCAGCGCCAGGGCCGAAGCCGTAAGAAGTTTCTTCATAACCGGTTCCTTTCCATCGTGTGACCCCTCGAATGAGACAACACAGGGTCGAGGGAATTCACCCCGCGTCTGAACTGCCGGCCGATCGTTGCGGCCGAAAGGTTGGAAGAAGGAATGGCTGGCGATTTCAGTGCGCGCGCATGGACTCGGCTACCGGAAAACGGTGGTCACAATCGTTCCTTGCGCGACCGAACCCCAAAAACCGGGTATTCACGAAAACCGAAGAAGCCTCCAGGCCCTTTTCCTGAGCAAATTGCTATCGTAAATCCCTAGGAGAGTCCACGGAAAAGTATAAACTCCACAGAAGAAGAGTCTATCGTAACCAAGTTACAAGATATTTCCGGATGTTGGCGTCCATGCGGGCGTCGAAGTCCTTCATCATGGCCTCGACCATGTCGAACCAGATGCGTTCGCGTTCGGCCAAGGTCGCATCCTCGGGCACGGTCTGGGCGCGGGTGACCTTCACCCGGGCCGTGGCCATGGGCGGCCCGCCCGCGTGGATTTCCAGCGCGGCGTCGAGCGTCGCGTCGTAGCGCTCGGACTGTTCTCGGGTGAAGTAGCCCTTGACGCCCGTGCTTCGCTTCAAGGGGGTTTCGACGACCGAGGCCTGGCGGATGACCAGGCGCGCCGTGTCCTCGCCGCCCAGGGCGACCAGCCGGTCGCGGGCCCAGCGTCCGGCGGCGTGGGCGGGCGGGGTGGGGAATTCGTGCTCCACGTTGGGGGTCTTCATGGGCGGGCGGTAGCCCTCGACCACCTCGACCCGTTTGACGCCGAGCGGGATGTCGGCCAGATGCTGAAAGGTCAGCTCCGGCGGCGCGGGCGCGGGGGCGGGGACGGAGCATCCGCCCGCGGCCAAGGCGGCGAATGCCGAAAGCAGAATGGCGCGTCGCGTAATCATGAAGGCACGATATCCGTCCCCTCACCCCTCGTAAAGGGCGTCGAGCTCGGCCGGGCCGAAGACATAGGCCTCCTTGCAGAACTCACAGGTCACGGACACGGCGCCGTCGTCCGCCATCTCTTCCACGGCGGCGCGGTCGAACGAGGCCAGCGTGCGTTCCACCCGTTCGCGCGAGCATCGGCAGTTCCATCGCAAGGGCTTTTCGTCGAACAGCCGCACCCCGTCCTCGTGGAACAGGCGGAACAGCAGGGTTTCGGCGGAAAGCCCGGGGTCGAGCAGCTCGTCCGGCGTGACGCTGCTCATCAAGATGACCGCGCGCCGCCAGGACTCGTCGGCCTCGTCCGGATCCTCCACCTTGGACAGCGGCATGCGCTGCAGCGCCAGCGCCGCCGCGCCGTCCCGGTCCGACGCCAGCGCCAGCGCCGTCGGCATCTGCTCGGACTGTTGGAAGAAATGGTGGGCGCATTCGTTCAAGGTCGCGCCGTCGAGCGCGGTGACGCCCTGGTAACGCTCCATGTCCGGGCCCTGGTCCACGGTGAAGGCCATCTGGCCCGCGCCCAAAAGGGCCGGGACCGGCGCGTGATCCTCCACGTCGACGGCGGCGAGCCGCGCCTCGTCCGCCTTGATGCAGACCCGCATGTCGCCGCCGCTGGCCACGTCGCAGACCACGAGGCCCACAGGCCCGTCGCCCTGGATCTGCAAGGTGAAGACGCCGTCGTATTTCAGCCCGCCCGCGAGCGCGGCGGCGAGCGCCATGGTTTCGCCGATCAGTCCTTGAGCCGCGTCCTGGGGGCCGTGGCGCTCCAGCGCCGTTCTCAGCGCCGGGCCGAGGCGGATCAGCCGCCCGCGAATGGGCGCGCCTTCGATCTGGAAGGTTCGGGTCAGGTCCCGAAGGGCGTTCACGGCGTCGGCCCGTCCAAGCACCAGGTCAGGACGCCCTTTTGCGCGTGCAGGCGGTTCTCCGCCTCGTCCCAGACCACGGAATTGGGGCCGTCCATCACCGCGTCGGTGACCTCCTCGCCCCGGTGTGCGGGCAGGCAGTGCAGGAAGATGGCGTCGGACTTGGCCAGCGCCATCAGCGCCTCGTTGACCTGGAAGGGGGCGAGGAGCTTGCATCGCCGCTCCGCGTCCTTGTCGCCCATGGACACCCAGGTGTCGGTGACGATGGCGTCGGCGGCGGCGGCGGCCGCGTTCGGGTCGGTGGTGAGCGCTACGTCGCCCCCTTGGGCCTTGGCCCAGTCCAGGGTCTCCCCCAGCGGCGAAAGCTCCGCCGGGCAGGCGAGGCGGAGCGCGAAGCCGAACTTCACCGCCGCGTGGATCCAGGTGATGGCCATGTTGTTGCCGTCTCCGCTCCAGGCCACGGTCTTGCCCGCGATGGGACCGAGCTTCTCCTCGACGGTCATGATATCCGCCATCAGCTGGCAGGGATGGGAGTGGTCGGTCAGGCCGTTGATCACCGGGACCGTGGCGTGCTCGGCCAACTCCAGCAATTTGGCGTGGTCGTCGGTGCGGATCATGATGGCTTCGACGTAACGGCTGAGCACCCTGGCGGTGTCGGCGATGGTCTCGCCCCGGCCGAGCTGGGAGTCGCCGTCGCTGATGATCACCGCGCGCCCGCCGAGTTGCTGCATGCCGACCTCGAACGAAACGCGGGTGCGCGTGGACGGCTTGGAGAAGATCATGGCCAGGGTCTTGCCGGTGAACGGCTGAACCGGGCCCCGCTTCTTCTTGTAGGCCGCGCCCATGTCCAGGATGCCGCGCAGCGTCGCCGTGTCCAGTTTCGAAATATCCAGGAAATGACGGATCGTCATGACGCCGCCTCCAAGTCCTTGGCCACGCGCTCCAGGATGTCCATGGCCTCGTCCACGTGGGTCTCGTCGATGATCAGCGGCGGCAGAAGGCGGACCACGTTGCCGCCCGCCGGAACGGTCAGAAGCCCAGCCTCCATCAGCGCCGCGACCACCTTGGCGTTTTCCGGAACCGCCGCGAGGCCCAGCATCAGGCCTAGTCCCCGGACCTCGGAAAACACCTTCGGATGGCGGGCGGCTAGGTTGTCCGCCCGGGCGCGAAGGACGTCGGCGACCGCGTTGACGCGGTCCATGAAGCCGTCGGACAGCATCTCGTTCAGCACCGCGTTGGCCGCCGCCATGGCCAAAGGGTTGCCGCCGAAGGTGGAGCCGTGGCTTCCGGCGCTCATATGCCGGCCCACCTTTTCCGTCGCCAGGCACGCGCCCACGGGGAAGCCGCCGCCGAGCCCCTTGGCCAGCGCCATGGCGTCGGGGGCGACGCCGGAATGCTCGTGGGCGAACAGCGTGCCGGTGCGGCCCATGCCGGTCTGGACCTCGTCGAACAGCAACAGGATTCCGAACTCGTCGGCGGTTTCGCGCAGCGCCTTCAGATAATCGACCCCGGCCGGGTTGATCCCGCCCTCGCCCTGGACCGGCTCGACCAGGATGGCGGCGGTCTCGTCCGTTATCGCCGCGCGAGCCTCGTTGGGGTTGCCGAAGCTCACCCGGTCGAAGCCCTCGACCGCGGGGGCGAAGCCCTCCATGTGCTTGGGCTGCCCGCCCGCGGCGACGGTGGCGAGCGTGCGGCCGTGGAACGCGCCCTCGCAGGCGATGACGCGGTAGCGCCCATCGTTTCCGTTGGCGAAGTGATAGCGTCGCGCGGCCTTGATCAAGCACTCCACCGCCTCGGCCCCCGAGTTGCAGAAGAACGCCATGTCGGCGAAGGACGCCGCGACCAGCCGTTCCGCCAGCCGCTCCTGTCCCGGGACGCGGTAAAGGTTGGAGCAATGCCACAGCCGCCCCGCCTGCTCCCGCACCGCCTCGACCAGCCGGGGATGGCAGTGCCCGAGCGACGTCACCGCCACGCCCGACCCGAAATCGAGCAGCCTGCGGCCATCGGTCGTCCAGACATGCGCGCCTTCCCCCCTCTCGATGGAGAGATTCGCGCGAGCGTAGGTGGGCATTACGGCGGTGTTCACAACGCTTTCCCCGTCAATAAGGAAAGCGGCCTATTTTATGGATGCGAATTAAGGTGTCAACGACAAGTCGGTGACATTGAAGGGGAATGGGGGGGCGGACGGGCGCGGTATGTTTGGGAATAATGCCTGTTATGGCCTTTTCGTGATATTATTCTAACATCACAAAATCATTGGTGGATGGTGGCCTAGAATGAAATTCGCCGATACCATCGTGGATCTTTCTTTCAAGACTCGCGAGGACGGCGTCGTGGTCTTCTATCCCTTTAGCTCTTGGGGGAAAGGCTACATCGTCCCGGACATGGAAACGGAGCTTAATCTCCGGACTGCGTTTCGACGCTTTCACAATCGCTTTCATACTGCGATTCTTGTCTTTTCCACATTGTTGATTGTGGCGTCGCTCGGGGGGGAAATCCTAAAACCGATAATCGATATTTCCATGATTGCCGTTATTTTCGGAGCGCCGATTTGGAAAGTACATAATAACCGCCATATCACGCGTGGGCTTGAACCTGTTGAGGAGCGGCTTAGCTGGAGAGAAGGCCGCAACGATACGGCAAAAATATTTAGCCCTATTCTGCTATTGTTGTTTATTCTTTTTTTTATACCTATAGCGCTATTTAGCGCTTTAATGATGCTTGCATTGGGCTATAGCTTGATCCCGCCATCAGCTTATTTAGTGCAGGATATTTGGCTGCTGGGGATTTTAACTATTGTTTTATTCTTCTCTTCGAGTTTCGGAATTGTTTCCGCATTCAGATTGATACTCCTGCAACGGAGAATGAAAAGGGATGCGGCGCGGTAGCCTCCTTCCAGACGTTCGTCATCCGCCCCAACGAAAAAAGCCGGCTCGCGCCGGCTTTTCGTTTGATGGCTTTCCGCCTCGCCTAGCGCAGGTACAGGTGCACCTCGTTGGCGCCGGCGGTGGAGTTGGTCTTGGCCGAGAGCGACACCCGGTTGGCCGGGAGGCCCATCTGCAACAGGCTGGTCAGCACCCGCTGGGCGTGCTGGCGGGCCTTGTTGGCGTTGAGCGCCACCTTGGCCGGGCTGCCCGACGACGGCGCGACGGCCACCAGGTCGAACACGGCGTCCGGGCGGCGGTCGAGAACCTTGCTGACCGCGTTGTACAGCGCCTTGTCGTAGGTCACGTCCGGGCGGTCGAACACGATCTTGACCAGCGGACGGCGCCCGGTGGTGTCGATGGCGCGGGGATGGCCCGGACCGGCCTCGGCGACGCCGGCGGTGGAGGCCAGCGCCCGGTTGACCAGGCTGACGCCGAAGGACTCGCCGGTCTTGATGCCCGCGGACAGGACGTTCAGGTTGCTGCGCTCGTAGGCCAGGTACTTGCTCTGGCGGCGCATGTCCTCGGACGCCTCCTTGTACAGGCGGTCGATCAGGACCACGGTGCGGTTGACCTCGTCCTCCAGGATCGCCAACTGGCGGTGATCCTCGTCGACCGCGCCGGACACGTTGAAGGCGGCGTGGGACGATTCGGACAGGAAGCTGGCCATGGTGGCGTCCTCGGCCACGGTGGCGATCAGCTTGTTCATTTCGGCGGTGTCGGCGGCGAACTTGTCCAGCTCCATCTGGGCGGAGTGGTACTGCTGGACCAGGATCGGGTTGCCGGGCGTGGTGCCCACCTGCAGCCGGGTCTGGATCGCCGCGACGGTGCCGTGGTAGCGCTGGGAGTTCTGCACCATGCGCACGCGCAGGTCCTGGAGCTGCTTGTTGTGGGTCGAGATGGAAAGCTGCAGGCGACGCAGCTCCTCGCGAAGCTCGACCACCTTCTTGCCGACGAAGGTTCCGGTCTCGATGCCGGGCGTGACGCCCGTGGGCTCGAAATTGCTTTCGCCGAACCGCAGGGGCGTCAACTGCTGCTGCTGCTGCGCCTGGGGCCGCGGTTGCGCCCTTGGGGCCTGGGCCTGCTGCGGCGCTTCGGCGCCGGAGGACTCCTCGGCCTGCTCCTCGGAGGGATCGGGCGCGTCGAGGGACGGCCACAAGGCTTCGTTGTCCATGGAGCAGGCGGGCAGCAACAGCGCCGCGCCGATAAGCATTGCCCGAAACTTGAAAAGCGCCATATCGCGAATTCGCCTTCTGATTACCTAAGAATGCGGGCCCAGGAACGGGGGTCTGGATTTCCCTCCCAGTGGAAAAGATTGAACCCCCCCGAATCCGTCTAGCAGATAGTACTCAAAGGAATATGAACCGACAAGAAGGGATTTTCGCCAGCGTCCCCCGCAACCGTTCCCATGCCGCCCTTGCCTTTGCCTCGGGACTGGGCTAGGTTCCCGGTCCCCGGCGGCCCAACGCCGGTTTCTCAGCTTTGCGCCCGTAGCTCAATTGGATAGAGCGTCTGACTACGGATCAGGAGGTTGGGGGTTCGAGTCCTCCCGGGCGCGCCATATTTTTCAAAGGGTTAGCGGAAATTCGCTGGCCCTTTTTTCTTGGAAAAGCGGTTTAGGTGCAGTTCTAGGTGTAATTGAGAAAGCCATACGGAAAGGCCGGAACGGAGAGCGATATTCGATGACAGTCTGGCGATCGTTTCGAGGGGGTGTGGTTGAGGTTAAAACGCGTTACGGCGCGTTGGAGACTTGAGCCTGGATTCAGACGGAATCGCCGTGATTTAGACCGAATCCAGGAGTCTTCGGTTGAACACACGCCGCCAGGCGTAGGACCTGACGATGCTGACGGCTGTGTTACCCCGCCGCGTTACTGCGTCTCGGAAATGGTTATCTCCAGCTTGCCGTCAGGCTGTATCAAACAGCGTGCATCGTATTTCAGTTCCAGCCCAAGCGCGTTCTTCGCGGAAAACCCCTGGAGAATGGTTCTGTTGCCGTTTGCGTGAACCTTGGTCGCATATCCCGTGATCCGGTGGATGTCGAGTGTCGATGGATGCATGACGTTCGCTATAATCTGGCGTTCGCATGCTTCTCGTCCGGAAACCTCGGGAAAAGCATCTGGGATTACCAACGATCTTCCCGATTCAAGGTCCTTATGAGCTTGTTGCGGAATGGTCCGGGATTGTAGGGATTAGGGCAAGAGATGGGTG